>NZ_CP151076.1:1200000-1800000 GCF_038096165.1 Pseudomonas sp. G.S.17
CGTGCACATGGAAGAAATCCTTTTGTATTGGGGCGGTGACGAACGCGGCAGCAATTTTGCCGAGCCAGCCGTCGCTGAGGATTTCCCGCTCTGCGTGCCGATTGCCACTCAGGCGTTGCATGCTTGCGGCGTCGCCAGCGCGTTCAAGATTCGCGGCGAGCATCGAGTTGCCGTGACCACTTGCGGCGACGGCGCGACCAGCAAGGGTGATTTTCTCGAAGCGCTGAATGTAGCGGGCGCCTGGCAATTGCCGGTGGTGTTCGTCATCAACAACAATCAGTGGGCAATATCCGTGCCCCGGCGCATGCAATGCGGCGCGCCAACCCTGGCGCAAAAAGCCATCGGTGCCGGCTTCCATGGCGAGCAAGTCGACGGAAACGACATTCTTGCCGTCTACGATCGCATGCAGATTGCCCTGGAACGTGCGCGCAAAGGCAAGGGGCCAGTGCTGCTGGAATGCCTGAGCTACCGGCTCGGCGATCACACTACGGCGGATGACGCTACGCGTTATCGGGCCGCTGAAGAAGTGAAACAGGCCTGGCTGGAAGAGCCGATCAAACGCCTGCAATCGTTCATGGCCAGTCAGGGGATTTGGGACGAAGGCCGCGAACAGGCGCTCATCACTGAATGCCAGGCGCTGGTGCAGCAGGCGGTTGATGCGTTCGACGCAGCCGGTATTCAGTCGCCGGAATCGGTGATCGATCACGTCTACGCCAAATGGCCGGCGGCACTCGCCGAGCAGCGTGAATGGTTCCTTGAGCGGGCCGCACGCCGCGCCGGAGGTGAGCATCATGACCAGTGAAAAAGTCAGCCTGCTGGAAGCGGTCAACCTTGCCCTGCATCGGGCCATGGCCGAAGACGAAAACGTCGTAGTGCTGGGTGAGGACGTTGGCGTCAATGGCGGCGTGTTCCGCGCCACACAAGGTCTGCGCGACAGTTTTGGTTTCAAGCGGGTGATCGATTCGCCGCTGGCGGAAACCATGCTCGGCGGATTGGTCATCGGCATGGCGGCACAGGGATTGAAACCGGTGGTGGAAATCCAGTTCATGGGCTTTATCTATGCCGCCATGGAACACCTGGTTTCCCACGCCAGCCGCATGCGCAACCGGACTCGCGGACGCCTGAGTTGCCCGATGGTCATGCGCTCGCCCATGGGCGCGGGCATTCGCGCGCCGGAACATCACAGCGAAAGTACCGAGGCTTTGTTCGCTCACATTCCCGGCCTGCGCGTGGTCATCCCGTCCTCGCCGGCGCGGGCTTATGGTCTGCTGCTGGCGGCCATCGACGATCCTGATCCGGTGATCTTCCTGGAGCCGACCCGGCTGTATCGCATGAACCCGCAAGCGCTGCTCGACGACGGCAAGCGCCTGCCGCTGGACACCTGTTTCACCCTGCGCGAAGGCAGCGATTTAACCCTGATCAGTTGGGGTGCGAGCGTCCATGAAACTTTGCAGGCCGCCGCTGCATTGAGTGAACAAGGCATCTCGGCGGAGGTGATCGACGTGGCCTGCGTCAAGCCGCTGGATCTGGACACCCTCGAAGCATCGGTGCGCAAGACCGGGCGCTGCGTCATCGTGCATGAAGCGCCACGCTCCTGCGGCGTCGGTGCGGAGATCGCCGCCAGTCTTTACGAGCGGGTCTTGCTGGATTTGCAGGCGCCCATCGTGCGAGTTACGGCGCCGGATATTCCGCCGCCGCTGTATCGACTGGAGCAGCTGTACATTCCAGGCGTGGAAGACATTCTTCACGCCTGCGATCAAGTGCTCAACTTTGCCTGACGGCCCGGATTCAGGAGACTTGCGATGAAATATTTCAAACTGCCCGATCTGGGCGAAGGCTTGCAGGAAGCGGAAATCGTCGAATGGCACGTCAAGGCGGGCGATACGGTCAAGGCCGATCAATTGATGGTTTCAGTGGAGACCGCCAAGGCCATTGTCGATATTCCCGCGCCTTATGACGGCGTGGTCGCCAAGGTCTACGGCGGCGATGGCGACATCCTGCATGTGGGCGAACCCTTGATGGCATTCGAAGGCGAGGGCGATGCGGGTACGGTCGTCGGGCGTCTTGAAGGCGGTGGCAGCCAGGATGATCAATTCTTCGTCGGCGCCGCGCCTTCGACCCGCGAGCATCTGGCTGCCAAAGCGACACCGGCGGTCCGGCAACTGGCGCGGCAATTGGGCGTGGACATCGGCGCGTTGAGCGGTTCGGGTAATGACGGCCTGATCACCCGTGCCGATGTCGAGGGCGCAGCGCAAGCTGACCGCGACCGTTTTGGCGGCGAAAAACTGCGCGGCGTCAGACGCAGCATGGCGCTGAACATGGCCAGGTCCCACGCGGAGGTCGTGCCGGTGACGATCTATGGCGATGCCGATCTGCACCGCTGGTCGCAAGCCCGCGACCCGTTGATCCGGCTCGGCAAAGCCATGGCCGCCGCCTGCAAAGTGGAGCCGGTTCTCAATAGTTGGTTCGATGGCAAATCCTTGTCGATCAAACAGCATCAACAGCTCGATCTGGGCATTGCCGTGGACACGCCAGACGGCTTGTTTGTGCCGGTCCTGCGCGATGTGGGCAATCGCGAGTCTGCCGATCTCAAAGAAGGCATGAGCCGGCTGCGAGCGGATGTCCAGGCGCGGTCGATCCCGCCGAAGGAAATGATGGGCGCGACGATTACCCTGTCCAATTTCGGCACCTTGTTCGGCCGCTACGCCAGTCCGGTCGTGGTCCCGCCACAGGTGGCGATCATTGGCGCGGGCGCGATTCGCGATGAGCCGGTAGCGCTCAACGGCGAAGTGGTGGTGCACCCGATTTTGCCGCTGTCACTGACCTTCGACCACCGGGCTGTTACCGGCGGCGAAGCCGCGCGGTTTTTCCGGGCGTTGGTGGATGAGCTGGAGAAACCTGACTGAGCATAGTCACGCAACAAACACCGGCCCCGTTGGAGCGAGCAGACGGCGCTCCAACGGGGACCGGGCTTTATTCTGCCCCTGAACCGTTGAGCAGTTCATTCAACGCATCCGGTTGACTCTTGAATGCACGGGCAAAAATATCGCGATTCTTCGCCATATAAATCCCGGCTTCTTCGACCTGGGCTTCGCTCAGGGAAGGCACGGCCTTGTTCAACACTGCTGCCAGCAACTCAGCGAGTTCGAGCATTTTGTCATGACGATCAGCTTCGGCTTTATCCATGAACAAACGCTCCAGATCTCGGCTGCTGCGGTATACCACTTCGACGGCCATTCACCACCTCACATGCCTTCACGATAGTTGTCTTTAACGACTACTGTATTTTTATACAGTGCCTAGCATAGGCGAATTTTTTCGCGCTGGATAGTGGCCTTCATACATCTTTTTCAATCATGGATGTGTCTTGCGACAACCCGCCACGCTCTCAACCATAGCTAATGGCCTCGTTCCTGCTTGGTATTCAGGCAAATCAAAGTGTCACGCGCACGCAGCATCATCCAATCTGGAACCGCTGCTTAATTTTTGTACAGGATGTGTTGGATATGTCAGAACTGAAATGGGCTGAGAAGCTGCGCAAGAACCTGCACGACCAGGCCGACTCGCTCGGCAATCTCTGTGTCGAAGCCTTTCACTATCTGGCGCTGTTCGGGATTGGTGCGATCACGGCTTACGCGGCGGTGACGACGTTTATTGGCATGCTGGAAAAAGGCAGTATCAGCGTCGACGATATTCTGTTGCTGTTTATCTACCTTGAGCTGGGTGCCATGACGGGGATCTATTTCAAGACCAACCACATGCCGATCCGCTTCCTGCTCTATGTGGCGATCACAGCGCTGACCCGGCTCTTGATCGGCGACGTGTCGCATCACAACGCGCCTGACCTGGGGATCATTTATTTGTGTGGCGGGATATTGCTGCTGGCGTTTTCGATTCTGGTGGTTCGATATGCGTCGTCGAAATACCCATCGGTCAAGGACAGGGCCGAAAACTGAGGCGCAAGAAACGCCGAGAAGATGTTCAGGCCCGCTGGAATGGCTCAGCCACGGGGCCTGAATCGGACATCAGGTGGGTGTGGAAATCTTGCGCATCATCACGACCGCGATGACACGCCATTAAACACTTACCGCCAATCGCGGACGATCGCGCAACCAGTTGCTGCGTATCGGTGGCGGTGCCAGTTGCTTGAGGTCGCCATCGGTCATGGCCGCGAGGATCTTGATCGCGCTGTGGCCTTGCTCGATCGCGATGCCAAATTGCACGCTTTCAATCAAACGGTTCAGGCGCTTGGGATCGTTGCGCTGTGCGGCGCTGATCAAGCGTTTGGCGACAACGCCGGATTCGTTGGACAGGGTCAGCATGATGCTGCCGTCGAGCCCTTGAATGCTCAGGTTCACCCGATAATCAGGGTGGAACGCGTCAGTGATCTGTTGAAAAGGATTGTCCATTATCGGCTACCTGCTTTATGGGGCTGCATAAATTGACTGGGCTTTTGGCACTTTAGTTCTCGGCTGAAGTGGATTGATGGGAAATTTCGTACGCTTGCTGTGAGTGCTGAAAACTGGCATCTTCCGCGCTAATGATAATTTTTCGTGTTTGAGAAGTATTGACACATGCACGACTTCTCCGCATCTGATCGCGATCTGATCAGCCGTCAGCGGCAAATCTCCGAACTCTACGCCGACCATCACAGCTGGTTGCACAGCTGGCTGCGTAAGAAACTCGGCTGCTCGCAACGCGCTGCCGATCTGGCCCATGACGCGTTCATTCGGGTGCTGACCCTGGCCGAGCCGCAAAATCTCAAGGAGCCTCGCGCCTTCCTGACGACGACGGCCACGCGCCTGATGATCGACGGTGGACGGCGGCGCAAGGTCGAGCGCGCTTACCTTAATGCTCTGGCGCTGCATGCCGATGAAGCCTCTATTCCAAGTCCGGAAGCGATTCATGCCGCCCTGGAGATCCTGGAAAAAATCGCCCAGATGCTGGAGGGTTTGCCGGCCAAGCCGCGTCAGGCGTTTTTGCTCAATCGCCTGGACGGCCTGACCTACAGCGAAATCGCCACGGTGTCAGGTGTCTCCAGCAGCATGGTCAAACAGTACATGGCCAGCGTGCTGGTGCATTGCTACAAAGCACTGCATGGTTCGGGCCACCTGTCATGAGCGCCGAGTACGAGCCGACCGAAGCAATGATCGGCCAGGCCGCGAGCTGGCTGGCGTTGCTGCACGACGACGGGGTCACGGCGGCGGATCGCCAGGCCTTCAATGCCTGGCGCCAGGAAGATCCCCGACACTTCCTGGCCGTGGCGCGCATGCAATCCTTGTGGGGCAGTTTCGAGCAGTTGCCGACGGCTCCGGCACGGATGGCTCTGGACCAGGCTTTCGCGCGTTCGCCGGGCAAGTCTTCCCGGCGCTATCTGCAGACGATTGCTTTATGCGGCAGCCTGGCGCTGGCCTGGTTCAGTTTCGACCAGGCACCCATCTGGATGGCCGATCAGCGCACCCACGTTGGCGAGCGCCGCGAGATCGCCCTGGCCGACGGCAGCCATTTGCAGCTCAACAGTGACTCCGCGATAGACGTCGAATTCGACGAGCGGCGGCGGGTGATCGACTTGCATCGCGGTGAGGTGTGGGTCGAGGTCGCCAAGGATCCGCAACGACCGTTTGTGGTGCGCACTGATCAGGGCACCATTACAGCGCTGGGCACGCGGTTTCTGGTGCGTAGTGGGGCGGACGGCGCGGTGCAGGTCAGCGTGCTGGAATCCGCCATCGCCGCCAACGCCAACAGTTCCGTGGCGGTGCGGGTCAGCGCCGGTCAGCAGGCCAGGCTCAAGGATGGGCTGGTGCAGACGCCGCAATCGATCAGCAATGAAGATCCTGCGGCCTGGACGCGCGGTTTGCTCAAGGTCGATGACCGACCGCTTGCCGAGGTGCTGGAGGCGCTGGGGAATTATCGACATGGGCTGTTGCAGTTCGATGCGACGGCTCTGCAAGGGATGCGGGTGTCCGGCGTCTTTAAGCTGGATGATACCGACGCTGCGCTAGCGACTCTGGCTGACAACCTACCGATCAAGGTCGAGCATTTCACCGATCTGCTGGTCTGGGTCAAGCCGGCCCAATAAGCAAGGCTCAAGAGGAGCAGTGCACAACGAAAGAGGGCGGGGTCGTTTTGGCGACCCCGCCCTTCTTTATAGTGTTGCTGAATGGTTCAGCTAACGGTTTGGATCATCCCAGCAGGGCGGTGTCTTTAGCCTGCTCTTTTTCCAGAAATTCTTCTTGCAGCAGGGCGTCCGGGTTTACCGATTCCTGTTCTGCGTCATTGATCACGGGAGCGCCCGGACGTTTGGTACGCAGTTTGCCAAAAAGATGTTCAAGGGCGTGGTCGAGTTTTATAGCTGCGCCATCTACGGCCTGATCCAGCGTATCGGCCTTGTGGGTAACGGAAATAGGTTGATGACCTTTTGGTCGGGCTTCCATCTGGCAGCGCATGTCGTGCGGGCCGGGCTTGTCACCGTTTTCATCACGGATGTGAACTTCGATCCGAGTCAGATCTTCGTCATAGCGTTCGAGCGTGCTTTCAACGGTGGTACGTACCCACTCCTCCAGTCGAATACTGCTTTCGATGTGGTTATCGCAATTGACCTGGATTTGCATAGTTCTTCCCTTATAAGGCTTGCTCGTATGAGATCGGACGACACGACCGGTTGACTGGTTCATTTCGTCTGCGCTCATTCACAGTGTTGGCGCCTATGCAGGAACAATTCAACCCCATTGAGAAAGAAATATTTCGCCGCAAAAAATAATCGTCAGGCTTTGAATGCATATCGCTCTCATTCACTGTCTGTTTTTCCCGTATGTCCGTTATGGCTATGGAAAACCTGGTTTCACAGTGAAGGATCGTTCATGTCACGCCCTGTTGTTGGGCACCAAGACCGATTCGGCCTTGATCGAAACCCCGCAATCGATTTCCGTGGTCACCAAAGATCAGAGCCTCAACCAGATCCTGCGTTTACTATTCCTGGTGCTGGTATGGCTCGCAACGCACCGTGCAGGCGAGTGCTACGTATCGGTGGTGATTGTGCGCAGATACCGACGGTTTCGCGAGCAAGCTCGCTCCCAGTCTGCACGGATGACAGTTCATCTTGTGGGAGCGAGCTTGCTCGCGAATCGTTTGAACCTCGCCTGAGGTCAGAACGCCACGGACGTTTGCACATACACCGTGCGTGGTTCGCCGACGTATTTGCCTTTGTTGTTGTCGTCGAACGAGCGGGTGAAGTATTCGTGATTGAGTATGTTCTTCACCCCGACGGCGACATTCAGGTCATTGAGTTGTGGACCGAAATCGTAGCCAGCGCGGGTGCTGAACAGCATGTAGCCGGGAATCTTGCCAGTACTGCCATCGGCGCTTTCCGCTGAAGTGTTGGCGTTGTCGGCGAACTGGTCGCTCTGATACGAACTGTCCAGATTCAGCTTCCACGGCCCTTCGGTATACGCCACGCCCAAGGTGCCTTTGTGCTTGGACGAGAAGGGCACGCGGTTGCCTTTGTTCGGGCCGTCTTCGCGGATGCTGGCGTCGACATACGCATACGTGGCGTACACATCGAAACCGGCCAGCGCCGGGCTCAAACCATTCAACGCATAGTTGATGCTGGTCTCGATGCCCTGATGCCGGGTTTCGCCTCGGGCAATCACCGTGTCGTTTGTCTGGTTGCTTTCATATTGGTTGTCGAAGTTGATCAGGAACGCCCCGATCTCGGCGCGCAAGTTGCCGTTGTCATAGCGCGTACCGAGTTCCCAGGTGCGGGCTTTTTCCGGCTTCACTTCGCCGCCGGCTACCCGATTCGGCATCTGGCTGTACTGCACGCTGCCGAACGAACCTTCGGTATTGGCGTACAGATTCCATGTATCGGTGAGGTGATACAGCGCGTTCAGTGCAGGCAGCGCGGTGTTGTAATCGCCCTGGTATTTGACGTTGGTCAGGTTGTTGGTCTGCGCCGAATCGATCATTTCGTAGCGAATGCCAGGCGTGAACGTCCACTTGCCGATATCGATACGGTCGTCGATATAGATCGCGTGGGCTTCGGTTGCGCCGCGAGTGTCCCGGTCGTTGCGGCTGGCGGTGCTGGGCAGCTCGTTGGAAGTAGACGGCGTGCGATAGCGCAATTCGTGACCGGCTTCGTTGATGTAGCGATAGCCGACGCCGATTTCGTTCCAGCTTTCACCCAGCGCGAAGCCTTGGGAGAAGCGGGTTTCCAAACCGCGCACCCAGTATTCGCGGGGCGACAGGGACACGAAGCTGCCTTGATCCAGATAACCGCTGCGCAAGGTCTTGGTGAAGAACGTATTGGTGGTGAACACCCGCGCGTCCTGCTCGTAGCGATAGCCGAAATTGACCAGCGTGCGACGGCCCCAGAACTCATCCTTGGGGCGCGTCGATTGATACGGGTCAGCCTTGTAATCGGCGACGTTCAGGCCACCGGGCATTTTCGCGTTGCCCTCGTAATACTGCGCCATGGCGTTGAGGCTGTTGGCTTCGTCGATCTGGTATTTGCCTTTCAGGATCAGGTCGTCGATCTCGGTGTCGCTGTGTTCACGCCAGTCGCCGCCGCGCACTCCGGAATACAGAATCGCGCCGCCCAGACCGTTATCGGCGGTGCCGCCCGCCAGCAGATTGCCGGTGGTCTTGAAGCCGTCGTGGCTGGATGACGGACTGGTTTCAGTCTGGAAGCCGCCTTTGACTGTTGGCGCATCGGGGATGGCGCGGGTCACGAAGTTGACGATCCCGCCAACGTTCTGCGGGCCATATCTGACGGCGCCGCCGCCACGCACCACGTCGACGGCATCCATGTTGCCCATGCTGATCGGTGCGAACGACAACTGCGGCTGGCCATAGGGCGCGAAAGGCACCGGGATGCCGTCCATCAATACCGTGGAGCGCGAGGCCAGGCGCGGATTGAGCCCGCGAATGCCGAAGTTCAGCGCCATGTCATGGCTGCCGGTGCCGTTGTTTTCCGGGGCGTTGACGCCGGGAATACGGTTGAGCACTTCACGCGCGGTGCTGGCCCCGGAGCGTTCGATTTCTTCGCGCCGGATCACATCCCGCGCGCCGGGGTGCTCGAAGACGTTGATTTGCTGCGCCTCGCCGAGCCAGTCGCCGACCACGGTCGACGCTTCCAGCTCAACCGGACCTTCACCTTGGGCAACGCTGACCGGTTGCAAGGTGAAGCCATCCTGGCCATCGGCCCGCGCTTGCAAGCCGGTGCCTTCGAGCAATGCGGCCAGGCCTTGTTCCGGCGTGTATTGGCCTTCCAGACCGCGACTCTGCAAGCCGTTGGTGATCTGCGAGCCAAAGGAAATCAGCACGCCTGCTTCCCGACCGAACTGGTTCAGTGCGGTTTCCAGTGCGCTCGGCGCGATGTGATAAGGCTTGCTGGCAACCTCCGCCGCCTGCACCAGCGGCAGAGCGCTCAAGGACAAACCGGCACCAAACAGGATATGGCGCAACGAGCGGGCGAGGGGAGAAACACGACTTGGGCGGGCTGACATGCAGGAGTCCTTTGGCGAGACGATTAAGGTGCTTTTCCTGTCTGTCACGCGAGATGAGCAAAACGGCTCACTGGGTTTGCAAAGATTTTCGCCGGGCGCGACTCAACCTTGCAGGACCGGATTTATCCGGGAAGAGGCCGGTACATCGGCAGTATTTCTTCGGTTCGGAAAGTGCTCTCCCGGCTGAAGCCGGTCCTACGGGTTCGCGATTCGCAATGGTCGGATTCAAACCCGCGCCTCGACGCTTACCCAATACCGGGTAAAGCGCTTGACCCGAACCGGCAGCGCGACTTCCAGCAGGTCCAGAATGCGTTCGCTGTCGGCCAGCGGGTAGCTGCCGGAAATCAGCAGGTCGGCGACTTTGGCGTCGCAATTCAGATGGCCGCGTCGATAGCGGCTGAGTTCGCCGAGGAAGTCCTGCAAACGCATGTGCGCCGCCACCAGCATGCCATCGGCCCAGGCGCCGCTGCTGGCGTCCAGCGGGCGAATCGCATCCCAGGAATTGCGCCCGAAACTGACTTGTTGTGACGCCTGCAACTGCAAGCCCGGTCCCGGAAAGTTGTCGGGCTTTAGCTGCACGGCGCCGCTGAACACCGCGATCTGGCTGCGGCCGTCCAGTTGCCGCACGTCGAAACGGCTGCCCGCCATGTTCGGGCGAATGCTGCCCTCGGCGGTGGTCAGCAGCAGCGGGCGCGGGTCGTCGGCGGCGGTGAGCAGGATCTCGCCTTGCAGCAGTTTGATCAGACGTTGCTGGGCATCAAAACGTACATCCACCGCGCTGGCGCTGTTCAGGTGCAGCTGGCTGCCGTCGCTCAGGGCAATCTTGCGACGCTGGCCAATGCCGTTGTGGAAATCCGCCAGCAACGGTTGCAGCACCGCCTGCTCGCGCAAACCCCAGCCAGCGGCAGAGCCGGCGCCCAACAACAGCAACAGCTTCAAAGCCTGACGCCGTCCGCTGGACTTCGGCGCATTGATCGCGGCGTGGGCCAGCGGCGAGGACAAACCGCTCAAGCGCTGATTGACCCGCTGGATATGCGCCCACGCGCGCTGATGTTCGGGATTGCCGTTGAGCCAGAGTTGCCAGGCTTGCTGACGGCGCGGTTCGAGCGTGCCGCTCTGCATTTCAATCAGCCAGCTCACCGCCTGCTCGGCAATCGGCGCAGGAATATCGGATTTGTTCAGGGATTCGGCGTTCTGGTTCATAGAGCGAAATAGCAGCGCAGGGCGGCCTTGTGCAGATGGCGTTTGACCGTGGCGATGGAAATCCCCAGTTGCCCGGCGATTTCCCCGTGGCTCAGGCCGTCGATCTGCGCCAGCAGGAACGCGCGCTTGACCAGAATAGGCAGGCCATCGAGCAGCTGATCCAGCTCCAGCAGGGTTTCCAGAATGATCGCCCGATCTTCTTCGGAAGGCGCGACACATTCCGGCATTTCCAGCAGCGTCTGGTAATAAGCGCGTTCCAGATCCTGGCGGCGGTAGTGATTGCACAGCACGCGTTTGGCAATCGTGGTCAGAAAGGCGCGTGGCTCAATGATCTGTGCCGTGTCCCGGGCCAGCAGCACCTTGACGAAGGTGTCTTGGGCCAGATCCGCCGCGCTATGCGGGCAGCCGAGTCGGCGCCGTAACCAGGTCGTCAGCCAGTTGTGATGGGCGTTATACAGGCCTTCGACGGTGTGATTGGGCGCGTAGTGGGCGATGGGCATGAGCGACTGCAGTCCGCGATGAATCAATAATTGCGCAGATTCTGTCAGACTCTTTTGCATATGAGAATATTTATCATTAATATTGCGATCTGCTCGTATATCGGTTCGTGACGCTTCCTGCACCTGGCTACGAACCGTCGCACTCGATGATCCCGAATCAGGAACCCGCCATGCCGCTCCATGACCGCAGACACCTTGTGTCGTGCCCGCTCCGAACTGAGTTTCGTTGATGGACGGCGCAGCCATGGCTGATCAGCAGACCCGCTCGCAAAGCAGCGCGCGGGCGAAGAGCAAAGCCCGGCCGAGCAAAGGCGTGGCGCTGTCGCTGGCATATCGGCTGGCAGTGACTTCGCGGATTCTGGCGGCGTTGTTCGGCGGCTATCTGGTCGCGGCGCTGACCAGCGTCTGTGTCAGCCAATGGATGCCGATGGCCCGCGCTGACGCGGTGATCACCGGCATGTTGCTGTCGTTTCTCGCGTATCTGGTGGTCGTGCTCTGGTGTTTTGCCTGCCGTACCGCGTGGCAGGCCTGGATCGGCGTTCTGCTGCCCAGCGCGCTTTTGGGCGCCGCGTTTGCCTGCGGGCGGTGGCTGATATGAGGGAAGGTTTCCGGCAGACCATGGCCTGGCTGCACACCTGGATCGGTCTGGTGTTCGGCTGGTTGCTGTTCGCGATTTTCCTCACCGGGACCCTGTCCTATTTCAAGACCGAAATCACCCGTTGGACCCAGCCGGAAATTCCCGTGCGCGCGTTGGACACCCAGGCCAGCACCGAGCTTGCCCAGGCGTATCTTCAGCAAAATGCCGTGGGTGCGTCGCGCTGGTTTATCAATTTGCCAGACGAGCGCGATCCCAAGCTTGGGGTGATGTGGCAGGCGCCGAGTCAGCCGGGACAGCGCGGGACTTTCGTGCAGAAAAACCTCGATCCGCAAACCGGTGCCGAAGTGCAGGCGCGGGACAGTCGCGGCGGCGAGTTCTTCTACCGTTTCCACTTCCAGTTGCAGATGCCGCACCCTTGGGGTCGCTGGCTGGCCACTGCTGCGGCGATGTTGATGTTTATCACGCTGATCAGCGGGATCATCACCCACAAGAAAATCTTCAAGGAATTCTTCACCTTTCGCCCGCGCAAAGGCCAGCGTTCCTGGCTTGATGGACATAACGCAATCGGCGTGCTGGCGTTGCCGTTTCACCTGATGATTACTTACAGCAGCCTGGTGATTTTCATGTCGATGGTCATGCCGGCGAGCATCGTCGCCAGCTACGGCAAAGATACTCAGGCGTTTTTTGCCGACCTGTTTCCGACCTCTGAAAACGTCAAGCCGGCGGGCGTTCCGGCGCCGCTGGCGGCATTGCCAGCCATGCTCAAAGCAGCCGATCAGCAAATGCCCGGCGGGCATATCGGCCGGTTAACGGTGAACAATCCCGGTGATGCCAATGCCACGGTGGTGCTGTTTCCCAGTGGCGCGGACAGCATCGTTCACGATCCCGGCGCTGGCCTGACCTTCAACGGCATCACGGGCGCATTGCAATCTACTGCCGTCGAGCGTCCAGCGCCGTTGCTGATTTCCGGCGGTTTCTACGGGCTGCATATGGGGCATTTTGCCGGGCCGCTGTTGCGCTGGATGTACTTCATTTTCGGCATTGCCAGCACCGCGATGATCGGCACCGGGCTGGTGATGTGGCTGAAGAAACGTCGGGTCAAACACGAGAAAACCGGTGTACTGCCGTTCGAATTGCGGCTGGTGGAAGTGCTGAATATCGCCGGTATGGGCGGCCTGATGATCGCCGTGGCGAGCTTCTTCTGGACCAATCGCCTGTTGCCGGTGAGTTTCCCCGGACGCGGCGGTTGGGAGATCAATATGTTCTTTATCGCCTGGGGACTGACCCTGCTGCACGCTGCATTGCGCAGCGGGCGTAACGCCTGGCGCGAACAGTTGGCGTTGGGGGCGTTTCTGTATGCCGGTTTGCCGTTGCTGGACATCGTGACCAGCGGCCGTTATCTGCTGGATTCTCTGGCCCACGGCGATTGGGTGCTGCTCGGCTTCGACCTGACCGCGTTGGCCACCGGCCTGTTCCTGGCCTGGGCCGCGGGCAAGTTTCGCCCGACCCCGCCGCTGCTGGCTATCGATGAAACCGCAAAACCGCTGAAGCGCCGCGAGCAGCAAAGCGTCGATACCCCGCACTTTGAAGGCGAGGCCCGCTGATGCTGCTGGCAAGCCTGTTGTGTTTTCTGGGATTTACCGGCCTGTGCCTGTCGATGACCAAGCATTACGGCGAGTTGCTGCACAGCAAACTCAGCATCACGCGCGGACGCTCGTTACGTGTGGCGGGCTGGTTGGCGCTGATTCTCTCGTTATGGCCGGCAATCAGCGCGGCGGGTTGGGGCATCGGCCTGGTGCAGTGGTGCACGGCGTTGATGACCAGCGCCCTGATCCTGTTATTCCTTATCCCGTATCGACCGAAACTGGTGTTGATGCTGGCGGCGGCGGGGCTGTTGCTCACTCCGTTTCTGGCAGCCAGTCAGTTGTGGAGTTGAGTCCGTCTCGTCTCAAAACGCACCCCGATACTCTCCCGGCGTAGCTCCGACAATCTGCCTGAAACGGTTGTTGAAATGACTGGCGCTGGCAAATCCGCAGTCCAGGGCGATATCGCCGAATGCCAGGCGCGTCGAGCGCAGCAGGTGGCGGGCGTGGGCGATGCGGCGGGCCAGCAGGTATTGATGGGGCGGCAGGCCGAAGCTTTCGCGGAACATCCGGGCGAAGTGGTATTCGGACAACGCACAGATCCCGGCCAGTTGCCCCAGGCTCAGCGGATCAGCAAGGTGCGCGTCGATGAACTCCACCAGTTGCCGACGCAGATGCGGAGCCAATCCACCCTTGAGGCGCAAGCCTTCGCGCAGCCCGACCTGACCGAGAATCGCGTGGCTGAGCATGTCGTGGGCCAGGCTGCTGGTGCGCAGGCGCTCGCCGGGTTCGCTCCAGTCCAGCTGGATCAACTGGCGAAAGCGCCGGGCCTGTTCGGCGTCGTCGATAAAGGTGCTTTCCCGCAACTGCAACTCGCGGGGCTCGCGGTCGAGCAGGGTGATGCAGCTCAACGCGAACTGTTCCGGGCTTATATAAAGGTGCGCCAGACGAATCTCGCCGTTGATTACCCAGGCCGATTCGTGTCCGGCGGGCAGCGTGCAGAGTTTATCCGGGCTGCCTTTCTGATCCGGCTGGTCGCGTCGAAAGGTGCCGGTGCCGCCGTCGATATAGCACGACAAGGTGTGATGACTGGGCGCGTGATATTCCTGAGCGTCGTGCCGGTTGTTCCATAACGCCGCGACCAAACCGTCGCCCAGCGCGGCGCTCTGCTCAAGTCGGGCATTGGGTGAACTGTTCAAGGCCTGGAAGACCTGGATGGATTCGATGGCTGGCATAACGCGTCCTCTACGCCTCGCATCCTACTCCGTGGCTCGTCTGCTGCCAGCCTTGTCAGCATCAAATGCGCAAGTTTATGCAAGTGGCGACACCGGCCGCGCCGCAGACTGACGGCTCAAACAGGAGTCGCGTCATGAACATCTGGCTTTATCTGCTTACCGTGCTGATCTGGGGCACCACCTGGATTGCCTTGAAACTGCAACTGGGCGACGTGGCTATTCCGGTGTCGATCGTTTATCGCTTCGGTCTGGCGGCCTTGGTGTTGTTTGCGATGTTGCTGCTCAGCGGTCGCCTGCAACCGGTCAATCGGCGCGGCCAGTTGATTTGCCTGGCTCAGGGGCTGTGCCTGTTCTGCGTTAACTTCATGTGTTTCTACACCGCCAGCCAATGGATTCCCAGCGGTTTGATCGCCGTGGTGTTTTCCACTTCGACGCTGTGGAACGCCCTCAATGCGCGGATCTTCTTCAAGCAGAAAGTTGCGCGTAATGTGCTGGCCGGTGGCGCGCTAGGCTTGATCGGTCTGGCATGCCTGTTCTGGCCGGAATTGTCCGGGCACAGCGCCAGCCGCGAAACCCTGATCGGTCTGGGTTTGGCCTTGCTCGGTACGCTGTGTTTTTCTGCCGGGAACATGCTCTCCAGCCTGCAACAGAAAGCCGGCCTGCGCCCGCTGACCACCAATGCCTGGGGCATGTTGTACGGCGCGGCAATGCTCAGCCTGTATTGCCTGCTCAGCGGCACGCCGTTCACCTTCGAATGGAACACGCGCTATATCGGCTCGTTGCTGTACCTGGTGATTCCCGGCTCAGTCATCGGCTTTACCGCTTATCTGACCCTGGTCGGCCGCATGGGCCCGGAACGCGCCGCGTATTGCACCGTGCTGTTCCCGATCGTGGCGCTGAACATCTCGGCCTTCGCCGAAGGCTACCAATGGACCACCCCCGCGTTGATGGGGCTGGTGTTGGTGATGTTGGGGAATGTGTTGGTGTTCAGGAAGGCGAAGGTAGTGATGCCTGAGGTGGGGAGGCTGGTGTAAACGGATGACCTGTGGGAGCGAGCTTGCTCGCGAATAGGCCAGTCACATCCAGCACATCCTGACCTTGCCCCTGAAAAACGTATCCCTTGCCAGGCATCTCAATAGCCGCAAGGATACGACATGACTAAGTCCAAGACAGACCGCGTTAAATACACCCTCGAGTTCAAGCTTGAGGCCGTGCGACTGGTTGATACCGGCCTGACGCTTGCTGCCGCTGCCCGTTCTCTGGGTATGTCTGACCAAACTCTGTTCAACTGGGTGAAGGCTCATCGCCAAGGCAGACTGACCGGCGCTGACATCAAGCCTGTCACTCCCGAGCAGATGGAGATAAGCCGTCTGCGAGCCGAGCTGACGCGCGTCAAGATGGAGCGCGACATTCTGGAAAAGGCGACGGCGTACTTCGCAAAAGCATCCAGCTGAAGTACGCGTTCATCTTTGATCATCGGCGTCTCTGGCCTATTGGCGTGCAATGCAGGGTGCTGGGCGTCAGTGCTACCGGCTTTCACGACCACCAAGTCCGCTGTGCAGCCAATTGTCCTCGACGAGGGGTCAGCGACACCGCATTACTCGTGCACATCCGCGTCGCTCATGCCCGCAGCCGTGGCAGCTACGGCTGGCCTCGGATCTGGCGGGGTTTGCTGGCTGACGGTGTTCGTGTCGGCAAGGAGCGTGTGCAGAAGCTGATGCAGCTCCACGGGATTTACGGCAAGGGCAAGCGGCGTTTCAGGGTCACTACGGATAGCGCCCATGACTTGCCTATTTCACCCAACCTACTGGATCGTCAGTTCGCGGTGACAGAGCCTGACAAGGCTTGGGTTGGCGACATCACCTACATCCCGACCGACGAGGGTTGGCTATTTTTGGCCGTCGTTATCGACCTGTTCAGCCGTCAGATCGTGGGTTGGTCGATGGATGAGCGGGTGAAAAGCAGCCTGGTGATTGATGCGCTGCGCATGGCCTGGTTCAAACGACACCCGCGAAATGACTCAGGACTACTGTTTCACAGCGACCGCGGAAGCCAATATGCCAGCTTCGACTTCCGAAATACTCTCCTGGCCTACGGGATCGCCAGCTCCATGAGTCGACGTAGTAACTGCGGGGATAACGCGTGCAGCGAGACCGTGTTTGGTTCGCTGAAGGTGGAGCGCCTGCATGGTCTGAAATTCAAAACCCGACGCGCCGCCAAGGACGAGGTCATGAACTGGCTGCTGTGGTACAACCAGGATCGCCTGCACTCAACACTGCTTTACGTAAGTCCGGTGCAATACGAAAAGAACTGGCAAATGCTGCAACCTTAGATACTCAACCCGGACGCTGGGTTAAGGGATACGTTTCTCGGGGGCAAGGTCACCACTTGGCTGGAAAGCCGCCTTCGCAAGCAAGCTTGCTCCCACAAATGACAGTTAGCCCTTCCAGACCTGCGGATTAACCAGGTTCTGCGGCTTCTCGCCAAGCAGGGCGCTGCGCAGTTTGAACCGCGGCCAATAGTTATCTGTTGTAGTACTAAAATAGTACTTATCGCTAAACGGAGTAAGTCGCCGTAATAATGAGGTTGGCTATCGTTGATTCCAGATTTGTCAACTGTCAGAACTACCAGTAGACGAACCTATCTGTTGGCGCATTATGTGTGCCATGCCACTTCTAATCCTCTGATGTCTTTGAGCGGGTGGCATTGATAATCTGTTGTAACATAAAATTTATGTTTCATAGGACTCAATCATGGACAGCAATAGAATTCAGGTTCTCGCCATCGTTGTGTGGATCACTGCGTTTTTTTGTCCGCTTTCAATAGCTGCGGATCCGTCGCCTTCATCAAACGGCGTGATTACCCCGTCTCAAGTTTACCGGAATGATTTGGATGGTCTCATTCAAGGCCAGGTCGATTTTGCACAAACGCATGTGATCGGAGCGCAGCGCGCGATATTTGATCCTTTACTTGTACCAGGTCGAGAAGTGTTGGTTATGTTTACACCTTCCCCACTACAGTTGACGCAGTCAGTTAGTATGGTTCTGCACTCAGGTGAACAAGATTTTGTTTTTGCTATGGCGCCACCTTCGTTGTTCCCAACCAGCGCGACGTTCGATCAAAGTAATACATTTTCCGGAAAGCCGATTGTAGGTGAATATCCAAAGTTTCGGGATAGAGCGTTTACAAGCACCATGCCGGGGTATCTCTTCAGTCCGGCATCGAGCTTGAAATTTTTTATTAACGGGAACTCCAGCGTGGTCGGAAGCTTGAACAGGAATAAGACCCTATTTCTGAACAATGAAAGCGAAGGCTTGGTATTGATGAATATCAAAGGCTGTATTTTCAAAGAGCAAACCAGCTGTAGAACCACCCTTGATCAATGGGACATGCAGAAAAATCCCGAACTGGCCAAGATCGCAGCACGGGAAATGTTTTCTGAATTACCGGTCAAACAGTTGGTTCTGGGGATGGGTCAAAGCTATTGGCCTTATGTGATTGCCCGTGGCCCTGATGGGAAACCTCATCGTTATTCTACTTCCGATCGTGATTATCATGAATGGGCTGAATTTGGGGACAAAACCTTACCTGCAAAGGTAGGTATGGGCAATTTCTGGAGGGCGGCCTCTGATCTGGGAGATAAGCAGCCGGGCAAGTTTGTAGCGATATCAGGGCAGCTTCTGGATGCGCCGGATGACATCCCGTTGTTTCCAGAGGGGGTGGGTGCTAGCTGCGGTGGCAGCAGTTGTAACTATCCATCCTACCCAGCGGGTTTCTGGCATGAAACTGGCCATGGCCTCGGACTTCCGCATGATACGCCACCGCGTTACGAACAGTGGGGATACCGTTCGTATGATCTCCGGTTTCTGCCTAACTATCATCCGGCCCCGCACAATTATGGGCTTGGCGTGGATTACCTCGGTTATCACTATTTTGGCCATGTTATGGGGGCATTGACGGAGCCTGCATGGCCAAACGCAACGGCCTCGGCGCCGCTGGTGGATGAATTTGAGAGGCTGCGATCCGTGTGGCCGGGTTCTGTTGCTGATTGGAAACACTACATCGCGCCTTACACCCACCAGCAGATGTTGCGGGTGCAACAGCGTTTTGGCAGCTTTCCTGAAGGCCTGGAGTATGCGGAGATAACAGACGACCATCGTCCGCCCCCGACTGCTGCGCCGGCCATTGGAAATGGAGTGGTCAAAACATCAGCCCCACTCATTGATACCGGGATCGATACCGCGATTCCTGACACAGGAAAGATGCTTAAACTTATACACCCTGGCGAACTCCCCACGCAGGGAGGCGTTCCTGTCCAGACGCTGGTTATTACCATGTCGAGTGCGGTAAATGACCCTGAGAAAATAAGTCAGATATATCCTCCCATTGCTTCAAACTACGGAAATGTTTTTGCCCCTACTGCCACCCGTTCGCACGCTGGCGAGAAGCAGGTCTCAGCCAGTTTTGAACACATGAAAATCCAGTCATCGAAGACAGGTAAGTGTCTGGCGGTGCTCAGCGCTGGAACCGTTGGGTTCGAGGTATGTCAGAGCTCATTGGACAGTCAACAATGGAGTCAACGAGGATCCTCCACATTTCTTCTTGTCAACAGTGGCAGCGGGAATTGCCTTGACGGTAACTTGCAAATTGTCAATTGTGTAGTGGCGCCGGCTAAAATGTGGGGACTCAGAAGAGATCTTACGAATAGCGATACGATAATCAGGTTGCAAGATACGGTAGTCGGAAAGTTTATTACCGCTTCGTCCGAAGATTCAATTTCTATGGAGGGTATCGGAGGTGCAGAGCAAGTTTACTATTTGTTGAGTGGCGATACACCTCCGAGTGATGTTTTTGTGTTGGAAGTGAAGTACGCCAGTGGCACCATTGAAGAGTGGCCTCTCTTTCCCGGAACGATTGATGTGGATGACATTATCACCGCCTCGATCAATGTGGCTGCATTGCGCGACCCTTCAGTTGCCGAGTTAAAGCGAAATGGTCAAATAGTCGATACGAGAGCGCTCGACCACGCTCCAGGCTTTCCACCGGCCATCATAGTAGGTGGGAACGCAGGCTACCCGATTGTGCTCCCTCAGTATTTAAGGTCCAAGTCGACTGGACTATGCCTGGCTCGGACGAATACTGGATTAACCCAGCAAGCTTGCAAAGCCTGGGATAGACAGCAGGAATGGGGTTTTTTTGATGTCGTGAGTGCTGCGGGGAGAAATTTTGCGTTAACAGGAAGTTCTACAGCGTCATGTCTGAATACTGATCTGACTCTGACAACATGCTGGAGCGAACAACTCAGTTTGCAGTGGTCTGGACGTAAGGATCTCGCGCCTGCGGGGCTGACCAAGCTACAAAGTGCGATCAATGGCATGTTTATCACTGCGGTGGCAGATGGAACAGTTAGCTTGCAAGCTTTGACTCAGGATGCGGATCAGGACTTCACCCCTTTGGTCATGGGAGAACTGAGCGAATAGTCGAACGATGCGACATTTCTGTGATTGCTCTTTTTTAGGAGAGAACTTGTTAGGGAAGGTCTGAAATAGGCAGACGTTTTCAACGGCCCCGTTGCTTGAGGCTCAAAAAATGTCGACTCAATCGAAAATCAGACCTTTTCCTCTATTAATTCCCCTTTTTTCTGCGTATGAGCGCTTTTCAGCGCTCATTGTCCGCAATACAGACGCACCTCTCCTGCATTCAGCAATCGTTTTCGCATCATCCACAGGTTCGACAGCGCAAACAGCGTGGTCTGCTGTGCGGTGTTTTTAACAAGGCCCCGGAAGCGCACTTTCGTATAACCAAACTGACGCTTGATCACTCGAAACGGATGCTCAACCTTGGCACGCAGCTGAGCTTTCGCGTATTCGATTTTGCGACGCATGCGCCCGATCAGGCTCTTCTTTGCATGCTTTTTATAGCTGCTGGGCCGCGCCGCAATCGACCAGATCATTTGGCGATCTTGATGCTCGGGACGCTTTTCGACGCCGGTGTAACCGGCATCGCCAGAGACGTAAGTTTCTTCTCCGTGCAGTAACTGATCGACCTGGGTTACGTCCGCCACATTCGCCGCAGTGCCCACTACGCTATGCACCAAACCGGATTCGGCATCGACACCGATGTGCGATTTCATCCCGAAGAAATATTGATTTCCTTTCTTCGTCTGGTGCATCTCAGGGTCACGTTTTCCGTCCTTGTTCTTGGTCGAACTCGGCGCATGAATGATCGTCGCATCGACCACGGTGCCTTGGCGCAGCAACAAACCACGGTCGCCCAAATAGCCATTGATCACCTGCAAAATCCCGCCGGCCAACTCATGTTTTTCCAGCAGTCGGCGGAAATTGAGGATCGTGGTTTCGTCCGGAATCCGATCCAGATGCAGCCCGGCAAACTGGCGCAAAATTGTGGTTTCGTAGAGCGATTCTTCCATGGCCGGGTCGCTATAACCGAACCAGTTTTGCATCAAATGAACCCGCAACATCGCCATCAACGGATAGGCCGGACGACCACCTTCGCCCTTCGGATAGTGCGGTTCGATCAGTTTGATCAAGCCATTCCAGGGCACGACCTGATCCATCTCGTTCAGGAAGCGCTCACGGCGGGTTTGTTTGCGTTTGCCAGCATATTCGGCGTCAGCGAAGGAGATTTGCTTCATCGGGGCTCAACCGTTCAGTGTTTGGGACTGGCGTATTTCACCAGATTTGGAAGTCTTTTTCAGAGTTTCCTTAGCGAGGCGTCGGACCTGATGCATCGCCTCGCCAACAAGTTGTCTTCTTCAGTTGCGGTCTGTTAGCCCTTCCAGACCTGCGGATTGACCAGGTTCTGCGGCTTCTCGCCAAGCAGGGCGCTGCGTAGGTTGGTGTAGGCCAGATCGGCCATGGCCTGGCGGGTTTCGGTGGTGGCCGAGCCGATGTGCGGCAGGGTCACGGCGTTGCTCAGTTTGAACAGCGGCGAATCGCTCAGCGGCTCTTTTTCGTAGACGTCCAGGCCCGCGCCTCGAATCGTGCCGTTTTGCAAGGCTTCGATCAGCGCGGGTTCGTCGACGATTGGGCCGCGAGCGATGTTGATCAGGATCGCGCTGGATTTCATCAGGCCCAGTTCGCGGGTGCTGATCAGGTGTTTGGTTTTTTCGCTCAAGGGCACGACGAGGCAGACGAAATCCGCTTCGGCCAATAGTTGGTCAAGGCTGCGGAATTGGGCGCCCAGCTCCTGTTCCAGTTCGGTCTTGCGACTGTTGCCGCTGTACAGGATCGGCATATTGAAGCCCAGACGACCACGGCGGGCGACGGCAGCGCCGATATTGCCCATGCCGACGATGCCCAGCGTCTTGCCGTACACATCGGTGCCGAACTGCGCGGCTTCGACGCTGCGCTTCCACTGGCCGGCCTTGGTCCAGGCGTCCAGTTCGGCGACGCGACGGGCGCTGCTCATGATCAACGAGAAACCCAGGTCGGCGGTGCTTTCGGTCAGCACGTCCGGGGTGTTGGTCAGCATGATCCCGCGTTCGTTGAAATAGCTGACGTCGTAGTTGTCGTAGCCCACTGAAATACTCGACACCACTTCCAGTTGGGTCGCCGTGGCAAGTTGCTCGCGGCCCAATGCGCGACCGGCGCCGATCATGCCGTGGCATTTGGGCAGCGCTTCGTTGAATTGGGTATTCATGTCGCCCAGCTTCGGGTCGGGCACGATCACGTTGAAGTCTTGTTCGAGCCTTTCGGCCATTTCAGGAGATACGCGGCTGAAGGCAAGTACGGTCTTTTTCATCGGGGCAGTCACTCTCGCACGGTTCGAATGGATAGCACGCTAACATTCCTTTCGACCGCTGCCCATCCTTGAGGTCAGCGGGTTGCCGACGATCATCGCGCGCTCCCGGCTGAAGGCGGCCCTACAAAGCGGTGTCAGCCATTCAAGCGATGGTCTTCAGCGCATATTTCTGCAGATCGGCTTCGTGGGCGGCGAGGATTTCCGGCAGGGAGCCGCGCAGGTATTCGACCCAGGTTTTGATCTTCGCATCCAGGTACTGCCGCGAAGGGTAGATCGCGTACAGGTTCAGCTCCTGAGAGCGGTAGTCGGACAAGACTCGCACCAGCGTGCCGTTGCGCAGGCCTTCGATGGCGGAGTAGATCGGCAGAATGCCCACGCCCATGCCGCTGGAGATCGCGGCTTTCATGGCGTCGGCCGAATTGACCAGGAATGGCGAGGAATTGATCGTGACCATTTCCTGGCCTTCGGGGCCGTCGAACAGCCACTTTTCCAGCGGGAACACCGGGCTGACCAGACGCAGGCACGCGTGATTGAGCAGGTCGGTGGGCTTGACCGGCACGCCGAAACTTTTGACGTAAGCCGGGGAGGCGCAAACGATGCTGTAAGTGATGCCCAGACGCTGGGACACGAAGCCCGAATCCGGCAGCTCGCTGGCGAGCACGATGGACACGTCATAGCCTTCTTCAAGCAAGTCCGGCACGCGGTTGCTCATGGTCAGGTCGAACGCGACGTCCGGATGATTACGCCGATAGCGAGCAATGGCATCGATCACGTAATGCTGACCGACACCCGACATCGAATGAACCTTGAGCTGACCGGAGGGCCGCGCATGGGCGTCGCTGGCTTCGGCTTCGGCTTCCTCGACATAACTTAGGATCTGCTCGCAGCGCAACAGGTAACGCTTGCCGGCCTCGGTCAGCGCGATGCGCCGAGTGGTGCGGTTGAGTAGACGAGTTTGCAAATGAGCTTCAAGATTTGAAACGGCGCGCGACACGTTGGCGGTGGTCGTGTCCAGCTGGACTGCGGCGGCGGTAAAGCTTCCCGCTTGCGCCACACAGCTGAAAGCGCGCATGTTTTGCAGGGTATCCATGGGCAGTTCTCTGATGAGATAGCAAATTGTGACAGAAAGTTACTGATCCATGTCACCTATACCAAAGGATTATTCCCCGTTCAGTAACAAAGAATCGCAGTATTCCCGGCTTATCGGCTGGCAATACGCCGCCTAGAATCGCCGTCTTAGCGCTATTTCATTAAAGTCGGGATTTGCAGCAGTGCCGCGTCGCATCATCAGAGGGCTCAAGCCCCTCAGTGTCTGGGGTTTATCGTTAGTCATCAGCGGCTGCATTGGAACCGGTGGAATTGCTCCTCAAGGCAGCTCGCTGTCGCCTGACAATCTGGCCACCGATGCGGCGATTCAGAGCGCCGCGCAGGACGCCCATTGGCCCGTAGCCCAATGGTGGCGGGCGTATGGTGACGCGCAACTCAATCGCTGGATCGAACTCGCCGGGCAAGGCAATCCAGGCCTGGCCATGGCGGCGGCCCGAGTGCGGGAAGCGCGGGCCATGGCCGGTATCGCCGAGTCCGCCGAGTCGCTGCACATCACCGGCGATTCTTCCCTGAAACGACATAATTGGGGCGCCGATCAGTTCTACGGACCTGGCGCGCTGTCCGGTGAGACGACCTGGGACAACAGCGCCGCGCTGGGCCTGAGTTATTCCCTTGATTTGTGGGGTCGGGAAAGCAACGCCAGCGAGCGTGCGCTGGACATGGCGCACATGAGCGCCGCCGAGGAGCGTCAGGCGCAGCTGGAGTTGCAGGACAACATCGTGCGCGCCTACATCCAGCTGTCGCTGAACTACGCAAAACGCGACATCGTCGAAGCAACCCTCGCCCAGCAAAAACAGCTGCTGGACCTTGCCCAGCGTCGCCTGCAAGGTGGTATCGGCACGCATTTCGAAGTCAGCCAGGCCGAAACGCCGCTGCCGGAAACCCATCGCCAGATTGATTCCCTCGACGAGGCCATCGCCCTGAGCCGCAATCAACTGGCGGCGCTGGCGGGTAAAGGCCCCGGCGCAGGCGCACAACTGCAGCGCCCGACCTTATCGTTGCAAACCGCTTTGAAACTGCCGTCGGCGTTGCCTGCGCAATTGCTCGGCCAGCGTCCCGACGTGGTCGCCAGTCGTTGGCGGGTTGCCGCCCAGGCGCGGGGCATTGATATCGCCCACGCCGGTTTCTATCCCAATGTGGATCTGGTCGGCAGCCTCGGCTATGTGGCCACCGGCGGCGGCATGCTGGAATTCCTCGCCGGCAAGAAATTCAATTACAACGTCGGACCGGCGGTGAGTCTGCCGATCTTCGATGGCGGCCGTCTGCGCTCGGAACTGGGCGAAGCCGCTGCTGGCTACGACGCCGCCGTGGCGCAGTACAACCAGACGCTGGTGATGGCCCTCAAGAGCATTTCCGACCAGCTGATTCGTCGCGATTCCATGGACAAACAGCAGGTATTCGCCAGCGAATCCGTGGCGTCGGCGCAGAAGACTTACGACATTGCGATGATCGCGTTTCAGCGCGGTCTGACCGATTACCTCAACGTACTCAACGCCCAGACCTTGTTGTTCCATCAGCAACAGATCCAGCAGCAGGTCCAGGCTGCACGCCTGAGCGCCCATGCCGAACTGGTGGTGGCGCTGGGCGGCGGCTTGTCCGCAGGCAGCGATTCCCCCGCCGAAGAAAAAACCCGCGCACCGAAAACGCCTGCGGTGTTGGCGGTGTTTGATCGATGAATATGACTGACACCGATCTACGGACGCGACGTTGCTTTCCAGAGAACGAAGATCCCTGTGCAGACTGTGTGAAAACTACTGCGCTCGGCAATACTGCGTTAAAAACAGGCGGAAAATGCTCATTTAGAACACCTAGACTCCGCTTTTTCGCCTGTTTTTGCCTTGTCTTGCCTTCGCTCGTGACGTTTTCACACAGTCTGTGTGGGAGCGGACTTGTCCGCGAAGGCAATGGGGCGGGCACTGCATCTGGTCCGTTCATTCTGAGGTGTCCTGGCCAGCCCCTTCGCGGACAAGTCCGCTCCCACCGGATTTCATTATTCCAAGTTCAGGCGTTCGGATGAATGCTCTGGTGAACCGCATCACACAACTCCCATGGCGCCGCGAGTTCTTCAGCTGGGCACGCAGCGATGGGGTGACCTGGATCTACATCTTCAAGGTGCTGATTGCCGCCTTCCTGACCTATTGGCTGGCCTTGCGCCTGGAGCTGCCGCAGCCGCGCACGGCGATGATCACGGTGTTCATCGTCATGCAGCCGCAAAGCGGGCATGTGTTCGCCAAGAGTTTTTATCGCCTGCTCGGCACCCTGGCCGGGTCCACCATGATGGTGGTGCTGATGGCCTTGTTCGCGCAGAACTCCGAGCTGTTCCTCGGCAGCCTGGCGATCTGGGTCGGCATCTGTTCGGCGGGTGCGGCGCGTTATCGCAACTTTCGCGCCTATGGTTTCGTACTCGCCGGTTATACCGCCGCGATGGTCGGCCTGCCCGCACTGGCGCACCCGGAAAGCTCGTTCATGGCGGCGGTGTGGCGGGTGCTGGAAATTTCCCTGGGCATCGTCTGCTCGACAGCGGTCACTGCAGCAATTCTGCCGCAAAGTTCTGCTGCCGCGATGCGCAACGCGCTGTATCAACGTTTCGGCGTGTTCGCCCGTTTTGTCGCCGATGGCCTGCGCGGCAGTCAGGAGCGGGCGGCGTTCGAGACCGGCAACGTGCGCTTCATTGCCGAAGCCATCGGGCTGGAAGGCCTGCGCAGTGTCACGGTATTTGAAGACCCGCACATGCGCCGACGCAACGGCAGGCTCAATCGCCTGAACAGCGAATTCATGACCATCACCACGCGCTTCAACGCCTTGCACCAATTGCTGGAGCGTCTGCGTGCCGAGGGCGTGACTCAAGTGGCGACGGCCACCGAGCCGGGTCTTAACGCGCTGGCCGAACTGCTGGAACGTTTCGCCGACCGCGCCCTGACCACCGACGATGCGGCGCAGCTGGTCAGCCAACTTGAGCAGTTCAAGGCCGACTTGCCAGCGCAGGTACGCAGCCAGCGCGCGGCTCTGGAGCAGACCGAGCCAGGCGAAGCCGACCTGCTGGATTTTCATACCGCTTACGAATTGCTCTACCGGCTGGTCAACGACATGCATGACTACGCCCAGACCCATGCGTCACTGGCCGATCACAATCATGCGCGGGAACAGTGGCAAGAATCGTTCCTGCCCAAGACCAGCTGGATGACAGCCTTGGCGGCGGGGCTGCGGGCGACGTTCATTCTGTCGATCATGAGCGTGTATTGGGTGGCGACCGCCTGGCCCAGCGGCGCGACCATGATCCTGGTTTCCGCCGCAACCGTCGCGTTGTCGGCGACCACCAACAATCCGCGACGCATGTCGTTCCAGATGGCCTGCGGCACCTTGCTCGGCGCGCTGCTGGGCTTCACCGAAACCTTCTTTATCTTCCCGTTCATCGACGGCTTCCCGCTGCTGTGCGTGTTCCTTGCGCCGGTGATCATGCTCGGTGCGTTTCTCGGTTCGCGCCCGCAATGGGCTGGCTACGGATTGGGTCTGCTGATTTTCTTCGGCATCGGCTCGGTGCCGGACAACCTGACGATCTACAACCCGTATGCGTACATCAACGATTACATCGCGATGGTCATCGGCATGCTGCTGTGTGCGGCGGCGGGGGCGATCATTCTGCCGCCCAACAGCCGCTGGATGTGGCGGCGTCTGGAAGACGCCTTGCGGCGGCAAGTGGTGTTCGCCATCAGCGCGCCGTTGAGTCGCCTGGGTTCGAGTTTCGAAAGCCAGACCCGCGACCTGATGCATCAGGCATATGGCCTGGCGGCGGCCAAGCCGCAGGTGCAGCGCGAATTGCTGCGCTGGATGTTTGTGGTGCTGGAAGTTGGCCACGCGATCATCGAACTGCGCCGCGAGCAGGAGATTCTGCCGATCCATCCAGCCTATGCGCCGTGGCAGTCTTGGCGGGTGGCGATTCGCGTCATGGGCCGTGCGTTGATTCGCCTGTTCATTCAGCCGGACCAGAGCAATCTGCAGCGGGCGCTGGCTGCTGTCGATCATGCGATTGGTCGCGTCCAGGCCAGCGATGAGCCCTTCGCGCCACACTTCGATACCTCAGCGCTGCGCCGGGTGAAAAGCTATCTGCATTTCATTCGCTCCTCGTTGCTCGACCCGCAATCACCGCTGGCCGCTTATGCCGATGGCGGCCGGCCGCAAGGACTCCTCAATGCCGCGTGAAATTGCCTTTCATGGCTTGTACATGCCCATCGTCACCGTGATGTTCCTGATCGCCGTCGTGCTGGCCTGGGCGCTGGATCGAGTGTTGTCCGGGTTCGATCTGTACCGTTTTTTCTGGCATCCGGCGCTGCTGCGCATGAGCCTGTTCGTTTGTATTTTCGGCGCGCTGGCGCTGACTGTTTATCGTTGAGAACCCTTGATGAAAAAGCTCTTCAGTCTGATCGCGACATTATTGGTGCTGGCCCTGGCCATCTGGATCGGTCGCACCTTGTGGGTCAATTACATGGACACGCCGTGGACCCGCGATGGCCGGGTTCGCGCCGACATCATCAACGTCGCCGCAGATGTCACCGGCACCGTGGTCGATGTGCCGGTGCGCGATAACCAGCAGGTGAAGAAGGGCGACCTGCTGATGCAGATCGATCCCGAGCATTATCAAGTGGCGGTCAAAGAGGCTCAGGCGCTGGTGGCTTCACGCAAGGCTACCTGGGAGATGCGCAAGGTCAACGCCAAGCGCCGCGCCGACATGGACAACCTGGTGATCTCCACTGAAAGCCGTGACGACGCCAGCAATATCGCCACCTCCGCTCAGGCCGATTACCAGTTGGCTCTGGCGCAACTGGAAGCGGCCGAATTGAACCTGCGGCGCACTCGCGTGCTGGCGGCGGTGGACGGATACGTCACTAACCTCAACGTGCATCGCGGCGATTACGCACGCATGGGCGAGGCGAAGATGGCCGTGGTGGATATGAACTCGTTCTGGGTCTACGGCTTTTTCGAGGAAACCAAACTGCCGCACATTCGCGTCGGTGATCCAGCCGACATGCAATTGATGAGCGGCCAGTTGCTCAAAGGTCACGTCGAAAGCATCGCCCGAGGCATCTACGACCGCGACAACCCGGAAAGCCGCGAACTGATCGCCGACGTCAACCCGACCTTCAACTGGGTACGCCTGGCCCAGCGGGTACCGGTACGCATCCATCTGGATCAGGTGCCGGAAGACGTGATTCTGTCAGCGGGGACCACCTGTACGGTGATTGTGAATCCTGAGTTGCACTGATTCGTTGGAGCTCGGTCCTGAATATCCAACGACCGGTAGGAGGGGACTTGTCCCCGAATGCAATGGTCCTGACAACGAAAATCTGCAAGTTCGGGGACAAGTCCCCTCCTACAAGCGAGGCTTGCTGTAGGACCGGCTTTAGCCGGGAGGGCAATTGACGCTTTCGCGACTAAAGTCGCTCCTACGGCCGCTCCTACAGCCGATACGTTGCCGTATCGGCAGGTTGAAGGATGAGCCGTTGGAGATTCTATGTTTGCTGCACATAGTGTAGTTGTGCTCACAACTTCCGATTCAACCCAAACCGCTGTTTGAGTTTGTTATCCAGAAAACCTTTGGGCAGCAGCCATGCCATCAGCGGCATCGCCCGCGAGCCGTTGCCCAGGCGCAGCAGGCGGGGCGGGTTGGGTTGTTGTACGGCGCGCAGCAGGTCGCGGGCGAAGTCGGTGGCAGGGGTGGGATTGCCTTGCGACGCCTTGGCTCGGGCGCGAATTGCATCGCGCAGCGGCCACCACGGCGACTGCTCGCTGATCAACTGTTCGGCTTCGTGGCTGGCATTTTTCGCAAAGCTCGACGCAATGGCCCCCGGTTGCACTTCCATCAGCTGAATGTCGAAGGGCGCCAGTTCCAGACGTAACGCTTCGCTCAGTGCATGCACGGCCGCTTTGGAGGCGCAATAAGCCCCGGCGAACGGTGTGACCAGCACCCCGGAAACACTGCCGATATTCACCACCAGCCCTTTATTGCGACGCAGCGCTGAAAACAAGGCGCGCGTGACGCCAACTACGGCAAACACGTTGGTCTCGAACTGGCGCTGCATGGCCTCGACGCCGCCATCGAGCAACGGCCCCATGGCGCCATAACCGGCGTTGTTGATCAGCACATCCAGGCCGCCTTGCTGTTCGATTTCGACAGCCAGACGCTCAAGCGCGGCGCTGTCGTTGACGTCCAGTTGCACGCCGGTGAAACCCGCCGCGTTCAAAACGGCTACGTCTTCAGCCTTGCGCGCGGTGGCCCAGACTTGATACCCGGCCGTTTTGAAGGCATCGGCCAACGCGCGGCCAATGCCGCTGGAACAACCGGTGATGAGAGCGGTGGGCATGCTGCTGTCCTTTTAGTTGGAAAAACTGCCTTGTAGATGTTCCGCGCGAAAATCCAGCGTCTGCGGGCGATAACCAGCGCGCAAAGGCGGCAGCGGCAGGCAATCCTGCCATTGACTCTCGGCCAGCAATTCGCCCGGGCCCCGATAACGAGGTGAGCTGTAGTTTTCTTCGGCGAGATTCACGTTTTCACCGGGTGCATACGCCGCGATTCGCCAGCGCAACTCGTTCAGCGGGACATTGTTGCCGTTATTGATCAACACCAGCAGCGGCTTGCCGACCGCGCATTGTTCCGGCGCGTAATTGAGGCGAACTTCCAGGCGCTCCAGCCTGCGGGTATCGCGACTGTCCTCCCAGATCACCCACGCCGCAACCAGCCCCAGGCCCACTGCCGCCGCTAGGGAAACCGGCAACGCTTTGGCGGGGTAGCGCAGTAACAGGATAAGCCAGGTCAGAATGAGCACCGCGCCGATCAGCATGGGAACGCCTCGTCAGGATTGATGAGGGCATCGTACAGAAAGCGGGGTGAGGTTTGCCAATTCCAGAGAGTCGGCAGTTTACCGGTTTGAATTGGAATGCATTCCGTAGGACCGGCTTTAGCCGGGAGGAGGCCAGTTCATTCGCAGCAATTGTGTCATCAGAACTCTCGCCCTCCCGGCTGAAGCCGGTCCTACGGCTTCATGGTTGCTGCCAAAAGCTCTATGTAATAAACGTATAGGGAACCGATACCTCTCCCCAAACCCAACCTACGTTTCGCATGTCTAAGAAACTTTCTACGGTTGCAACATCGCCCACCTTGAAGGGCTTTTCGGTGATTATGACATCAGGTGTAACAACCAATCGTGTTGCCTCATCGGATACGAAATCCAGCAACCTGATATATATTCCAGCGGTGATTCCAGCAGTGTTGAACATGAAAAATACCCGTTCATAAGAAGGGCTCACATGGGGTGGTAAAACAATGGTAAACGTTTCGCCCACCCTGATAGTACCGTCCTCTGCTCCTTCAACGTAGGGAATTGGGTACCCTTGCTTGTCATTGTTGGTAAGGACTTTAAAAGTTGCTTGAACGCTCTTGTATTTCTTTGAACTTTTCATCTTTTCATCCTGATTGTGAGTTTGCTTTACTCGTTGAGCTTCCGTCGCTCGCCTTCATTTAGCTCCCGTCTTATTTAGCCGTCTACTGTCACTTCTGACAGGTAGCGACGGACGGTATGCTCGCGTTTTGGAGGCGAACTTCAGGCATAAAAAACCCAGCAACTCTTTGCGTTGCCAGGGTCTGGATTTGTCCGGCGGAAACAACTGCACTGCATTTGCCTGGGCCGTAATCGGCACCTAGGCTTGGAATGACCGCTCACGGATGACTGGGACATTAACGAATAATCCCCCGCCTTGCACCAACACACGCCGGTGCTCAGTACCTTCGATCTGCAACCAGCCCCAGGCCCACTGCCGCCGCGAGGGAAACCGGCAACGCTTTGGCGGGGTAGCGCAGTAACAGGATAAGCCAGGTCAGAATGAGCACCGCGCCGATCAGCATGGGAACGCCTCGTCAGGATTGATGAGGGCATCGTACAGAAAGCGGGGTGGGGTTTGCCAATTCCAGAGAGTCGGCAGTTTACCGGTTTGAATTGGAATGCATTCCGTAGGACCGGCTTTAGCCGGGAGGAGGCCAGTTCATTCGCAGCAATTGTGTCCTCAGACGTCTCGCCCTCCCGGCTGAAGCCGGTCCTACGGCTTCATGGTTGCTGCCAAAAGCTCTATGTAATAAACGTATAGGGAACCGACAGAGGCTTGCCCGCGAATCGACGTTTCAGACGAACTATTTATCGCCTGAAATGAAGACATCGCGGGCAAGCCTCGCCCCAACTGAGAAGGCCAAGGCCTCCTCATAGTGATACATATTCAGAAGCTATAAATAACGGAGTCGGGAGTACGCTGCCAGATATCCGTTCCCCGTAACCTGAGAAAACATTGCAAAACAGCGTTTTGGTCTCGATGAAAAGGCGGTAGAAGCGTGTTGTTATCGACTTGTCCTTCAGTTGGGACGCCGTTGACTGCCGGAAGATGAACAATGGCTTGCGGGCTGAAAGTACTGTCCGCATTAATGAATACAAGCAGCACGTCAAACTTTGAGTCAGAGTTGATCGCCGGCAGTTGCAGCGTGAACGGCACATCAAGATTGATGACGTCGTCGGTAGCCTCGATCACCCTAGGAGCAGGGAATTGGCTATTGATAGCTGGCCCAGCAGACACGGCCGCCTTGAGTAGTTCTTTTGCATTTAGCATTTTGAAGGTCCTTTTCATGTTGAAATTCGTCTGAAGAAGCGAAATTGCCTCAGACGTCTAATCAGACTAAATCTCATCAGTCAACAGGTCTACTGTCACTTCTGACAGGTAGCGACGGACGGTATGGCTGCGTTCGGCCCCGAATTCCAGGCATAAAAAACCCCCAACTACCCTCTGCGAATGGGGATACGCAGAAAGTCGTTGGAGTGACTGCTCTTTGAGGCCTAAAGCTACAGCGTGCCAAGATCTGGATTTTTCATGCGCAAACAACCGCCCCAAATTTGCGTGGGCCGTGTTCGGCACCTAGGCTTTGAATGACCACTCAGGGATGACTGGGGACATGAACGTACAATCCGCCGCCTTGCACCACGATACGCCGCTGCTCACGACGTTAGATCCACGCGGATTGACGGTGCGATCCGTTGCCTGGTGTCGCACGCAGGCTGCTGATTCTGCCGAAGCCCGTGTGACCCGCTCGGCCTTCAATGCTGCGGGACGCTGGGTCTGCACTTGGGATCCCAGGTTGTGGGCCGATCAGGCACCGGCCAATCTCAGCAACATTTATTCCCTGAGCGGCGAGGTGCTGTGCAGCGACAGTGTCGATGCTGGCTGGCGTGTTTCGTTGCCGGGGGAGGGCGGGGAATTGGCGGCGGGCTGGGATGGGCGCGGCACCGCGCAGCGTCTGGAATACGATGCGCTGCTCAGGCCGACCGCTATTTTCGAGAATGAACGCTGCGTCGAACGACTGCACTACGGCGACGCCGACGCGGCACTTCATAACCAGTGCGGCCAGCTGATTCGTCATGACGACCCGGCTGGCACACGATTCAATATCGAGTTTGGTTTGACCGGCGCCGTGCTGGAACAGGCGCAGCACTTTCTCGCGGAGCTTGTTGACCCCGACTGGCCTGAACCCGAGGCCGAACGCGATGCCCTGCTGGAAGCGGGTGCAGGTGCAATCACACGCTGGACCTACAATCCGCTGGGCGAGGCCCTCAAACAAACCGATGCTTTGGGCAATAGCCAGGCGTTTGCGCATACCGTCGCGGGCCAGCTCAAAGCCGTTTCAGTGCAGCTCAAGGATCAGCCCGAGCAGGTTCTGGCCAGTGAAATCAGCTACGACGCACAAGATCGGGTGGAGTCTGAAACCGCTGGCAATGGCGTGACTACTACGGCGCGATATCGTGAGGAAGATGGTCGCCTGATCGAGTTAAACGCCACCCGGAGCAATGGCGAGCCTTTGCAGGATTTGCTTTACGACTACGACCCGGTGGGCAACGTGATCCGCATCGAAGACCGCGCGCAGCCGACCCGCTACTTTGCCAATCAGCGCATCGAGTCCGTGTCGAATTATCAATACGACACGCTCTATCAACTGACCGAAGCCACGGGAAGAGAAGCCGCGACGGTCAATCATGGCCCGGTTTTTCCGGAATTTCAGAGCCCGGCCGATCCGAGCCAACTGGCCAATTACACGCAAACCTATCACTACGATGCCGGTGGCAATCTGCAGCAGCTGGCCCACGTGGGCGCGCAGGCTCATTCGCGGACGCTGGTGACTGCGCACACCAGCAATCGCGCCCTGCCGGTTATCAATGATCAACCGCCGGATGAAGAAACCATCGCCGCCGGGTTCGATGCCAACGGCAATCTGCTGCAACTGCAAGCCGGACAAGCCCTGAGCTGGGATCGGCGCAATCAGTTGCAACTAGTGCGACCTGTGCTGCGCGAAACGGCTGACGACGACAGCGAACGCTATGTCTATGACGCCAGCGGCCAACGCCTGCGCAAGGTCCGCATTAGTCAGGCCAAAAACGTCAGCCACCAGGATGAAGTCCGTTATCTGCCGGGGCTGGAAATCCGCACCCATACCGCCGCGGGCGAAACCCTGCAGGTGATCTGCGCGCAAGCCGGGCGCCATGGTGTTCGGGTGCTGCATTGGCAAGCCGGAAAACCCGAGGCCCTTGAAAACAACCAGACCCGCTACACGCTCAATGACCATCTGGGCTCCAGCACGCTGGAGCTGGACAAAGACGCGCAAATCATCAGTCAGGAAAGTTACTACCCGTTCGGCGGTACATCATGGTGGGCAGGGCGCAATGCCGTCGAAGCCAGCTATAAAACAGTGCGTTATTCCGGCAAGGAACGCGATGCAACCGGGTTGTATTACTACGGCTTGAGGTATTACGCGCCGTGGTTGCAGCGCTGGATTAATCCGGATCCGGCGGGGGTTGTGGATGGGCTGAATGTGTATCGGATGGTCAGGAATTCACCGTTGCGGTTTGGCGATTGGGAGGGGGCTGCTCCGTATGACGTGCTTGGTGAGCAGGAGATGTCGGTTCTGGATAAATATGGCCTGAAGAACGTCGCGCGAGGATTTTCAAGTTTTAGTGCTGAGCAACAGATCACATTCAAACTGAGCGTGAAGGCGGCACTAAATTTACTGGCGGGAACTACCAAAGAACTGTCAAAAGAAACGTACGGTAAGGGAGTTGCTAAATCATTCAGTGCAACATTCGGCCAAGTGAGCCAAGAGCTGGAAATGCAGATAGTCGATGATCTTAAGAGATCATTTGCTCGGCAGCGAGAGTATCTTAAGTCGTTGGTCAACGGGGAAGGTTTCAACATAAGTCTCTTCAAAACTCGGTCTGATGTTGAGGGCATAACGTTCAAGCGAAGTTAATATGAGCCTGAAAGGGTGGTGGGTATTTCTGTTGACGTTTTGGAAAATTATCATCCTCTGGATATAGCAAGAGTGCTGATACATGAGAGTAGTCATGCGGCCGAAGATACCGTTGACGTTTTCTATAATGTCTCCGGGAGACTATCAAAATCCGCTGGTGAGGACGAAATCAGCGATTGGTCAAGAAAAAACAGGCGAACCCTATATACGATCTCTACCCAAGGTCTTGACGCGGTGGCGGTAAATGAAGGGCACCTATCAAAAATTTTGGCTGAAGTTAATGAACGCACAATCGCTCCAGATCAACAGCGCGATGAGTTCTTGAATAATATTTTTTCCAGAACGAAGGTGTTGTTACGTAATGCGGATACCTATGCTGCGTTCGTTAGTAGCACCAAACTGCCTGCAAGATTCATGTCAAAGATGAATAGAAAAACTGAAAGCTCTCCGGGTTTTCACGTTGGAAAGGAAGTTTTTTAAGGTGCCAAGAACGAAGTTTTTCGTGCCAAAGCAAAGAAAGAAGCAGGTTGGTGTAAACAGACGACGTTTTAAGGCATAAAAAACCAACAACCCTGTGCGAATGGGGATACGCAGAAAGTCGTTGGAGCGACTGCTCCGTGAACCGTGGAGCTTAGCGTGCCAAAGTTTGGGTTTTCAGGCGCAAACAACTGCACCGCATTTGCCTCAGCCGTGTTCGGCACCTAGGCTTTGAATTACCACTCACGGATGACTGGGAAATGAACGCACAATCCGCCGCCTTCCACCAACATACGCCGCTGCTCACAACGTTAGATCCACGCGGATTGACGGTGCGATCCGTTGCCTGGTGTCGCACGCAGGCTGCTGATTCTGCCGAAGCCCGTGTGACCCGCTCGGCCTTCAATGCTGCGGGACGCTGGGTCTGCACTTGGGATCCCAGGTTGTGGGCCGATCAGGCACTGGCCAATTTCAGCAACATTTATTCCCTGAGCGGCGGGGTATTGTGCAGCGAGAGTGTCGATGCCGGTTGGCGTGTTTCGTTGCCGGGCGAGGGCGGGCAATTGTCGGCAGGTTGGGATGGACGGGGTACTGAGCGGCGGCTGGAATACGATGCGCTGCTCAGGCCAACCGCCATTTTCGAAAATGACCAGTGCAAGGAGCGGCTGCGGTACGGCGATGCCGACGCGGCAGTTCAAAACCAGTGCGGCCAGTTGGTGCGTCATGACGACCCGGCGGGGACGCGCCGCACTATCGCGTTTGGCTTGACCGGCGCAGCGCTTGAGCAGACGCAGCACTTTCTTGCGCAGCTTGATGATCCCGACTGGCCTGAACTGGAGTCCGAACGCGATGCCCTGCTGGAACCGGGCGCTGGCGCGAGCACGCTTTGGGCTTACACGCCGATGGGCGAGGTCCTCAGGCAGACCGATGCGCTGGGCAATGTTCAGGCTTTTGCGCATACCGTCGCGGGTCAACTCAACGCTGTTTCAGTGCAGCTCAAGGATCAACCGGAGCAGGTTCTGGTCGATGCCATCCGCTACGACGCGCAAGGTCGTGTGCAGTCTGAAACCGCCGGCAATGGGGTGATCACCAGAGCCCGGTACCGCGACGAAGATGGACGCCTGATCGAGTTAACCGCCACCCGCCACAACGGCGAGCATGTGCAGGATTTGCTTTACGACTACGACCCGGTGGGCAACGTGATCCGCATCGAAGACCGCGCGCAGCCGACCCGCTACTTTGCCAATCAGCGCATCGAGTCCGTGTCGAATTATCAATACGACACGCTCTATCAACTGACCGAAGCCACGGGAAGAGAAGCCGCGACGGTCAATCATGGCCCGGTTTTTCCGGAATTTCAGAGCCCGGCCGATCCGAGCCAACTGGCCAATTACACGCAAACCTATCACTACGATGCCGGTGGCAATCTGCAGCAGCTGACCCACGTGGGCGCGCAGGCTCATTCGCGGACGCTGGTGACTGCGAACACCAGCAATCGCGCCCTGCCGGTTATCAATGATCAACCGCCGGATGAAGAAACCATCGCCGCCGGGTTCGATGCCAACGGCAATCTGCTGCAACTGCAAGCCGGACAAGCCCTGAGCTGGGATCGGCGCAATCAGTTGCAACTAGTGCGACCTGTGCTGCGCGAAACGGCTGACGACAGCGAACGCTATGTCTATGACGCCAGCGGCCAACGCCTGCGCAAGGTCCGCATTAGTCAGGCCAAAAACGTCAGCCACCAGGATGAAGTCCGTTATCTGCCGGGGCTGGAAATCCGCACCCATACCGCCGCGGGCGAAACCCTGCAGGTGATCTGCGCGCAAGCCGGGCGCCATGGTGTTCGGGTGCTGCACTGGCAAGCAGGAAAACCGGACGACCTCGCCAATGATCAATACCGCTACACGCTCAATGACCATCTGGGCTCAGGCACAATCGAACTGGATAAAGACGCGCAAATCATCAGCCAGGAAAGTTATTACCCGTTCGGCGGCACATCATGGTGGGCAGGGCGCAATGCCGTCGAAGCCAGCTATAAAACCGTGCGTTATTCCGGCAAGGAACGCGATGCAACCGGGTTGTATTACTACGGCTTGAGGTATTACGCGCCGTGGTTGCAGCGCTGGATTAATCCGGATCCGGCTGGGGTTGTTGATGGGTTGAATGTGTATCGGATGGTCAGGAATTCGCCTATGCGGTTTCATGACCGAGAGGGGGAGGTCTCACAAGAGTCAAATCATCCGCACGAAATTGAGGGCGCTCCGCTCGAACCAGGCTCAGGAAATAGACAGGATTTAAAAAATAACGAAGACACGCTGACGGTGGGAACTTTGCATCGACGTGGCTCGATTGAATCAATACAACTGTCCACGTTGGTAAATGCATGGCATTTTCTGCCGAGCGTTGCGACCAGGCTTTGGCAGATCTGGAATCGTCCAGCTCACAATAAATTTGTCACTGTTAACTTTCCGGATTTCACAATCAGACAGTTTGAGTTGCATAACCCCTCCGCTCCGAAGGATCTCATAATCCATGGGCATGGTCGGCTCAGATCGCCCGTACATAAAATATACAGTTCGCCTCTAAAACTTAACTTTTATGCGCCAGCCAATACTCAGCTAGAGGCCTCAAGTAGTGACCTGCACCGGTTTCAATCGAGAAAAGTGGAGGTCTTGGCTGCGGAGGTTATTGCCGCCGGTGCCGAGTCCAGAGACTACGAAATTACTCATTCGCCTGCATTCGATGATCCGATGTCCGCTTTCCTGCACCATAGTCAGCTTTTGAATCCAAAGCCTGTCATCGCATCTTCCCGCGATTTCACTGGTGAGAATTATCATGATGTGTTGATCGTGAAGCGAGGCAAAACTATTTCGCTAAGCAAGATATTGAAGCACCTACCTCGTTATAACCAGGTACATGGCTTTTTCTGCAGAACTCGTGGGCAAGGTGGCCCTTCCCATGACCCCTTCCTGTCATCCAGGTCATAACTAAAAAACCCCCAACAACCCTCTGCGGATGGGGATACGCAGAAAGTCGTTGAGGGCGACTGCTCGTTAAAGCTTCAGGCTTCGAACGTGAAGCCCGCCGCTCTTTTTAGCGTGCCAGGGTCTGGGTTTTTATGCCCGCGTCCAGGTTGTTGGAACGACCATAAACGTCTTCGAAACGTTCGATGTCGTCTTCACCCAGGTAGCTGCCCGATTGCACTTCGATGATTTCCAACGGGATCTTGCCTGGGTTTTTCAGGCGATGGACCGAGGCGATCGGGATGTAGGTGGACTGGTTTTCGGTGAGCAGGAACACGTTCTCATCGCAGGTAACCTGCGCCGTGCCTGATACCACGATCCAGTGTTCGGCGCGGTGGTGGTGCATTTGCAGCGAGAGGCTGGCGCCCGGCTTGACCGAGATGCGCTTGACCTGGAAGCGGCCGCCCATGTCGACCGAATCGTAGGAACCCCACGGACGATAGACTTCAAGGTGGTTCTGGGTTTCGCTGCGGCCCTGCTCATTGAGCGTGTTGACCATCTGCTTGACGCCTTGAACCTTGTCCTTGTGGACAATCATCATCGCGTCTTTGGTTTCTACGACCACGATGTTGTCCAGGCCGATCACCGAAACCAGCTTGCCGTTGCCGTGGATCATGCAGTTGCGGCTGTCTTGCAGGACGACGTCGCCTTTGGTGACGTTGCCGTTGCTGTCTTTTTCATGCACTTCCCACAGCGATGCCCAGCAACCGACATCATTCCAGCCAGCAGTCAGCGGCACGACGCAGGCGCGTTGGGTTTTTTCCATCACGGCGTAGTCGATGGAATTGTCCGGGCAGCAGGCGAAGGTGGCTTCGTCGATGTCGATGCTGTCGCCGTCACGCTTGCTGCGCTCCAGAGTCAGCATGCAGGTGTCGTAGATGTCCGGATCGTGCTTTTTCAGCTCTTCCAGATAACGGCTGGCGCGGAACAGGAACATGCCGCTGTTCCAGAAGTAGCCGCCAGCCTGGACGAATTCCGCAGCGCGTTTTTCGTCTGGTTTTTCGACGAATTGCGACACGCGGCTCACGCCTTCCGGCAGCAGCGCATCGGCAGTGGATTTGATGTAGCCATAACCGGTTTCCGGTTTGGTGGCCGGCACGCCGAACAGGACCATTTCACCGCGTTCTGCGGCGACAGTGGCGAGGGCCAGTGCGCGTTGCAGGGCTTTCTGGTCGTCGATCACGTGGTCGGCGGGCAGAATGAGCATCAGCTCGTCATTGCCTTCGGCCAGCAGCATCATTGCGGTGATGGCAACCGCTGGGGCCGTGTTGCGGCCGAACGGTTCCATGATGACGGTCTGGGTTTCGAGTTTCAGGGCGGCCAGTTGCTCGGTAACGATGAAACGGTGGTCCTTGTTGCAGACCACGATGGGGTCCTGCATGCCGTCGAACACCAGTCGTTCGAGGGTTTGCTGGAACAAAGTATGTTCGCCGGTCAATGCCAGGAACTGCTTAGGGAACTGTTTACGCGAAAGCGGCCAGAGTCGTGAACCGCTACCGCCTGACAAGATCACTGGAATCATTTTGTATCTCCAATAGCATTCGTAATAGGGCTGAACGTCGTTCTGTCTGTCGTTTCTGTCTTGTTCTTATTCCGCGTCGGTCGGTCCGCTCATGCCGCTTTACCTATAAAGGAAGGGCTCGGACCGACTGACTAAATCCGCTTAGCGAGTGGCTACTGGAGGCTTGACCCAGACTGGCGACAGGCTGCTGCCGCTGCCGGTGATGTACAGCACGGCGGCTTCGCCACGCTCAAGGGCAATCGGCTTGAGGTCGCTGACTTTCTTGTCGCCGTCATACAGCGCCAGGGTGACTTTCACTGGATTGATTTCACGCTCGCCGGTGCCTTTGGCAGCAACGGTCTTGACCACGTCGGTCTTGCCGTCGGCGGTTTTCAGGGTCAGCGCTTTGTCGCTGAGGTTCTGCACGCGCACCAGGGATTTCTGCTTGTTCTTGAATGGTGGCTCTTCGACCAGTTGCGGTTTGCCGCTGACGTTGTTGACCAGGGTGTAATAGTGATCGCTGGCCAGTTTCACCGGGACCGTCTGGCTGCCGAGCTTGGCGCTGTAGTCACCCTGCGGCATGAAGCTGAACGCGGTGCTGCCCAGCGGAGCCACTTCGTTCATGTTGGTGTTGCCGACGGTGGCGCTGATTTCAGCGCTGCTGGCGTTGTAAACACGTACGAAAGTCGAGCCTTTCGGAGCGGTCGGGCCGTAAAGCGCGGCATCGCCAGCGAAAGCCTGCAGGGACATGAAGCCCAGGCCAGCGGCCAGTGCGCAGGTTTTGAAGAAACGGTTCTTGGTAGCAGTGTTTTTAGTTGCAGTGGTCATAGTGTTCTCAGCCAAAGTGTGTGGAGTGGTCTGTAAGGTCATTTGATGGGTCCTCTCAGTTTTGCGCCCGGTTGGGCGACTCGGATGTTTTGGCGTTAATGGCCAGATTTTGTTTATCGTCACGAGGCTTTTTGAGTTCGGCGATCCACTTCGGATCAAACTCGCCAAGGTCGTTATGAGCAGGCAGATAACGTTCCGGGAATTCCCAGATCAGCACTTGCGGCGGGCTGTTCTTGAACGCATCGGTCTGCAGGTACTTGAGCATTGGCAGAACCGGGCCGTGCCCGTCTTCCGCGTAATTCACGACATCGCTGTGAAGTGCCTGTTTAAGTGCGCCGAGAAAGTTCCAGTTAGGGTTGGCGCTGTAACTTGTGCCGACCAATCCAACTGCAACATCGCTGTCGGCAAATAACGCGTCATCACCGGATACCTGGGGTTCGACAAGATCCGTGCTCCTTTGTTGCAATTGATCTGGCTGCGGAAGCAAATTACTGAACAAAGGATCCAATGGCAGGAAGTTGGTCAGGTCGCCTTTATAAGCCGAAGTTTCTTTCGCCTGAGTAATGAACTTTGTTGGTTCACCGTTCAGCGGATTTTTTTGCGCAATGGCAGCGCCAAGTTGCTGGGCGACAACTTCGGCACCCATTGGCGTCCAGTGGGTGTCGGTGCGCAGGAATACCTGGCCGTTCTGCTTGGCGCCTTGCAGCGGTGTCAGCAGATCAGGCGCAAACACACCGGCCTGAGCCGCTTGCGCATGGAATTGCTGATACAGATCGGTGTGCAGCGAGGCCGGCTTGTTAGCGCCGATGTGCTCCGGGTACAGACGGGTCTTGGCCGGAATGATCGCCAATACCAGTTCGGTGCCCTGGGCTTTCAGCGCGTCACGTACGCCCTGGATGATTGCCAGGTTGTCCGCTTCGTTCTGCTCGCCGTTGACGACTGCATTGAACTCTTCGTCGGTATACAGCCATTGGTCCTTGCCCAGTTCAACGCCGGGACGACCTTCGTTGAACAGCTTGTAATCCAGTGCCGCCCAGAGGTTGGTGCCAATGCGCTTGATCGGGAACTCTTCATCGTAGTGAGTCTCCGCCGCCTTGGCCCAACGCCCGTTGAGGATCGTGGTTTGCGCTGTGGTCGAGAAGCTGCTGAAACTGCGCAGCGACCAGATCCCCAGTGCCAACAGGATCCCCATGAACAGGGCGATGTAGAGGATTCGTAATGAACGGGTCATGTCAGGCTCCTCAGAACTGGAAGTAAAGGAACGGCGAGAAGCTTTGCGCCGAGAGTTTGAGAATCGATGCAACGAACAGCAGCAGGATCAAGGCGCGCATGGCGTAACGTGGCCAATCGGCAACCCAGTAAGCCGGTTGCACCTGAGCTTCGACGCCCACGGTGTAGCCAGGCTGATGAATGCTGCCTGGGTTATCACCGGGAACAGCCTTGATGGTGCCGGCTACGGCGTTGGCCGGGCCGTCAGCCTGAACGCCCAGATCCGGCGTGGCTTTGCTGGCGGCTTTGTCAGCAGGGCGATTTTTGTAGAAGTCGCGCAGGCCGAAGAACGCCAGGGTCGCGTAAGCCACGATCAGGGTTGCCACTTGCAGGCCGGTAAGACTGGCCTGATTGAGTTCCGACAGCTGCCAATCACCGAAGCTGAACATCGCGCCGTACATGCGACCGGCGACATGCAGGTTTTCCGAACGGAAGATCACCCAGCCCATGACGACCAGCAGGAAAGTCAGTGCCCAGCGAATCGGGTTGAAGCTGCGCGAGTTGGTGTTCAGACCCAACGCTTTTTCAATCGCCAGCCACATGCCGTGCCAGGCGCCCCAGACGATGTAAGTGATATTCGCGCCGTGCCACAGACCGCCAAGCAGCATGGTCAGGAACAGGTTGCGATAAGTGGTCAGCGTGCCGCCACGGTTGCCGCCCAGCGTGATGTACAGATAGTCACGCAGCCAGGTGGAAAGGCTGATGTGCCAGCGACGCCAGAACTCGGTGATCGACTGACTGATGTACGGCTGCTTGAAGTTTTCCATGAAGCGGAAACCCATCATCAAGCCCAGGCCGATGGCCATGTCGCTGTAACCGGAGAAGTCGAAATACAGCTGCGCGGTGTAGGCCAGTGCGCCCAGCCAGGCATCGCCCGTGGTCGGGTTCTGCAAGGCGAAGCAATGGTCGGCAACCACCGCCAGGGTGTCGGCGATGAAGACCTTCTTGATGAAACCCTGCATGAACCGTGTGCAACCCTCGGAGAACTTATCCAGGGTGTGCGTGCGGTTGTTGAACTGATCGGCGAGGTCGCGAAAACGCAGGACCGGGCCGGCGATCAAGTGCGGGAAAATCGCCACGAACGCTGCAAAGTCGATGAGGTTGCGGGTGGCCGGGGTATCACCGCGATACACGTCGATGATGTAGCTGATGGACTCGAAGATGTAGAACGAGATCCCGATCGGCAACAGCACGTGAGTCAGGATGAACGGCTCAAGCCCGACCGAAGTCATCATGGCGTTGATGCTGTCCACACCGAAGTTGGCGTACTTGAAGTAGCCCAGGATGCACAGGTCGACGCCGACGCCGAGCAACAGCCAGCGTTGGGCTGGCTTGGTGCGAACACCTGCGGCGCCCACCTTGAGGCCGATCCAGTAGTTCCACAACGTGACGGCGGCAAACAGCGCCAGGAAGTCCACTCGCCACCAGGCGTAGAAGACGTAACTGGCAACCAGCAGCAGCAGGTTGCGGTAGCGTTGCCCGCTCAAGTAGTACAAGCCGAGGAAGATCGGCAAGAACAGGAACAGGAACACGTTGGATGAAAAAACCATCCTTATCTCTCCGTTTGTCCAACAGTCAAAGGCCGAAGCCCCCCCAAACCCCCCACCCGTAAATGGGGGTTAATGCAGTACCTCTGTAGGAGCGAACCGTGGGAGCGAGCTTGCTCGCGAAGAGGCCAGTGTTGCTGGCGCAATTCCAACGGTTTGAAGACCGCCTTCGCGAGCAAGCTCGCTCCCACAGGTTTTGCTCCGGCAGCCTCAGCTGCCTTTGTCACCCTTCTCATGGCTCGGGTCGAAGACCTTGGTCAGGTCGCCACCGAGGCGGAAGGTTTTGAACGGTTGCATCTTGTGTTTGTTTTCCAGCACTTCAGGCTTGCAGGTGTAGAGCGAGCAGTACGGTTCAAGCCAGGCAAACTTGCTGTCGATCTTCAGATCGGTCATGTCCTGCTTGTCGCCATTTTTCTGCTTGAAGGTGTCCGGATCCTTGACGCCGCTGAGTACGCGCTCGCCCAGACGCTGCAACGCGCCGTTGTTTTCCGGACGCACATCGACGCCGTTCACCTGAGCGAAACTGGCGATCATGGCCAGCGGCGGCAGGGCGTAGTTGTGATACGACAAGGCACGCTGATTGCGCTTGAGTTCGTTAGGCAGGAAGCCGTCCTTGTCGACCTGATTGGCGCCGACCTTGAATTCCTTCACCGCCCAGTCGAACAAGTCCTTGCGGTTGGTGGCGACCGAAGTTGCCATCACCGACCAGGCAGCCCAGTACGAGTGGTTGTTGGTTTTTTCCAGCGGCAGGTTGTCCCAGTCGCTGACCACTTGATCGGCCAGCTTGCTGAACCAGGCTTCGATGACTTGCGCCTGTTGCTGATGCGCTGCCAATGGATGCGAATCGGAGAACTTCAGGCGCAGGTAAGCGGAAGACATGCTGCCCAACGCCCATTTGCGCATCGATTTGCCGGTGTGGTTGAAGTCCTTGGACTCCAGCGCATCGGCCTTGGCCCAGGTGGTGAGCATGTTCAGCGCGCAATCGAGCTGTTCCGGACGGCCGTCGCGCATGTACTGCATCACGACTTTGCTGATGCCGCGTTCCAGAGTGGTGATCGACTTGGTCGCATCACGGAAGGCTTGTTCGGATTCCTCGTTGAGGGTCGAGCGCGCCTTGTCGGAACCTTCGTATTTGCTGCGGAACACCAGCTTGTCGGTGTACGGCTGCGGGATCGCGTCACAGGTGAAGTTGTTCTCGCCGGTTTTGAGTTTCTCGATTGGCGCGTAATACCCCTGCGGCGGAACGAGCGTCGTGGCCGCGCTCGCTGCCCCGGCAAACATTGCCAGAGACAGCAGGGTAGGGAGCATCAGTTTCGGAGTGTGCATAAGTAGCCTCATAACCCGGCTTGCGCGGTGTTCTGCGCAGCTCTCGGGAACACGTTACGTTTGCAAACCTTCGCCTCGATCTTCTGTGGTGCAGCACCCGCTTCCGGGCCCTGTACTTCCAGTGCGAGCAATTGCTGGTCAGCCCAGTCCTTGTCTTCGCGCAGTTCGAAGGAGAAGCGTCCGTCGGTATCGGATGTTTCCGGTTTTTCGATTTTCAGATCTTCGTGACGGCCGTTCATGTACCAGAGCTTGGCCTGAAGGACTTTCACCGACGGGTCGGCATAACGAATGTCGATCTGATTGCTGCCGTTGCGGATGTCCTTGATTCCATTCTTGCCATTGACCAACACTTCGTTGGTGCCCGGCTTGAGGGTGGTGCTGGCGCTCATGATGGCCGGCTTGCCTTCGCAGCCGTTATCCAGCAGCGACATCATCTGGCGATAGATGGTCTCCTGGTCCAGGCGGTACAACGGCGAGAACTCCCAGATCAGGACCTTCGGTGGACGCTTCTGGAAATCTTCACTGCCCAGGTACTGCAGCATCGAACCTTCAAGACCACCGCCAGGGAACGCGACGTTCAACACGTCCGCGCCAATGTATTCCTGCAGGAAGCCGGCAAAGTTGTAGTTCTTGCCGCTGTGGCTGGTACCGACCAGGGTAATTTCCGGGTTGCCGGAATCGCCGAACAGATCGCCATCCGCCGCTTCGCCTTTAGGCTCGGTGGTGAATTGATCCATGTACTGGACTGCATAAGTATTGCCACACAGCTGCGCGGCCATGTTGTGCAGGGTGCCGGTCTTGCCCATGCGGCCGGAGACGTGGCTCTCGAATTCGCGCTTGGGAATGCTGGCGTAACCCGGAACCTTCTTCACGGTTTCGGCAACGATTTTTGCCGTGCGCTGGGCGCCGTATGGCGTCCAGTGTTGGTCGCCGCGGAAGTAGAAATCATGCGCCTGTTGCTCGTTGGTCAAAGGCGACAGATCAGGCACCCAATAGCCCATCTTGCTGAAGCGACCGAGCATGGCCTTATAGTTGGTCAGCGCTTTTTCGTAGTCGAACTTGTCGCGTTCGGCCGGGAACAGTTTGTTGCGATCCACCAGGCCGCGCGTCGGCTGGTAAACCACCACCAGTTCCACACCTTTGCTCTTGAAGGCATCGTGCAGTTCTTTCATGCGACGGTAGCCTTCCGGCGTGGTGTCGAATTCGGTGCGCAAGTCTTCCTGGGTCCGGAACAGCCAGTCGCCCTGGGCCTGCACCAGTGTGGTGAAGTTCTGCTGATAGCGGGTCACGTAATTCTTGGCATCGTGAGCTTCAGGGCACAGGTTGCAGCAAGGCTCGGCGGTGAACGTCGGTGCCGTTGTGTCGTCGGCGCGAGCACCGCCACTGATAGCGATCAGGGCTGCGGTCAGGCCGGACAGACTGAGTAACTTGATCAAATGTGCGTGCATAAAAATATCTTCCTCAGTCCTGAAGTTCTGTCTGGCGCTCGACCGGGTCGATCAGCACGGCTTTCTTCTGGCGGACCAGCAAGTCGAGAATCTCGTCCTGGCGCTCGCCCAAGACGCCGTTGAAGCTGATGCCGTTGCTCTTGGTCGGTGCCAGCATCGCGACGCGATACAGCTCGATACTCAAGGGCGAGTCGATGGACAGCGGGCCGGAGTTGTTGCCGGTCAGTTCACCGCCGACAACGATCAGCGATACTTTGGTATCGAACGGGTCGAGGGCGATGTCGCGGTCGGTGTCGCTCAGATCCTTGATGTGGCCGTAGACGCCCATCAGGCCGTTGGCCATGGCGACGTTCTCGTACAGCTTGATGTTCACGCTGTTACGGACGCGGATGCCGTGGCGACGGTTGGCAATCACGCGATTGCCCCACAACAGGTTGTCGCCGCTTTCGTACAAGGTGATGCCGTCAGAATGGTTCTGATAGACCTCGTTGTACGCCACCAGGTTGTTGCTGCTGTTACGGTCGAGGACCACGCCGGACAATTTGTTGTCATGGCTCTTGTTGCGGAAAATGAAGCTGTCGTTCACCTCACGGGAAACGATGATTCCGTGCTTTTTCTTGGTGCCGTAGACGTCGTTCTCGGCAATGATCAAGCCGTGGGAACGGTCATGGGGGTCAATGCCGTATACGATGTTGTCGCGATAGGTATTGCCTTTGACCACGAAGTCACGGGTTTCATAGCAGTAGAAGCCGTACCACATGTCGGCGAACTCGGAGCCGATGATCCAGCCGGTGGGTTCCGGGCGCTTCATGACTTTGGCCATGTTCGGCGTGTACTGGGAAATACTCACACCGTAGGACTTACTCTTGGAGTAGCCCAGGCTCGCCATTTTGCTGTTGACCACGTAAGTCTGCGAACCGCCCCAGGACAACAGGAACGGCCGGAACTCCGTCGGCGAGCGGAACGAGGCCAGGCCTTTGTCCGCTTCGCGCCAGCCATTCAACTGGGAATCAGACATGAACAGCTTGCCTTCGATCACCAGGAACGAACCGCCTTCCTGAGAAAGACGCAGTTCGTTCTTGGCGATTTCCAGGGTTGCGTGTTCGGTCACCAGAATCGGCACGCGGGCCAGGAACACACCTGGCGACACTTCGTTCAGGTATTGCTTGGGTACTTTTTTGGCCAGGTCCTTGAGGGTGGCATAACCGTCTTCAACAACGATGGCCTGCGGGATGCCGCGTTGGCGGGCAACCCATTCGGCCATCTTGTTATCGCCACCGATGAATTCCTTCAGACCGTTTTCCGCCATCATCCGGCCCATGCGTACTTTCGCTGGCTTGCCGCGCACGATCTTTTTCGCAGCGGCTTCGGCGGTGTAGCCGGTCAGGTCCGGCAGCTTGGGCTTGTCCATCATCAGCTGCTCGACGGGCGGGCTGCTGATGGTGTAGGTCTTGGCCTGTTGTAACTCTTTGACGACTCCGGGCTTGGCTGGAGCGGTTGCGACCGAAGCACTGTTAGCCAGTGCCATCGTGCTGCCGAGCAACAGCGCGCTGCTCAGCACTGCGCTTTCCAGCAGGGCTTGTGGCCAGGCCCGGGTTCGCAAGTTGCTTGCTTGACTGTTCATCTCTCGCACTCCTTTAGCGGCTCGCATCAGAAGCGCCAGATAACGTCGACGATGGCGCGGTGCATGTATTCATCCACGCCATTGTGGTAAGCGTCGCCTGGCTTGAAGACACCGGCACGCAGGCGTACCAGCGCCGAAGGCTCGTCCATCGACTGGCTCAACGCCGCCGGCAACAGGCCTTGCTTGAAGTACTTGGTCACGACCAGGTCCATTTCCTGACCCAGATCCTTGCGACCGTCTTCCAGCGGCAACGAATCGAAGGTGTTGACCGAGATACCGTTTTCGTCGAAGTTCTCGCGATTCGGGTTCACCCCAGCGCCGCCGATACGGGCATTGCCGTCGACACGACGAAACTTGTGGTAGATCAGCGACGCATCGTAGTCGTCACGCAGCTGCCAGGAGGCGAACAGCGAGCCGGTTTCCACGTTGGCCATTTCGCCCTGGAACGCTTCGCCGAAGCGGTGCACGCGCGAGCGGGTACCGGTCCAGTTCGAGCGGTTACTTTCCAGGCCGTTCTGTTCGTAGTTCTTGCTGGCACGCGAATACGCGGCGCCGACTTGCCATTGCGGATCGAGACGGAAACGCAGGCCCAGATCGGTCGCCCAGCCATTGACGTTGCTGCTGGCCTTGTCGCCCGCCAGGTACTGATCAGTGGTGGTGTCGTAACTGGTAGGGGTTTCGTCACGATCCCCGGTCAGGTAAGTCAGGCTGCCCCAATAGTTGATCGGGTTGGTGTTGCGATAGTTGTAAGCATCGCTGTTGGCCTGCAGGCCCAGCCAGGTCAGATCGCTGCGGGAAGTCTTGTCCAGATCGTCGACAACTTCATTCTTGTCCTTGAGGCTGCCGCCGTCGTGGCTGTAATGGGCGCGCACGCCGGCCCAATGGCCAGGGGTCCATTGGTAAGCCACGTCACCGAACACATGCTGGCGATCCTTGTCTTTCGGATCCAGCTCGGTCAGGTCAGTGCGGTATTCGCTGAAGCGCTGGGCAGCGCCGACATCGGCACGCAACAGCGTGGTGTCGAACGCCCAGTTCACCGCTTCGATGTTCACGTCATGCCATTGGCCGTCGTCGTTGCGCAGGCGCTGACGACCGACCTTGAGCATTTCGCCAGGGTACGGAGTGAAACCGCTGTAGCCGATCCAGAATTCGCGCAAGGCCAGATAGCTCTTGTCGACTTCCCGCTCGCTGGCATTGCCGCGAGCGGTTTGGGTGCCTGTGCCATCGCTGGTGGCTTGTTCCAGCGGGTCAGTCTGGATGGTGTCGGTGGCGGTCACCACCTGGCCCATGGCATAACCGCTGAAGTTACCGCGCTCGCCGTAAATCCATGGACGCACGTCGAGACCGATACCGTTGACGTCGCCGCCGGAACGGGTGCCCAGGTCGCGGTCGTCTTCGGCCTGGCCGGTGATTTTCACTTCCAGACCAAAGTTCTTGTCTTCAGTCATCGCGGCCAATGTCGGGGTTGCCCACAACAAGGTAAAGCCCAGGCCCATGCCGGCAGCCATCAGGGAATTCAGTTTCATAGGGGTGCGTCCTCGCCGTCTTCTTTTTGCAGGGCTTGCATGGCCAGCGCGTTCTGGCTGCTGGCGCCCCGGACTTTTTGCTCTTGTTCCAGCAACCGTTGGGCTGCGGCGAGCTTTTCAGGCGGTAGTGCGGCGCTCAGTTGCTGCGCCAGATCGGTGGCTTGCGGCGTACCTTGCTTCAGCGCCAATTGGCTGAAGACCCAGGCGTTGACCGGGTTGGGAATCGTGCCCTTGCCTTGGGAGTAAAGCTGGGCGATGGCGAAGTCGGCGCTGTTCTGGCCGCCACGAGCGGCGATCAGCAGTTCGTCCACAGCCTTCTGCGGATAGACCTGGCCGAGGTAGCCCCGGCGATAGATCTGCCCCAGGTAGTAATGCGCGGCGATTTCCGTGCCCGCAGCTTTCTTGAGATGCTCTTCGGCCTTTTTCGAATCGGCCGGCACCCATTTGCCTTCGTAGTACAGCTTGCCCAGCAGCAGTTCGGCGCGGGGTTGATCCGCAGCGCGACCGTTGTCCAGGTATTCCATCATCTTGTCGACGTCGCCCAGATCGGGGAAGTCGTAGAGCAGTTTGGCCAGGGTGACCCAGGAAATCGGATAGCCCGGCGCGACTTGTTCCAGCAATTGCTGGGCAGTCTTTGCATCCGGGGTGCCGATCTCGGAATCGCCAAGCACGCGGGCTACGCTGTCCACGCGCTGGGCGCCGACCGTGCCGATCGCGTAAGCGCTTTGCAGCTGCTTGATCAGCGCTGCCTGCTGTTCGGTCTGGCCGCGTTTCTGATACACGGTGGCCAGTTCGACATAGCAGATGTCAGTGGTGGTCAGCGCGGTCTTGCAAATGGTTTCGACTTCATCCAGATGCTGATCGTAAGTGCCCTGGGTGCGATACAGCAGCACTTGGGCCAGACCTGCTTCCGGGTAGCCGGCAGCGCGCCATTCGCTGATCTTCTGCTGCGCGTTCACGTTGGGGAACGTGTGCGGGTATTGCAGATAGAGCATCGCCAGCGGCGTCAGAGAAGAGGTATCGCCATTGGCGAAGGCCTTCTTCAGCAACTGCTCGGCTTCCTTGTGTTCAGCGTCGGTCGCGTACGGTTTGGCAGCCAGCAGACGGCCCAGGCGCGATTGCGCCCGAGGCGAAGTTTCTGCGGCGGCGCGGTAGGTGGCCTCGGCCTGTTTGAGCAGGGCCGGATCGCGACTTTCTACCTGAATATCGGCCAGACCGACCTGTGCATCGCTGTAGCCCAGGTCCGCCAGTTGCCGATAGTTCTGCTCTGCCAGGGCGGTGTCGCCGTTTTTCAGGGCTTCATTGGCCAGGCGTTGATCGGGCAGGCCGGCACAACCGGTCAGCGCGAAGGCAATCGCCAGGCTCAATAGCGTTGGGGTCGACAAGGTTCGTAGTGGGCTACCCATGTTAGAGACCCGCGGCCATGGCTTTATCGATCAGCCAGTTCATCGAAGGGCCACGATCACTGGTGACTTCTACAGGGCGACCGGAAAGCGAGCTGTCCAGCACTTCGTCAGGCTTGATCTGCACGCGGATGTCGGTGGACAGGTCGGCGTCGCTCAAGTTGGTGCTGCTGACGATCTGACCGGTACGGACCTTGTCTTCGCCTGCTACCTGGAAGTTCACATGAGTGCCGGGTTTGACATCGTTGAACTGGCGATAGGTGAAGCGCGCTTCAACGTTGGCGGCCGTGTTACGCGGCACCAGCTGGAAGATCACCTGACCTTTGGACGCGAACTGACCATCGGACACCAGTTGCTTGGCAACTACGCAGTCACATGGGCTGGTCAACGTACCGGCCATTTGCTTGCCGTACAGTTCTTCGATTTTGGCCGGTTGCAGATCGTCGCCGTTCAGGCTGCCCTTGAGCATTTCCAGCATGCTGGTGCTGAACGAAGCGAGCGGGGCGCCTTTGGCAATCGGGCCGTTGACCTGAGCCAGGCTCTGCACGGTGCCTTCACGCGGCATGGTGACATCCATCGACGGCAAGGTAACCAGGCCGGCCGATGCGTGACTGACAAAGTACAGGCCGTAGACGGTCTTGAAGATGAAACCGAACGCCGCAAGGCCAACGATGAAAATGCCGAGGCTGAAGGTCACCGCGCGCAGCCGCGCAAGGGCGCTCATGCCGCCGCCTTCGCCTTTGTTCTTGCGCGCCTTGGTGAAATTGTCGCGCTGCAAGGTGGCAAGCACTTCGCCCATGCTGACGATGTCGCCGCTCAGGTGCGAGGTGATCAGGTGGCGCAGGGTGGCGATGTCTTGCTGTTCCAGGTTCTGGAACTGGCAACCGACGCGGCCGGTGGAAGAATCCACCGAACGGATCTGCATTTCGATGTCCATGGCCAGGCCAAGGTTGTCGATCAGAAATTGCAGGCGACCCTTGATGACTTCACCTGTGGACAGGCGAAGATTGTTCGGGGCAACGAAACTCAGGCCACCGGCAGACAAGTCTTCGACCTGTACCAGAGGGGCGTTGGGCTGGCCATTGAGCAGGCGCAGCTTGGCGGGAATCCGGATCCGGGCGTGTTGACGCTGGGCTTCGGATTCATGGACGACGTTCGCATTCACGGCTGTATTCATGGTTAATTTTCCTACTTAAGCGGTTAATCCGTGGGTCTGGTCAAACCATCGTCAACAGCGCTGCGACGAAGATGGTGCCAGCCGAGAAAGTCATGGTTCGGGAGGACCATGTGTTGAACCAGCCCTGGAAACTGGCCATGTCACGGCTGAGTTTTGTGTCCTGACGAGTCCAGGACTGTCGATCCAGGCGGAAGAAGACGTAGATCTTCATCAGCGCACCGACGATCTGGTTGTAATAAAGAATGATCGGATAGGCCGGCCCGATCGTGTGCCCCGACAAGGACAGCATCAGGGTGAGAATCAGGCGGGTGATGCCGATCCACAGCAGGTACATCAGGATGAACGTCACGCCATACTTCATGCTGGCGATGATCGCGACCGTCAGACCGAGGATTGATGTCCACATGGACACCCGCTGATCGAACAGCACGACGCTGGTGAACAGACCCAGGCGACCCATGCCCAGGCCAAGTGCCCGGGAGTTCTGCCGCAGGTTGTTGCCGTACCAGCGGTACATCAGTTTGCGGCTGGCCTTGATGAAGCTTTTTTCCGGCGGGTGTTCCACGGTGTTGATCGCGGCATCCGGGACGTAAAACGTGTCGTAGCCCAGGCGCATCAGGCTGAACCAGCTGGACTTGTCATCGCCGGTCAGAAACTTGAACTTGCCCAGGCGCCAGTGAGTCAGCGAATCGCTCTCGACGTCGGCAATGAACGCCGGGTCAGTCACGACCGAAGCACGAAACACCGACATACGGCCGGTCATGGTCAACACGCGCTTGGACAACGCCATCGAGCACATGTTGATGTGACGCTGGGCGAAACGCAGCTTGTGCCATTCGCTCATGATGTAGCCGCCACGCACTTCGCAGAACTCGTTGGTGGTCAGGCCGCCGACATTGCCGAACAGCTGGAACCAGGGCACGGTCTTGCGCACGACGCCTTCGCTGAGCACGGTATCGCCATCGATCACGGCAACCACAGCGCGGTCATCCGGCAAGTGCCGGGAAATGGCGCGGAAGCCGAAAGCCAGGCCGTCACGCTTGCCGGTACCGGCGATGCGCACGAAGTCCAGCTTCACGTGCGCAGGCGGATTGGCCTTCTCCCACATCGCCTTGACCAGCAGCTCATCGGACATTTCCACCAGCGAACACACGATCGTGGTCGGAAAACCGCAGTCAATGGCTTCGCGAATCACCGAGCTGTACACCTGGGCCGTGGTCAGCGCATCGATACGAAAGCTGGTGACCATCAGGAACACATGGGACGGGTCCGCGGATTTGCCGAGCTTGCGAACCTTGCGGCGCAAGTGCGGATAAACCACGTACAGAAACAGCATGCCGCGCAGAAAGTGCGTGGCACCCATCGAGTAGCGCCAGATACCCACGGCGCCAATCAGGAAAATAAAGTTCTTCGACTCGGCGTCGAAGATACTTGTAGGCAGCGCCAGAGCGAGGCCCATCAATAAACTCAGGTAGAACAGCCAACCGGCGGCCTGTAAAAGGCCGGTCTTTAGCCTGTGCATAATCTGTATCCCAAAGTCAGTTGCAAGCCTCAAGCCCCCGGTTTCAAACGCGGGGCTGGACAGGGAACCGTTGGAGTGAGGCTTGCCCGCGAATGAACGTTGCGCGGTATGAAGACCGTCCGCGTCGTTCCGTTCGCGGGCAAGCCTCGCTCCTACAGCTTGCGGCTGATTTACCAGCAGATACCTTCGGTACGGTCGCTTTCGCTGGTCGCGTTGGTCATGAAGCCGACCAGATCGACAACGTGCTTGCCGGCTGGCGCATTGTTGGCCAGGGCGCGGAAGCGCTCGTCGCGGTTACCCAGGATGATCACGTCAGCGTCGCCAATCACGGTGTCGAAGTCCGAGTTGAGCAAGGACGAAACGTGCGGGATTTTCGACTCGATGTACTCTTTGTTGGCACCGTGGACGCGAGCGTATTCAACGTTGGCGTCGTAGATGCTCAGGTCAAAGCCTTTACCGATCAGCATTTCGGCCAGCTCTACCAGCGGGCTTTCACGCAGATCGTCGGTGCCGGCCTTGAAACTCAGGCCCAGCAGGGCGACTTTGCGAGTGTCGTGGCTGGAGATGATGTCGAAGGCGTTCTGCACCTGGGACACGTTGCTGCGCATCAAGGAGTTGAGCAGCGGCGCTTCCACGTCCAGGGTGCTGGCGCGGTAGGTCAGGGCGCGAACGTCCTTTGGCAGGCAAGAGCCGCCGAAGGCGAAGCCTGGACGCATGTAGTACTGGGACAGGTTGAGTGTCTTGTCCTGGCAAACCACTTCCATCACTTCACGACCATCAACGCCGACTGCTTTGGCGATGTTGCCGATTTCGTTGGCGAAGGTCACTTTGGTGGCGTGCCACACGTTGCAGGTGTACTTGATCATCTCGGCCACTGCGATGTCCTTGCGGATGATCGGCGCGTCGAGTTCTTCGTACAGGGACTGCAGGACATCGCCGGAAGCTTTGTCGAATTCGCCGATAACGGTCATCGGTGGCAGGTCGTAGTCCTTGATCGCGGTGCTTTCACGCAGGAACTCAGGGTTCACTGCAACGCCGAAATCGATGCCTGCTTTTTTGCCGGAGCAATCTTCCAGGATCGGGATAACCACGTTGGCAACCGTGCCTGGCAATACAGTACTGCGCACCACGATGGTGTGGCGGGAAGTCTTGTCGCGCAGAACAAAGCCGATTTCGCGGCAAACGGATTCGATGTAATCGAGTTCCAGATCGCCGTTCTTCTTGCTCGGCGTGCCGACGCAGATCATCGACAGGTCGGTGGCCCGAATGGCTTCGGAGAAGTCTGTGGTGCCGCGCAGCTTGCCGTTACGAATACCCTGCGCCAGGAGGTCTTCCAGGCCAGGTTCTACGATTGGCGATTTGCCGTTATTGATAAGGTCGATCTTGGCTGCAGAGATATCCACACCAACAACATCATGACCCCGCGCAGAAAGGCAACCGGCACATACTGCACCGACATAACCCAAACCAAAGATGCTGATACGCATCGTATTCTCCTCGATGTTCACGCCATAAGTTGGCTGGATATTAAAATTTGACCAGCAGTTATCGCGCGCTCGAAAAACGTGACTAGTTGAAGTCACATATCGAACGCAGGCATAGTTGAAAGGTGAGCGCCAAATAGTTAAGGCAGACTCAAGTACTGCTGAGTATTCGTGGCAAGTAACCTGTATGTAACGGTACAGGATCTCGCTCTGGGACGCGGCAAGCCACTCCGGTCGGTGTCCCCAGTGGTCTCTAGGTCAGAGGCGCGGGCTAAAGCCTTTGCGGTCGTTCCTGAGTCTCGCTGTGTGCACCTCGATAGTGCTTTGCCCAATAACCAAACGTTGCCAAATGGTGCATTTATCTCCAGATACCTACCGCCTTGACCCGTCAGGTCAAACATCGTGGCCGGCAACTTCCAGTTTTCCCACCTTCTCTGTAAGTGATCTCTCACAAGGTCAGCGAGAATTGTTACGGGATGTAGGAGCCCCTGATTTCGAGATAAGTTCCTGGCCACTCGTCCTCTTTTTGAGATTCGTCGATTTCAAACCGCCCAAATAAGTAGTTGCACAATGATGGCATTTTCTTTTTGGGCCATAGTTACAAGGGGTTTTAGCGCCTTAATATAGAAAAGCCACTATCGCGAAAAAGCAAAATGCTAGCAGGCAAAAAATTTGTTAATTTTTTGAGAATGGAAAGTTGAAAATACTGAAGACTTAATATTGACGTCATTAATTCGTCAAAAACGCGTCGCGATAAAGGGGGCGTCAGCGCAACCAGACTTGCCGTTGCGCTTTACAAGGGACTTTAGTATTCGGGCGTTTCCCGCAAGAACACTAACTTGGTGGGCGTGGACTGTTCGCTGCTGTAGCGATAGCCCTGAGCGTCGAACTGTTTTAGTGCATCGGGTGTATTGATCTGCTCGGAAATCACGAAGCGACTCATCATGCCTCGGGCTTTTTTCGCATAGAAGCTGATGATCTTGTACTGCCCGTTCTTGAAGTCCTTGAACTCGGTGTCAATGATCCGGGCCTTCAAGGCAGGGCGTTTGACTGCGGAAAAATATTCGGTCGACGCCAGGTTCAGCAGCAGGTCGTCGCCTTGCTCGGCCAGCGCCTCGTTGAGCCATTCGCTGATGCGCGTGCCCCAGAATGCGTAAAGGTCCTTGCCGCGAGCGTTGGCCAGTCGGGTGCCCATTTCCAGCCGATACGGCTGCATCAAGTCCAACGGGCGCAGCAGGCCGTACAGGCCGGACAACATGCGCAAGTGGTTCTGGGCATACGTCAGCTCGGCTTCGCTCAGGGTTTCGGCTTGCAGCCCGGTGTACACATCGCCCTTGAACGCCAGCAACGCCTGCTTGGCGTTCTCCGGGGTGAATGCCGGGTTCCAGCTGCCGAAGCGCGCGGCATTGAGGCCGGAGAGCTTGTCGGACAGGTGCATCAACTCGCTGATCTGCGCCGGGCTGAGCTCGCGCAGCTGGGTGATCAACTCCTGGGAGTGGTCCAGGTATTGCGGCTGAGTGAAGCTGGCAGTGGTCGGCGGGGTGTCGAAATCGAGGGTTTTCGCTGGGGAAATCACCATCAGCATAAAGTCGTCTCCTTTAATCGTGGCGCGATTCTAGGTACTTCGGCCTGCGGGAGCCAATAAAACGTATAACGCCTGGTGAAATGTCCCTGTGGGAGCGAGCTTGCTCGCGATGGCGTCGGGTCAGACAAAACTGTTTCGTATGACGCATTGCTTCGCGAGCAAGCTCGCTCCCACAAACGGCTGTGCTTTGTATCACCCTCGACATCAGCCATAACGGGCATTTGGGCTATAGTGCCGCGCTAATCTGGCGATTAAGGGAGCGATTGGTTTTGCGTAAGTTTTTAGCAGTTTGCGCGTGTCTGTTCGGGCTTGAGGCTCACGCGGCATTGCCCGAGGTGGCAACCATCGATCGCAGCGCGTGGCCCGAGGCATTGGTCACCGCCGATCTGTTCGACGTAGCGTCGCGGGCCGAAATTCTCGGTTTCGCCCACGCGCTGTATCTCAGCGAAGGTCTGGACGAAGAAGGCCTGAAGAAACGTCTGGGCCTTCGGTACGTCAACCTTCAATCGCTGAACCTGATCCGTAACCGGCTCTGGAACCGCTTGCTGGAGAACTACCAGAGCGCGCAAAAAAGCTGCCCGCAGGACGCGTCGTTTTGCGTGCTGGTCGAAGACATGGACATGCTGCGCGCGCGTGCCGCCGAGTTCAAAATCGCCGATGACTCCTTCTACGCCAAGTGGGCGGCGCCCAGTGCCGCCTTTCATGAGCGTTATCTCAATGAGCTGCTGTTTCAGGCTGCGCTGTTTCCGCAGACCAGCAGCGAAATTGCTCGCTACAACTCCGATGAGTTGAGCGGTGATGCAATGGCGGATCGAACCTTTCAGCTGAATTTCGACGGCGGACCGACCGACGCCGATGGCGGCACGGACTGGCTCGCCGACTTCATGCGTCAGCAGAAGATGACCGCGACGTTTTTTGTGCTGGGCAAAAGCCTGCAGGAACGCCTCGAAGCCGGGTCGGTAACGGCCTTGCATTCCCTGTACCGACTGCAATGCGTGGGCATTCAGGGCTGGGAGTATCGTTCCCATAGCCAATGGCTGGAATGGCAGAGTTCAGTGCTGCGCAGCGCTGGCTTGACCCAGCAACTGCTGCCGGACAACTACGTGCCGTTGTTTCGCCCGCCGTATGGCCATCGCCGCGCGGACAGCGGGCAATTCTTTCGCGATCAGAATCTGCGTGTTTCGCTGTGGACGATTGATGCCCAGGATGCCAACGGTCGACTTTCCGCCGAGCAGATCAGTGACCGGATTATCAGCCTGATGCTGTTATGGCGACGCGGGACGGTGGTGTTTCACGACGCCAGTGCCAGAGTGCAATCGGCAGTGCCGCTGCTGCTGGCCAATACGGCGCAAAGCGAGCTTATTTGGGACGATTGCCGCAACATCCCTGAGAGCCCCGCAGAATAAGGGCTTGCACGCGTTTGAATGGAGGGTCTGCCGGAATTTCGGGCATATTTCGAGCGGGGCGGACTTCCGACTGTAAGCGCACTGACGCAGGTCGCCAAGGGCTATTCGTCATACTGTGAAATAAACTTCAAAAAAGTGTCAAAGAGCTTTTTTCTGTCATGGGTTTTGCGGTATTACCACTACAGACCGCCGAAACCTGCAACACAGGTGGCGTCCCCCCAGACCCACCTTGAGCATTTCTCCCCTGACTGAAGGGAAGAGCCCGGCGGCCTTTTCGTGGCGCAGTATTGTTGTGGTTCTGCGTCGCTTGGCTTTTATAAAGGTGAGCGAGTATGGATGATCACGGACGCACCCCTTCCTCAAACCAGCCAATCCTTTACGTGCTCGATACCAACGTATTGATTCACGATCCCAATGCCCTGCTGAATTTCGAAGAACACCGCGTCGCCATTCCCATGACCGTCCTCGAAGAGCTGGACAAGCTCAAGGCCGGTAAACACTCGGTTGCCGCCGAATGCCGCCAGGCGATTCGCCTGATCGACAAAACCCTGGGCGATGCCACACCCGAGGAGGTTGAACTCGGCGTACCGATTGATCGCGGTACCGGTGTGCGCAAAGGCTTCCTGTCCATCCTGATGAGCAAGCGCGAGGAGCCCAACAGCCTTCTGCCGGAACACCTGAACGACAACATCATCATCAATCAATTGATCGACCTGCACACGCGCGACAAGGATTTGCGCCTGGTGCTGGTCACCAAAGACATCAACATGCGCCTCAAGGCGCGGGCGTGTGGGATCGCCGCAGAAGACTACAGCACCGATCAACTGGTCGACGACGTGTCGATGTTGTCCCGTGGCTATCACACCATGACCGGTTCGTTCTGGGATCGCGTCAGCAAGGTCGAAACCCGTCAGGATCATGGTCGCACCTGGCACCGCGTGCAGCTCACCGATAACCTGCCAGCGGTTCACATCAACGAGTTCATCATTGACGAACAGGGTTTCGTCGGCTGGATCAAAGGCATCAAGTCTGACGAGTTGCTGATTCTGGACATGCACCAGGAACCGCTGATGCACCAGGAAGCCTGGGGCCTCAAGCCGCGTGACATCTATCAGGGCCTGGCGCTGTTTGCCTTGCTCGATCCCGATATCCATCTGGTCAACCTGTCCGGCGCCGCAGGCTCGGGCAAGACCATCCTGGCGCTGGCCGCTGCCATCGAGCAGACCATGGTCAGCAAACGCTATCGCCGCATCATCGCCACCCGCAGCGTGCAGGGCCTGGATCAGGAGATCGGCTTCCTGCCCGGCACCGAAGCGGAAAAAATGGAGCCGTGGCTCGGCGCGATCACCGACAACCTCGAAGCCTTGCACATGGATGACGAAAACACCCATGGCAGCGTCGACTACATCCTCAGCAAAGTGCCGTTGCAGTTCAAATCCCTCAACTACATCCGGGGTCGCAGCTTCCAGCAAAGCCTGATTCTCATCGACGAATGCCAGAACCTGACGCCGCACCAGATGAAAACCATCATCACCCGTGCCGGTGCCGGTTCCAAGGTGGTCTGCCTGGGTAACCTGGCGCAGATCGACACCCCTTACCTGTCGGCCACCAGTTCCGGGCTGACGTACCTGACGGAGCGTTTCAAAGACTTCCCCAACGGCGTGCACATCTCGCTGCAAGGCGTGCCACGCTCCATTCTGGCCGAGTATGCGGAGTCGCATCTGTAGTCGATGAACTCACCGTAGGAGCGGATTTATCCGCGAGGACGCCGGTATGAACAGCATAGATCTTCTATCTGGGCCGACCTTCTCGCGGCTGAAGCCGCTCCTACGATCCATCTCTTTGTTTTAGGTTTACAATCGCCACTCCTGTTCAGGAGTAAGGCAAGTGCTGACTCACCTCGATTCCCAAGGTCGCGCCAATATGGTCGACGTCACCGATAAATCCGTGACGTTTCGTGAAGCCGTGGCCCAGGCGCGCATTCGCATGCGGCCTGAAACCCTGCAAATGATTGTCAGCGGTGGTCATCCCAAAGGGGATGTGTTCGCCGTTGCGCGGATCGCCGGCATACAGGCGGCGAAGAAAACCAGCGATCTGATCCCGCTCTGCCACCCGCTGATGCTCACCAGCATCAAGGTCGAACTCAGCGCCGAAGGTGAAGACACCGTACTGATCCTCGCGCGCTGCAAATTGTCCGGGCAGACCGGCGTCGAGATGGAAGCCCTGACCGCCGCCAGCGTTGCCGCGCTGACCATCTACGACATGTGCAAGGCCGTTGATCGCGGCATGGTCATAGAATCCGTGCGTCTGTTGGAGAAACTTGGCGGCAAGAGCGGCCATTTCATAGCCGATGAATCGCAAGCGGAGGCGTAATGACCCTGCAAGTCCAGTATTTTGCCCGTTATCGTGAACTGCTCGGCCTGGATGGCGAGCAAGTCACCGGCGACTTCGCCACCATCGACGACCTGCGTCAGCACCTGTTGCAGCGCGACGGGGCCTGGCAAGTGTTGGCCGAACAAAGCGTGATGTGCGCCCGTAATCAGGAACTGTGTTCGCTGAACGAGCCGTTGCAGGCGGGTGATGAAGTGGCGTTTTTCCCGACTGTGACGGGAGGCTGACGATGGCGATTCGGGTCCAGGCGGCTCCTTTCGATCCGGGAGCGGAAGTCAACGCGCTGCATGCCGCCAATGTTGGCATCGGCGCGGTGGTGGGTTTCGTCGGCTATGTGCGGGATTTCAATGATGGCCGGGACGTGGCGGGGATGTTTCTCGAACACTATCCGGGGATGACCGAAAAAGCCCTGGCCAAGATTGTTGAAGAAGCCGAACAGCGCTGGCCGTTGCTCAGGCTGGAGGTGCTGCATCGAGTGGGCGCTCTGGAGCCGGGTGAACCGATTGTGTTTGTCGGCGTGGCCAGCGCCCATCGTCAGGCAGCGTTCGAAGCCTGCGATTTCGTCATGGACTACCTGAAAACCCGCGCGCCGTTCTGGAAGAAGGAAACCACTTCAGACGGGCCGCGTTGGGTAGAAGGGCGGGACAGTGATCATGCGGCGGCAAATCGCTGGAAGTGAGCCGACATGCTGTGTGCAGCCTGTGTGGGAGCGAGCTTGCTCGCGAAATCGGTATCAGGCACATGGGTTGAGCCTGAAACACCGATTTCGCAAGCAAGCTTGCTCTACAAGACAGCGAAGTCCCGTTACACCGGCTGCGCTGGCTTGCGCACCACCGGCTTCAACAACTCCGCTGGCGGGGTTTCGCAGCTGATCTTGCGGCCGAGCTTTTCTTCAATCGACGGCAATTGATACGAATCATCTTCGCCGGCAAAGCTGATCGACACACCGCTGGCGCCGGCACGACCGGTACGGCCGATGCGGTGCACGTAGTCGTCCGGCACTTCCGGCAGGGTGAAGTTGATCACGTGGCTGATGCCATCGATGTGAATCCCGCGACCGGCAACGTCCGTCGCCACCAGCACGCGAATCTTGCCTTCGCGGAAACCTTCCAGGGTCTTGATGCGCTTGTGCTGCGGCACATCACCGGAAAGCTGCGCGGCGTTTACGCCATCGCGCACCAGCCGTTCTTCGATGCGGCGCACTTCGTCCTTGCGGTTGGCAAAGACCATCACCCGTTCCCAGTTGTTCTCGGTAACCAGGTTGTAAAGCAGCTTGTACTTGTCGGCAGCGGCCACGGCATAGATATGCTGTTCGACCATTTCGCTGGCGACGTTCAGGGCTTCGATTTCGACAATGGCCGGTTCGGTAGTCCACTGCTTGGCGAGGTTCATCACGTCTTCGGTGAAGGTCGCGGAGAACAGCAATGTCTGGCGCTCGCCCTTGTGCGGGGTTTGACGAATGATCTGACGCACTTGAGGGATGAAACCCATGTCCAGCATGCGGTCGGCTTCGTCGAGAACCATCACTTCGACCATGTCCAGATGCACTTCGCCACGCTGGTTGAAGTCCAGCAGACGGCCCGGTGTTGCCACCAGAATGTCGCAATGACGAGCTTCAAGCTGCTTGAGCTGTTTATCGAAGTCCATGCCGCCCACAAACGTCATGACGTTCAGGTCGGTGTACTTGGTCAGGTCGGCGGCGTCCTTGGCAATCTGGACGACCAGCTCGCGGGTCGGCGCGATGATCAACGCCCGAGGCTCGCCCATGTAGCGCTCTTTGGGCGGCGGCGTCTGGGTCAGCTGCGAGATGATCGAAATCAGGAACGCTGCGGTTTTGCCGGTACCGGTCTGGGCGCGGCCGATGGCGTCCTGACCTTTAAGGGTGAACCCCAGCACCTCTGCCTGAATCGGGGTGCAATACGGAAAACCCAGATCCTGAATCGCGTGCATCAATTCCGGTGCCAGGTCGAAATCATGGAAGCGGGTCTTGCCTTCCTGCGGCTCAACGACGAAATCTGCAAGGTTCCAGACCACCACTGGCGGCTTGGGTGCACGCTCGCGACGTGGGCGCTCGGACTTTGGTTTGGAGGAGCTGACCGGTTCGGCCTTGACGGACTCCTCGCGCGATTCCTGAACAGCAACCGATGCGCTGGGCGCAGCCGAAACCTGGGCATGACGATCCTGAGAATCGTCAGCAACAGGGCTGATAGGGGCGGGGGAGGATGTAACAGGGCTAGGCGCGAGCTGCTCAGCCTCGCTTTTACCGAACATCTTTTTAAGTGCTTTGAGCACGGTCATCTCGTCAATTGATTAGGGAATGTACGCCGAGCAGTGTAAAGCAAGAATCGGGCTCGGCGTAGTGTCATCCGGAATGGGCTACACGATGTGTTCGAAAGGCGCCTTCCAGAGGCTTTATAAACGGTGTTACCGAAGTTTGTTGCTTAGCCAGCTACCGATGTCGGAAATCTCCTGCGGTAACACTTCGTGGCCCATTGGGTATTCCTGCCATGTGACGGTGACGCCCAGCGTCTGGAGCCGCTCATAAACGTCACGTCCCATGCCGTACTGAACCACATCATCGTTTATGCCATGCAGGCAGTAGGCCGGAATGCGCTGCTGACTGGCAGAAAGCATCATCTGCTCGTTGAATGTCGGCGCATAAGTCGACAGCGCAAGTACGCCGCCCAACGGACCCTGCCAGCGTCGAAAGGCCGCATGCAATATCACAGCGCCACCCTGGGAAAAGCCCGCCAGGAAAATCCGCGCCGGGTCGATGCCGCTGTCGCGTTGCGCCTCGACAAGGTTCAAAACCGTCAGCGCCGAGGCTTCCAGTTGGTCGTGATCGATAGCGCGTGCGGGGTTCATCGCCAATATGTCGTACCAACTGGGCATGGCGTAGCCACCATTGATCGTCACCGCGCGGGTCGGTGCCTGGGGCAGTACGAAGCGGGTGGTCAACAGCGTTTCCTGAAGCATTTCCGCGACGGGCATGAAGTCGTAACGATCGGCGCCCAGACCATGCAGCCAGATAACGCAGGCATCGGTTGCCTGAATCGGCTCTAGAACAAGGGTCTCACTCATGTGTGCTCCATTAGCGTGCGGTCGCTCTTTTGCAGTGCGTTAAGGCGGTGCACGGCCTGTTAAAAATGAAAGAAGATGTCGCAAGGTTACAAGTTTTCCTATTGACCTGTCGCTAATTCGACTCTGCCACCATGCTGGTACGGGCTTTGCTATAAGAACGGTGGAGTGAAAGCGCTCACCCAGGTCGGTAACACTATCAGCGTATTACTGATGACCGCCGGGGTTGGCACGGAATCCATGCATCAGGATTTTCGGCACGGTTCGTCCTGTACCGGGTTGGTCCAGGAACATCATGGGGCTTGAATCTGCCAGACCGTTTTGGGGTCGTGATGACGAGTGACGAGAAGATCTTGCGCTCGATTCATGATCCGGGTCTTACGCCGCATGACCCAAAAATAAGCCAGCACGGGTCATCAGTGCCTCACAAGGGTGCGGCGGGGCTCAAGCTCCGACACAACAAAGAGCAAACTGGAGGTTTGAATGAAGATGTTGAAATCCACCCTGGCCGTAGTGGCCGCCGCAGCAGTTCTCGGCGTGAGCAGTTTTGCTCAGGCAGGCGCGACACTGGACGCTATTCAAAAGAAAGGCTTCGTACAGTGCGGCGTCAGCGACGGTCTGCCAGGTTTCTCCGTTCCTGATGCCAAGGGCAAAATCAACGGTATCGACGCCGACGTTTGCCGCGCTGTTGCTGCTGCCGTTTTCGGTGATGCAACCAAAGTAAAATTCAGCCAGTTGAACGCCAAAGAGCGCTTCACCGCGCTGCAGTCCGGCGAAATCGACATCCTGTCGCGTAACACCACCTGGACCAGCTCCCGTGACGCTGGCATGGGTCTGGTATTCGCCGGTGTGACTTACTACGACGGTATCGGCTTCCTGGTAAACAACAAGCTGGGCGTTAAAAGTGCCAAGGAACTGGACGGTGCAACTATCTGTATCCAGGCCGGTACCACCACCGAGCTTAACGTTTCCGACTACTTCCGTTCGAACGGTCTGAAATACACGCCGATCACTTTCGACACCTCCGACGAAAGCGCCAAGTCCCTGGAAGGCGGCCGTTGCGACGTTCTGACCTCCGACAAATCGCAGCTGTTCGCACAGCGCAGCAAGCTGGCCAAGCCGGGCGACTACGTCGTTTTGCCGGAAACGATCTCCAAAGAACCTCTGGGCCCAGTCGTGCGTAAAGGCGACGAAGATTGGTTCAGCATCGTCAGGTGGACTCTGTTCGCAATGTTGAACGCCGAAGAAGCGGGCGTGACGTCGAAAAACGTTGAAGCCGAAGCTAAATCGACCAAAAACCCGGACGTCGCTCGTATGCTCGGTGGTGACGGCGAATACGGCAAAGACCTGAAACTGCCGAAAGACTGGGTAGTGCAGATCGTCAAGCAAGTGGGCAACTACGGCGAGATGTTCGAACGTAACCTGGGCAAAGACACGCCACTGGCAATTGATCGTGGTCTAAATGCTCTGTGGAACAATGGCGGCATTCAGTACGCTCCACCAATTCGCTGATTGACCCTGCGCCCGACAGCCTGAATAACAGGCTGTCGGGCGTTGTTCTGTTCCATTTTTCCTGGGGCATTCAATGGAAAAGCAAATCGTCGCACCCAAGCAAAAGCTCTCTTTGAGCGACCCCAAAGTGCGCGCGTGGTTATTTCAGATCATCACCATAGTGGCGGTGATCTCGATGGGCTGGTTCTTGTTCGATAACACCCAGACCAACCTGGAACATCGTGGCATTACCTCGGGTTTCAGCTTTCTTGAGCGCAGTGCCGGGTTTGGCATTGCTCAGCATCTGATCGATTACACGGAGTCGGACACCTACGCTCGCGTATTTGTCATCGGTCTGCTTAACACCCTTCTGGTTTCGTTCATCGGTATCGTCCTGGCGACCCTGCTGGGCTTCATCATTGGCGTTGCACGCTTGTCACCCAACTGGATGATCAACAAGCTGGCGACTGTCTACGTTGAGGTTTTCCGGAACATTCCGCCGCTGCTGCAGATTCTGTTCTGGTATTTCGCGGTGTTCCTGACCCTGCCGGGTCCGCGTCAGGCGCATGGCTACAAGGAGATGTTTTTCGTCAGCAGCCGTGGCCTGAACATGCCAAGAGCGCTCGCCGCTGATGGCGCGTGGCCGTTCATCATCAGCATCGTGCTGGCCATTGTTGCTGTGGTCATGATGACCCGCTGGGCCAACAAACGGTTTGAAGCGACCGGCCAACCGTTCCACAAGTTCTGGGTCGGCCTGGCGCTGATCATCGTTATTCCTGCCTTGTGCGCCGCTATCTTCGGCGCGCCTGTGTATTGGGAAATGCCGGAACTCAAAGGCTTCAACTTCGTTGGCGGCTGGGTGCTGATCCCTGAACTGCTGGCCTTGACCCTGGCGCTTACGGTGTACACCGCAGCGTTCATCGCCGAAATCGTGCGATCAGGTATCAAGTCGGTCAGCCACGGTCAAACGGAAGCTGCACGTTCCCTGGGCCTTCGCCCTGGACCGACGCTGCGCAAGGTCATCATCCCGCAGGCTCTGCGCGTCATCATCCCGCCGCTGACCAGCCAATACCTGAACCTGGCGAAGAACTCCTCGCTGGCGGCCGGTATCGGTTATCCGGAAATGGTTTCCCTGTTTGCCGGTACGGTGTTGAACCAGACCGGGCAGGCGATTGAAGTCGTTGCCATCACCATGAGCGTGTACCTGGCGATCAGTATCAGCATTTCCCTGCTGATGAACTGGTACAACAAGCGCATTGCGCTGATTGAGCGGTGAGGAAGCGCCCATGACTACCCATACTTTCAAACCTGATATGCCACCACCGGGCAAAGTGTTCGGCCCGGTGGCATGGATGCGGCAAAACCTGTTCTCCAGCTGGATCAACACGCTGCTGACCTTGTTTTCGATCTACCTGGTGTTCCTGGTCGTGCCGCCGATTCTCAGCTGGGCGTTCATCGACGCCAACTGGGTCGGCACCACACGCGCCGATTGCACCAAGGCCGGCGCCTGCTGGGTGTTCATCGAGCAACGCTTTGGTCAGTTCATGTACGGCTACTACCCTGGCGAACTGCGCTGGCGTGTAGACCTGACCGTGATCCTGGCGATTGTCGGCGTAGCGCCGCTGTTCATCTCGCGATTCCCGCGCAAAGCTGTTTACGGTCTGAGCTTCCTTTTCATCTACCCGGTTGTTGCGTACTTCCTGCTGCATGGCGGCGCGTTTGGTCTGACCAACGTTGCAACCAGCCAGTGGGGCGGCCTGATGCTGACCCTGGTAATCGCCACGGTCGGTATCGCCGGTGCATTGCCACTGGGTATCGTGCTGGCGCTGGGTCGTCGCTCGAACATGCCGGCGGTGCGCGTGGTCTGCGTGACGTTCATCGAGTTCTGGCGCGGCGTGCCGTTGATCACCGTGCTGTTCATGTCGTCGGTAATGCTGCCGTTGTTCCTGCCGGAAGGGATGAACTTCGACAAACTGCTGCGCGCCCTGATCGGCGTCATCCTGTTCCAGTCGGCTTATGTGGCTGAAGTGGTTCGCGGCGGCATGCAGGCCATTCCCAAGGGGCAGTACGAAGCGGCTGCGGCCATGGGCCTGGGTTACTGGCGCTCCATGGGGCTGGTCATTCTGCCCCAGGCGTTGAAGATGGTTATCCCTGGCATCGTCAACACCTTTATTGCTCTGTTCAAAGACACCAGCCTGGTGATCATCATCGGCCTGTTCGACCTGCTCAACAGCGTCAAACAAGCTGCTGCCGACCCGACCTGGCTGGGTATGGCCACTGAAGGCTATGTCTTCGCGGCCTTGGTGTTCTGGATCTTCTGTTTCGGCATGTCCCGCTATTCCATGCATTTGGAACGTAAGCTGGACACAGGCCACAAGCGTTAGGAGTTATGTGATGAGTGAAGTTATCAGTAAGCCTCTGGGCGCCGAAGGCATGATCCGCATGGAGGGCGTACACAAGTGGTACGGCCAGTTCCACGTGCTCAAGGACATCAACCTGAACGTGCGTCAGGGTGAGCGAATCGTGTTGTGCGGCCCTTCCGGCTCCGGCAAGTCAACGACCATTCGTTGCCTGAACCGCCTGGAAGAGCACCAGCAGGGCAAGATCGTGGTTGATGGCACCGAGCTGACATCGGACCTGAAACAGATCGAAACCATCCGCCGCGAAGTCGGCATGGTGTTCCAGCACTTCAACCTGTTTCCGCATCTGACCATCCTGCAGAACTGCACGCTGGCGCCGATGTGGGTGCGCAAGATGCCCAAGCGCAAGGCCGAAGAAATCGCCATGCACTACCTTGAACGCGTGCGTATCCCGGAACAGGCCCACAAGTTTCCAGGCCAGCTTTCCGGCGGTCAGCAACAACGTGTGGCGATTGCCCGCGCGCTGTGCATGAAGCCGAAAATCATGCTGTTCGATGAGCCGACCTCGGCCCTCGATCCGGAAATGGTAAAAGAAGTGCTCGACACCATGGTCGGCCTGGCGGAAGAAGGCATGACCATGCTCTGCGTCACCCACGAAATGGGCTTCGCCCGCACCGTGGCCAACCGCGTGATCTTCATGGACAAAGGCGAAATCGTCGAAGAGGCTCCACCAAACGAGTTCTTCGACAATCCACAAAGCGACCGCACCAAACTGTTCCTGAGCCAGATCCTGCATTGATCGGGTGAAGTGACAGAAAAAACCCGGACCTTGTGTTCGGGTTTTTTTATGGGTGCGGTAATTGATGCCGAGGCCTCTTCACGCAACCCCGTTGGAGCGAAGCTCGCCCGCGAAGGAGCCGGCGCATTGTAGGACCGGATTCATCCGGGAAAGCGGCGTGTCAGGCAATTACGATGTTGGCCGTACCGCCGCCTTCGCGAACAAGTTCGCTCCCACAGTGTTTGATATTTGCGGGCTTTTAAGCGTCCAATCGATCCAGCGATTTCTCCACCGCCCCGCGCGCCAGATCAATCAAGTGCATGACAGCAAAGGCCAGGTCGCGTTGGGCACCGTTTAAGTGATCGCCTGTTTCGTACGCCGTCGCTGATGCGCAGCGACCGACGCAGCCTAGACACCCGAATCGGCAGGCGCAAGCGGCTGAGAGTTTCTAGGAAATTTCACGCAAGGGAAAGAGACGGGTCTTGCGATTTGTTGCGGATTACGGTGGTTGCCGAGACCAACAGAGGATTTCACCGTGTCGCTTACACCGCGATGTCGGCCAGCACGCAGGATTCGTAGGACCGGCTTTAGCCGGGAGGGCGCAAGGTCTGACGACGCTACTGCTGCGAATGTATCGGCCTCCTCCCGGCTAAAGCCGGTCCTACGGGTTGTGCAATGAGGATCAAGACGGTTCTACGAGCATCTGTACCCAATCCCGGTGAAACTTGTATTCGTCCTGCTTCTCCAACAGGATGCACGCTTTGCGCAATGCGCTGTTACACACTGCACTTTACGAGAATCCCATGACGACCAAGGCGCCATCGGCGAGCACGACTCCAATAAATCACTCCCTTCCTCACGACATTGATGCACAACTGATCGATTGCGAAGCTGACGATACGCCCGCGCAGCCGCTGCTCAAACGCCCATGGTTGCTGCTGTTGGGGCTGGTGCTGGTGGCACTTAATCTGCGTCCGGCGTTGTCCAGCGTTGCGCCGCTGCTTAATAGTGTTTCAACCAGCCTTGGGCTTTCGGCAGCCGAAGCGGGGTTGCTGACGACGCTGCCGGTATTGTGCCTCGGGCTGTTTGCGCCGTTGGCGCCGAGGCTGGCGCGGCGGTTTGGGGGCGAGCGGGTGGTGTTCGGCATTTTGCTGATGCTGGCGGCGGGGATCATTTTGCGCAGTTGCCTGGGCGAAGTCGGGCTGTTCGCCGGCAGCCTCGTGGCCGGGGCCAGCATTGGCATCATTGGCGTTTTGCTGCCAGGCATCGTCAAGCGAGACTTCCCGAAACAGGCCGGGGCAATGACCGGCGTCTACACCATGGCGTTGTGTCTGGGCGCGGCCATCGCGGCAGGTTCGACAGTGCCGCTGAGCCAGCATTTCGATGACAGCTGGGCCATCGGCCTGGGCTTCTGGATGATCCCCGCCGTTCTGGCCGCCATCGTCTGGCTGCCTCAAGCCCGCCACGGGCATGGCGCGCATCATGTGGCGTATCGCGTTAAAGGTTTGCTGCGCGATCAGCTGGCCTGGCAAGTCACGTTGTACATGGGCCTGCAATCGTCCCTGGCCTACATCGTGTTCGGCTGGCTGCCGTCGGTGCTGATCGGGCGGGGCATGACTGCCACTGAAGCCGGGCTGCTGTTGTCCGGCTCGATCATCGTGCAGTTGGTCAGCGCCCTGACCGCGCCGTGGCTCGCGACCCGTGGCAAGGATCAGCGACTCGGCATTCTGCTCGCGATGGCGTTGACGCTGACGGGGCTGTTCGGTTGCCTGTACGCGCCGTTGAATGGGCTGTGGGGTTGGGCGATCGTGCTGGGATTGGGGCAGGGCGCGACGTTCAGTCTGGCGCTGACCTTGATCGTGCTGCGCTCCCGGGATTCCCATGTGGCGGCCAATCTGTCGAGCATGGCCCAAGGCATCGGCTACACCATCGCGTCCATCGGGCCTTTTGCCGTGGGCGTCGTACATGACGTCACTGGCGGCTGGGACGCCATCGGCTGGATCTTCGGCGTGATCGGTATCGCCGCCATCGTTGCCGGCATGGGCGCTGGTCGGTCGCTGTACGTGCAGGTCACCAGCGAAAAAATCTGAGTCGCGGTATTTGCCGTGCGAATGGGCATGGCAAATCGCCCGTCGGCCGCTTATCGTGCGAAGACCTTTTGCTCCAACGGACTTGCCTGCATGAGTGACGAAGATAAACGCCTGATCAACAACGCCTTGATAACCCGCTTTTACGAGGCGTTCAATCGCCTGGACGCCGACGCCATGAGCGCCTGTTACAGCGATGACGTGCTGTTCAGCGATCCGGTGTTTGGTGAGCTGCGCGGCGCTCAGGCCGGCGACATGTGGCGCATGCTGACCTCCCGCGCCAAGGACTTTTCCCTGACCTTCGACAGCGTGCGTGCCGATGAGCGCACCGGCGGGGCACATTGGGTCGCCACCTACTTGTTCAGCCAGACCGGCAACACCGTGGTCAACGATATTCAGGCACGCTTCGTGTTTCGCGACGGCAAGATCTGCGAACACCACGATCACTTTGACCTGTGGCGCTGGTCGCGGCAGGCGCTGGGTTTCAAGGGCCTGTTGCTGGGCTGGACGCCAATGGTGCAGAACGCGATTCGCGCCCAGGCGCAAAAGGGGTTGAAGGCGTTTCAGGCCGGGCGTTGAGCCTCTGTTAGAATCGCGGCTTTCACGTAACCCGACGTCTGCCATGCCCGACACTTCTCCCGCCGCCATCAGCGCACCCTCCGAACCCACAGCAAGCAAGCCGTGGTTCGTCTATCTGGTGCGCGCGGCCAATGGCTCGTTGTACTGCGGCATCAGCGACGACCCGCAGCGGCGTTTCGCCAAACACCAGAGCGGCAAAGGCGCACGCTATTTCAGCTCCAGCCCGGCGGTGGCGCTGGTCTATGTCGAAGCCTGGCCGGACAAGGGCGAGGCGTTGCGTCAGGAACGGCTGATCAAGAAGTTGAGGAAGAGTGCCAAGGAGTGTCTGGCTGCGGGTTTTCAGGGGCTGGCAGCCGATCCATCCGCGTGATGTCGTGACTTCAGGTTCACTGGGTAGGCCGCAGGCTCACAGCCAGCTAAGCTGTCTGCTTTCCATCAGCCGGACAATCCGAACATGACAGAGCTCATCCTGCATCATTACCCAACCTCGCTGTTTGCCGAAAAAGCCCGCCTGATGCTGGGTTTCAAAGGGTTGTCGTGGCGTTCGGTAATCATCCCGTCGATCATGCCCAAACCCGACCTGACCGGGCTCACCGGCGGTTATCGCAAGACGCCGATATTGCAGATCGGCGCTGATATCTATTGCGACACCGCGCTGATGGCGCGTCGCCTTGAGCAGGAAAAAGTGTCGCCGACGTTCTACCCGGAAGGCCAGGAATTCACCGTCGCCAGTTTCGCCGCGTGGGCTGACTCGGTGTTGTTCATGCATGCCGTGAGCCTGGTGTTCCAGCCTGAGTCGCTGGCGGTGCGCTTTGCCAAGGTGCCGCCCGAAGCAGTCAAGGCCTTCGTTGCTGATCGCGCCGGCTTGTTTACCGGCGGCAATGCGAGCCGTTTGCCAGCAGAGCAGGCCAGGCATCAATGGCCGACGCTGATGTCGCGTCTGGAACTGCAACTGTCACGCAATGGCGACTTCCTGTTTGGCGTGCCGTCCATTGCCGACTTCGCTGTGGCGCACACGCTGTGGTTCCTCAAACAAACCCCGGTCACTGCGCCGCTGGTGGATCAATACCCGGAAATTGTTGCCTGGCTGGGTCGCGTGCTGGGCTTCGGTCATGGCGCTTGCAGCGAGCTGAGTTCAACCGAAGCCGTTGAAATTGCTGCCAAAGCAACGCCCGCCGCGCTGCCGGACGAAGTGTTTGTTGATCCGAATGGATTCCAGCCGGGCGATCAAGTGACGATTGCCGCCATTGATTACGGTATTGATCCGGTCGAAGGCGAACTGGTGTTCAGCGGGCGTGAGGAGTTGATTGTGCGGCGTGAAGATGAACGCGCGGGCGTGGTGCATGTGCACTTTCCGCGGTTTGGGTTTCGGATTAATTAATCACCTGACATCTGCTGCAGAGTGATCCGGTGCGACAAATGCATCGGTATAAAGAGTGCATTGCAAAATAGGACGGGGAAGCATGGCCTCACGCAGCGACCCCGTTATAGCGATAAAAAAAACATTGTAAAGCGCGAAAAATCATGATGGTCTGTCAATTCTGACAGTTGCAGGTTTCGGCAGGACCATAGTAACGTCCCATGTGCACGAGTCAGTAATTGGAAATAAAATTGCGCTTGTCAGACAGGAGTCTACGGCAATGAAAAAACATAACTGGAAAATAATATGTGAAGACACTGCATACTACGTGGAGTTTTATCCAGATGACCCTGACTTTCCTGGACATGCCTATCCAACGCTGTTCATTGATGGGGTGGAGCGTGAGGCTCGACTGTTAGACGACCAGAAAACATTAAGAGTGTCCATTTCTGCTGCGGATATTGACCGAATAAAGGAGGTCATGACTCCTCGGTTGTTTTTTTCGTCGCTTCGAAATAAGTACGCCGCACGTAAAGTCTCATTTCAAACCAGGGTGTTTGATAAGCCTGCAGGCATGATGGCGCCTGATTCAATCTCCCCAGGAAAGTTTAATGTCATTCGCTATGACTATGATTATGGTGATGAAGCGCTGGCATTGCCCGATGCCATCGCTAACGTGGAATTTCGCGCCGCCGTGTATATGCCGGAAGATACCGTTGGCGCTCGTCCTGTTGTCATATTTTTACATGGGCGACACACAACATGTTATGGCGAAGGTGGTCTCCAAGGTACCTGGCCCTGCAGTATCGATTACCTTCCCATCCCCAGTCATGAAGGCTACAGCCTGGCGGCATCAAGTCTTGCCAGTCATGGCTATGTGGTTATTTCCCTGTCTGCCAATGGTATTTTTCCCATAGAGGCGGCCGGAGCTTTAAGTATCGGTGGCACGCTCCGTGGGCATTTGATTCTGGCGCACCTTGATTTGTTAGCCGAGGCGAACGCAGGCAATCGAGCTGAGCTCGCTTTTCTGACCGGTAGACTGGACTTGCAGAATATTGGCCTCATGGGGCATTCGCGTGGCGGTGGGGGCATCGCGAGGGCGATTACGCTAAACAGGCTCTTCAACAAGGGCTATGGGATACAAGGCGCCTTGTTTCTAGGCAGCACTGCTCGGGAAGGAATAGCCATCCCCGATACGCACACAGCGGTTGTTCTTCCCTTTCTGGACGGCGACGTTCAAGGCTTAACGGGACAGGGGTTCTCTGATCTGTCTCGTTATGCATTTGACGATAACGTGCTGCGCAGTGTCGTCTTGATGCTGGGCGGCAATCATAACTATTTCAATCCGGTATGGTCGCCCGGATTTCCAGGCGGTTCGGATGACGCAGCCATGTGGGATGAGGTCCCGGTGACTCGCCTGACACAACCGGAACAGGAACTGCTGGGCTCCTTTTATATCGCGGGTTTTTTTCGTTTGACCCTGGGTGCAGAGCTACAGTATCTGCCGCTGTTCGATGGTTCTCTCGTGACTATACCGGTACTTCCAGAGGCACAGGTGCGCAGCTCTGCCCACTTTCCAGCATCAAGTATTTATATGATTCAAAGCTTTGAAACGATTTATTCAGGTGAAGCGTTGTCCATGCCGGGAAACTGGGATTGGAATATCAGGCAAGGAGTCGGTGAAATAGTGGACAAAGCTTCATTCAATATTTTCCGTTATACGCACAACACGTATCACAGCTTTTTAAATCTGAAAAGCGACACGCCGTCGACACCCGCTCAGCTTGAACTTTACCCTTGGCAGGGGAGCGAGCCGGTCGATATCTCGGGTTATACGCATTTAAGTTTCCACGTCACTCACCTCTTGGAGGAAAATTCTCAAGAAACCGTCGAGCTCTATATAACGTTGCAAGGGGGCGTATTCAACGTCAGTAGAAACCTTTCCGCCTTATGGCCTGTCCCGGAAATCAATCCCGGTGTTGGAACCGTGCTCAAGCAACAGATATCAGTACCGCTCAAGGAGTTTCGCATCGACATGTCGATGCCGGTTAACAGCCTGTCTTTCACGCTACCCGGAGGGGGAAATATTTACCTGTCGGATATTGCCTTCGTAAAGCCATCACTGGGAGAGACCGGTTCGATTCGCCTGCCCTTCGTCAGTATCGAAGACGTGCATATCGTGCCGACGGGGCTGGAGCAGGAGCTGGAGATTAACGTCACTTTATCCGAGGTGAGTGCGAACAGGATTTCTATGCGGATATATACGCCGATAAGGCACATGCTTCAGGGCATTATGCGTTTCGATGCGCCGCTGGTATTTGAATCAGGAGAGACATCTAAATCCGCCAGATTCCTCATACCCGCGGGAGGTTTCCAGGGGGACGGTTTAGGAGACGTTAATTTTATTTCCGTCATCGAGGCGCGGGCTCTGTCGAACGCCTTGTTTGACCGCGAGCGCGCATTGTTGACAACGCCCAGACCGGGCAAATAATCAGCGAATTTTCAGCCGCGAGCCGGGTCAGGCAGATTGCGGTCGCCGGGCTGCCTTTTCGGGGACAAGTCCCCTCCTACAGATTTTGCGCAATCCGGTAGGACCGGACTTGTCCGGGAAGGCATTGGCGCAGGCAATGAAGCCGGGTCAGGCAGATTGAGGTCGCCGGGCTGCCTTTTCGGGGACAAGTCCCCTCCTACAGGTTTTGCGCAATCCGGTAGGACCGGACTTGTCCGGGAAGGCATTGGCGCAGGCAATGAAGCCGGGTCAGGCAGATTGAGGTCGCCGGGCTGCCTTTTCGGGGACAAGTCCCCTCCTACAGGTTTTGCGCAATCCGGTAGGACCGGACTGGTCCGGGAAGGCATTGGCGCAGGCAATGAAGCCGGGTCAGGCAGATTGAGGTCGCCGGGCTGCCTTTTCGGGGACAAGTCCCCTCCTACAGGTTTTGCGCAATCCGGTAGGACCGGACTTGTCCGGGAAGGCATTGACGCAGGCGATGAAGCCGTGTCAGGCAGATTGAAGTTGGCGAGGCAGCGCCCGCGGGTTGATCGTCAGTTCAAAGCCGCCAATATCGCCTCTTCACTGAAGCCCCGAATGATCGTGCCATTCACATCGATCAGCGGGATGCCGCGTCCGCCCAGGGCTTCATAGGCCTTGCGACCCTCCGGCGATTTCTCGATGTCGTATTCCTTGAAGGGAATGCCTTTGCTGTCGAGAAAACGTCGGGTCTGTTTGCAGTAGCCGCACCAGTCCGTGGCGTACAGCACGACGCGGGCCTGTGCCTGGCTTTGCGTGGCGACGGCAGGGGACGGAGTGAAGAAGTGCTCGATCTTGCCCCAGTTCTGGTAAGCCACCACGAACAGCATGATCAGCACGACTTTCTTCAGGGTGCGCAGCAACATCGCGTCAGGCCCTCAGCGGCGTTTGAGCTGATCGGTGAGCTGGGTCGGCAAGCCTTTGATGATCAAGGTGCCAGCCGCTTCGTCGTATTCGATCTTGTCGCCCAACAGGTGCGCTTCAAAACTGATCGACAAGCCTTCTGCGCGGCCGGTGAAGCGGCGGAACTGGTTGAGGGTGCGCTTATCCGCCGGGATCTCCGGCGACAGGCCGTAATCCTTGTTGCGGATGTGCTCGTAGAAGGCGCGCGGGCGCTCTTCGTCGATAAGCCCGGACAATTCTTCAAGGCCCATGGGCTCGCCCATCTTGCTCTGGCTGCTGGCGTAGTCCACCAGGGTCTTGGTTTTCTCCCGGGCGGATTCTTCCGGCAGGTCTTCGCTTTCCACGAAGTCACTGAACGCCTTGAGCAAGGTGCGGGTTTCGCCGGGGCCGTCGACGCCTTCCTGGCAGCCGATGAAGTCGCGGAAATACTCCGAAACCTTTTTGCCGTTCTTGCCCTTGATGAAAGAAATGTACTGCTTGGAGGACTTGTTGTTTTGCCACTCGGAAACGTTGACCCGTGCCGCGAGGTGCAGCTGGCCAAGATCCAGGTGCCGCGACGGGGTGACATCCAGCGCGTCGTTCACCGCCACGCCTTCGCTGTGGTGCAGCAGGGCGATGGCCAGGTAGTCAGTCATGCCTTGTTGATAGTGGGCGAACAACACATGACCGCCGACCGACAGGTTCGACTCTTCCATCAGCTTTTGCAGATGCTCGACCGCCACACGACTGAACGCGGTGAAGTCCTTGCCGCCGTCGAAGTATTCCTTGAGCCAGCCGCTGAACGGATGTGCGCCGGACTCGGCATGGAAGAAGCCCCAGGCCTTGCCTTGTTTGGCGTTATAGCTTTCGTTGAGGTCGGCCAGCATGTTCTCGATGGCCTGGGACTCAGCGAGTTCGGAGTCGCGTGCGTGGAGGACTGCGGGCGTACCGTCAGGTTTTTTGTCGATCAAATGGACGATGCAATGACGGATCGGCATGGGCTTCTCGGCTGTGTGTGAGCTCGAGCGGGGTGGCTCGATTTGACGGCGGCCAGTGTAACGCACCAAAGACATGAACACCGCTGCACCCCGTGGTTTTAGCTCCGATCAGGCTCAAACCCCCGTTTTTTTGAGTTGAAACACTTTAATCCTGTCCAAACGGGTAGGTTAGTGCGGATATTTACGCGGCTCTGTGCTAGTTTTGCGCGGTCTTGCGCACTACAGCGCGCTAAGCACCGCAGTTTGTGTGTGATTGAGCCGAACCAAAGCCCGGTTTCAGTATCTACATTTCGCGATTAATCGTGGCTGCTACTGGAGGGCCAGGTTCATTGCCTGGCCCCAGGCCGACACCGCATCCTGCAATCCAAATGAATTTGATAGGGAAGGAACACCACCATGGCTCTGACTAAAGACCAATTGATCGCCGATATCGCTGAAGCTATCGACGCGCCAAAAACCACCGCGCGTAATGCTCTTGAGCAATTGGGCCAAATTGTTGCCGATCAACTGGAAAACGGCGTTGAAATCACTCTGCCGGGCATCGGCAAATTGAAAGTGGCAGAGCGTCCAGCTCGCACTGGCCGCAACCCTTCGACTGGCGCTGCCATCGAAATCGCTGCAAAGAAAGTCATCAAGTTCGTACCAGCTAAAGTGCTGAGCGACTCGATCAACAAGTAAGCCCACGCTTACTGTTGAAAAAGCCGTGCTCCGGTCAACCGGGCACGGCTTTTTTGTGGGCGTTGTTTGTAGGACCGGCTTTAGCCGGGAGGGCGACTGCTCGGGAAATCGGGATACCGGGACATTTGTGCGTGATCCGACAGTCTCCCGGCTAAAGCCGGTCCTACGGTTCGGGGTTATTTATCCAGAACCCAACGCTCCTGACGCCAGGCTTCTTGCTGTGCCTTGTCGAGGAAGGTCCAGGCCACGAAGCGGCTTTGTTTTTGCCCCTGGCCCATCTCGATGACGCGGCTTTCGGCAACGCCGGCTTTTTTCAGGGTGCTTTGAATCAGTGGCAGGTTCGAGGCCTTGGACACCAGGGTGCTGAACCAGAACACTTGTTTGGGCAAGCGCGTGCTTTCGTTGATCATCTGGGTCACGAAGCCGATTTCGCCGCCTTCACACCATAGCTCCTGGGATTGTCCGCCAAAATTCAATACCGGCAATTTGCGCTTGGGATCAGCTTTGCCCAGGGCGCGCCATTTGCGCTCGCTGCCGCGCTGTGCTTCGTCGATGGACGAGTGGAACGGCGGGTTGCACATGCAGACGTCGAAGCGTTCGTCGCTCTTCAACAAATCCAGCAGGATCTGCTTGCGATTGGCTTGCAAGCGCAAAGTGATGACTTTGCTCAGGCTGTTGGATTTGACGATGGCGGTGGCCGCTGCAATTGCGGTCGGATCGATATCCGAACCGAGAAACTGCCAGCCATAATCGCTGTGACCGATCAGCGGATAAACGCAGTTGGCGCCCATGCCGATGTCCAGCGCCTTGATCGATGCGCCACGCGGGATCACACCTTCGTTGCGCTCGGCCAGCAAGTCGGCGAGGAAGTGCAGATAGTCCGCACGGCCCGGAATCGGCGGGCACAGGTAGTCGGCCGGGATATCCCAGTGCGCCACGCCGTAGAACGACTTGAGCAGCGCACGGTTGAACACGCGCACAGCGGAAGGGTTGGCAAAGTCGATGCTTTCCTTGCCATACGGATTGATGATCACGAATTCAGCCAGCTCGGGGCTGCTTTTGATCAACTTGGGAAAGTCGTAGCGGCCCTGATGGCGGTTGCGCGGGTGCAGCGTGGCCTTTTCTTTCGGCTCGACGGGTTTTGCCGGAGCTTGATGGGCAGGAGTTTTACGCGGAGAGGAGGGTTTGCTCGGGGTCGTCATTGATCTGTCGATTCAGGAGAGGCATTAGCGCGAGGGCAGCATTGTCCCACATCCCGTGGGGTACCTGTCATTTCTACCAGCTAGACGGGGTGTATTTCCTGTGATTGGATGATTGGCGTAAGTATACGAACAGGGAGCAATACTGCTATGAAAGCATCTTTCTTTTTGATCTTCCTTCTATCTGAGATGTATATGACTGCGGCCATTGCGGTTGCGGAACAAACCATCGATGATCCTTTTATGCCAACGGTTTCGGCGGGGTCAGCACATTATAAGAAACTGGAATATCCAGCCCGTGAGGATTACGATTTCTACAGGGCAATTGGTTTGCTGCGGGGCATCTGCACTTCGTCATTTATCAAGACCAGTGATGATCCTTCCGCGCCAGCGTATCTGTTATCTGCCGGGCATTGCGTGCAAGAACTTGATGAGCTGGCTGATAACAGTGTTGTGATAGATAAGCCCGTGGAGTTCAGTGTCGCATTCAATAACTTTGTTGATACGCAGGGCGATAGAATCTGGGTCAATATCGACCAGATCGCCTATTCCACCATGAAGGGCATGGATATCTCACTATTGAGAACGAATAAAACGATCGGTGAGTTGCAAGCCCTTAATCTTCAAGCGTTCACGCTGAGCAGGCGCGTCCCCGTCAACGGTGAAGGGACTGTTGTGGCTGGTATGCCTAATGCGACTCCGCTGATGATTGATCGGTGTCCAATCACTGAGCGTGTTGATCTTCTGGAGGGCATCTTTCATTTCAATGATTTCCTGGAGGAGACCTGTGTGCTCATTGGGGGGATGTCGGGAGGACCATCGTTCAGCGCCGCAGCAGATGGGCAGCCTACGGAGCTCGTGGCTGTATCGAGCACGGCCGCAGATGAACGTATCTGGCTGGGAACCCCTTGCCACATCAATAAACCTTGTGTCGGCAGGCCAGAAGGATTCGTTCAGGCTCAAAGCCATTCCTACATCGTCCCTGTAGCGGGAATACAAGACTGTTTTGACAATAAGGGACTGTTTCAATTGAGTCATGCGGGCTGTCCGCTGCCGACGCCAACGGGGCTGATCATCGAGAATCATCCCGACGAAATAACCGGTGCCAGTGCCGCGAGTGAAAATCAGACCTGGAATTTCACGCCGCAGCATCCATCGGGCGGGTTGAAAGTGAAGATGATTGACGTCAGGGGGCCGTCAGATACATGCAAGTCCATGACGGGCTATACGCCGGTGGTGTTACCCGGCTTTGATCCGCGACTTGAACAAATACCTGTGCATAAGGAAGGTATCTATCAATACTGTTTGCTTCCTGCTGACAGTCCCACCGCAACTGCTGCCGATGTAATTATGGTCAAGGTCGATAATACACCGTCAGCGCTTCAGCCTGATGTAAGAGTTCTCGCGGGTACTGACAATGCGATAAGAATATTCTACTCCTATATTCTTAATGAGAACTCCAGCTTTTACTCTGCGTACGGTCCGCTTGATAATTTTGTTTGTCCGGTAGTGGGTTCGGACAGTTATGAAGTTATTGCGGAAATGACCTTTATTGACGTGCCTTATCCTCGAGTCAAAGTCTGCAGTTATCTCGAAGACCCAGCGTTAAACAAGGGCGTGCTTTATGAGCTTGACTATCCGCCAGAAGGCGCGAAAAAGTGAGGGGTGAGGTAGATAATAATGTGTAAAATCGCGCGCCCCGGATAGGGGCGAGCAAGATATACAGCTACCCGATAGTTGAGATCGGGTAGCTGTACTGCGTTTACAAACTCGCGATCCGGGCGTGTTGCTCCGCCAGTTTGCCCAAGGCCTGTTCAGCCTCGACCATTTTCGCGCGTTCCTTGGCGATGACTTCTGGCGGCGCCTTGTCGACGAACGCTGCGTTGGACAGCTTGCCGCCAACCCGTTGCACTTCGCCTTGCAGACGCTGGATTTCCTTGTCCAGACGCGCCAGTTCGGCGTCCTTGTCGATCAGGCCGGCCATTGGCACCAGCACTTCCATCTCGCCGACCAGGCCGGTGGCGGACAATGGCGCTTCTGCGCCCGGTGCCAGGACGGTGATGGATTCCAGCTTGGCGAGTTTCTTCAGCAGGTAATCGTTCTCCTTCAGGCGGCGCTCGTCTTCGGCGCTGACGTTCTTGAGGAACAATTGCAGCGGCTTGCCCGGACCGATGTTCATTTCGCCACGAATGTTACGGGTGGCGAGCATCAGGCCCTTGAGCCATTCGATGTCGTCTTCGGCCGCCTGATCAATGCGTGCTTCGTTGGCCACTGGCCAAGGTTGCAGCATGATGGTCTTGCCTTCGACGCCCGCCAGCGGCGCGAGGCGCTGCCAGATTTCTTCGGTGATGAACGGCATGAACGGATGCGCCAGACGCAGCGCGACTTCCAGCACGCGAACCAGTGTGCGGCGGGTGCCGCGCTGGCGTTCGACGGGCGCGGTTTCGTCCCAGAGAACCGGCTTGGACAGTTCCAGGTACCAGTCGCAATACTGGTTCCAGATGAACTCGTACAAGGCCTGCGCCGCGAGGTCGAAACGGAACTGATCCAGTTGGCGGGTCACTTCGGCTTCGGTGCGTTGCAGCTGCGAGATGATCCAGCGATCGGCCAGGGACAACTCGACCGCTTCGCCGTTCTGCCCGCAGTCTTCGCCCTTGTCCAGCACGTAGCGGGCGGCGTTCCAGATCTTGTTGCAGAAGTTGCGATAGCCTTCGACGCGGCCCATGTCGAACTTGATGTCGCGACCGGTGGACGCCAGCGAGCAGAACGTGAAGCGCAGCGCGTCGGTGCCATAGCTGGCGATGCCGTCGGCGAACTCGTCACGGGTCTGCTTTTCGATTTTCTTCAGCAGTTTGGGCTGCATCAGGCCGGTGGTGCGCTTGGCAACCAGGTCTTCCAGTTCGATACCGTCGATGATGTCCAGCGGGTCCAGGACGTTGCCCTTGGACTTGGACATTTTCTGGCCCTGGCCGTCGCGCACCAGACCGTGCACATAAACGGTCTTGAACGGGACTTGCGGCGTGCCGTCTTCGTTCTTCACCAAATGCATGGTGAGCATGATCATCCGGGCGACCCAGAAGAAAATGATGTCGAAACCGGTCACCAGCACGTCGGTGGAGTGGAACGTCTCAAGCGCCTTGGTCTTTTCAGGCCAGCCCAGCGTCGAGAAGGTCCACAAGCCCGAACTGAACCAGGTGTCGAGAACGTCGTTGTCCTGTTGCAGCGCAACGTCCGGACCCAGATTGTTCTTGGCGCGCACTTCGGCTTCGTCACGACCGACGTAAACCTTGCCGGACTCGTCGTACCAGGCCGGAATGCGATGGCCCCACCAGAGTTGACGGCTGATGCACCAGTCCTGGATGTCGCGCATCCACGAGAAGTACATGTTTTCGTACTGTTTAGGCACGAACGCGATGCGGCCGTCTTCGACTGCAGCAATGGCCGGTTCAGCCAAAGGCTTGGTGGACACGTACCACTGGTCGGTCAGCCACGGCTCGATGATGGTGCCGGAGCGGTCGCCTTTCGGCACTTTCAGCGCGTGGTCGTCGACGCTGACCAACAGGCCAGCGGCGTCGAACGCAGCGACGATCTGCTTGCGGGCTTCGAAACGGTCCAGACCTGCGTAGGCGGCAGGCAGGTGACCGTCAACGGTTTCGTTGAGGGTGCCGTCGATGTTGAACACCTGCGCCACAGGCAGCACGTTGGCGTTCTTGTCGAAGATGTTCAGCAGCGGCAGGTTGTGGCGCTTGCCGACTTCGTAGTCGTTGAAATCGTGGGCCGGGGTGATTTTCACGCAGCCGGTGCCGAATTCAGGATCGCAGTAATCGTCAGCAATGATCGGGATACGGCGGCCAACCAGTGGCAGCTCGATGAACTTGCCGATCAGTGCCTTGTAGCGCTCGTCTTCCGGGTTCACGGCGACAGCGGCGTCACCGAGCATGGTTTCCGGGCGAGTGGTGGCGACGATCAGGTAATCCAGGCCGTCAGCGGTTTTCGCGCCGTCAGCCAGTGGATAACGCAGGTTCCACAGGAAACCTTTCTCGTCGTGGTTTTCCACTTCAAGGTCGGAAATTGCCGTGTGCAGCTTGGTGTCCCAGTTGACCAGGCGCTTGCCGCGATAGATCAGGCCGTCTTCGTGCAGGCGCACGAACGCTTCCTTGACCGCGTCCGACAGGCCGTCGTCCATGGTGAAGCGCTCGCGGCTCCAGTCTACGGACGAGCCGAGGCGACGAATCTGACGGCTGATGTTGCCGCCGGACTGATCCTTCCACTCCCAGATTTTTTCCAGGAACTTGTCGCGACCCAGGTCGTGACGGTTCAGGCCTTGTGCCTCGATCTGACGCTCCACCAGCATTTGCGTGGCGATACCGGCGTGGTCGGTACCCGGCTGCCACAGGGTGTTGCGACCCTGCATGCGGCGGAAGCGGATCAGGGCGTCCATGATCGCGTTGTTGAAACCGTGGCCCATGTGCAGGCTGCCGGTGACGTTCGGCGGCGGGATCATGATGGTGTACGGATCACCCGAGCCTTGCGGAGCGAAATAATTCTCGGACTCCCAGGTTTGGTACCAGGAAGTTTCGATGGCGTGCGGCTGGTAGGTCTTGTCCATGCGCGGCGGGAACCTAATTGGCATTAATTCAGGAAAGCCGGCAAGTATAACGGGGATGAACGGCTGGGCGTAGAGCGGGGCGATCAAACGGGACAATTTGTCGTAGGACCGGCTTTAGCCGGGAGGGTGCCGGGACTGAGCAGGGAAGTGTTCAGGACGCATTGGCCTCTCCCGGCTAAAGCCGGTCCTACGGGGCAGCGGTGTTAATTCTGCTGCTGACTGAGCAAGCGCTCCATCCTCGCTTCAAGGCGACGTTTGATTTCGGTTTCGATGTGCGGGGCGAAGTCGTCGATGACGTCTTGCATGATCAATTGCGCGGCAGCTCGTAGTTCGGTTTCCAGATGCAGCAGCGCATCCGGATTGGCTGCTGGTTTCGGCGACGCTTGTGCCTGAACCGGTTCGGCCTGATGAGCAGGCGGTTGCGGTGTCAGGACCGGGATATCGGCTTCGTCGGTGTCGAAGTCCAGATCATGGTTCAACGCCGGTTTGGCGCCCACCACATCGAACAGCAACGGAATCTGGGTTTCGCTTTTGACCGTGTCGGTTAGCAGCGGCGGTTGCAGAGAGTCATCGCCGAGCAGTTGCCGGATCGACTCAAGGTCATCCAGCAGGTTGGCGGAGTCTTTCAGGGGTTTCAAAGTATCCATCGTATGCTCAAAGACGCTGTAGCCGGTGATATTGCAGAGGATAGCCGTGTTCACGATAGAAACGGAAACTCTCTCGTGCGGCCAGACGAATTGCCGGGTCTTCGACGACGATTTCCGCGACGCGGGCGAACCGTTTGAAGAACTCGGGGATGCGCAAATCAAGGTTGACCAGCAAATCCTGATGTTGCCCAGGGTCGTCCCCCAGGCCCAGAACCACGGGCGAGAGCTGATCGTCTTCGGCGGCGCTATGGGGCAGAAAAGCTTCGCCCTTGAAGCGCCAGAGTCGCGCGTCGAGGTCGTCACGTTGCGCGGCATCGCTGCAATGCAGGTACACGCGGTGGCCGAGACGCCAGGCTTTTTCGGTCAGTTTGCAGGCAAAGTCCAGACGAGCCGAAGGTTCGGCGCTGGGAAGAATATAGAAGTCGACTTGGGTCATGGAGAAGTCCGGTACGCAAAATGTGCCTGCCCGAAGGCAGGCACATTCATGCAGGCCAGTTATGCGCCAGCGCGGTCAAGCAGGTATTGAGTCAGCAACGGAACCGGACGGCCAGTGGCGCCCTTGTCCTTGCCGCCACTCAGCCAGGCGGTACCGGCGATGTCCAGGTGCGCCCACTCGTACGCTTTGGTGAAGCGTGACAGGAAGCAGGCCGCGGTGATGGTGCCGCCTTTCGGGCCGCCGATGTTGGCGATGTCGGCGAACGGGCTGTCCAGTTGCTCCTGGTATTCATCGAACAACGGCAGCTGCCAGGCACGGTCGTCGGCCAGTTTGCCGGCATCCAGCAGTTGATTGATCAACGCATCGTTGTTGCCCAGCAGGCCGGAGGTATGACCGCCCAGCGCCACGACGCACGCGCCGGTCAGGGTCGCGATGTCGATCACGGCCTGCGGCTTGAAGCGCTCGGCGTAGGTCAAGGCATCGCACAGCACCAGACGGCCTTCGGCGTCGGTGTTGAGGATTTCAACCGTCTGGCCGCTCATGGTAGTGACGATATCGCCAGGGCGCGTCGCGGTGCCGCTCGGCATGTTCTCAGCGCAAGCCAGGACGCACACGACGTTGATCGGCAGTTGCAGCTCAAGCACGGCGCGCAGGGTGCCGAACACGCTGGCGGCGCCGCACATGTCGAACTTCATCTCGTCCATGCCGGCCGCAGGCTTGATGCTGATACCGCCGGTGTCGAAGGTAATGCCTTTGCCGACCAGCACGAACGGCTTCTCGCTTTTCTTGCCGCCCGAATAGTTCATGACGATCAAGCGTGGCGGCTGGGCGCTGCCTTGTGCAACCGCCAGAAACGAGCCCATGCCCAGTTCAGCGAGTTTTTTCTCGTCATGAACTTCGACTTTCAGGTTTTTGTAAGCTTTGCCCAATGCCTTGGCCTGCTCGCCTAGATAAGTCGGGTGGCACAGGTTAGGCGGCATGTTGCCCAGATCACGGGTGAACGCCATGCCAGCCGCGATAGCCTGGGCGTGGGTTGCAGCGCGTTCGACGTCGGCAACGCTGAGCTTGTCGGTCAGCAGGGTGACTTTTTTCAGCGCCTTGGGTTCGGCTTTCTGGGTCTTGAAGCGATCAAAGACGTATTCGCCATCGGCCAGGGTTTCCACCAGCAGGCGGGTCTTGCCATAAGTGTCACGGTTCTTGACGGCCAGTTGGTCGACGGCGATGACCGCGTCGGTGCCGCCCAGGCTTTTCAGAATCGACAGCACGCCGCTGATGACTTTCTTGAACTGGCGGTCGGACAATTCCGCGTCTTTGCCGGTGCCAACCAGCAGCACGCGTTCGGCTTTCAGGTTGGGCAAGTTGTGCAGCAGCAGGCTTTGACCGACTTTGCCGGCCAGGTCGCCGCGCTTGAGCACTGCCGCGATGGTGCCGCCACTGAGAACGTCGATGGTTTTTGCAGCGTCGCTGAGCGCGCGGCCTTCGCCCACGGCAACCACCAGCGTGGCGGTCTTCAAGGTTTCTGGGCTTACGCTTTTAACAACCAATTCCATGTCGGGGTCCCCGAATAAACGATGAGCTTTGCGAAATGAATGACGTGCGCGGCAGGGCAGAGGTGTTTCGCATGACGATGCCAGCGACAAGGCCCGCAGTTTGACCCCCGCGCACGACCCCTGACAACCCCGTAAAACGCGCGGGCGGGGCCGCGTGTAGGACGCGTACGTGCGAACTATCCAGAGTGCGCAGTGACAGACCACCTCAATCACAGGATAATGCCGCATATTTTTTTGGTGGTTCCCCTGTTTATCGGGTCTAAACCGTACCGCCGCTGATACCTTTTTCTTGTCCGGCCGCTTGCGCCTGGCAACCCTGGAGTGTCTGGTTTGATTGTCTTCCGTTATCTATCCCGAGAAGTGCTGCTTACCTTGAGCGCTGTCAGCGCCGTGCTGCTGGTAATCATCATGAGCGGACGCTTCATCAAATACCTGGCCCAGGCGGCCTCCGGTGCGCTGGATCCCGGCGTGTTGTTCATGATCATGGGCTTTCGTCTGCCAGGCTTTCTGCAACTGATCCTGCCCTTGGGTCTGTTTCTGGGGATTCTGCTGGCGTACGGCCGGTTGTATCTGGAAAGCGAAATGACCGTGCTCGCCGCCACCGGCATGAGCCAGCAACGCTTGCTATGGATGACCATGGCCCCGGCGGCGCTGGTGGCGCTGCTGGTTGCCTGGCTGAGCTTCAGCCTGGCGCCGCAGGGCGCGACGCAGTTTTCCCTGTTGATCAACAAACAGGATGCGATGACCGAATTCGACACACTGGTGCCGGGCCGCTTCCAGACCCTGCGTGACGGCAGCCGGGTGACGTACACCCAGGACCTGTCGGATGATCGATCGAAGCTCGGCGGGGTGTTCATCTCCGAAAAACGCATGTCTCAGGACAAGTCCAAGGATCGCGGCATCACCGTGCTGGTCGCCGAAAAAGGCCACCAGGAAATCAAGCCGGATGGCAGTCGCTTCCTGATTCTGGAAAACGGTTATCGCTACGACGGCAATCCGGGCGAAGCCAACTACCGCGCCATCAAATACGACACGTACGGTGCCTTGCTGCCCAAGCCGGACATCAGCGACGAAATCACCGACCGCGATGCGATCCCCACCAGCGAGTTGTTCGGCAACGATACGCCGCGCTACAAGGCTGAACTGCAGTGGCGCGTTTCGCTGCCGATCCTGGTGTTCATCGTCACCTTGATGGCCGTGCCCCTGGCCCGGGTCAACCCGCGCCAGGGCCGCTACCTCAAGTTGCTGCCGGCGATCCTGCTTTATATGGCGTACCTGACGATCCTGATTGCCGCCCGTGGCGCCCTTGAAAAAGGCAAGCTGCCAATGGCGCTGGGCTTGTGGTGGGTTCACGCATTGTTCTTGTTGATTGGCCTGGGACTTCTGTACTGGGAACCGCTGCGTCTGAAAATGGCGAGTCGTCGCAGCGTACCGGAGGTGACCCATGGTTAAGCTCGATCGTTACATCGGCAAAAGTGTATTCGTCGCGATTCTCGCGGTACTCGGGATCATTCTCGGGCTGGCCTCGCTGTTTGCCTTCATCGACGAGATGGGCGACGTCAGCGACAGCTACACCTTGCTTGACGCCAGCAGCTTCGTGCTGCTCACCGCGCCACGTCGGCTTTATGAAATGCTGCCGATGGCGGCGCTGATCGGCTGTCTGATCGGCCTCGGCAGTCTGGCCAGCAGCAGCGAACTGACCATCATGCGCGCTGCCGGTGTGTCCATCGACCGTATCGTCTGGGCTGTCATGAAGCCGATGCTGGTGCTGATGATCGCGGGCGTGTTGATTGGCGAGTATGTGGCGCCGGTCAGTGAAAACCAGGCTCAGGCCAATCGTTCGCTGGCGCAAGGCACCGGCGACGCACAAAGCGCACGGCATGGTTTGTGGCATCGCCAGGGCGAGGAATTCATTCACATCAACACCGTGCAGCCCAATGGCTTGCTGTATGGCGTGACGCGTTATCGCTTCGACGATCAGCGCCATATGCTGACGTCCAGCTTCGCCAAGCAGGCTAATTTCAAGACCGATTACTGGGAGCTGAAAGACGTTACGACTACGTTCTTCCGCGACGGCAGCACCGAAGTGATCAATACCCCGCAAGAGCGTTGGGACGTGGCCCTCAGCCCACAACTGCTGAGCACCGTAGTGCTGCCGCCTGATTCCCTGTCCATCAGCGGTTTGTGGGGTTATGCGCACTATCTCGCCGATCAGGGCCTGAACAGTGGCCGTTACTGGCTGGCGTTCTGGACCAAGGTGCTGCAACCGCTGGTCACCGTGGCGCTGGTGCTGATGGCGATATCCTTCATCTTCGGACCGCTGCGGTCGGTGACACTGGGGCAACGGGTGTTTACCGGCGTGCTGGTGGGCTTCACCTTCCGTATCGCCCAGGACCTGCTTGGGCCGTCGAGCCTGGTCTTCGGCTTCTCGCCATTGTTCGCGGTGCTGGTGCCGGCGGCGGTGTGCGCGCTGGCCGGGATCGTCCTGCTGCGTAGGGCTGGGTAGCGAATCGTCCTCTCGCTGTAGGAGCCAACTTGGCTTGGTGGGAGCTAGCTTGCTAGCGAAGGCGGTTTTTTGGGTGCCGGAAATACTTTGGATGTTCCGGCCCATTCGCGAGCAAGCTCGCTCCCACGGTTGTGTTGCGTTGGATTCACTTCTGCTTGGGAATCCGCACCAGTTGGCTGTTCGAATACATGTCATGCCAGCTGCGCTTTTGCTTGTCGAACAGCGACCAGATGAAGCCAAGCCCGACGCACAGCCACGAAGCGATGGATACCACGAAGCGCAGCAACGCTTGCCACAGGCTGATGCCGGTACCGTCGGCGTTCTGCACGCGGATGCCCCAGACCTGCATGCCCAAGGTCTGCCCGGAATGTGTCCAGAACTTGGCAAAGAAGCCGAACAGGACGAAGAACAAGATAGTCGACAGCAACGGGTCGCCATCCAGGGAACCTGATTCGGACAATGCGCGCAGTTTGGCTTCGCCCACGAACGCCATCAGCACCAGCTTGTAGATAAACGCGGTCATCATCAGTAGCGCAAAGCACAGCAGGGCGTCGTAGCAGATCGCTGCAAGCCGTCGGCCAAGGCCCGCAGCCGGAAATTCACCTTGCGGTCGCAGCAGATGTTTGGACATGGCAAAGCTCTCGGGCATGGGGAGGACCGACATTTTACGGAATTACGCCCATAAAAAAGCCCCTGATGTCAGTATCAGGGGCTTTTTTAACGAAGAGATTTAAGCTTCCGCTTGAACTTCATCCGCTTGCATGCCTTTCTGGCCTTGCACTGCAACGAAAGTCACCTTCTGACCTTCTTTAAGGCTTTTAAAGCCATTGCCCTGAATAGCGCGGAAGTGCACGAACAGATCCGGTCCGCTTTCTGGAGTGATAAAACCAAAACCTTTCTCGTCGTTAAACCACTTGACGGTACCGCTCTGACGTTGAGACATTTTCTTTTTCCCTGGAACTTGAAATTAATGACAGCTTCTTTCTCATGAAAGAACTGGGGCTGGTTGCAGGAAGTAAGAAACGTAGAGCGGGATGTAGCAAAACTCAGAGCTACTGCCCAGGTCCCGATTCCAGCGACCTATGCAAACACAGTCAGGAAACTCTACGCTATCTCTTGTAACAAAAACAAGCCCCCGCGGAGGCCCGGTTTTGCTGGGCCAAAAGGCTTGTTTTAAATTATTAACCAAAAAGACAGAATCGATAGTTTTTAACTTTCATACGCACTTTTAGGGTGCGCTGCATGGGCTCTAACGGTGCTGATTTAAACAGTGCTATGCAGTTGTATAACTAAGCGGTCTAAAGTTATACAACCACATTTTTTTGACGGCAGTAATTAGCCGCGGAAGTAACGTTGTGCCACGAAAGGCATTTTGCTCACTACCATGGGTACTTTCTTGCCACGCACGATGGCCCAAACAGGGGTTTCCAATGCAGTGAAATCCTTGTCCAGATAACCCATGGCCAACGGGCCGCCCAGACTTGGCCCGAAACCACCGCTGCAAACGGTACCGATGCCGTTGCCGTCGGCATCGACGATTTCCGTGCCTTCACGCACTGGGGTGCGCTCTTGCGGCAGCAGGCCGACGCGCTTACGGGCCGGAGCCGATTGCTGCTGGGCGAAAATCTGTTCCGCGCCAGGGAAGCCGCCAGCACGCGCGCCATCGGCACGGCGCACTTTGGAGATCGCCCAAAGCAGGCCGGCTTCGATGGGCGTGGTCTCGGTGTTCATGTCGTGGCCGTAAAGGCACAGACCGGCTTCCAGGCGCAGCGAATCCCGTGCGCCAAGGCCAATCGGGGCGACTTCCGGTTCTGCCAGCAAGCGACGCGCCAGCGCCTCGGCCTGATCGGCCGGGACCGAAATCTCGTAACCGTCTTCACCGGTGTAACCGGAGCGGCTGACATAGCACTCGACGCCCAGCAACGTAACGCTGGCGAATTGCATGAAGGTCATCGTCGCGACTTCCGGCGCCAGGCGCGCCAGGACCGTCACGGCTTGCGGACCCTGCAAGGCGAGCAGGGCGCGCTCGTCGAACAACGGCTGGATTTCACAGTGGCCAGCCAGATGTTTGCGCAGGTGGGCGAGGTCTTCGTTCTTGCACGCGGCATTGACCACCAGCATCAGCTGGTCGTTGCCCAGGTTGGCGACCATCAGGTCGTCGAGGATGCCGCCGGTTTCATTGGTGAACATCGCGTAACGCTGCATGCCGACCGGCAGATCGATGATGTCCACCGGGACCAGCGCTTCCAGCGCCTTGGCGGCTTCGGCACCGGTCAAGCGGATCTGGCCCATGTGCGATACATCGAACAGGCCGGCTTTTTCCCGGGTGTGCAGGTGTTCTTTCATCACGCCGGCGGGGTATTGCACCGGCATGTCGTAGCCGGCAAACGGCACCATTTTGGCACCGAGCTCGCGGTGCAAGGCGTGGAGCGGGGTGGTGAGCAGTTGTTCGGTGGTCATGATCGATTTCCTTTTGAAGAGGCGAGGCGCCAGACGTCCGTAGGACCGGCTTTAGCCGGGAGTGCTTATCTCGCGGCTAAAGCCGCTCCTACGGCCCGATCAGAAAATTACGCCTCTTGATAGCTCTCGATGGACGGGCACGCGCAAATCAGGTTGCGGTCGCCGAACACGTTGTCGACGCGGCCAACCGGCGGCCAGTATTTGCCATCGATCAGCGATTCGACGGGATATACCGCCTGCTCACGGCTGTACGGGTGAGTCCACTCGCCAACGATTTCCGCAGCGGTGTGCGGGGCGTTTTTCAGCGGGTTGTCTTCCTTGTCCAGGGTGCCGTTTTCCACCGCGCGGATTTCTTCGCGGATCTTGATCATGGCGTCGCAGAAACGGTCCAGTTCTTCCTTGGATTCGCTTTCGGTCGGCTCGATCATCAAGGTGCCCGCCACCGGGAACGACATGGTCGGGGCGTGGAAACCGAAGTCGATCAGGCGCTTGGCTACATCATCGACGCTGATGCCGCTGCTGTCCTTCAGCGGGCGCAGATCAAGGATGCATTCGTGAGCCACCAGGCCGCTGCTGCCGGTGTACAACACGGGATAGTGTTCTTCCAGGCGACGGGAAATGTAGTTGGCATTGAGGATCGCCAATTGCGACGCCCGCTTGAGGCCTTCGCCGCCCATCATGCTGATGTACATCCAGGTGATCGGCAAAATGCTCGCGCTGCCGAAAGGTGCCGCGCACACCGCGCCTTCCTTGCGCGCCATGGTGCCGTGGCCTGGCAGGAATGGCGTCAGGTGCGACTTCACACCAATCGGGCCAACACCTGGGCCGCCACCGCCGTGGGGAATGCAGAAGGTTTTGTGCAGGTTCAGGTGGGACACATCGCCACCGAACTTGCCCGGTGCGCAGAGGCCGACCATGGCGTTCATGTTGGCGCCGTCGATGTAAACCTGACCGCCGTTGTCATGCACGATGCCGCAGATTTCGCGGATGCCTTCTTCGAACACGCCGTGGGTCGACGGGTAGGTGATCATCAGCGCCGCAAGGTGGTCGCGGTGCTCGATGGCCTTGGCGCGCAGGTCTTCGATATCGACGTTGCCCCGTGCATCACAGGCGGTTACGACTACACGCATGCCCGCCATGTTGGCGGTGGCCGGGTTGGTGCCGTGTGCCGAAGACGGGATCAGGCAGATATCGCGGCGCTCATCGCCACGGCTCTGGTGATAGGCGCGGATCGCCAGCAAGCCTGCGTATTCGCCCTGGGAACCGGCGTTCGGTTGCAGGGAAATCGCATCGTAGCCGGTGGCGGCGCAGAGCATCGCTTCCAGTTCGTCGGTCAGTTGCTGATAACCGGCGCTCTGCTCGGCAGGCGCGAACGGGTGCAGGTTGCCGAACTCGGCCCAGGTCACCGGGATCATTTCGCTGGCGGCGTTGAGCTTCATGGTGCACGAACCCAGCGGGATCATGGTGCGATCCAGTGCCAGGTCCTTGTCGGCCAGTTTGCGCAGGTAGCGCATCAGCTCGGTTTCAGAATGATAACGGTTGAACACCGGATGGCTGAGAATCGCCGATTGGCGCAGCAACGCCCGTGGCAGGCGCGACTCAACGCTGGCAGCCAGCGCTGCAAAGTCCGGCAGGCTCTGGCCTTCGCCCGCGAAGATTGCCCACAGGCTTTCAACGGCGGCTTGCGAGGTGGTTTCGTCGAACGACAGGCCCAGGCGCTGGGCGTCGATTTCCCGCAGGTTGATCTGCTGGGCGCGCGCCTTGGCGTGCAGCGCGGCAGTATCAGCGCCGGTGTTCAGGGTAAGGCTGTCGAAGAAAAATTCCTGCTCGACGTTCAGGCCCAGCGCAGTGAGGCCCTTGGCGAAGATCGCCGTCAGTTGATGCACGCGATTGGCGATTTGTGTCAGGCCGCGCGGGCCGTGGTACACGGCGTACATGCTGGCAATGTTGGCCAGCAGCACTTGTGCGGTGCAGATGTTGCTCGTGGCTTTTTCACGACGAATATGTTGCTCGCGGGTCTGCATCGCCAGACGCAAGGCTTGCTTGCCGTGGCGATCCACCGATACGCCGACCAGACGGCCTGGCATGTCGCGTTTGAACGCATCGCGCGTCGAGAAGTAAGCCGCGTGCGGGCCACCGAAACCCAATGGCACGCCGAAACGCTGGGCACTGCCGATGGCGACGTCGGCGCCGAATTCACCCGGCGGGCTCAGCAAGGTCAGGGCCAACAAGTCAGCGGCCACGGCGACCAGTGCATGGGCTGCGTGGAAGCGCTCAACCAGTTCGCGGTAATCAAACAGGTCGCCATTGCTGGCAGGGTATTGCAGCAGGGCGCCGAAAAACGCGCTGACATCGCTCAACTCGGCTTCGTCCGCCACCACAACCGTGATGCCTAACGGCTCGGCACGGGTGCGCAGCACGTCGAGGGTTTGCGGGTGGCAATGGCTGGAGGCGAAGAACTGATGGCTGCTTTTGTTCTTGCTCAGGCGCTTGCAGAAGGTCATGGCTTCAGCGGCGGCAGTGGCTTCATCGAGCAGCGAGGCGTTGGCAATCGGCAGGCCGGTGAGGTCGCTGATCAGGGTCTGGAAGTTGAGCAGCGACTCCAGACGGCCTTGGGAAATTTCCGGCTGATACGGCGTGTAGGCCGTGTACCAGGCTGGATTTTCCAGCAGGTTGCGCAGGATCGGCGCGGGTGTGTGGGTGTTGTAGTAACCCTGGCCGATGTAGGTCTTGAACAGCTGATTCTTGCTGGCAATGGCTTTGATCGACGCCAGGGCATCGGCTTCGCTCAAGCCCGGTTGCATGCCGAGTACGCTGGTGCCCTTGATGCTTTCCGGGATGACGCTGGCGCTCAGGGCTTCCAGCGAGTCGAAACCCAGGGTCGCGAGCATGGCCTGTTCGTCAGCGGCGCGCGGGCCAATGTGACGGGCGATGAATTCGTTGGCGGTGCTCAATTCGATACGGTCAGTCATGTCGTGCTCCTCAGGCTTCAGCGTTGGCTTTGATCAGGCGGTCGTAGGCGTCCTGATCCAGCAGGCCATCGATGGCGCTGGCGTCTTGCGGGATAAAACGGAAGAACCAGCCTGCGCCCAAAGCGTCTTCGTTGACCAGTTCCGGGGTGCTGTTCAGGGCCGAATTGACCTCGACCACTTCGCCATCAAGCGGCATATTGATGCTGCTCGCGGCCTTCACCGATTCTACGACCGAAGCCTCGGCGTGTTGACGATAAGCCTGCAATTCCGGGAGTTGCACATACACCACGTCGCCCAGGGATTCTTGCGCATAAGGCGTGATGCCAACCGTGACACTGCCATCGGCTTCGGCACGCAGCCATTCGTGGTCAACGGTGAATCGCAACTCGCTCATAAAAACTCCTCAAGGGGACAAAGGCTCGTGCCAGGCGCGAGCGTAATGAGCTTGTACTAAGCAAGTTTGCGGCCAAGGTTGTTTGGGTCAATGAAATCGGGGGTTTGCAGGTTTTTTGCCAGATCGGGCACAGGTCTGGTGTAGCGAAATCGCTACAGTTTGAGGTCGCTGGCAATGGCTTGTTTGCGCAAGGGCCAGGCGGGCATGGATATGCCGAGGTCGTAGCGATATCGTTACGAGTGTATTGAAATCGGTACGTGAGCTGTCAGTGGGATCAACCCTTTCCGGAAATCCCGTATTTGCGCAGCCGATGGGCAATCGCGGTGTGTGAAGTCTGCAACCGCGCTGCCAACTGGCGCGTGGACGGGTGTTCGCCGTAGAGCTTTTCCAGCAGCGACTTTTCGAACTGTTCGACGGCCTGTTCCAGGCTGCCGACCTCACCCTCATTGACTCCGGCAACCGCAGTGCCGGCGATGTCCAGATCACCGATATCCACCAGATTGCTTTCGCTGATCGCGGCGGCGCGGAAAATCACGTTCTGCAATTGGCGCACGTTGCCCGGCCAGCGGTTGCTGAGCAGCGCCGGATAGGTTCCGGGCGCCAGGCGACACACTGGACGCTGGATCTGCGCGCACGCCTGTTCCATGAAATACCGCGCCAGCAGCAGAATGTCCTGGCCGCGATCACGCAACGGCGGCACTTCGAGATTGAGCACATTGAGGCGATAGAACAAGTCTTCGCGGAACGTGCCTTCGCTGACCATTTTTTCCAGATTGCGATGGGTGGCGCTGAGGATGCGCACGTTGACCTTCACTTCCCGGTCGCCGCCCACCCGCCGAAAACTGCCGTCATTGAGAAAGCGCAGCAGTTTGGCTTGCAGGTAAGGCGACATTTCGCCGATTTCGTCGAGGAACACCGTGCCGTGGTTGGCCAGCTCCATCAGCCCCGGCTTGCCGCCACGTTGCGCGCCGGTAAACGCGCCGGGGGCATAGCCGAACAGCTCGCTTTCGGCGAGGTTTTCCGGCAGCGCCGCGCAGTTCAGCGCCAGGAACGGCGCGCTGTATCGGGCGCTGGTGGCGTGGCAGGCGCGGGCGACCAGTTCCTTGCCGGTGCCGGTTTCACCCTGGATCAGCAGCGGCGCATCCAGTGTCGCCACCCGTTGCGCGCGGGTCTTGAGGGTGCGGATGGCCGGGGATTCGCCGAGCAAGGCATCGAAACCTTCGGCGTGATCATGGTGCAGCGCGGAAAGACGCTCGCCGATCCTGCTCGGTTGATAAAGGGTCAGCAGCGCCCCGGCATCGGTGACCGGCGTTGCGTCCAGCAGCAGCGCCTCGCCGTTGAGGGTGACTTCACGCAGCGGCAGGCGAAAACCGTTTTCCAGCAGGGCGTTTTGCAGCGCCGGGTCGGCGAACAGCTCGGCCACCGATTCACCGGCAGGTTCGCGGCCAATCAAGGTAATTAGCGCCGGGTTGGCCAGCAGCACATGACCGGCGCTGTCCAGCGCCAGTACCGGATCGGTCATGGCGGCGAGCAAGGCATCCAGTTGCAGATGGCGGCGCTGGCCAGGGAGGATGTCGACCACGGTGATCGCCTCGACACCCCGCACCCGGAACAAGGCGTCCTTGAGTTCTTCAAGAACCTGATGGCTCAGGGTCGGCGCATCGATATAGACGTTGGGCGGCACCATTTCCACGGCATCGAGGTTCAGGTTGCGTCCGCCCAGAATGGCCAGGACTTCCTGGGTGATGCCGACTCGGTCGATGAAGCTGACGTGGATGCGCATGGCAAGCTATGAATTCCGGGCCGCGAGGGGGGCGATTATGCCAGTAAATAGTGCTCGCCGAGCCACGGTAAACACGTTGGAACAAGCAGGCGGCGCTTGCGACTTGCCCGCGAAGGCGATGTTTTCGCATCGTACATCGCATAACTGTCTGAATTACCCCGTCACTGCGCAGGACCGGCTTTAGCCGGGAGAATGCCTCCCGGCTAAAGCCGGTCCTACGGTTGTTCCAGATGTTGTCAGGTCAAATGTTCCGGCTTCACCGGATCGCCCGATTCGGCGTGCAGCTTGTGGCGCACGTCTTCGAACATCAGGTCGTAGTCCTTGTGCATCGCCAGGGGTAGCGTTACAGCGGGTGGCAGGCCATGTTTGAGGGCGATGCGGTTTGCGTCATGGGCGAAGTTAAAGGCCATATCGCGCGGCAGTTCAAACTCTTCCTGAAAGGTATTGCCGCCCACATCGCCTTCCATGACGAAGTGCATGGACTTGCCTTCCACCGGGTTTTCGCAGACTTCATAACGAATATGGATGTTGTAGCTGAAGTCCGAGGCTTGCAGTGCAGTGCGGCTGATATGGAGATGGCCTGGCTCGAACATGTCATTGCCTCAGGAAAGTCGAAAGAGAAGGGTAGACCGTTCAGGCTACCCAGCGTTCAGCGGCAGGAAATGATGCAACCATAGACGATATTGAATAACACGGACGTGACGTGGGACAAAACCCTTGCGCCATCACTGAGCCGTGGCCGAAGGCTCCGGGCGCGACCAGATCCACAGATTGCCCAGGCTCATGCCCGCGACTGCGGCATACAGCGGCCAACTGTGGGGCATCAGGCTGAACATGAGGATGGCGCAGACCAGCATGCTGACCGTAGCGCTGATCTTGGCTTGTCTCGCGACCAGCTTGCCATTGCGCCAGTTACTCAGGATCGGGCCGAACAGACGATGGTTTTCCAGCCAGGCGCTCAGGCGCGGCGAACTTTTGGTCGCCGCCCAGGCAGCCAGCAGGATGAATTCGGTGGTGGGCAAGCCAGGCACAAAAATGGCGATCAGGCCGATGCCCAGGCTCGTGTAAGCGAGCAGGCCAAAAAGACAGCGGGAAATTCTGGACCCTGGAGGTTTGCTGGTCATGGTCTCGTCAGTGGTCGATGGGGACATGGCTGTCATGGAAATCCCGGCCAGCTTAACAGGCCGGGCCGGTTTTCAGGTGGCGGCCATTGCAGCGGGCTGTGCCGTGGCGTAGGCGTGATGCAGCAGGACGTTGAAGCGTTCGAACGCCTCGATGGCGCCTTGCTCGGCTTGCGCTTCCTCTTCGGAGCTGAGCGTCTGGCTGTCGAGGATGCGCGTGAAGGTCTTCCAGCCTTGCGCACGACCACCGGCGGGCTCGCCGAGATGGCGGGCGCCGAAGGTGTCGCTGAGGTTCAACGCGGCGGCGCGCTTGATCAGAAACGCAGCACCGAGTTTCGAGCCTTCGGAGACGAAAAGCCAGCCCAGCGCCCGCGCCTTGGCGGGATTGCGCAACGCACCACTGACCGGCGCAGGGATGTCGGTATTCAGGTCGCCAAGATCGGCCATCGCCTGCTCGGCGCGACAGCGGCTCGCCAGATCGGGGAATATCCGGATCAGGTCAGGATCGGTGTACAGCGCCTTGAGTTCCGCCTGAAACAGATACTGCGCAACCACGAAGCGAGCGTAGCTGGCCAGGGTGCCGAACGGCGCATTGGCCTTGACCGCTTTATCCAGTTGCTCGTGGGGCGCGTGGGTCACTTGATTCAAACGTTGCGAACGCAGAGCCAGAGTTTGATTTTCGGGAGTCATCGGGTCTTCCTTGTGAAAGCGGCGGGCTTGTTAACAAGACGATTGGCAAGTGTGATTTGCGTAAAAACAGGCATCTGTAGGCACGACGCCTCGCCAACAAGTTGGCTCCTGCAATTTCGACCTCGACGCGATCCTGTAGGACCGGACTTGTCCGGGAAGGCGTTGGGCCAGTCGAAATGATGCTGACCAGTCCGACGCCATCGGGGACAAGTCCCCTCCTACCAGAGCGTGCCGGGAGTGGGCCGTGGATCAGATATCCCACACCACGTTGACGGCGAAATTGCGTCCCGGCTGGGTCAGGCGATCCAGTGACGCCGGGCTGGTAACGCCGGCTTCGCCCACGCCGTCATAGCCGCGCACGTCGTCCCACTGCCAGTATTTCTTGTCGGTCAGGTTGTACAGACCGGCATTGAGGGTGACGTCGTCGGTGACTTTGTAGAAACCTTCCAGATCGAGCACGCCATAACCGGGTGTCTTGAACTGGCTGGACGAACCGTCCGGGGCGTGGAAGTTGGTACTGTCTACACGATCCTTGCGTTTGACCAGAGTCCAGCTGAGCAGGCCGCCATAGTTCTCCTGCTCATAGCCCAGGCCCAACACGCCCTTGAGCGGGTTGACGCTGTTGATCGGTTCGCCGGTGTCGTCGTTGCGGCCGTATTGGTAAGCCGCCGATCCCAGGGCGTACAGGCCGTCCGGCGCGCCGAAGGTGTCCAGATTCAGGCGACCCTTGAGCTCGACGCCCTTGATGGTGGCGTGCTTGATATTGTTGGACTGGAACACCGCCTGGGTGGCAGTCGCAGGCTGGATCGCGTCTTCATTGATGAAGTCGCGGTACTTGTTATAGAACACCGCGACGTCGAACGATCCCGCATCAAAATGGCCGCGCAAGCCGGTTTCGTAGCTCTTGCTCTTCTCGGGTTCGAGGTTGGAGTTGGGCTCGACGATGTAGCCGGTTTGCAGGTTTTCAAAGCGCCCGTACAAGGCTTTGGCGCTTGGCGTGCGGAAACCTTCGGCGTATTGGCCGAACCAGGTGTATTGCTCGCTGAGGGCGTAGGTCACGCCGAACTTGGGCGACAGGCGATGCCAGGTTTTGTTCTCGTCACTGACCTGGCCGCCGCCGGTTGGGTTGACCGTATTGAGGAATTCCTGAGTGATGTGCGGGCTCAGGTCGATGTAGTCGTAACGCACACCGGGCAGGAAGGTCCAGTCGTTCCAGTGGATCTGATCCTGGGCGAACAGGCTGTAGGTGTTGATGGTCGGGTCCGGGAAGTCACTCGATGGCGTCAGGCTGTCGGATGCCGTCGGGCTGCGCGCGCCGATCACCCGACACGTGCCAAGCACCGCTGCGCAGGTCGCGTTGCCGCTGCGTTGACCGGTGACTTTCTGTTGTTTGAGAGTGGTGCCGTACGTCAGCACATGCTCGGTGTCAGCGATGCTGAACGCCTTGTCCAGTTGCGCGTCGAGAATCCACTGGCGTTCCTTGTAATAGGTATCCCGGGAGCGCCAGACATCCCGCGAGCCAGGCACGTAGCGCTCAAGGGTGCTTTGATCGGTCTTGGCGATCTGGTAATTCAGGCTCAGCTTGACGTTATCGACCAGCAGGCTGTCCAGCGCGAAGCTGTTTTCCAGGCCGAAGCGCTCGCGGGTGATGGTGTCGTTGCCGGTCCGCGCCCGATAGAAGCCAAAACCGCTGCCTGCGTTGAACGGCCCGCCCACCGCGCTCTTCTGGTTGGTGTCGCGGTCATCCTTGTACTTTTCGTAGGTCAGGCCCAGGCGTGAGCCGTCGTTGTAGTTCCAGCCCAACTTGGCCAGGACGTTGGTGGTCCGCGCGTCTTCCGGGTTGGCTTCGGTGCGTTGCAGCCCGGTGCCGCCCGTGCTGCCGTAGGATTCGGCCTCGTGACCATTGCGCTGGCTCACATGCAGCAAGCCGTCAAAGTCGCCCTGGCGCCCGGCGACTGTGGCGGAGGTCAGCCAGCTGTCATCGGCGGAGCTGTAGCCGGTCTTGAGGCGTGCGCCGACGTCCTTGCCGTCCTTGATGATGTCGCTGGCATCGAGGGTGTAATAACTGACCGCGCCGCCGATGGCGCTGCTGCCGTACAACGCCGACGCCGGGCCACGCAGGATTTCCACGCGCTTGACGATTTCCGGGTCGACGTAATTACGATGGGTGTTGGCGTAGGGGCCAGAGAAGAAACCGTCCGGGACCTCGACACCATCAACCTGGGTCAGGATGCGGTCGCCATCGATGCCACGAATGTTGTAACCGGTGGTGCCTGCGCGCTGGCCTGCGCCGCCCACTGAAACTCCCGGCTCATAGCGCACCAGATCGCGAATGTTATTGACGTTGTGCCGGTCCAGATCCGCGCGGTCCTGAACCGTCACGCTATTGGGCACCGACGTGACGTCCTGGGCCTGACGCGTGGCGCTGACCGTGATCTGCTCCAGGGCGATGGCGCCAGCGGTGCGTTTTTCCAGCACGACGTTGTTGTTGCCCAGGTTGCGATAGCCCAGATTGGTGCCCGCCAGCAGGCGTTCCAGGGCTTTACCCGCGGACAGATTGCCGGTCGCGCCGGGCGAGGTGACGTTGGTTGCCAGCGCGGATGACAGGCCGACTTGCCAGCCGGTGATGCGACTGAACTCGTTAAGCGCGGCAGCCAGGGGTTGTTGCTCGATGGCGAAAGTGTAAGTGCCGCTGCTGCGACTGGCGGTTTCGGCGCTGCTGGTCTGGCTCGGGGTCGCGGCGAAAGCCATCGGGCTTGCAGCGAGCACAGCGAGGGTCAACACCGAAAGCGTGAAACTTTGCAGTCCCGCAGTGGACGGTGTGGCAAAACCTGTGGCGGGTGTGAACGTGGACGACATCGATAAAGCTCCCTGGCTCGCTGGCAATAGTGTGTGCAGAAGGTTCGTTAATACGAATCAATTGCATTGGCTATGACTAGACGAGCGACGAGCGGTTATCGCGTAAAAATAATCCGGATCAATTCAATATGACTACCGCCGGCAGCTCATGCAGGCTGGCGGAGGTGATGTGGGCGAGGGAGCGGACCACCTCAAGCGGGTTGTCGAGACGGTAATTGCCGGTGACGGCGACGCGTTCCAGCGTGTCGTTGGTGTTGACGATCCAGCCGGGGTAATAGCGCCGCAACTCAGCCAGCACTTCGCTTAACGGGCAGTTATCGAACACCAGACGGCCCTGAACCCACGCCAGATCGGTGTTCTGATCCAGCTTCTGCCGATGACTTGCGCCATTGGAATCAACGCTGATGCTGTTCCCGGCGATGACCGTCTGCGCATTGTTTTGCGGGGTGCGTACGTCGAGCGCGCCACGTTCGACGTGAATCTGCGCCACGCCATCCAGATAGCGCACAGCGAACGCGCTGCCGCTGGTACGCATGCTCACCGTTCCCGCGCGGACTTCCAGAGGCAGGTTTTGACTGGCGGCGGGCACTTCAAAAAACGCTTCGCCTTGCAGCAAGTGCGCCACGCGGGTCTTGTCGGTGATGTCGCTGGAAAACGCCGAATTGGTATTGAGCAACACCCGGGAACCGTCTTCGAGCTGCAAGCGCTGGCGCTCGCCGACCACGGTCAGATGATCAGCCTGCAAGCGCAACCCCAGATTGCTGAAATGAAACACCGCGACCAGCAGCAGCGCCGCCGTGGCCAACGGCTTCCAGCAGGCCAGCGCGCGGCGCCGCCAGACCGCCGGGCGCACAGGCTCCATTGCGGCGGCAGCGTGTTCGACCGGTTGCGAATGCCAGACCGAGTGCACCCGCTCGAAGGCTTTGCGATGAGCAGGGTCGGCCGCCAGCCAGGCCTGAAAACGCGCCTGCTGCTGTGGGTCGTCGCTGTCCAGCTCGATCAGCCAGTTCAAGGCCTGATTCATCGCGCTGTCGTTGAGTACATCCTGTGCGACTGAAGGCGCGCGCAGGGTGTCAGGATCTTTCACGGATGATTCTCGGTAGTTCTTGTTGATCGGCTGCCGATCCGCATGCCGGTACACGGGCTGCCCGCAGCCTGCTGCAACACCTAAACGTGGTCAAGTCTAGCCGCCACCGCGATGCAAATCGCCATGATCAGTTTCAGTTCTTTTTGCACCGTGCTGGCCGACACGCCCAACTGCTCGGCGATCTCCAGATAGCTGCAACCGTTGAGGCGGCTCATGGTGAAAATCTGTTGTTGGCGCGGGCTCAGCTTGCTCAGGCTTTCATTGAGGCCTTCGAGCATACGCGTGGCGTGAGTGGCATCTTCCAGGGTCGTGGCCTGGGCGACGACGTTGTCGATGTCCGCCTGAGGTGTGTCGTCGGCGACGGTACGCGCCACAATGCGTCGGGACCGCAGATGATCCAGCGCCAGATTGCGCGCGGTCTGATAGACGAAGGGTTCCAGGTGATCGATGGCGCGACTGCTCAAGGCCCGCGTCACGCGCAGGTAGGTCTCCTGCAACAGGTCTTCAGCGGTACTGCGATTGCTGACCATCCTTTGCAGCGTGCGCAAAAGGACCGGCCGTTGGGAAAGGAATACTTCGTTTAAGCGCGACTGACTCACGGGAATACCCGACCGGAAAAAGCAGTGGATGATAATGCTTATCATCCACACCTTCGGTCAAGTCATGTTTATCACTGACTGTCCGCGCATTCCCTGTGGGAGCGAGCTTGCTCGCGAAAAGGTCGGTAAACCCGACACATCTTCGGCGCCTGAAACATCGCCTTCGCTAGCAAGCTAGCTCCCACCAGGTTCGCTTGACGGGGTTACTGCGCGTTATGCAACGCCAGGCAGTTGTCGAGCATGCGGTTGGAGAACGCCCATTCGTTGTCGTACCAGGCCAGAACCTTGAGCAGCTTGCCGCTGACCTTGGTGTGGTTGGCATCGAAAATCGACGACAGCGGGTTGTGATTGAAGTCGTGGGAAACCAGCGGCAAGGTGTTGTAACCGAGGATTTTCGAGTGCTGGCTGGCTTCTTTCATGATCGCGTTGACTTCATCGGCCGTGGTTTCGCGATTCAGGTGCAACGTCAGGTCGACCAGCGAAACGTTGATCACGGGTACGCGCACGGCCATGCCGGTGAGCTTGCCTGCCAGTTCCGGCAATACCAGGCCAACCGCTTCGGCGGCGCCGGTCTTGCTCGGGATCATCGACTGGGTGGCCGAGCGCGCGCGGTACGGGTCGGTGTGGTAGACGTCGATCAGGTTCTGGTCGTTGGTATAGGCGTGGATGGTGGTCATCAGGCCACTTTCGATACCCAGTTCACGGTGCAGGACTTGCGCCACCGGAGCCAGGCAGTTGGTGGTGCAGGATGCGCTGGAAATGATTTGATGCGATTGACGCAGGGTGTCGTGGTTGACGCCATAGACGATAGTGGCGTCCGCGCCTTTGGCGGGAGCCGAGATAATGACCTTGCGCGCACCGGCAGTCAGATGCGCGGCGGCCTTGGTGCGATCGGTGAACAAGCCGGTGCATTCGAACACCACGTCGATGTTCTGCGCTTTCCACGGCAGTTCGGCCGGGTTGCGAATGGCGCTGACTGCAATTCGGTCCCCATTGACCGTCAGGCTTTCGCTGTCGCATTCAACGGTTCCGCCGAACGGTCCATGAACCGTGTCGAAGCGCAGCAGGTGCGCGTTCATTTCGCTGTCGCCCAAATCATTGATGGCGACGACTTGCAGGTCCTGACGATAGCCTTGGGTATAGAGTGCGCGTAGGACGTTGCGGCCGATGCGGCCAAAACCATTGATTGCAATACGGAGAGTCATACAGCCGTCCTCAGTAAATTTGTTGTTGGAATTACAAGATTATTCGCATAGAAATAGAAAACAAGCCTTTTTAATGGCAATATTTTGTTTTATCTACAACGAGAAGCCTGTAAGACCAGTACAGTTGATCGAGATCAAGCTTTTACAGACAAGGCTCGCGCCTCGATTTCTGGAACAGTCCGAGCGGGTGACCACACACGTTAGCCTGGAGTTCATCACATGCATCCCCGCGTCCTTGAGGTAACCGAACGGCTGATCGCCCGTAGTCACGACACACGGCAGCGCTATCTTCAACTGATTCGAAGCGCTGCGAGCGATGGTCCGATGCGTGGCAAGCTACAGTGCGCCAACTTCGCCCACGGCGTCGCGGCCTGCGGTCCTGAAGACAAAAACACCCTGCGCATGATGAACGCCGCCAACGTGGCCATCGTTTCTTCCTACAACGACATGCTCTCGGCGCATCAGCCCTACGAGCATTTCCCGAATCAGATCAAACAGGCTTTGCGTGACATTGGTTCGGTCGGCCAGTTTGCTGGCGGTGTGCCAGCGATGTGCGACGGCGTCACTCAGGGCGAGCCGGGCATGGAGCTGGGCATCGCCAGCCGTGAAGTCATCGCCATGTCGACTGCCGTCGCGTTATCTCACAACATGTTCGACGCCGCCTTGATGTTGGGCATTTGCGACAAGATCGTGCCGGGCCTGATGATGGGCGCGTTGCGTTTCGGTCATTTGCCGACCCTGTTCATTCCGGGCGGGCCGATGGTCTCGGGGATTTCCAACAAGGAAAAAGCCGATGTGCGCCAGCGTTACGCGGAAGGCAAGGCCACCCGCGAAGAACTGTTGGATTCGGAGATGAAGTCCTATCACGGTCCCGGCACCTGCACGTTTTACGGCACCGCCAACACCAACCAGTTGCTGATGGAAGTCATGGGCCTGCATTTGCCGGGCGCATCGTTCGTCAATCCATACACGCCGCTGCGTGATGCGCTGACCGTCGAGGCTTCCCATCAGATCACGCGCATGACCATGCAGAGCGGCAACTTCATGCCGTTGGGCGAAATCGTCGACGAGCGTTCGCTGGTCAATTCCATCGTCGCATTGCACGCCACCGGCGGTTCCACCAACCACACCTTGCACATGCCGGCGATTGCTCAGGCGGCGGGCATTCAATTGACCTGGCAAGACATGGCCGACCTTTCCGAAGTGGTGCCGACCCTGACTCACGTCTACCCGAACGGCAAGGCGGACATCAATCACTTCCAGGCTGCGGGCGGCATGTCGTTCCTGATTCGCGAGCTGCTGGAAGCCGGCTTGTTGCACGAAGACGTCAACACCGTGGTGGGTCGCGGCCTGAGCCGTTACACCCGCGAACCCTTCCTTGAAGATGGCAAGCTGGTCTGGCGCGAAGGTCCGATCGAAAGCCTGGACGAAGATATTCTGCGTCCGGTCGCGCGGCCGTTTTCCCCCGAAGGTGGCTTGCGCGTCATGGAAGGCAACCTGGGCCGTGGCGTCATGAAAGTCTCGGCCGTGGCCCTTGAGCATCAGATCGTTGAAGCCCCAGCTAAAGTTTTCCAGGACCAGCAGGATCTGGCCGACGCGTTCAAGGCTGGGGAGCTGGAATGTGATTTCGTCGCCGTGATGCGCTTCCAGGGCCCGCGCTCCAATGGCATGCCGGAACTGCACAAGATGACGCCGTTCCTCGGTGTGTTGCAGGACCGGGGTTTCAAAGTCGCGCTGGTGACGGATGGACGAATGTCCGGCGCTTCGGGCAAGATCCCGGCAGCGATCCACGTCTGCCCGGAAGCCTTTGATGGTGGCCCTTTGGCACTTTTGCGTGACGGCGATATCGTGCGCGTCGATGGCGTAAAAGGGACGTTGCAAGTTCTGGTCGAACCGGCAGAATTGGCCGCCAGAGAACCCGCTATCGGCCAGCTCGACAACAGTGTCGGCACTGGACGCGAGCTGTTCAATTTCATGCGCATGGCCTTCAGCTCGGCAGAGAAGGGCGCCAGCGCCTTTACCTCTAGTCTGGAGACGCTTAAGTGAAGTTGGCCCTGGTCGGTGATATTGGCGGTACCAATGCACGTTTTGCTATTTGGGAAGACGAAAAGCTGCATTCCATCCGGGTATTCCCGACCATCGACTACGTCAGCCCGGAGAAGGCCATCGAGGTCTATCTTCAGGATCTGGAGTTGCAGCGCGGCGATGTCGGTTTTGTTTGCCTGGCGGTTGCCGGTCCGGTGGATGGCGACGAATTTCAGTTCACCAATAGCCATTGGCGGTTGAGCAAGTCGGCGTTCTGCGCCGACCTGAAAGTCGATGAGTTGTTGTTGATCAACGATTTCACGGCCATGGCCCTGGGCATGACCTGCCTGAAAGATGACGAGTACCTGACGGTCTGCCACGGCATCAGCGAGGCTGACCGGCCGCGCGTCGTGGTCGGGCCGGGCACCGGTCTGGGTGTCGGCACGCTGCTCAGCGTCGGCGTCAATCGCTGGATGGCCTTGCCCGGTGAAGGCGGCCATGTGGATCTGCCCATTGGCAATGCCCGTGAAGCCTTGTTGTGGATGCGGTTGATGGCCGATCACGAACACGTCAGCGCCGAAACCATCCTCAGCGGCGCTGGCTTGTTGTTGCTGTATCAGGTCAGCTGCGCCCTGGACGATATCGAGCCAACGCTCAAGTCGCCGGCAGCGATTACCTCGGCGGCGGTGGCCGGGGATCCTGTGGCGGCTGCGGTGCTCGACCAGTTCTGCGTGTTTCTTGGCCGGGTGGCCGGGAACAACGTGTTGACGGTCGGCGGGCGTGGCGGTGTATACATCGTCGGCGGTGTGGTGCCGCGCTTCATCGAGTTTTTCATGAACAGTGGCTTCAAGCGCGCGTTCGCCGAGAAGGGCGTGATGAGCGAGTATTTCAATGGTGTGCCGGTCTGGCTGGTGACTGCCGAGTATCCGGGCTTGATGGGGGCGGGTGTTGCGTTGCAGCAGGCGTTTGGTGACGTGCTGGATGGTGAAGAGTTGTAGGAGCCAACACCGAACCCGTACAGACTGTGTGAAAACGTCACGAGCGATGACAAGACAAGGCAAAAACAGGCGAAAAAGCGGAGTCTAGGTGTTCTAAATGAGCATTTTTCGCCTGTTTTTAACGCAGTATTGTCGAGCGCAGTAGTTTTCACACAGTCTGCGTAGGACCGGCTTTAGCCGGGAGAACTCCCTCCCGGCTAAAGCCGGTCCTACAAATTCGGAGCATTACTCAAAACAATAACGATTCATTGCGACAAGGAAGATCCAGGTGAGCTCAGTCAGTAAATCGATCCTGCTGGTTGATGATGACCAGGAGATTCGTGAATTGCTGCAAACCTACCTGAGCCGCTCGGGCTTTCAGGTACGGACGGTCGGCGACGGTGCGGATTTCCGTCAGGCCTTCAACGAAGAACCCAGTGACCTGCTGATCCTCGACGTGATGCTCCCCGACGAAGATGGCTTCAGCCTGTGTCGTTGGGTGCGTCAGCACAATCGCCAGCCCCACGTGCCGATCATCATGCTGACCGCCAGCTCGGACGAAGCCGACCGGGTGATCGGTCTGGAGTTGGGCGCGGACGATTATCTCGGCAAACCCTTCAGCCCCCGTGAACTGCTGGCGCGGATCAAGGCGCTGCTGCGCCGGGCGCAGTTCGGTCAAGAGCGGGTCGGTGGCGATGTGCTGGTGTTTGATGAATGGCGGCTGGACATGGTCAGCCATCGGCTGTTTCACAACGATGGCGAGGAAGTGATTCTGTCCGGCGCCGATTTCGCGTTGCTCAAGCTGTTTCTCGACAATCCCCAGCAAATTCTGGATCGCGACATGATCGGCAACGCGACCCGTGGCCGTGAGCTGATGCCTCTTGAGCGCATCGTCGACATGGCGGTCAGCCGTCTGCGTCAACGCCTGCGCGATACCGGCAAGTCGCCGCGTCTGATCCGCACGGTGCGCGGCAGCGGTTATCTGCTGGCGGCGAACGTCATTTCCCAGGTCAGCAACGGTTATTAAAAATATGGTTACTGAATGTTGAGCGACGCCGCGCCGAAGCGTCGGCTGCCGCTGCCGCGTTCGCTGCTGGGCCGCATGTTGCTGCTGACCTTGCTGGCGGTATTGCTGGCCCAGGCGCTGTCCAGCGTCATCTGGCTGTCGCAGTTGCGCGCGACGCAAATGGAAGGCCTGATCACCAGCGCCCGCAGCCTGGCGTATTCCATGGCGGCCAGTGTCAGTTATTTCCGTTCGTTGCCGTTGGCCTATCGGCCGCTGGTGCTCGACCAGTTGCGCAGCATGGGCGGCACGCGCTTTGTCGTGTCCCTCAATGACCGTCCGCTGGACATGCAGACTCTCGAACCGACGCCGCGCAAGCAGGCCGTGCTCGATGTGGTCGATGAAGTGTTGCGTCAGCATCTGGGGACTGATCCGGATATTTCTGTCTGGTTCGTACGTCCGGAAGATCTGCGGATTTTCAACAGCGGTCTGAAACTCGATGAACTGCCGCGCTCCTGGGCGCATTACGCCCTGAGCCTGGAGCCGGTCAATCCGCCGATTCTGGTTACCCAGATCGAGCTGGCGCGGGGCGAATGGCTGTACATCGCCTCGCTGCTGCCCGAGCCCTACACCACCCTCGAAGAACAGGAATTGCCCTTGCAGCAAGTCTGGTTCATCGCCCTGACCAGCGGTTTCCTGTTGTTGTTCATTGGCCTGTTGGTGCACTGGCAAAGTCGTCCGCTCAAACGGCTGGCCCGTGCTGCACGGGACATGTCGCTGGGTGCGGAAGTGGAGTCAGTGGTGGAGGGCGGCGGTAGCGAAGTGGTGGAAGTCAGTCGCGCATTCAATGCCATGCGTACTCGTATCAGTCGTTATCTCACCGAACGCGGCCAGTTGTTCAGCGCCATTTCCCATGACTTGCGCACGCCCATCACACGCCTGCGCCTGCGGGTCGAGCTGCTGGAGGATGAAACCCAGCAGCGCAAATTCAGCCGTGATCTGGACGAGTTGGAGTTGCTGGTCAAAGGCGCACTGCAATGCGTGAAAGACACGGATATTCACGAGAACATCGAGCCGGTGGATCTGAACTACGTGCTCGACTGTCTGGTGGAGCCGTTCCTGCCGCCCAATGGCAACGGCAGCGCCACCCAGCACGGCAAGGCCGAAGCGCCTTATCCTGGCAAACCGCTGGCCCTCAAACGCTGCATCGGCAACCTGATCGACAACGCGATCAAGTACGGGCACAAGGCGCATCTGCGGGTCGAAGATAACGCCAAGGCGTTCGTGCTGCATGTCGACGACGAAGGGCCGGGCGTGCCTGAACAACGGATGGAACAGGTCTTCGAACCGCATTTCCGCCTCGCGGGCAGCCAGCAGCAAGGCTACGGCCTGGGCCTGGGCATCGCCCGCAACATCGCCCACAGCCACGGCGGCGAAGTCAGCCTGCAAAACCTGCGCGGCGGCGGGTTGCGGGTGACGCTGTATCTGCCGAGGACGGTTGATTGAGTCCCGGACAGGACATACGGGAGGTTGAATTTGTGGGAGCAAGCTTGCTTGCGAAGACGGCATTTCAGATGCGTGATGTGAAGAATGTACCTGCTTCTTCGCGAGCAAGTTCGCTCCCACCAAAGCAACTGGCGAATGTAACCATCCGGTGACCATTGCGCATCCCTTCGTTACTGTTCTTTCAAAACCCTTGGTTAGACTCCATGCAGCGCAAGCACAGACTTGCTCATGCATAACAACAAGAAAGGTTAAATCGATGAATTCAATTTCCCGTCTCGCTACTCTCATTTCTCTCGCCTCGTTGTTGCCGCTGAGCGCGCTTGCTGCCGATTCCAAAGGTTCCGTTGAAGTGGTCCACTGGTGGACGTCCGGTGGCGAAAAAGCTGCTGTCGATGTGCTCAAGGCTCAGGTGGAAAAAGACGGCTTTATCTGGAAAGACGGCGCTGTGGCCGGTGGTGGCGGTTCCACTGCCATGACCGTGCTGAAAAGCCGCGCGGTCGCTGGCAACCCGCCTGGCGTTGCCCAAATCAAAGGTCCGGACATTCAGGAGTGGGCCTCCACCGGCCTTCTCGACACTGACGCTCTCAAAGACGTCGCCAAAGAAGAAAAGTGGGACAGTCTGCTGGACAAGAAAGTCTCCGACACCGTGAAGTATGACGGCGACTATGTGGCCGTCCCGGTGAACATTCACCGCGTCAACTGGCTGTGGATCAACCCGGAAGTGTTCAAAAAAGCCGGGATCGCCAAGAATCCAACCACCCTCCAGGAGTTCTACGCAGCCGCTGACAAGCTCAAGGCCGCAGGCTTCATCCCTCTGGCCCATGGTGGTCAACCTTGGCAGGACAGCACCGTTTTCGAAGCAGTCGTGCTGTCGGTAATGGGTGCGGACGGTTACAAGAAAGCCCTGGTCGATCTGGACAACGCTGCATTGACCGGTCCGGAAATGGTCAAGTCGCTGACCGAATTGAAGAAAGTCGCCAGCTACATGGATGCCGACGGCAAAGGCCAGGACTGGAACCTGGAAGCCGCCAAGGTCATCAACGGCAAGGCCGGCATGCAGATCATGGGTGACTGGGCCAAGAGCGAATGGACCGCGGCCAAGAAAGTCGCCGGCAAAGACTACGAGTGCGTAGCTTTCCCGGGCACCGACAAGGCTTTCACTTACAACATCGACTCCCTGGCGGTGTTCAAGCAGAAAGACAAAGGCACGCTGGCGGGTCAGCAGGACATCGCCAAAGTCGCGTTGGGTGAAAACTTCCAGAAAGTCTTCAGCATCAACAAAGGCTCGATCCCGGTTCGCAACGACATGCTGAACAACATGGATAAGCTGGGCTTCGACTCTTGCGCGCAAACCGCTGCCAAAGATTTCCTGGCGGACTCCAAGTCCGGTGGGCTGCTGCCGAGCATGGCGCACAACATGGCAACCACATTGGCAGTACAAGGTGCGTTCTTTGACGTAGTCACCAACTACATCAACGACCCGAAAGCCGACCCGGCCGACGCGGCGAAGAAACTCGGCGCGGCAGTCAAATCTGCGAAGTAATCGTTTCGCGCTCTTGTAGATCGTGCCTTTGTAGATCGCGCCCTTGTAGATAAAGGGGCGCGCGTTAACCCCAGCCGCAGTTCGTGCTGATGAAACCGTCTCATCCGGTTTCACGCACGACTGTGGCCTGGATAGCCCTGTTTCAAAATCATGTTCCAAGTGGATGCTTCCAATGAGTTCTATTGCTGTATTCAGCAAAGCCTCGCCGTTCGATGCCCTGCAGCGCTGGCTCCCTAAATTGGTGCTGGCGCCGAGCATGTTCATCGTCCTGGTGGGCTTCTACGGCTATATCCTGTGGACGTTTGTCCTGTCGTTCACCACCTCGACCTTTCTGCCTTCCTACAATTGGGCCGGACTGGCGCAATACCAGCGCCTGTTCGATAACGACCGCTGGTGGGTCGCGAGCAAAAATCTCGCGGTGTTCGGCGGCATGTTCATCGGTATCAGCCTGGTGCTCGGCGTAGTCCTGGCGGTATTCCTCGACCAGCGTATTCGTCGCGAAGGTTTTATCCGCACCATTTATCTGTACCCGATGGCGCTCTCGATGATCGTCACCGGTACTGCCTGGAAATGGTTGCTCAACCCAGGCATGGGCCTGGACAAAATGCTGCGTGACTGGGGTTGGGAAGGCTTTCGGCTGGACTGGCTGATTGACCCTGATCGCGTCGTCTATTGCCTGGTGATCGCTGCAGTCTGGCAGGCGTCGGGCTTCATCATGGCGATGTTCCTGGCCGGCCTTCGTGGTGTCGATCAATCGATTATCCGTGCTGCGCAAATCGATGGGGCAAGCCTGCCGACCATCTACCTCAAAGTGGTTTTGCCAAGCCTGCGTCCGGTGTTCTTCAGCGCCGTGATGATCCTTGCGCACATCGCCATCAAGAGCTTCGACCTGGTTGCCGCGATGACGGCGGGCGGCCCCGGCTACTCCTCCGATCTTCCGGCGATGTTCATGTATTCGTTCACCTTCAGTCGCGGCCAGATGGGCATGGGTTCGGCCAGTGCAATCCTGATGCTCGGGGCGATTCTCGCCATCGTCGTGCCTTATCTGTATTCCGAGCTGAGGAACAAGCGTCATGAGTAATCAGATCGGAACACCTGCCGTCAGCCTCAGCCGGATCGCGATTCACGCGGTCCTGATCATTGCGTGCCTGCTGTACCTGGTGCCGCTGGTGGTCATGTTGCTGACCAGCTTCAAGACTCCGGAAGACATCAGCACCGGCAACCTGCTCAGTTGGCCTGCCGTGGTGAGCACCATCGGTTGGGTCAAGGCCTGGGCAACCGTCGACGGGTATTTCTGGAACTCGATCAAGATCACCGTGCCGGCAGTGTTGATCTCCACCGCCATCGGCGCGCTCAACGGTTACGTGCTGTCGTTCTGGCGTTTCCGTGGTTCGCAGTTGTTCTTCGGCCTGTTGCTGTTCGGCTGCTTCCTGCCGTTCCAGACCGTCCTGCTGCCAGCGTCCTTCACGCTGGGCAAGATGGGCCTGGCGAGCACCACCACCGGGCTGGTGTTTGTCCATGTGGTCTACGGCCTGGCGTTCACCACGCTGTTCTTCCGGAACTACTACGTGAGCATTCCGGATGCGCTGGTCAAGGCCGCGCGCCTGGACGGCGCCGGGTTCTTCACCATCTTCATGAAGATCATTCTGCCGATGTCGACGCCGATCATCATGGTCTGCCTGATCTGGCAGTCCACGCAGATCTGGAACGACTTCCTGTTCGGGGTGGTGTTCTCCAGCGGCGACTCGCAACCGATCACCGTGGCCCTGAATAACCTGGTCAACACCAGCACGGGTGCCAAGGAATACAACGTTGATATGGCGGCGGCGATGATTGCCGGTCTGCCGACACTGCTGGTCTACATCGTGGCAGGCAAGTATTTCGTGCGCGGTCTCACGGCCGGCGCGGTCAAGGGGTAAACATGGCAACGCTCGAATTACGCAATGTAAACAAGACCTACGGCGTTGGCCTTCCGGACACGCTGAAGAACATCGAACTGCAGATCAAGGACGGTGAATTCCTGATTCTGGTCGGGCCTTCCGGCTGCGGTAAATCCACCCTGATGAACTGCATCGCGGGTCTGGAAACCATCAGCAACGGCTCGATCCTGATCGACGACGCCGACGTCAGCGGCATGAGTCCCAAGGACCGTGACATCGCCATGGTCTTCCAGTCCTACGCGCTGTACCCGACCATGACCGTGCGCCAGAACATCGAGTTCGGCCTGAAAATCCGCAAGATGAGCGCCGCCGCCATCGACGAAGAAGTGACCCGGGTCGCCAAGCTGTTGCAGATCGAACACCTGCTCAATCGCAAGCCCGGCCAGTTGTCTGGCGGCCAGCAACAGCGTGTGGCCATGGGTCGCGCACTGGCGCGGCGGCCGAAGATTTACCTGTTCGATGAACCGCTGTCCAACCTCGACGCCAAGCTGCGGGTCGAGATGCGTACCGAAATGAAGCTGATGCACCAGCGCCTGAAAACCACCACGGTATACGTCACCCACGACCAGATCGAAGCAATGACCCTGGGCGACAAAGTGGCGGTAATGAAAGACGGGATCATCCAGCAGTTCGGCACCCCGAAAGAGATCTACAACAACCCGGCCAACCTGTTCGTGGCCAGCTTCATCGGTTCGCCGCCGATGAACTTCATTCCCCTGCGCCTGCAACGCAAGGATGGCCGCCTGTTCGCCTTGCTCGACAGCGGTCAGGCCCGTTGCGAACTGCCCATGGGCATGTCGGATGCCGGGCTTGAAGATCGCGAAGTCATCCTTGGCATGCGTCCCGAGCAGATCGTTCTGGCGCCCGGCGAACCCAACGGCCTGCCGACCATTCGCGCTGAAGTCCAGGTTACCGAGCCTACCGGGCCGGACACGCTGGTGTTCGTCAACCTGAACCAGAGCAAGGTCTGCTGCCGTCTGGCGCCGGACGTCGCGCCTCAGGTCGGGGAAAGCCTGACCCTGCAGTTCGATCCGGCCAAAGTCATGCTCTTCGACGCCGCCACCGGCGAGCGTCTTGGCGTGCTGGGCCAGCCACAACCCGCCGGGCGCGCGGGCAATGTCACGCAGATCAACCGCAATTGAACCGAGCACAGTCAGCCGGGTAACCGCTGCCGTAACAGGTCGCCCAGCCGGCAAACACGAAGCAACCGATGTCGATGCCGTTAGAAGCTAATAACAATAAAACGAGGATTTAAGGGATGAAGAAGCTACGCAATAAATCGCTTAACCAGTTCCAGCTTATCGGTGGTTTGTCTGTATTGAGTGCGTTGGCGTTTACGGGAACCGCCAGTGCTGTCGAGCCGTTCCACGCCAATGAACACATGACCGGCGATTGGGGTGGATTGCGACAGGAACTGTATGACAAGGGCTATGACTTCTCGCTGGAATACGTCGGCGAGATGGGCGCCAACGTGCATGGCGGCTACAACGACGACAAGACGGCGCGGTACAGCGATCAGTTCGCCCTCGGCGTGCAGATGGATCTGGAGAAGGTCCTTGGCTGGAAGAATGCGGAGTTCAAACTGGCCATCACCGAACGAAGCGGCAACAACATTTCCAATGACCGACTCGGCGATCCTCGTGTCGGCACGCTCAGTTCCTCGCAGGAAGTCTGGGGTCGCGGGCAGACCTGGCGCCTGACGCAAATGTGGGTCAAGCAGACCTATTTCGACGGCAAGCTCGACATCAAGGCCGGGCGGATGGGCGAGGGCGAGGATTTCGGCAGCTTCCCTTGCGACTTCCAGAACTTGACCTTCTGCGGTACTCAGGCCGCCAACTATGTGAACACCTGGTACAACTGGCCAGTCAGCCAGTGGGCCTTGCGCGTGAAGTACAACATCACGCCTGAAGTCTTCGCCCAGATCGGCGTCTACGAACAGAACCCTTCGTACCTGGAAACCGGCAACGGCTTCAAGCTGAGCGGCAGTGGCGCCAAAGGCACCCTGGTGCCGGTGGAAGTGGTGTGGTCGCCGACCATCAACTCGTTGCCGGGCGAATACCGTCTGGGTTACTACTTCAGCAGCCCGAGTGCTGACGATGTCTACGAGGATCGCAACGGCCAGCCACAAGGCCTCACCGGCGGCCAATTCAAGTCGCGTAGCGAGAAGACTGGCTGGTGGGTCGTGGCGCAGCAAAAGATCATGAACTTCGGCGGCGATCAGTCCCGGGGCCTGAGCCTGTTTGCCAACGCTACCGTGCATGACAAGGACACCAACTTCGTCGACAACTTCCTGCAGGTCGGCATGGTCTTCAAAGGCCCGTTTGCTGCGCGTCCGAAGGATGACATCGGCATCGGCGTTTCGCGCATTCACGTCAACGAAGACGTCCGTGATCGCGCCAGGCAGATCAACGCCGTCAACGGGATCGACGACTACGACAACCCAGGTTATCTGCCGATCCAGAAAAGCGAATACAACTCCGAGATCTACTACGGCGTGCACGTCACCGACTGGCTGACCATTCGTCCCAACCTGCAATACATCAAGTCTCCGGGCGGTGTCGATCAGGTGGATAACGCGCTGGTGGCCGGTATCAAACTGCAGACCAAGTTTTAACAACGATCAAGGGTCGTGTGTGCTTTACGGGCGGCCTGGCTGCCCGTTTTTTTTGGGTGGCTTTCTGGATTCAATTCATTGCGTAGGACCGGCTTTAGCCGGGAGCGCGCGCTCCCGGCTAAAGCCGGTCCTACGGTTGTAGCAAAACATTTTTTCGGGACCGCAATGACCATCAAGGAAGCGGGGATGCTGGAGCATCCGTTGCAGCGATTCTTCACCTCCAGGCGCTCCAGGCCGACGTTCGAGTGGGAGCGTTATCAGCTACGTGACGTGCTGATCATCGACCACCCGCAATGTGAGGCGGTGTTCAGCCGTCAGGGCGGCCAGTTGCTGCATTTTCAACCTCGGGGCCAGAAGCCCTGGTTGTGGTGTGCGTCGCATTGGCCACAGGTCGGTGCGATTCGCGGCGGCGTTCCGGTCTGCTGGCCTTGGTATGGCCGTCATCCGAGCGAAGGCGTATGGCCGGCGCACGGTTGGGCGCGGCTGCTGGACTGGAAACTGATCGACAGCCGCGAAAGCGAGGCGGGCGTGAGCCTGCATTGGCGTCTGCAACTGTGGGACTGGCAAGCCGACCTGCACGCCGAGCTGGGGCAGGGCATGGAATTGCGTTTGACCACCCGGCATCAGGATAGTGAGCCCTGTCAGTTCAGTCATGCGCTGCACGCCTATTGGCGGATCAGTGATGTACAGGAAGTAGCGCTTGAAGGCCTGGATGGCGCGCAAGGCTACGATCAGCTCAGCCGGCAGGCGTGTCAGCAAGAAGGCGACTTGCGCGTGGCGGGCGGCTGTCAGCGGGTGTTCGATCACACCGGACCTTTGCAGTTACAGGATCAAGCCTGGCAACGGCGTTTGGGTATCGATACCGGCGACAGCGCCAACACCGTGGTCTGGCACCCCGGCAAACGCCCGCTGATGGGCGTGGCGGGCAGCGAAGCGGGCGGGTTCGTCTGCGTCGAGGCTGCGTCAGGCGGCAGCGAAAGCCTGAGCCTGGCGCCAGGCGAGCGCGCCGAGTTGAGTTTGCAGGCTTATCTGGTGCATTGAGTGTGCGCAGAACCTGTAATTGGATGGACTCGCCCAAGCCGAGGCGTCTGTAGCGCCACGGTGGCATTCTTAAGAAGCCAACGACAGCGAGGGCGAGTCCATGAAAAAGCATACGACCAAAAATAACGCCTTGTCTTCAGCCGACGTGTCGGCTTGTTCGACAGTGGCGGTAGATCTTGCCAAGAATGTGTTCCAGGTGGCCGGGGAAGATGCCCTTGGTCAGGTCATTTACGAAGAGCGGATCAAGTCACGCGAAACCTTTGTGGCCTTTTTACAAAAACTGCCGGCAGGCGTGACGGTGCTGATGGAGACCGGCCCTGGCGCGCAGGCTTGGGCGCGGCTGTTGCAAGCACAAGGCAATCAGGCGCGAATTTTACCGGCGCAACATGTCGCCAAACATCGTAGCGGTGCCAAAAATGATCGCAACGATGTGCTGGCGATATTGCGTTCAGGACGAGATGTAAACATTGCGCCAGTGCCAGTCAAAAGCACCGCACAACTGGCCATGCAGGCTCTGCATCGTGCTCGACAAGGGTATGTAAGGCGGCGCACTGCAATGGGTAATCAGATACGCGGGCTGTTGCTGGAACAGGGCATTGCCATGGCGCAAGGGGCGGTGACCCTCAGCCGAAATGTCCCACGTATATTGGAAGATGCCATCCAGCCATTGCCGGATATGTTGCGCGAGCTGATTGATGAAATGCTGGGCGAATGGAGCCATCTGGGTGAGCGCATCGATGTACTGACGGGCCGTCTGGAAGCAGCAGCGCGCGAAGATGAGACAGCAAAGCGTCTGATGACAGTGCGCGGCATCGGCCCAATCATCGCCACCGCCTTGCTGGCCAAACAGACTGAGCCTGAGCGTTTCGCCAATGCCCGAATGTTTGCTGCCTACTTCGGCACGGTGCCCGAGCAGCACAGCAGCGGGCAAAAAATCCGATTGGGAGGAATTTGCAGACGCGGAGATGGCTATATTCGCAGCCTGTCGATTCAAGGAGCGCACGCCGTGTTAAGGCAGGTGAAGCCTGATTCGGAGCATCCCGATGATCGCCGGCTAAGACGCTGGCTAAGTCAGCATGGTCAAAAAGGAGCAGCCGTAAGGTTGGCCAATAGAAACCTGCGCATCGTCTGGGTGCTGCTGCAAAACAATCAGACCTATCGTCGTCAGCCTGCAGGTTGCCAGGAGGCGACGATGAATCATTAATCAACAGAGTTCTGCCACCGGGGTGCTGAGTCACCTCAACCGCTGCTGAAGAACATTGACCCCAGGTCAGACCGTCGCGGATAGATGCCTGCGGTCCTACTGGCCCTTTGAGGCCTTAACGTAATCGGCATACCGCGAGCTTACCCAATGTTGGCCAGAAGCCGTAACGCTTCCTCGAACAGGCCTTATACATAGATGCAACCGGGTAGCAGTGTTCAAAAGCAGGTTGAAAGTGTGGGCGAGTCCATACATAGGACCGGCTTCAGCCGGGAGGGCGATTGACGCCCTCGCGACTAAAGTCGCTCCTACGGCTCCTAACCCTGATCCTCAACCGGATAGCGGCTGTCATTCAGGCTTTCCTTGATCTTGCGCAGATGCGGCTGGAAGTCGACGCCGCGGCGCAGGGTCATGCCGGTGGCGAGTACGTCGAGCACGGTCAGCTGGATGATCCGCGAGGTCATCGGCATATAGATGTCGGTGTCTTCCGGCAGCGGAATGTTCAGGCTGACGGTGCTGGCCTTGGCCAGGGGTGAGCCCGCCGCAGTCAGGCCCAGGACCGAAGCGCCGTTGGCGCGGGCGATGCGTGCGACTTCGACCAGTTCGCGGGTGCGGCCGGTGTAGGAAATGATCACGAACAATTCCCCGGTGTGCGCCACCGAGGCAATCATGCGTTGCATCAGCACATCAGCGTGGGCGGTCACGGCCAGGTTGAAACGGAAGAACTTGTGCTGGGCGTCCAGCGCAACCGGCGCCGAAGCACCGAGGCCGAAGAAGTGAATCTGCCGAGCCTGAATCAGCATGTCCACGGCTTTGCTGATCAGCGCCGGGTCCAGTTGCTGGCAGGCGCTGTCCAGCGAGGCGATGGCGCTGCCGAAGATCTTCTGGGTGTAGGCCTCGGTATCGTCATCCGCTTCGACTGCGCGGCTCACATACGCGGCACCGCTGGCCAGGCTCTGTGCCAGCTGCAACTTGAGTTCCGGGTAGCCGCTGACGCTGAATGAGCGGCAGAAGCGGTTGACCGTGGGCTCGCTGACTTTGGCGGCCTGGGCCAGCGCTGCGATGCTGAAACGGGTCGCTTGCTGCGGATTGAGCAGAATCGCCTCAGCGACCTTGCGCTCAGCCTTGTTCAGCTCTTCGAGTCGGCTCTGGATCATCTCCAGAAGGTTTCGTGTGCGGTCCATTCAAAGTCCTTGTCGCGGCTGTTTTGCTCAGGGTTTTGCGAGAGCTATCACGAGGCCCTTTAGCCTGTAGCAAAGGTGGCCTATCGTACTGAGGGCCTGTGTTGATCACCACTGGAATATGGTTTTAGACGGGATGTTGTGGTTATTACTACATTTGGCCTTGAGTAACGCCTTTAAAAAAGGTATTTGTAGCCTAACTTGATAAAAGAACCAACATTATGCTCTCGATTACGGTTGAACCGTGCACTTTTGCCTTGTTTGGCGCCTTGGGCGACCTGGCAGTGCGCAAGCTGTTCCCGGCCCTTTATCAACTCGACCGCGCTGGATTGCTGCATGCCGACACGCGAATCCTTGCGTTGGCGCGCGAACCGGGCGACGAACAGCAGCATTTGGCATACATCGATAAATCCCTGCGCCGCTTTGTTCCGGAGGCTGAACTTGAGCCTGAGAACGTGGAGCGTTTTCAGGCTCGCCTGAGTTACCTGCACGTGGATTTCCTCAAGGCCGAGGATTACGTGGCGCTGGCTGAGCGGGTTGGTGATGCGCAAGTCCTGATCGCGTACTTCGCTACGCCCGCGTCGGTGTATGGCGCGATCTGCGAAAACCTCGCCTCGGTCAACCTTACCGAGCGCACTCGCGCGGTGCTGGAAAAACCTATCGGTCATGACCTGGCGTCTTCACGTCGGGTCAACGATGCCGTGGCGCAGTTCCTGCCGGAAAGCCGCATCTATCGCATCGACCACTATCTGGGCAAGGACACCGTTCAGAACCTGATCGCCCTGCGTTTCGCCAATAGTCTGTTCGAAACCCAGTGGAACCAGAATCATATTTCCCACGTGGAAATCACCGTTGCGGAAAAGGTCGGCATCGAAGGCCGTTGGGGCTATTTCGATCAGGCCGGGCAATTGCGCGACATGATCCAGAACCACCTGCTGCAGCTGCTGTGCCTGATCGCCATGGACCCGCCCAGCGACCTGTCCGCCGACAGTATTCGTGACGAGAAGGTCAAGGTGCTCAAGGCACTGGCACCGTTCACCCCGGAACGTCTGGCGACCCAGGTCGTACGCGGCCAGTACATCGCCGGTTACAGCGAAGGCAAGCCGGTGCCCGGTTATCTGGAGGAAGAAAACTCCAATACCCAGAGCGACACGGAAACCTTCGTCGCCCTGCGTGCCGACATTCGCAACTGGCGCTGGTCCGGCGTGCCGTTCTACCTGCGCACCGGCAAGCGTATGCCGGCCAAGCTGTCGCAGATCGTCATCCACTTCAAAGAACCGCCGCACTACATCTTCGCTCCCGAGCAGCGCATGCAGATCAGCAACCGCCTGATCATTCGCCTGCAACCGGACGAAGGCATTTCCTTGCAAGTGATGACCAAGGACCAAGGCCTGGATAAAGGCATGCAGTTGCGCAGCGGCCCACTGCAACTGAATTTTTCCGACACCTACCGCAGCGCGCGCGTCCCTGATGCGTATGAGCGGTTGTTGCTGGAAGTGATGCGCGGCAATCAGAACCTGTTTGTTCGCAAAGATGAAATTGAGTACGCATGGCAATGGTGCGATCAGCTGATCGCCGGCTGGAAAAAGGCAGGCGATGCGCCCAAGCCTTACGCCGCCGGATCGTGGGGCCCGATGAGCTCCATTGCATTGATTACTCGTGACGGGAGATCGTGGTATGGCGATATGTGACCTTGAACTGCCAGCGGGCTTAGTCGCTCGCGAGTTCGATAATCCTGCGCTGCTGGCCAGTGAGCTGGCAGCTAACGTGGCTGAGCAACTGAAAACGGCGATCAGCAGCAACGGCGTCGCAACCCTGGTGGTTTCCGGCGGTCGCAGCCCGGTGGCGTTTTTCCAGAGCCTGGCCGAGCAGCCGCTGGACTGGTCCAAAGTGGTGGTCAGCCTGGCTGACGAACGCTGGGTGCCGGTTGAACATGCCGACAGCAACGCTGGCCTGTTGCAGCGCTATCTGCTGCAAGGCCCGGCGGCCAAGGCGAAGTTCCTCGGTTTGTACAGCGTTGCCCAGAGTCTTGAAGAAGCGGCTGACGCTGCCGATCAGGCGCTGGCCGAATTGCCGCCCATCGACGTACTGATTCTGGGTATGGGTGATGACGGGCACACCGCTTCGTTGTTTCCCAAGAGCCCGAACCTGAATGAAGCCTTGCGGCTGGATGGCGAACGTCGTTGCTTGCCGATGCTGGCGCCGACCGTGCCGCATCAGCGCCTGACCATGACCCGCCGTCTGCTGGCTTCGGCGCGTTTGCCGATCCTGTCCGTTTCCGGCCAGGCCAAACTCGACACCCTGCGCGCGGCCCTGGCCGGTGATGACCTCGCCGAAATGCCGGTTCGCGCCTTCCTTGACTCTTCCCTTGAGATTTACTGGTGCCCATAAGCAAAGGATCCGCCGCCATGAAAACAGTCGAAAACAATCAGCCGCTCAACAGCATGGCGAACAAGATTTCCCAGATCGATGAACTCTGCGCCAAGGCAAAGATTTTGCCGGTGATCACCATTTTGCGTGATCAGGATGTCCTGCCATTGGCGGACGCGCTGGCCGCTGGCGGCATGACGGCGCTGGAAGTTACCCTGCGTTCGGCCTTTGGCCTGAGCGCCATTCGGATACTGCGCGAACAGCGTCCCGAGCTGTGTGTCGGTGCCGGGACGATTCTGGATCGCAACATGCTGGCGGACGCCGAAGCGGCCGGTTCGCAATTCATCGTGACGCCGGGCAGCACGCAAGACCTGTTGCAGGCAGCCCTCGACAGCCCGCTGCCATTGTTGCCCGGCATCAACAGCGCGTCGGAAATCATGATCGGCTACGCCATGGGTTATCGTCGTTTCAAATTGTTCCCGGCGGAAATCAGCGGTGGCGTCGCAGCCATCAAAGCCTTGGGTGGTCCGTTCACTGAAGTGCGCTTTTGCCCAACCGGCGGCGTCAACGCAGACAACCTCAAGAGCTACATGGCGCAACCCAATGTCATGTGCGTTGGCGGTACGTGGATGATCGACAACGCGTGGGTCAAGAATGGCGACTGGAACCGCATCCAGGAAGCAACCGCGCAGGCGATGGCGTTGTTTGATTAAGTCGTGAACGTCCGACTGTAGGACCGGCTTTAGCCGGGAGCGGGGTGCTCTGATGGAGCAAATGTGTTTGAAGCACCGACCTCCTCCCGGCTGAAGCCGGTCCTACGGATGCTTGCGTCAAATCGGTTAATCGTTTGTTGTTGGCTTTACGGTGCGCCCTGGTCCGGCGCACCGTTTTTTTCACGCCAGTTTGCGCAACGCTTCAGTCAGCAGCTGCAGATGCGCAGCAGGGGTGCTGAACCCCGGCGTGATGCGGATGCACGGCCCGCAGGCTGATCCTTCCCGCGCCACGGTGAACAGGTTGTGCTCATCGAGCAAACGTTGCGCCATGCGCTCCTGATCTGCATGCCGGGTAAAACGCAAGGCCGTGATCCCGCAATACAGCCGTGGGTCGTCCGGCGTCAGTACTTCCACTCCTTCCAGCTCCCGAGCCGGCTTGACCCAAAGGTCGCGCAGGTAGCTCAGTCGTGCGCCTTTGGCGACCGAACCGCCCATCGCCCGGTGTTCTTCGAAGACCTTGGGCAAGGTCATCCACGCCGGAATATTCGGTGTGCCATAAGGCACCAGCGCCAGGATGTCGTCCTTGCCGTAGCGGGTATCGCCCATGTCCGCATCAATCGATCCCAGCCGCTCCTTCGCAACATAGATAAAGCCCAGGCTCAGTGGCGCGCCCATCCATTTCTGCAAGTTGTAACCGGCAAATGCGACGCCCAGCTCATCGAGCCGGAAATCAAGCTGCCCCAGAGCATGAGCGCCGTCGAGAATCACGTCGATGTTGCGAGATTTGGCCAGTGCGGCAATCGCCTGTACCGGCATCACCAGACCGGTGCGGTGGGTCACGTGAGTCAGCGCCATCAGTCTGAGGCGCGGGTAGCGCTCGAAGGCGGTCTGATAGCTGTTCAGCAGGGTTTCGTAGCTGGCCGGATGGACATGATTGATTTCAATCACTTCCACGCCGCGGCTCTTGGCCAGCCAACGCATGGCCGTTTGCACGCTGAGATAGTCGAGATCGCTGATCAGCACCTGATCGCCCGGCTGCAACCGGTTGTAGTTGCGAATCAGTGATTGCAGGGATTCGGAGGCGCAGCGGGTGATAGCGATTTCCTCAGGTCTTACCTGCACCAGATCCGCCAACTGGCCGTGAATGATCTGGCTGTCGATTTCGTCGAACCGGCGACGCACGAACACCGAGTTGCTGCGGTTCACGTAGTCAATGTTGCGCCGATAGTCTTCCAGCACCTCGCGGGTCATGCGCCCGAAATAGCCGTATTCCAGATTGATCGGGCCTGGCTCGACGTCATAACGGCCAGCGATGTCGGCCCAGAAAGCCTCATCGCGCGCCTGTTGCAATACCGCAGGGTTTACCGGTGCATAGTCCATTGCCGTCTCGCTTGTGGTCAGCCTTCTTTGAATTGACGCGGTCGCGTGCGCAGGGGGTCGAGCAGTTCGGACAAACCGTTGTGGTCGATCTCCTGCATCAACGCCAGCAGACCGCCAAGCTCGCTTTTCGGGAAGCCTTCGCGGGCAAACCAGTTCAGGTATTGCCCCGGCAGATCAGCGATCAGCCGACCTTTGTATTTGCCAAATGGCATCTCGCGCGTCACGAGCAGTTTGAGTTTTTCCGGGTTCATGGTTGAGCCCCCTTGTCAGTGCGTCCAAGGCATCACGATACGTGCATTCTGCATGCAGGCCAAAGGACAGTTCATGCAGAAATCACGATGTGTCTGTATGGTTGTTTTTTTAAGTCGTTGAAAAATATATGAATTATTGGAGGTTGAAAGCTGGCACGACGGCTGCAATTACCTAGATAGCAGAAACTTTCGTATCAACCTGCCATTAAGGAAATTAACCAATGACTGATATCAATAAAGAATCGATCTCTATCCTGAATGACCTGATCGAAACCAGCAAAGACGGCGAGAAAGGTTTTCAGACCAGCGCAGAAGACATCAAAAACCCTTCTGTGAAGGAGTTTTTCCTCAGCCGTTCTGCTGAAATCGCTACTGCCGTACGTGAACTGCAAACCGAAGTACGTGCGCTGGGCGGCGATCCAGAAACTTCTTCCAGCGTCAGCGGCACTCTGCATCGCGCATGGGTTGACCTGAAGTCGACTCTGGCGGGTAAAGACGACGTGGCTATCCTCAACGAAGCTGAGCGTGGCGAAGACGTGGCGCTGAAGGCTTACAAAGAAGCGCTGCAGAAAGCAACTGAGAAGAACCTGCCCGCGAATGTTACTGGTCTGATCCGCAAGCAGCTGGATGGCGTGCAAGCGAACCACGACAAAGTAAAAGCTCTGCGTAACAGCGCTCGCGCTGCCAGCTGAGATTGAGCCAGCGCCTGCCAACTGACGAGTTGGCGGGGCGACTCAATACAAAAACGCCAGCCAGTCTGGCGTTTTTTATTGCCCGGGATTTCTTGGGTTGGAAAGGTGAATCGTTGGAGCGAGACTTGCCCGCGAAGGTCCATAGGAGCGACTTTAGTCGCGAGGGCGTCAATTGTCCTCCCGGCTAAAGCCGGTCCTACAGATCGCACGCCTCCACCCGATTGCGCCCCAGATCCTTGGCTTCATACAGCGCCTTGTCTGCGGCATTGAGCAAATCCCGCAACAATACCTCGCTGGTCACCACCGTACAGGCAATGCCGACGCTGATGGTGACCGGCTGCGTATCACCGCCATAGGTGGGCAGGGCCTGAACCCCCTGACGAATTTTTTCGGCGAGGAGTCTGGCGCCGACAATGTCGGTTTCGGGCAGCGCTACGACAAACTCTTCGCCGCCGTAACGTGCCACGAAATCACTGGGCCTGCGCAGATTGCGCTCAATCGCCAGGGCGACATTGCGCAACACCTCATCGCCGCCGTGATGCCCATGACGCTCGTTGAAGGCTTTGAAGTTATCCACATCGATCATCAACACCGCCAGCGGTTTGCCTGAGCGCATGGCCCGCAACCATTCGGCCCTGAACACTTCGTCCAGCTTGCGCCGGTTGGCCAGACCGGTGAGCGCATCGGTCTCGGCACGCACCTTGAGTTCGGTCTCGGCATGCCGACGCAGGCCTAATTCCCGGCGCAGTAGCATCGCCAGGCCAAAAATCCCCAGGCACAACACGCTGGTCGCCAGCCCGACCAGCAGCGCGTTGCGGCGCCAGATGGCGTAAACCTCATTGACTGACTGCCCGACCACGACGATCAGCGGCAGGTTGCCAACATGGGAGAACGTAAACAGGCGCTCTTTTTTGTCCAGGGATGAAACGCTGATAAAGCTGCCGCTGCCTTCCCTGAGAATGCGCTGGAAGTTGGACGACTGGCTCAAATCCTCGCCGATCAGGTCCCGGCCATCCAGGTCGGGATGGCGCGCCAGCAGCAAACCTTTGGTGGTGAACAGGTTGACGTTGCTGTCTGGCCCGATGTCCAGCGTGCGAAACAGCTGCTTGAAATAAACCAGGCGCATGGCACCGCTGGCAACACCCAGGAACGAGCCATCGGGTGCCGACATGCGTCGGCTGAAGCTGATGCACCAGTCCTTGAAACCCCAGCGGGTTTTGAAGGGGCCATCGACTTTCATGTCGAGCGATGGGTCCTTGGCATGGCTCTGAAAATGCGGTCGGTCAGACAGGTTTTCTGTCCGGGGCACAATCGACGTGGAGTCGGCGAGGATATAACCGTCCTGGTCCAGCAACAGCAGATCACCTTTGAAGCGCGCCGAGGTAAACCGGTCGAACAGAACCAGATGCCGCAGTTCCGGGTCAATACTCATCAAGCCGGGATGTTGCCAGGCGCTGATCATGCCCTGCAACGAGGTGTCGTAAAGTTCGGCATTGCGCAACACGTCGGCGTCAATCAGTCGCACGATATTGGAAGCAGCGCGAGCAGCATTCTCATTGGCCTCGCGGTGTTCCCGACTCAGCAGCGAAATGATGATGAGTAACAGCGCCACCACGGCGATGACGCTTCCGCAGATCAAAATAACTTCCGGTCGGCGCCATGTTTTTCGTAATTCTTGCTTGGGAAGAGGAGCCGTCATTGCACGGGGAGCGCTCGATGAAAAGCGGATCAGACTTAAGGTGTTGTATTAATTGAAATTTCTTAAGTGATCGGCATAAAGGTGAGAAGCAGGTCCGGTATTTATAACCTCATATGGATAGCACGCAACAGCCACCGCCGGATGGATCGGTTTTTTCAGGTGCCCAGACTCAGCGGCAAATTGATCCCGAATGTATTCAGCCCGGCCTGACTGCGCACGAACACCGTGCCGCCGTGCATCAATGCAATCGCCTTCACAATGGCCAGGCCCAGGCCATGATTGGCGCCGCTGTTACTGCGCGAAGCGTCCACGCGGTAGAAACGCTCGAACAATTTAGGTAGATGTTCTTGGGGGATCTCGCTGCCGGGGTTGGCCACTTCGATGCTCACGTGGTCCAGGTGCTCGACGATATCGACCTGGATCACCTGCCCTGGCTCGGTGTGCTGCACGGCGTTGTGCAGCAGGTTGATCAAGGCCCGGCGCAGATGGGCTTTTTCGATGGGCACGCTGGCATCTCCATTGACCTGGACTTGCACCTGAGCGTCTTCGAGGATGAAGTCCAGATAGTCCAGCGTAGTCGCCACTTCCTGCGCCAGGGACGCGCAGGTCAGTTCGGTGACCTTGCTGCCCTGGTCAGCGCTGGCTAGGAACAGCATGTCGTTGATGATCGAACGCAGCCGTTCCAGTTCTTCGAGATTGGATTGCAGCACTTCGAAATAATGCTCGGCCGAGCGGCCGCGCGTCAGGGCGACCTGGGTCTGGCCGATCAGGTTGGTCAGCGGCGAGCGCAGTTCATGGGCCACGTCCGCATTGAACGACTCCAGGCGTGCATAGGCTTGCTCGACGCGCTCCAGCGTCGAATTGAACGAGGTGACAAACTGGTTCAATTCCGGTGGCAGCGGTGACAGCTGCAGGCGACCGGATAGGCGCGGCGGGGCGAGTTTCTGCGCCTCCAGCGACAGGCTGGTCAAGGGCCGCAGGCCAATGCGCGCCACCCAATAACCGAGCAGCGAAGCGAGTGTTATGCCAACCGCCGCGAGGCTGATCAGGGCGGTCAGCAGCGAGTGCTGGGTTTGCCAGAAGGTTTCGGTGTCGATGGCGATGAGAAAACGCAACGGCGGCCGTTGATCCTTGGCGGCAAACTGACTGAGCAGCACCTTGAACGGAAACTCATGGCCGCTGAGCTGCAAATCGCGCATGCCCAGCGGGCCATTGGCGAACGCGCGAATCTCGGCGTCAGGATTGCCGAACTCATACGCCGGGTTGTCGCTGACGACCCAGAAGTGCAGACGCTTGTCTTCCTCGCTGAGCAGTTTGAGCTTGGCGTTGATCTTGACCCAATGCTCCGGAGTGCCGTAGCGATTGACTGTTGATTCCAGTACGCTGTAGCGCGCATCCACTTCCGCCTCGGGCAACAGGCCCAGGCCTTTGTCGACCTGCAAATACAACGCCCAGCCGATCAGGGTGAAGACCAACAAGGCGACCACCGCAAACATGGCGCTCAACCGCAGCGCGATGGAGTCAGCTTTCACTGCGGTTCTCCAGTACGTAGCCCATGCCGCGAATGGTGTGCAGCAGTTTTTGATCGAACGGCCCGTCCAGTTTCGCCCGCAGACGCTTGATCGCGACTTCGACGACATTGGCGTCACTGTCGAAATTGATGTCCCAGACCATCTCGGCAATCGACGTCTTGGAGAGGATTTCCCCATGCCGCCGCGCCAGGACACTGAGCAGCGAAAACTCCTTGGCGGTCAGATCCAGACGGGTGCCGGCGCGGGTGGCCTTGCGGCTGATCAGGTCGATCCACAGATCGGCAATGCTGATTTGCACGGGCTCGTGGGCGCTGGTGCGCCGGGTCAGGGCTTGCAGACGGGCGACCAGTTCAAGAAAGGAAAACGGCTTGCCGAGGTAATCATCGGCGCCTTCGCGCAGGCCGCGAATCCGGTCGTCCACCTGTTCCCGCGCGGTGAGCATGATCACCGGCGTTTGCTTGCGCGCGCGCAGAGCCCGCAGCACACCGAAACCGTCCAGACCGGGCAGCATGACGTCGAGAATGATCACGTCGTAATCGCTCTCCAGGCTCATGTGCAAACCTTCGATGCCTTCGCGGGCCAGATCGACGGTGTAACCCTGTTCGGTCAGGCCGCGATGCAGGTAGTCCGCGGTTTTTTCTTCGTCTTCGATAATCAGGACGCGCATGGGGCAACTCTCCGCGAAACTGTTGGAGCGACCGGGGTGGCGTTCCACCTTGCCCGCGAAGGGGGCGGGACATCCCACGGATCTCTTGCGTCAGATAGACCGCAATCGCGAGCAAGCTCGGCTCCAACAGGTCCTGTGCTCTGAAAAGTGTTCATTCGGACATCGCCAGTGAGCGCTTGGGCTTCGTGACGGGCTCCGGCTTGCGGCGGTGGAAGACACGTTCGAGCTGCAAGTAGATCACGGGGGTAGTGAACAGCGTCAGCGCCTGGCTGACCAGCAAGCCACCGACCACTGCGATACCCAGCGGTTGGCGCAGTTCCGCGCCGACGCCGTAGCCGAGCATCAGCGGCAACGCGCCGAGCAAGGCGGCGAGGGTGGTCATGATGATCGGGCGGAAACGCGTCAGGCAGGCTTCGTAAATGGCCGCCTCGGGAGTCAGCCCGCGCTCGCGTTGCGCTTCCAGGGCGAAGTCCACCAGCAGAATGCCGTTCTTCTTGACGATGCCGATCAGCAGCACCACGCCGATCAAGGCCATGATCGAGAAGTCCTGGCCCATCAGCCACAGCATCAACAGCGCGCCGATCCCCGCCGAAGGCAAGGTGGAAATGATCGTCAGCGGATGCACGAAGCTTTCGTACAGCACGCCGAGAATGATGTACACCGCCACCAGCGCCGCGAGAATCAACCAGGGTTGGTTGGCCAGCGAACTCTGGAACGCCTGCGCCGCGCCCTGGAAGTTGCCGATGATCGAAGCCGGCATGCCGATTTCAGTCTTGGCCTGATCCAGCATGCGCACCGCATCGCCCAGCGCGATACCTTTGGACAAGTTGAAAGACAGGTTGGCCGCCGGGAACATCCCGTCGTGGCTGATCGACAACGGCCCCATGGTCGGCGCCGCGACTTTCGCCAGCGCCGAGAGCGGCACCATCTCGCCGGTCAGCGGCGAGCGCAGATAGAAATACGCCAGGCTTTCAGCCTTGCCGCGCTGCTTGGCGTCCAGTTCGAGAATCACCTTGTACTGGTTGATCTCGGTCTGGAATTCGCTGATCTGTCGCTGCCCGAACGCATCGTACAGGGCCTGATCCACATCGGCGGTGGTCAGGCCGAAACGCGCGGCGGCGCTGCGGTCGATGTCGATATGGGTGACGCTGCCGCCCAGTTGCAGGTCGTTGGACAGGTCGCGGAATGCCGGGTTGGTGCGCAGTTTTTCGGTGAGGCGTTCGGTCCAGGTGTTGAGCAGCGGCCCGTCGTTGCTCTTCAGCACATATTGATACTGACTGCGGCTCGGACCGGAGCTGAGGTTGATGTCCTGGCCGGCGCGCAGGTACAGCACGATCCCGGGAATCTTGGCCAGTTTCGGTCGCAGCCGGTCGATGAAATCGCTGACCGACACATCCCGATCACTGCGCGGTTTCAAGGAAATCCAGAAGCGCCCGTTGGCGATGGTCTGGTTACTGCCGGTCACGCCAACGGAATGGGAAAAGGCCAATACGGCGGGGTCTTCGCCGACGATTTTCGCCAGCGCCTTATGTTTTTCAACCATATCCGGGTAAGAGATATCGGCGGCGGCCTCGGTGGTGCCGAGGACGAATGCGGTGTCCTGCACCGGGAAGAAGCCCTTGGGAATGATCACGTAACCGACGACCGCCAGAACCAGCGTCAGGCCGAAAATCCCCAGCATCACCCGTTGATGGGCCAGCGCCTTGCGCAGTCCGCGCTCGTAGAAATCCAGCAAGCGTTCGCCGAAGCCGCGCCGGGCGTGGGGATCGTGTTTCGGGGCGCGCATGAACAATGCCGCGAGTGTCGGCGCCAGCGTCAGCGAGACCACCACGGAAATCAGAATGGTCGCGGTGGCGGTCAAGGCGAACTCCTTGAACAGCCGCCCGACCACGCCGCCCATGAACAGCAACGGGATGAACGCGGCCACCAGCGAGAAGCTGATCGACACCACGGTGAAGCCGATTTCCCCGGCACCTTTGATCGCGGCCTCGCGCATGCCGTCACCGGCTTCCAGGTGGCGGTGGATGTTTTCCACGACGACGATGGCGTCGTCCACCACGAAGCCGACGGCCACCACGATGGCCACCAGTGTCAGGTTGTTCAGGCTGAAACCGAACAGATACATCATGGCGAAGCTGGCAATCAACGAGACGCCCAGCACGGCGCTGACAATCAATGTGGCCGACAACTGGCGCAGGAACAGCGCCATGACTGCCACCACCAGCAAGACCGCGATCAGCAGGGTGATTTCCACTTCATGCAAGGAGGCGCGAATGGTCCGGGTCCGGTCATTGAGCACGGTGACTTCCACCGAGGCCGGGAGCATTTCCTGCAAGCGTGGCAGTTCGCGCTGAATGCGATCCACGGTGTCGACGATGTTGGCGCCGGGCTGGCGGAAGATAGCCACGTTGACGCCTTGCTGCTCGCCGGACCAGGCCCGGACGTAGGCGTTTTCCGAGCCGTTCACCACCCGCGCCACATCACGCAGATGCACGGGGGCGCCGTCTTTGTAGGAAACGATCAGTTGCGCGTAATCCTGCGGCCGAAACAGTTGGTCGTTGGAAGCAATCGTCGACACGCTGTCTTTGCCATACAACGCGCCTTTGGCCAGGTTCAGGCTGGTCTGTTGCACTGCCTGGCGGATGTCGGCGAGGGTCAGGCCCAATGCCGCGAGTTTTTCCGGCGCAGCCTGCACACGAATCGCTGGGCGCTGCTGGCCGGTGATGTACACCTGGCCCACACCATCAATCTGACTCAGCTGACGCGAGAGCAGGGATTCGGTGACGTCACTGAGTTCAGTGCCAGGCATCAGCGTGGAGCTGACGCTGAGGATCAACACCGGGCTGTCGGCCGGGTTGACCTTGCGCCAGGTGGGCAGGTTCGGCATGTCGGCGGGCAGGCGGCCAGCGGCGGTATTGATCGCCGCCTGAACTTCCTGAGCGGCGGTGTCGATGCTTTTATTGAGGGTGAATTGCAGGGTCAGGTTGGTCGAGCCCAGGGCGCTGCTCGACGTCATCTGCGTCATGCCGGGGATCGCGCTGAATTGCACTTCCAGCGGCGTCGCCACCGAAGACGCCATGGTTTCCGGGCTGGCGCCGGGCAGTTGCGCCGACACCTGAATGGTCGGGAATTCCGCTTCCGGCAGCGGCGCGATAGGCAGGCGCGGGAACGCGATGGCGCCGAGCAACACCAGGGCGAAGGTCAATAGCAGGGTGGCGACCGGATGGTCCACGCACCACGCGGAAATGGATCCGCGGCCTTTCATCGTGCGGTCTCCAGATTGCCTGCCGTGGTTTGCGGCGCGGCATCACTCATCACTTCAATACGCGAACCGGCCTTGAGCCGGGACTGGCCATCACTGACCAGCACATCCCCGGCACGCGGACCGGTGATCAACGTCAAATCGCTGTCCTGATACAGCACTTGTACCGGCACCACTTCGACTTTGTCGCCAGTGACCCGATACGCGAAGTGCTGCTCCATGCCGCGCTGAACCACTTGCGGCGGGACTTTCAAGGCATCGCGTTCGATGCCGGTCTGGATCTTCACCGTGACCAGTTGACCCGGCCAGAGCAGTTGCTTGGGATTGCTGAACTCGGCCTTGGCGCGAATGGTGCCGGTGGTGGCCGAAACCTGGTTGTCGATCAGCGTCAGCTTGCCTTCACCCAGCAAGCTGCCGCTGTCGCCATCACCCAGAAAAGCCTTCACCGCAGCGGGGGTGCTGGAGACGGTCAGGCTGTGCAAGGTCGGCAGCATCTGTTGCGGCAGGGAGAATTCCACGGAAACCGGATCAATCTGGGTGACCGAGAACAGCCCTTGAGCATCGCTGACTCGCAGGAAATTGCCCTCGTCGACATTGCGAATGCCGACCCGACCAGTCACCGGCGAGCGAATCTGCGTGTAGGAAAGCTGCACCTGTGAAGCGCTGATGGCGGCCTGATTGCCCATTGCCGTGGCCTTGAGCTGCTGCACCAATGCCTGCTGCTGGTCGAAAGTCTGTTTGGAAATGCCGTTGTCATCGCTGAGCAGCTTGTAGCGCTTGAGATCCAGTTGCGCGACGTCCAGTTGCGCCTGGCTTTGCGCCAGCTGGGCTTTGGCTTGATCCAGCGTGGCGCGGATCGCCCGATCATCAATGGTCGCCAAAAGATCACCGGCCTTTACCGCCTGGCCTTCCTTGACCAGCACTTTGGTGAGGATGCCGTCCACCTGCGGCCGAATAATCACACTGTGCAGCGACAGTACCGAACCTATCCCTGTCACGTAACGCGGCACATCCTCCTTGACCACACTCACCACTTTGACCGGAACCGCAACGGGGGCGCTGACTTTGGCCGTGGCGGGGCGGGTCAGGGTCCAACTGGCTACCCCGATCAAGCCTGCGATGACAATAACGGCAATGACGGTTTTGGTCTGTCTACGCATGCGAGTGGCGCCGGAGGGTGGAGGAAAATGAGGAAGTCGGAAATAGGCCTCCTTTATAGCCTGCCAATCCGGTCATGAGAATGACTGCAACCTGTCAGAATTGTCAGCAAGCGGCAAAAGGCCACCGAGCCAGCATCAAGAAATCATCCGCACGGACGATATCCCGGAATGAGAGGTGCGTGATTGGCAAAAGCGCAACTTGTCTTTCGGAACTATCCTACAAATTTCTGTAGGGATTTCTTACGGACGTAACTTGCACCGATCTCATTCTTTTTTTGCTGATGGAATAGCGGAGTCATTGCAATGAAAAATGAAACGCCTCGCGTGGAACGATTTTCCAAAGTTGCTTTGTGTGTGCGAAAGATATCTGTGCTGCTTATTACCGCTCCGCTGTTATTATCTCCGGTCATGGCATTTTCGAATAACGGAGCAATTGCTTTTCGCGGACAGGTGACCAACCCCGGTTGTGCGGTACAGTTTTCGACGGATTCCATAGTCACGCAAAATGTGCGCTATGTGGAAGTTTCAGATCGGCTCACGCTCAAGGTCAATACATTGTGCAATGTCTGCGATGGGGAAGTTGTGCCGTTTTCTGTCCGATATGAGGCGGTGGCAATCAGCGCTGCACAGGGTATTGGCGCTCAAACCACAGTGGTAGAAGGGCGCGTTGGAATTATCACGCTTACCTATCAATAATTACGACAAGCGTTTCGGGGTTTGCGCGACGATATAGCTTGGTGGGCAGGGTGATTCATTGCGCGGATGGGAAAGAGTGCGGCGCAAATATTCAGATGAAGAGGTGCGAAGTTTTTCCTGACCTTTTTGCTAAAGTATTGGCTCGATACCTTGTATTTGCTGGGCGATCCGAGGAAACCGTTTTATCCTACGGAAAGTTCACGCGCGTCCCGTTGGAAATTCACTCGTATTAAAGTAACGATGCTGACAGCGATCAAAAACATCGAACCCTATAGTGCGTGGCGTCCGATTCAGGGCATACACGGAATAATACAAGGAACGTTGTTAGCATGAAAAAACTTACTTTTGGTTTTATGGCAGCAGGCGCATTGACGCTGGGTTTGGCGGGAACGGCGAATGCGGCAAACAACGGCAAACTGATCTTCAACGGCACTTTGACCAATATTTCCTGTGACGTCTCTCCGGGTACGGGCACCGCGCCGGGTGTCAATCCGGGTGAAATCGCTGTCGATTTGGGTAACGTATCCTTCTCGGACATCGGCACTTCGTCGCAAAGTGAGCTGGCCACGGCCACGCCCATTCAGTTGCTGGTCAACTGCAGTGCCGGGGTTGACCAATACAACCTGGTGAAAATGCGCTTCTCCGCGCGTTCCGGCAGCGGCCTGGACAACAACGACGCCAAATTGCTGCGCACCACCGGCGCTGCGGATGGTGTCGGCATCGGTCTGCTCAACGCGGCCAACGAGATCATGGACCTTGGCGGCACCGAAACCATCGACAAACCACTGATCAAGGATGGCGTGGGCGGTGCAACCGCCGAACTCAACTTCGGCGCGGTGTATGTGCTCAATGGCACCACAACCAACCCTGGCAATGCCGACGGCTTCATGCCTTTCGTTCTGGATTACGAGTAATCCAACAGGCGGGGCGAGTCTGACTCGTTCCGCCTCAATCTGAACTCAAGGCGGCGCCTTCATGATCGTTCCCCTTTACCGTTGCCTGGCATTGATCGCCGGTGTCTTGCTGGCGATCGACAGCCAGGCGGGCATCGTGCTCAACACCACGCGCGTGATTTATCCGGCCAAAGACAAGGAAGTCAGCTTCGGCGTACACAACACCGGCAACGCGGAAATTCTGTTGCAGAGCTGGCTTGAACCCAACGTGGAAAACCTCGATCCGGGCAACCTGCCTTTTGTCGTGACCCCGGCGCTGGCCCGCGTGCAGGGCGATGGCAAACAGCTGCTGCGGATTATTTACGCGGGCGCCGACATGCCGCGGGATCGCGAGTCAGTGTTGTGGCTCAACGTGCAGGAAATTCCCCAGGCTGTTGCCGAGAACTCGTTGCAGGTGGCGATTCGGCAGCGGATCAAAGTGTTTTTCCGGCCCGAAGGTCTGCCGGGCGAAGTCGCTCAAGCGCCGCAGGGTTTGCGCTGGCGAATCGAGTCGGCTGGTTTGCAGGTGGAAAATCCCGGGGCTTATCACGTGTCGATGGTCAGGCTTGAATTGCGCCAGGACGGCGCCATTCTGCTGAGCCAGGACGGCCAGATGATCGCGCCGGGACAGAGCATTCAGCTGCCGTTGAAGCATCCGCCAAAGCCTGCGCCGATCAATCTGGATTTCATCAGCATTAATGACTTCGGTGGCCAGGAGCCGTATCGCGCCGCTTTGAAGTCTGGGCAAACCGTCCAGGCCGAAGTGGCCGAACCGCGTTAGCCGCAAAAACTGATTTTCCGTTTAGGGGCCGCGTCGTGCGCTGGCTCTGTCGTCATGCGTCTGCGTGAAGGGATTGCGCTGCGCGCTGAATGCCTGAATCGAGTGAAAACTGCTAATGGAATGGCTTTATCTGAATACCAGGGAGTTCACCCCGCGACCCTTCATGGCTGGCGGGCTGGCGGGCTTGATGTTATTTGCGCCGCTGTCTTCGGCCGCCGACAGCAGCGATATGCCGACTGTGAAGTTCAATACCGCGTTCATCCAGGGCAGCGACCAGCCTCCGGAACTCACCGAGTTTCTGCGGGCCAACAGCGTACTGCCCGGCACGTATCGGGTGGACATTTACGTCAATCGGGCATTGAGCGGACGTCGCGACATCAGTTTCAACAAGAACACGGTTTCCGGCCGTGTCGAGCCGTGTCTGACGCTGCCGATGTTGCAGGCCTTCGGGCTCGATATAGAGCGACTGCCGGCGTCGCAGCAAAACTGTTTCGATCTGACGCAGATCGAGTTTGCCCGTGTCGATTACCAGCCCAATGCGTTGCGTCTGGATATCAGCGTGCCGCAAGCCTTGATGACCCGCAGCGCCAGAGGCTTTGTGTCGCCCGATCTGTGGGATGCGGGCGAGTCTGTGGGCTTCGTCAATTACAGCTTCAGCAGCAGCCGACGCCGCAATCGCCAGCGGGATGCCGATAACTATTACCTGGGCCTGCGCAACGGCATGAATCTCGGCGCATGGCGTCTGCGTAACGAATCTTCCCTGGCGTACGGCAGCGACCAGCCTTATCGCTTTCGCAGCAATCGCACCTTTGTGCAGCGCGATATCAGCACGCTCAAGAGCCAGCTGACCCTGGGCGAGACGTTCACCGATTCCCAGGTCTTCGACAGCGTGCGCTTCAAGGGTGCCGCGCTCAGTTCCGACGACGGCATGCTGCCCGACAGCGAGCGCATCTTTGCCCCGGTGATTCGTGGCGTCGCCGAAACCAATGCCGCAGTGGAAGTCCGGCAGAACGACTTCCTGCTGTACAGCGGCAACGTTTCCCCAGGGCCATTTGAAATCACCGATATCTATCCCAGTGGCGCCAATGGCGATCTGCAAGTCACGATCATCGAGGCCGATGGCCGTCGGCGCTCGTTCACCCAGGCGTACGCCGCGCTGCCGATCATGGTGCCGCAAGGGGCGTTGCGTTTCAGCCTGGCGGCCGGGCAACTGGACGACAACGGCAATAATCCCGAATCGCCGACCTTTGCCAGCGCAGCCTTGATCTATGGGGTGTCGGAGCGGATCACCGGCTTTGGCGGCTTGCAAGTGGCCGAAGATTATCAGGCCAGTAACCTCGGCGCGGGGGTCAATACCGGGTTCGGCGCGCTGTCTGCCGATGTCACGCAATCGATCAGCGAGCTGCGCAACGAAAGTCGCGTCGGGCAAAGCCTGCGCCTGCGTTACGCCAATACGCTGGACGTTACCAACACCACGCTGGCAATCGCCGGTTATCGCTATTCGACCGAAAAATATCGGTCGCTCAATGAGCATGTCGACGAGCTTGGCAACATTGCCCGGCGGCTTTCGGCAGGGCGCGCCAAGGACCGTTTCGAGCTGACGGTCACCCAGGCGTTCGCCGATCCGTCCGGCAGCCTGAGCCTGACCGCCTCGGAACAGCGTTACTGGAATTTGCCCGGCAAGACCCGCCAGTTTTATCTGGCGTGGAACGCCACGTGGCGCAGCCTCAGTTACAACCTGTCGCTGGAAAGCAATCGCGAGGTGGGCGGTGCGCTGGAGGGCGACAGCGATCAGCGGATTGCCCTGAGCGTGACGATGCCGCTGGGTTCCAGCCCAGGTTCGTCGCGGCTGTCGTTCAATGGTGTGCGTGACAGTTCGGGGGATTACAACACGCAAGCCGGACTCAACGGCCAGGTGCTGGATCAACGCAGTACGTTCTATTCGGTTCAGCTCGGTCAGGACAACCGCTCCGGCAGCTTCGGCTCCGGCAAAGTCAGCACCACCGCACCCTTCGGTCGTTTCGAGGCCGGTTACAGCCAGGGCCGGGATTACGACGCATTGAGCCTGAGCGCGGCCGGATCGTTGCTGGCCCATGCGGGCGGGATCAATTTTGGCCAGTCGCTGGGCGAGACTTTTGCCCTCATCGAAGTCCCCGCCGTCAGTGGCGCCAGGCTCACCAGTTTCAATAACGTCGAGACCGCCGCCAACGGTTACGCGGTGCTGCCTTACGCGCAGCCGTATCGCAGCAACTGGGTCAGCCTCGATACCCGGCAGTTGGGCGCCGATGTCGATCTGGGGAATGCAATCACCCAGATTGTGCCGCGTCGTGGCGCGATGCCGGTGGTGCGGTTCAAGGCGTCGGTGGGGCGCCGGGTGCAATTCGAGCTGGTCCGCGCCGATGGCAGCAAGGTGCCGTTGGGCGCCAGTGTTGAAAATGCCGAAGGCAAGTCGCTGGCAGTGGTCGATCCCACCGGACGCGCCTTGGTGCTCAGCGATCAGGACAGCGGCGAATTGCAGGTGAAGTGGACCGGCAACCAATGTCGCGCGCCGTTTGCCTTGCCGGAAAAAGACCCGCAACGCGCCTATGAACGCGTCAAGGTGATGTGCCAATGAATCGTCCGGTGTTGTGGATCGTGGTGGTTTATCTGTTCTTGACCCTGTTGATCTCGGTGCCGGTCCTGAAAGCCTTCGGCGCGGTTTCCCTGACCGGCACACGCTTGATTTTCGATGGGCGCTTTGCCGAGGTCAGCATTGCGGTGACCAACCGCAGCGACCATCAGGTGTTGATTCAAGCCTGGCTGACCGATGCCCGCGATGACGATGGCGATCCCGGCAATGCCGGCGGCGAACTGCCTTTTGTGCTGACGCCGCACCTGTCGCAACTGGACGGGCAGGGCAAACAGGTGTTGCGCCTGCTGTATCAGGGCAGTGGCATTGCTCAGGACCGGGAAACGCTGCTGCACCTGTATGTGCTGGAAATCCCTCGCCGCGTCGAAGGCCGGAATCAGCTGAGCATCGCCATTCGCCAGCGCATCAATGTGTTTTATCGGCCTCGCGGGTTGCCCGGCGATCCGGCTGAAACCCCGAGCCTGTTGCGCTGGACCTGGCCTGCAAACGGCCCGCTGCGCATCAGCAATCCCACAGCGTTTCACGCCGCCCTGCAAAACGTGAAGGTGGGCGGCGTCGAACTCAGTGATTACCTGTTGCTGGCGCCGGGCGCGAACCATGAGTTTGCCCTGCCAGCGTCAAGTCCGCGCCCGCAACACCTGTCGTTCAGCTCGCTCACCGATTACGGCGCAGCGCGGGCCTGGTGCGGCCAAATCAACGAGCACGAGCCCGTAAACGCTCGCTTGCTCGACCCTGTTTTTCAACAGCCAAAGGAATGCTGATCATGAATCGTCCCCATCACCCGCGCTGGTGTCAGCTGCTGTTCGTGGCACTGTTGTTGAGTCCGGCCAGCTGTTTTGCCTTGGTCTGCAAAACCCAGGGCTCGGGTCAGACGCTGATTCGCGATAATCTGGACAGCAGCGTGGCGATCCCGGCCACGCTGCCGGATGGCGACATTGTCTGGCGCTCGCCGCGACACGACATTCAGGTCGAATGCGCCAAGGACTCTATGCCACAAGTGCGGGAAGAAATCTTCGTCTACCTCAACCCGGATAATCAGCAGATCGGCCAGGGCATTCGCTCCGGCCTGACGTTGGCGGGCATCGATCACCTGCAAAACGGCGGGCGGATTGCGACCGGTCAATTCCTGCCGGTGTGTCATGAGAGCCCGTCGAATATCGCGGCCTGCCCCAAAGTGACGTTCAATCTGGGCTTCTCGATGTTCATCCAGAAATTCGGACCCACGCCGCCGTCCGGCGTTGCCAGTGAGCTGCTGGACTATCGGCTGTTCCAGCTCGACGGTGTCACCGGCCCCAATCCGTTGCCCGGGCAGAACCTCAGCTACATGATCAATAACCTGAGTGGGTTACGTTTTGTGGCCTGCGACGCCGAGCTGCAAATCGTGCCCGAGACCGTCGAATTTGGGGCCATCGGCATTCAGCAGGTGGCCGTGGGGAAAGTCATCGACCGCCGACCGTTTTCCCTGACCACGCGGCGATCCTGCGATTCGCCGTTCAGCCTCGGTGCGCGATTCAAGCCTGTCACGGGCACGTTGGCGGGGGATTTTCTGATTCCTGCGGCCAATAACGCGGTGGGCATCCGCATCGTCAATGGCCTGGACAACGCGATGCTGCGCTACAACGAGCCATTCCATCTGGCGGATATGCTCAATGATGTTTCGTCCGCGAGTGCGGACTTCAATGCAGAGTTGGTCTGGCAGACGTCGCGACCCAAAGCCGGGCCATTCGAGGCCGAGGTGATGGTGGATCTGTTTTACAAATAGCGTTTGCCGATGGGAGGTGAGGGGCTGTGCAGGCGGGTCGCGAGGGATTCAGGTATGCTGCGCGGCCGTTCGACGACCCATTCCCAATTTCTGGAGCCTTCCATGACTTCTACTGACCAAACACCTGCTCCTGAAACCGTCGTCGATGATGCGGCCACAGACAAGAAAACCGCGATTCCAGCGTTCAGCTTCCCGTTCAAGCCTGCCGATTTCGCGCAGAACAAGAACGATCAGCCCTGGTATCAGCAATCGAACAAATCCGGCCACCACAAAACCCCGGGCGTCGCGCCGCACGGCACGCGCAAGACGATGGGCAAGCGCTGATCCAGTCGCGATTCTGTGGGAGCAACGGAACGCCTTGATGCCCGTAGGACCGGATTCATCCGGGAGGGCGTCGGCACGGCCAGCACATCTGCGGCGTGTGAAAACCTTTCGCGAGCAAGCTCGCTCCCACAAATTTGCGTCCAACGGAACGCCTTGATGCCCGTAGGACCGGATTCATCCGGGAGGGCGTCGGCATGGGCAACACCTCTGCGGCGTGTGAAAACCTTTCGCAAGCAAGCTCGCTCCCACAAATTTGCGTCCAACCAAACGCCTTGATGCCCGTAGGACCGGATTCATCCGGGAGGGCGTCGGCTCGGGCAACACCTCTGCGGCGTGTGAAAACCTTTCGCGAGCAAGCTCGCTCCCACAAATTTGCGTCCAACGAAACGCCTTGATGCCCGTAGGACCGGATTCATCCGGGAGGGCGTCGGCTCGGGCAACACCTCTGCGGCGTGTGAAAACCTTTCGCGAGCAAGCTCGCTCCCACAAATTTGCGTCCAACGGAACGCCTTGATGCCCGTATTACCGGATTCATCCGGGAGGGCGTCGGCTCGGGCAACACCTCTGCGGCGTCTGAAAACCTTTCGCGAGCAAGCTCGCTCCCACAAATTTGCGTCCAACCAAACGCCTTGATGCCCGTAGGACCGGATTCATCCGGGAGGGCGTCGGCACGGGCAACACATCCGTGGCGTGTGAAAACCTTTCGCGAGCAAGCCACGCTCCAACGGACTGTGTCAGGCCTGCAGCGGAATGAACATATACCCCTGCGGCTCGCTGAACAGCACATTGGCGCCCGCCGCTTGTAGCCTGTCGGTCACCGCTTCCCCGGCAACGTGAAAGCTCCAGCCCTCGTGTTCGGACGGACAATCGGCACCTTCAAGCACCTGCACCGCCGCTCCGGCAAAAACGCTCATGTCAGGCAGATACGCCACAAAACCGTTGCCTTTGAGCGCCGTGGTGCGGATCCCCAGTTGCTGACAAATGGCTTGCTTGGCGACGATGTCATCCCGGTCGGCCTGGCGCGATTGTTCGATCAGTGCCATCAGCTGCGTATCGACCAGTTGGCCGCCAACGATCAGGTCCGGCCCCTGTTCCCAGGATTGCGGCGGACAGTCCTTGGACTCTGGTCGAAGGGGGATATGCGGATTGATTTCCATCGGATAGATACGGCACACCAGCGGCCGACGCTCATAGATGCGGCAGAGATTTTCCGCGTCAAGATTCCGACAAGGACCGACGTTGTAGGCGGCGAAGGTGATGGCTACATGGACTTCGGCTGCACCGCTGGCAACCACTGTCGAGCGGCGCAAAGCATGCTTCAGCTGGGCGGGGTCAACGCCATAACCATCCGCCAGAAACGCCTCGGTCAGAACGATCACTGTGCCGCCATCGGCCGCCCAGTGCATGGCTTCGGTGAGTGTCAGGGGGACGTGGTGGTCGTTGCAGCAACGGCCACAACCGACGCAGGAAAACTGGGTGTTCATTGGCAAACGATCCGTCATGACTGGCGCGGAACAGTGCGGCAAGAACTGGTTGCTCACACGGCATAGACAAAGGTCGAAGCAAGTTACGCGCCAGTGACTGCGACGATCGCTGGCCGGTCATTGGGGCGTCACTTCTTCGGCGTTGGTTTGAGCGTATTCCACTCGGTCACCGTCGCCTTTTTGCTATGGCGGTTGTACAGGCACAGCTCGGCGCCGGGTTGATTCTTCATGTGTGGCTGCGGATAACGGCCTTCGAGCATCAGCGCTTCGTAGCCGACGCTGTCGTCAAAACCCGCTTTACCGGAAGGTTTGACGCTCTTGAGCTGGCTGGCCTTGATGCAGCTGTCGACCACTGCCTTGTCCAGCGCTTTCCAGGCATCGGTGCTTGAAGCATGGGCCTGGCCGGCGATAGCGATCAGGGCAAGCAGTAACGCGGAGGCTGATTTCATGTCCATGTCCATTGGTCTTGTTGGGGGCGACCGAATTATGTCAGATCAGGCCAGATCGGACTCGATCATTGCCGAGCGCTGCACGTAGCGCATTCCGGCTTTTTCATAAAGCCGTCGGGCATCGAGGTTGTTTTCCATGACTTTCAGGTCCACCCAGCCTTCGCCGCGCAAGCCGAACGTGTGGAAGCCATGATTGAGCAGAGCCAGCGCGGTGCCTTGACGGCGGGCGCGAGGATGAACGACCAGATCCTTGATGAATGCGCTGGTCCAGCAGTGCATGACGCCCACCAGACCTGATTCGTCCGACGCGGTAAAACACAGGCTCGGATCAAACTCGGGATCGGTGTGCAGGGCGCGCAGCCAGGTTGGATAATCGGTCACGCTGCCGCCGCCGTTTTGATAGCCCAGGATCAGCAACTGATGAATCTGCATCGCGTCTTCGGGCGCAAAGCCCTGCCGAACCTGTTGACTGGCAGGGGCGATGCTCGGGTGGTTGCCTTGCAGATCCCGACGCATCAGCCAGCAATGCCGGTCCGAGCTGCCGAGGGGATCGGCAGCAAGTCGGGTTTGCTGGTTTTGCCAGATCAGTGATGGCTGGCTTGCACCGCACGTGCCGCCGTGATCAAACATTTGGTCAACTCGGGGGACGAGAACTTGGTCAGCACGGCATTGGCACCTGCCGCCTGGGCTTTTTCGCTGTTCATCGCGCTGTCTAGCGATGTATGCAGCAGGACATAAAGATCGTTGAAGTCCGGGGTCTCGCGCAAGGTGCGTGTGAAGGCATAACCATCCATTTCGGACATTTCGATATCCGAAACTACCACGTTGATCTGTGCCGGTGAGCCTTGCAGCTCCAGCAATACGTCGATGGCTTCCTTGGCACTGCGGGCCGTGTGGCAATCGAGGCCAAGGTTGCGCAGGGTAATCAGTGATTGCTGCAGGGCCACCTGACTGTCATCGACCACCAGAATTCGCGCGGCGGCCAGCAGTTCGGTTTCTTCCGCCGTCAGCGCGTTCGGCTCGACGACGATTTGCGCAGGCGCAATGGCATGAATGACCTTCTCGATATCCAGCACCTGCACCAGCACGCCATCGACCTGGGTGACCCCGGTAATAAATGACTTGCTGCCTGCGCCGTAGGGCGGCGGGCGAATGTCGGTGGTCAGGCAATGGACGATCTTGCTCACGGCCTGAACATGCAGACCCTGCTTGGAACGGCTGACGTCGGTGACGATCAGGCAGCCGCCATCCGGGTCAACCAGGGGGCGCTCGCCAATGGCGCGACTGAGGTCGATCACTGACAGCGCAGCACCGCGCAAGGTGGCGACGCCTTTGACGTGAGGGTGGGATTCGGGCAGCCGGGTCAGGGCGGGGCAGGGAATGATTTCGCTGACCTTGAGTAGATTGATCGCCATCAGCTTGCCGCTGCGCAATGTGAACAGCAGCAGCGAGAGGGAATCTGCGCGGACGTTCTTGGAGGACATATAAACCTTCTGGCCTTAGGTGTCTCGCTGCAACGAGCAGCAGACAGCTTTCTCTGGAGGGTTATCGACCTGCGCGACGCACGCTTGAGGTTTTTTCTGTAACCGGTGTGCAAAATTCTCTCATCGATAGGCGAGTCAAAAAGACCTCGCGCTGTCAAAGTGACTTGTTTATACATGGGGTCATTTTGACCTTGTGTTCTTATCTATTTGATTTCGTTGAATAAAATTAATGGCACGATTACTGATACAACAAGGTAGATCTTATAAAGTCCCGCGTGCCAGGAGTACCTTATGTTGAATGCCTCAGATCGTGCCATCGTCAAATCCACTGTGCCACTGCTAGAAAGTGGTGGCGAAGCATTGACCACTCATTTCTATAAAAAAATGCTTTCGCAATACCCGCAAGTGCAGCCGTTGTTCAATCCGGCGCACCAGGCAAGCGGTGCTCAGCCAAGAGCGCTGGCCAACGGTTTGCTGATGTACGCCCGGCATATCGATGAGCTGGAGCAACTGGGTGACCTGCTCGCCAAGATCATCAACAAACACGTCGCGCTGCAAATTCTTCCCGAGCACTACCCGATTGTCGGCAGCTGCCTGTTGGCCGCCATTGCCGAAGTGCTGGGTGAGGAAATCGCCACCGAGGAAGTCATCAATGCGTGGGGCAACGCCTATCAGCAACTGGCGGATATCCTGATCGGCGCCGAAGCCGTGATCTACGACGAAAAGGCCGAGGCTCAAGGCGGCTGGCGCGGGACGCGTGAATTCAAACTGATGGACAAGGTGGTGGAAAGTGACGAGATCACGTCGTTCTACCTGAAGCCTGCGGACGCAGGTCCGGTGCTGGATTTTGCCGCCGGGCAATACCTGGGTTTGCAACTGCACATCAACGGCATCGAGATGCGTCGCAACTATTCGCTGTCGGCAGTTCCTGGCGGCGGCCAATACCGGATCAGCGTCAAGCGTGAGCCGCACGGCAAGGTGTCCAACTATCTGCACGATCAGGTGCAGATCGGCGACAGCCTTCAGGTCTTCACGCCGTCCGGGGAATTCATCCTGGCGGCGAGCGACAAACCGCTGGTGCTGATCAGTGGCGGGGTAGGGATCACGCCCACCCTGGCCATGCTTGAAGCCGCGCTGGAGACTTCGCGCCCGATCCACTTCATCCACTGCGCGCGCAATGGCGGCGTTCACGCCTTCCGCGAGTGGGTGGATAATCTCGCGGCCCGTCACCCGCAGCTCAAACGCTTTTACTGCTACGACGAAGACGACGGCGTAAGTCCTGCTGCCGATGCCGTGGGTCTGCTGAATCAGGCGCGACTGGAGCAGTGGCTGCCGGAGGATCGCGATCTGGATGCCTACTTCCTCGGTCCCAAGGGTTTCATGGCAGCGATGAAGCACCAACTCAAGCTTGCCGGTGTTCCGGAAAAGCAGAGCCGTTATGAATTCTTCGGCCCAGCCTCTGCCCTTGAGTAAGCTGCGACAAAGCGCCGCACTCTTCTATATATAGAAGGGCGCACTGCGACAAAAAGCCGCATCCTTCTATATATAAGAAGGATTCAGCTTTTTTGCGTTTCTGGCGGTGCCGTGTGCCGGATGCTGGCGGTGATCGTGCATGACAGATTTTTGATCGTGCATGACGCAGGTCAAGGCGAGGTGGTGCCATCCGGTGGCCAAATGTATCCGTACAGCGGGTCAGCTCTTGAGTTGTCCGGCCCGCCCCGTGATTATCCCGAGCGATCGGGCCGTTGTGCATTTACACTCCCGTGGTTGAGAACCCACGGCTGGCTTCAATGGGCCCAGGCATGGATCGACGATCCATATGGACACCCTGACAAAAGGTATGTGAATGAGCGACAACATGTTGTACCTGAAACGCGAGAAACGCTTTCTGGTCTTGCTGGGCGTGATTTGCCTGGCCTTGATCGGCGGCGCGTTGTACATGCAAGTGGTGTTGGGCGAGGCGCCATGCCCGCTGTGCATCCTGCAACGTTATGCGCTGCTGTTCATCGCCATCTTCGCCTTCATCGGCGCCGCGATGCCGGGCAGCCGCAGCATCACCGTGTGCGAGGTGCTGGTTACCTTGAGCGCAATAGGCGGAATCTTCGCCGCGGGCCGCCACGTGTACATCCTTTCCCACCCCACCGAGAGCTGCGGCATCGATGTGCTGCAACCGATCGTCGACGGTTTGCCACTGGCATTGATCTTTCCCCTGGGTTTTCAGGTCGGCGGCTTTTGCACGACCCCTTATCCGCCAGTCCTCGGTCTTTCTCTGGCCCAATGGGCGTTGGTGGCCTTCGTTCTGACTGTCGTGCTGGTTCCAGTCGGAATCCTGCGTAACCGACGCAAGCGTCACGGTTTACAAGGCCTGTAAGGTTTAGCGCTCCGTAAACGCGGAGCGTTTTTCTTGTGAAAATTCCGTCGTTGTTTCGTGATCGTTACGTATTCGGAAACAAACTGTTGCTAAATAAACCATAGTCATAAAAATCTTACATATCTACAATCCCCGCACTTACCGCTCCGGTCCACCGAGTGATAAGCCGTTTTCAGGGTCCAAAAGCGTCTTTTTACACACTGTGTAGAGTGTTTTTGCGGCCTTTGTTAGCACTCGGAATGTCCGCGCCAAAGGGAATTGGCCTGCAAAACAGGCCCAATGCCACCAATCAAATAAGAAACTAAAGATAACGTCGGATTTGTCGTTACGCTTGCATGCGTCCTGACAGGGCCCTGTTCAATCCAAAAATATGCCAGCACCGGCAGGCTTTAGTGTTGGCGGTCGAAAACCAATTGCACTGCGCAAGCTGCTTTTGCTTTTAGAGGTCGTGAGATGAGTAAAAAAAGGTACCCCAGGTTTTTTGGCTTCTTGGCCCTTTTCAGCATGCTTTTGCTCAGTGGTTGCGAGGGTGTGCCTCTGCTCGATCCGAAAGGACAAGTAGGGATTGACGAGCGAAACCTGATTATTACCGCCACGCTGCTGATGTTGATTGTCGTGATTCCGGTCATCTTCATGACCATTATCTTCGCCTGGAAATATCGTGCGTCGAACAAGAACGCGACGTACACGCCTGACTGGTCGCACTCCACGAAGATCGAAATCGCCGTATGGGGCATTCCACTCGCCCTGTTGATCGTCCTGGGTTACATCACCTACGTGTCTACTCACGCTCTTGATCCGTATCGCCCTATCGACTCCGACGTCAAGCCGGTGACGATCGAAGTGATCTCGATGGACTGGAAATGGGTATTCATCTACCCGGAACAGGGCATCGCCACGGTCAACAAGATCGTGTTCCCGGCCAACACACCGGTCAATTTCAAAATCACCTCTGACTCGGTAATGAACTCGTTCTTCATTCCAGGTCTGGGCGGCCAGGTGTACGCCATGGCGGGCATGCTGACCAAGCTGCACTTGATCGCCAACGAGAACCACGAATTCAACGGTATCTCCGCCAACTACAGCGGCGCGGGCTTCACCGGCATGAAATTCAAGGCGATCTCGACGTCTCAGGCTGACTTCGACGCCTGGGTCACTGAAGTCAAGAATTCACCGAAAAAGCTTGAAACGTCCGAATACGCAGCCTTGCTCAAGCCAAGCGAGCGTAATCCCGTCGAGCTCTACTCCAAGGTCACTCCAAACCTGTTCCAGGCCGTCATCGACAAATATGAAGGCATGAAACCGGGCAAGGCGAATCCTCACGAGCAGGAAGGCAACGCTCACGAGGCAGAACATGCCGGTATGGAAGGGATGGACATGGGTAAGCATTCAGCTGCTGGGGCAGAGGAGTAAACGATGTTTGGTAAATTAAGTCTGGACGCGATACCGTTCCACGAACCGATCGTGATGATCACCCTGGCGATGATCGCGCTGGGTGGCATTGCGTTGTTCGCGGCTATCACGTACTTCAAGAAGTGGACGTATCTGTGGACCGAATGGCTGACCTCGGTCGACCATAAGAAAATCGGTGTGATGTACATCGTCGTTGCCATGGTCATGCTGTTGCGTGGCTTTGCCGACGCCGTGATGATGCGTACCCAGTTGGCTGTCGCCACTAACGGCTCGGAAGGCTATCTGCCGCCTGAGCACTATGACCAGATCTTCACCGCTCACGGTGTGATCATGATCATCTTCATGGCGATGCCATTCTTCACCGGCCTGATGAACATCGTCGTGCCGCTGCAGATCGGCGCCCGTGACGTTGCCTTCCCGTTCCTGAACTCCCTGAGCTTCTGGCTGCTGGTATCCGGCGTGATCCTGGTCAACCTGTCCCTGGGCGTCGGCGAATTCGCACGTACCGGTTGGGTTGCCTATCCACCTCTTTCCGAACTGGGCTACAGCCCGGGCGTGGGGGTCGATTACTACATCTGGGCGCTACAGCTATCGGGACTCGGGACGACACTCACGGGTGTCAACTTCCTGGTGACCGTGCTGAAAATGCGTACGCCTGGCATGAAGTTGATGGAAATGCCGATCTTCACCTGGACCTGCACCTTCGCCAACGTTCTGATCGTGGCTTCGTTCCCGATCCTGACGGCGACGCTGGGCCTGTTGACGCTTGACCGCTACATGGACTTCCACATTTTCACGAACGAGTTGGGTGGTAACCCGATGATGTACGTGAACCTGTTCTGGGCATGGGGTCACCCTGAGGTTTACATCCTGGTGCTTCCGGCATTCGGGGTCTTCTCCGAAGTCATCTCCACGTTCTCCGGCAAGCGCCTGTTTGGTCACAAGTCGATGATCTTCGCCAGCGGCGGGATCACCGTACTGGGCTTCATGGTCTGGCTGCACCACTTCTTCACCATGGGTTCGGGTGCCAACGTCAACGCCTTCTTCGGGCTGGCGACGATGCTCATTGCGATTCCGACGGGTGTGAAGCTGTTCAACTGGCTGTTCACGATTTACCAGGGGCGTCTGCGCTTCACCGCGCCGGTTCTCTGGACCCTGGGCTTCATCATCACCTTCTCGATCGGCGGCATGACCGGCGTTCTGTTGGCGATTCCAGGTGCCGACTTCGTGCTGCACAACAGCCTGTTCGTAATCGCTCACTTCCACAACGTCATCATCGGCGGTGCGGTCTTCGGTTACATCGCTGGCTTCGCGTTCTGGTTCCCTAAAGCGTTCGGCTTCAAGCTCAACGAAAACTGGGGCAAGGCTGCGTTCGGTTTCTGGTTCACCGGTTTCTTCGTTGCGTTCATGCCGCTGTACTTCCTGGGCTTCCTGGGCATGACCCGTCGTCTGAACAGCACCGATAACCCTGAGTGGAACCTGTATCTGCACATCGCCTTCTGGGGCGCGATGCTGATCGCTTGCGGTATCGCCTGCCAGTTGATCCAGATCTACGTCAGTATCCGCGATCGCAAAGACAACATGGACGTCACCGGCGACCCATGGAATGGCCACACTCTGGAGTGGTCGACTTCTTCGCCGCCGCCGTTCTACAACTTTGCAGAACTGCCGAAAGCCGACGAAATCGATGCGTTCACCGCGAGCAAGCGTGCGGGCACGGCTTACAACGTTCCGGCTCACTACTCCGACATTCACATGCCTAACAACACCGCCACCGGCGTGGTGATGGGCATGCTGTTGACGGTGTTCGGGTTTGCCATGATCTGGCACATCTGGTGGTTGGCGATCGCCAGCCTGGCAGGAACAGTCGTTGCCTTCGTGATCCACGCAGCACGTGACGACCAGGGCTACATGGTTCCGGCCGCAGACGTAGCGCGTATCGAAGGTGAACAGCACAAGGTCCTCGTGGCTAACGGCGCATACACTCCTGTCAATTCCACGCTGGAGCAGGTTTAAACATGTCGAACTTAGTATTGAATCCAGGCGATGCCCACGGTCACGACCACGGGCATGATCACCACGACGCAGGAGCCATGACCGTCTACGGTTTCTGGCTCTACCTGATGACTGACTGTGTGTTGTTCGCGTCTGTATTCGCGGCCTACGCAGTGTTGTCCGGCAACGTGGCTGGCGGGCCTTCGGGCCACGATATCTTCGAACTGCCGTTCGTGCTGGTCGAAACCGCTTGCCTGCTGTTCAGCTCCATCACCTACGGCTTCGCCATGCTGGCGGTGCACAAGGGTAACAAGTCGCAGGTTCTGGGCTGGCTGGCCCTGACCTTCCTGTTCGGTGCCGCCTTCATCGGCATGGAGATCTTCGAGTTTCACAAGCTGATCTCCGAGGGCTTCGGTCCTAGCCGCAGCGGCTTCCTGTCGGGCTTCTTCGCCCTGGTAGGCATGCACGGCCTGCACGTGACCAGCGGCCTGATCTGGATGGGCATCATGATGTACCAGGTCCAGACTCGTGGCCTGACGGCGACCAACACCACGCGCCTGAGCTGCCTGAGTCTGTTCTGGCACTTCCTGGACGTGGTCTGGATCTGCGTCTTCACCGTTGTTTATCTGATGGGAGTCCTGTAATGGCTAACGCACATATCCACGCTGAAGAAACAAGTCACGGCAGCGTCAGGTCGTATGTCATCGGCTTCGTGTTGTCGGTAATCCTGACCGCGATCCCGTTCTGGCTGGTCATGGATCCAATCATGTCCAAGACGGCAACGCTTTGGACGATTCTGATCTTCGCAATCGTTCAGGTAATGGTTCACCTGGTGTACTTCCTGCACTTCGACCGTTCGCCTGGACAACGCAATAACGTGATTTCCTTTGCGTTTGCGGCGCTGGTCATTGTCCTGTTGGTTGGTCTCTCGTTGTGGATCATGTTCAGCATCCACACCGTCATGATGGCGCACTGAGGAAACCTGAATGTCCCTTAAGCACTTTATCCAAATCACCAAGCCGGGGATCATTTTCGGTAACGTGCTTTCGGTGGCAGGTGGCTTCTTTCTGGCTTCCAAAGGGCAGATCGACTTCGGCCTTTTTCTGGCCGCAGTCATCGGCACCTCGCTGGTTGTTGCGTCCGGTTGCGTGTTCAACAACTGCATCGACCGTGACATTGACGTGAAGATGGAACGCACCAAGAACCGCGTGCTGGTGCAGGGCCTGGTTTCATTGAAACTGGCGCTGCTCTACGCAACGATTCTGGGCGTGGTCGGGGTTGGCCTGCTGTACACCAAGGCCAACCCGCTGGCGGCGTTGTTCGCGGTCATCGGTTTTGTGATTTATGTCGGCTTCTACAGTCTGTACCTGAAACGCAAATCGGTGCACGGAACCCTGGTGGGCAGTCTGTCGGGGGCCATGCCGCCGGTGATTGGCTACGTTGCGGTGAGCAACAGCTTCGACTTCGCCGCGCTGACGCTACTGGTGATGTTCAGCCTGTGGCAGATGCCGCATTCGTATGCCATTGCGATCTTCCGTTTCAACGACTATCTGGCCGCGAAGATTCCGGTTCTGCCGGTCGAGCGCGGTATCCTGGTCGCCAAGCGTCATATCCTGATGTACATCCTGGCGTTCCTGGTGGCTACCCTGATGTTGACCGTTGGCGGTTACGCTGGCCTCAACTACATGGCAGTCGCTGCAGCCATGGGCATGTACTGGTTGTACATGGCCTGGAAAGGCTACAAGGCGGTGGATGACATCGTCTGGGCACGCAAGCTGTTCGTCTTCTCCATCTTCACCATCAGCGCCTTGAGCGTGATGATGTCGCTGGACTTTCAGGTAACCAAGGAATTGTTGGTGACGTACGCCTTCTGATTCCACGCTGGCCTGAAACATGAAACCCCGTTGCTCGACTGAGCAGCGGGGTTTTTTATGGCTCGGGTTCAGGGTTGGGTTCAGGGTTCAGTAATGGTAGCGGCACTGCAGGATCTGCAACTCGCTGCCCTCGACTGTGTAGACCAGCCGATGCTCATGGGTAATCCGCCGGGACCAGAAACCGCTGAGGTTGTGCTTGAGTGGTTCAGGCTTACCGATGCCTTCGAAGGGGTCGCGCTGAATCGCTTTGATGACGAGGTTGATGCGCTTGAGGCTGGTCTTGTCGTTTTGTTGAAACCAGAGGTAATCGTCCCAGGCTTCCGGAGTGAACAGCACATTCATTCTTCAATCAGCTTCCTGGCCTGTGCCTTGCCGCTACGCAGGCTGTTCAAGGACTTCACCAGACGCTCGGCATTGGCTGGCGAGCGCAACAGGTAGGCGGTTTCTTCCAGGGCATTGAAATCCGCCAGTGACATCATCACCACCGGTTCGCCCTTTTGGCGAGTGACCAGGAGTGGCGCTCGGTCCTCGTTTACCCGGTCCATTGTTTCGGACAAATGAGCCCGTGCGGTCGTGTAATTAATGGTCTGCATGTGAATACCTCTGTCGAAACGCTAACGTACAGAAATAGGTACAGGTCTGCAACAGGCAGTTCGTCTTGATTCTGCCGCAGCCTTGCAAACTTACAGTGTCGTGACAGCAGTTTCAGCCGGACAGAGGGATTCAAACCATGACAAACGGGGGCTGTTTGCAGCATGATGTATCCGCTTTGTAGGTAATAGGTAACTGGTTTGTAGGACCGCGCCCTTGAAAGGCTTCGAAACTGACTTTATGACTGACGAAAACACCTCTGGACCACATCAGGCAATGGATACGCCGCCACTCGTATCAATCGTTGCCCCTTGCTACAACGCCGAGAAGTTTCTGGAAGAGGCGATTGCCAGCATCTTCGCCCAGGATTACGCGAACTTCGAAGTCATCATCGTCGACGATGGTTCGACCGATAACAGCTACGCGATGCTTGAAGCGCTCCAGTCGCGCTATCCGTTCCAGCTCTATCAGCAAGCGAACCAGGGCGTCAGCGCCACGCTCAATCACGGGCTGCAATACGTCAAAGGCGTCTACGTTTCCACGCCAGACCTGGACGACATCATGTTGCCGGGCTCGGTGCGTATTCGTGCCGAGTATCTGGATAAGCATCCCCATGTTGGTTGTGTCGGCGCGCTGGTCATTTACATGGACAGCGAAGGCAACAACACCAAGTTCCAGAAGTTGGACGAAGTTAAACACCTCAACTTCGATGAAATACTCAGTGATGCCATCGTCGTCGGCGCGCCGGTTTCGTTGTATCGGATGGACGCCCTCAAGGCTGCGGGATTCTACAATCCGGACATCAAGGTCCAGGATTTCCAGATGACCCTGAAAATCGCGCATCAGGGTTATGGCATTGATGTCCTGCCGGTCAGCGTGACCCGTTATCGGCGCCATCCCAATAACCTGTCGCGCAAGTACAAAGTGCTGCTGGATGCCGATCTGCAGACCATTGCGCCTTACACCGCGCACCCCGCGTACCAGAGCGGTCGCACCGCGATCCTCAACAAGGCGCTGAAGTACGCCGTAGTCACCGATAAAAAGCACGCCTGGAGCCTGTTGCGCTCGATCCCTTTTCGGCATCTGAACATGACGACCTTCCGCCGCTTCAAGCGTCTGCTGCTGCATCGCCACAGCAGTTAAGCGGAACTTGCCAGACACCTCGTCATTCTTGTTTGCGGATTGCCATGAATCTCCTCGACCTGTTGAAAAAGCGCAACACCCGAAAACGCCTGCGCCGCATGGACAAACTGGAGCGCGCGCCGGAAAAAATCAGGCTCGAATATCCGCGCTATACCGTCGGGGTCGGCACTTACGGCATTCCTGAAGTCATTGAGTTTGGCGATGACACCATCCTGCGCGTCGGCTCTTACACGTCCATTGCCGCAGGCGTGCGGATTCTTCTGGGCGGCGAGCATCGCACCGACTGGCTCACCACCTATCCATTCCCGGCGATGATGAGTGGCCTGGAAGACATCAAGGATTACGCGCCCAGCAAGGGCGATGTGGTGATTGGCAGCGATTGCTGGATCTGCGCCGATGCGATGATTCTGTCGGGCGTCACCATTGGGCATGGCTCCATCGTCGCTGCCGGAGCCATCGTGACCCGCGATGTTGCGCCGTTCTCGGTCGTGGGCGGCAACCCGTGCAAGTTTATCCGCTGGCGCTTCGAAGAAGACGTGCGCGACTTGCTGCTGCAGGCAGCGTGGTGGGACTGGCCGATGGAAGAGGTCAAGTCCGTGGCGCGGATGCTGAGCAGCGCGGACATGGATGCGTTTTTGGGTTATATCCGCGAGCGGGCAAACCCGTAGATGCGACGTTGTTGGCGAGGTGATTGTCCTGGAGGTCGGATCACTACCTCGCCAACACTTGGCTACTACCGAACCCACTGAGTACCGCCTTCAGCCGTCACTTCGCAAACAACTGCCCGATATCCTTGAATGCCTTGAATTCCAGGGCGTTGCCGCACGGATCGAACAGAAACATCGTTGCCTGCTCACCCACTTGTCCCTGAAAGCGCACATAAGGTTCGATGACGAACTGGATGCCCTGCAAACGCAGGCGTTCTGCCAGAATTTCCCAGTCCTCCCAGCTTAATACCACCCCAAAATGCGGCACCGGCACGTCATGTCCATCTACGGCATTGGTGTGGGCGGATTCCTGGGAGGCGGTCTTCGGGTGTTCGTGGATCACCAGTTGATGCCCGTAGAAATCGTAATCCACCCAGTGCTCACTGGAGCGTCCTTCGGCGAAGCCGAAAATGGTGCTGTAGAAATGCCGCGCGGCTGCAAGGTCATAAACCGGAATTGCCAGGTGAAAGGGAGAAAGGCTCACGGGAAAATCCTGTTTTTATGGGAACGCTTCATTTTAGATAGAAAGAAATTTATACAAAGCGGATATATTTGCTGCTCAGCTCAAATAATTTCGATCAATCGAGACGCTTATGTTGCGGGAACTGAAAACCTTCATGGCCGTGGCACGGCATGGCACATTCGCCGCCGCCGGCATGCACATCGGCTTGACGCAGTCGGCCGTCAGCTCGCAGATCAAGAATCTGGAGCAGGCCCTGGGAGTACGGCTCTTCGACCGCACCGGACGTCAGGCAATACTCAATGCTGCCGGAGTGCGCGCGTTGCCTCTGGCTCGGGAGATGTTCGAGCTGTTCAGCCAGATGTCGATTCCGCAAAAACCTGACGAGTACCACGGCGAAATGAAGATCGGCGCGATTGCCAGCGCTCAGACCGGTTTCCTGCCCCAGGCGCTGCTGCGGCTGCGCCGTATGGCGCCGGCAGTGGAGGCCAAGCTGGTGCCGGGCGTTTCGCTGGATCTGCTCAGTCAGGTAGATGCTGGCGAGCTGGACGTCGCGATCCTGATCAAGCCGCCGTTCGAGCTGCCCAAAGAGCTGCATGTTCAAGCGCTGGAGACCGAACCCTTCGTGCTGATCGTGCCAATGGACGTGAAGGGTGATGACCCGCTGACCATCTTGCTTGAGCAGCCCCATGTGCGTTACGACCGCTCTTCCTTCGGCGGCCGGCAGGTCACCCGGTTTCTGCGCGAGCAGCGGATCGAGGTCCGAGTGGCGCTGGAGCTGGACGAGCTGGACGCTATCGTCAAGTTCGTTGAAAACGGCCTGGGTGTTTCGCTGATTCCCCAGGCCGGGCTCTGGCTGGAGCGCGACGTCAACTTGCGAGTCATCCCGCTGGGCAGCCTGACCTTCCATCGCGAAGTGGTATTGCTGATGCGGCGCGGCCAGCGTGATCTTCCCCTGCACCAGCTATTCGCCCGCTGTCTGTCGAAAGCCGATCCGGCCGATGACATCCTCTACTTGCCGCACAGTTGAACGTCATGTGGAGGTTTATGTGGATTTGAAGCCTCAGGGTGCAGATGATTCTGGCAGAATACGGGCTTGGCCTGATTCGTCCAGGCAGCTGCTAATGACAGAGGGCGTTATGAGTCACGAAAGTATCAACTGGGACAAACTGGGTTTCGACTACATCAAAACTGATATGCGCTACCTCTCTCACTGGCGCGATGGTGCCTGGGACGAGGGTTCTCTGACCGAAGACAACGTCCTGCACATCAGTGAAGGTTCCACGGCGCTGCATTACGGTCAGCAATGTTTTGAAGGTCTCAAGGCTTATCGTTGCAAGGATGGCTCGATCAATCTGTTCCGTCCTGACCAGAACGCCCAACGCATGCAGCGCAGCTGTTCGCGTCTGCTGATGCCTCATGTGCCGACCGATGTGTTCATCGAAGCGTGCAAGCAAGTGGTCAAGGCCAACGAACGCTTCATCCCGCCGTACGGTTCAGGCGGCGCGCTTTATCTGCGTCCGTTCGTGATCGGCGTGGGTGACAACATCGGCGTGCGGACCGCTCCCGAATTCATTTTCTCGATCTTCTGCATTCCGGTCGGCGCCTATTTCAAAGGCGGCCTGAAGCCAAACAATTTCGTGATTTCCGGTTACGACCGCGCCGCACCGAACGGCACTGGCGCAGCCAAGGTCGGCGGCAACTATGCCGCCAGCCTGATGCCTGGTTCCGAAGCCAAGAAGAACCACTTCGCCGACTGCATCTACCTGGACCCGCAAACTCATTCGAAGATCGAAGAAGTCGGCTCGGCCAACTTTTTCGCCATCACCCAAGATGACGTATTCATCACGCCGAAGTCGCCGTCAGTGCTGCCGGGTATTACCCGCCTGTCGCTGATCGAACTGGCGCAAAGCCGTCTGGGCCTGAAAGTGGTTGAAGGTGACGTGTTCATCGACCAGATCGCCGACTTCAAGGAAGCTGGCGCGTGCGGTACCGCTGCGGTCATCACGCCAATCGGCGGGATTTCCTACAAGGACAAGCTGCATGTGTTCTACAGCGAAACCGAGGTCGGCCCGGTAACCCGCAAGCTGTACGCGGAATTGACCGGTGTACAGTCCGGCGACGTTGAAGCGCCGCAGGGCTGGATCGTCAAGATTTGATCTGCACAAACGTGTAGGAGCGAACTTGTTCGCGAGGCGATGTTCCTGTTTTGCAGGTCCTATGCCTCGCCGACAAGTTGGCTTCTACAGCTTACTGCCCCGGCACCGCCAACCAATGGCCGACCACGGTCTGATACGCGCCGGTGGCCTTGTTCAAATGCAGCCATTGATCAACAAAGCCCTTCCAGGTCGCATCATCGCGCGGCAATAGATACGCCTTCTCGCCATATTGCATGTACTGCGCAGGATTGATCGCGCACAGCCCAGGCATGCGTTTTTGCTGGTACAGCGCTTCCGAAGAATCGGTGATCATCACGTCAGCCTTCTTGTCCAGCAACTGCTGAAAGATGGTCTTGTTGTCGTGAAACGCCAACTGCGCCTTGGGCAGGTAAGCGTGTACAAAAGCTTCGTTGGTGCCTCCGGCCGGTTCGATCAGGCGCACTGATGGCTGGTTGATCTGCTCGATGGTCTGATACAGCGCGTGGTCTTCACAGCGGGTCAGTGGGATCTTGCCGTCGATGTCCAGCATGTTGCTGAAGAAGGCTTTCTTCTGGCGCTCAAGGGTGACTGAAATTCCGCCCATGGCGATGTCGCACTTGCCCGCAATCATGTCCGGCATCAGGGTTTTCCAGGTGGTCGGCACCCACTGGATCTTCGCCCCGAGGCTTTGCGCCAGCGAGCGCGCCATTTCAATATCGATACCCTCGTACTCGCCGTCTTCGCGCAGGAACGTGTACGGTTTGTAATCACCGGTGGTGCATACCGCCAGTTGCCCGCCTTGCAGGACCTTGTCGAGATGGGAAGCGGCCGGCTCTTCAGCGAGAGCCATGTTGGAAAGTCCACACAGCAAGGTGGCGATTGCGCTGTACTTGAGGCTCTTCATGCAGTGATGCTCACTTCTAGTGATTGTTCTAGTGAGGGGTGTTCGGTTGGTGTCAGATTCTTAACTTTCCCGTTTCCAGGTCCTGGGGCTGATTTCGATGCTGCCGTCCTGGCTTTGCCGATAAACCGTGTAGGGCAGGGCGACGGTGTCCAGCACCGCGCAGACAGCCGCGTCGATCAACAAGCCCGGCATGCCGTAGCCGCTGCGACTGGTATGTTCAGGCGCGGGTGCGTTGAGCAGACAGAAATCGTAATACACCCCGCTGTAAACCCGTGGAACAGTGGCGCAGTAGGACTTCTGGTCGATCAACTCGCGGCTGGTGACTTCATCGCCGCGCACCACCGTATTGATGCTGCCGCATCCGCTCAATACCAAACTGAGGGTCAATAAGGCAATCAGTTTCATGGCATGCGTCCTTGCCTAAAAGGCCTGAGGATAGCGGCGCCAGCGCATTTTTGGTGATTTTTTTCCAGCTTTCGAATCGGGGATTGGAGATTTATCCTTGAACATTTCGTCAAAAGGCGTAATGTTCGCCCCATGATTCTCGAACAGCTCAAAGCGGTCGGTAATGACACACGCATGACTATCATGGAGTGGCTCAAGGACCCGCAAACTCACTTTCCTCCCCAGGACCATGGCGATCCGGCGATTGGTGTGTGCATGTCGCACATTCAGCGCAAGGCCAGCCTGTCGCCGTCCTCGGCGTCTGCGCACCTGGCGATTTTGCAGAGAGCGGGGCTGCTGCAGGCAACGAGAATCGGCAAATGGACTTACTTCCGACGCGACGAGCAGGCCATCGACCAGTTCGCCGTCCGACTGAAAAACGAGCTCTGATTTTTGATCATACGTTTCGTCATTATGCGTAATGATGAATCGAAGAGCTGAATTTTAATGCGTTCTGTTGGAGCGAGGCTTGCCCGCGAAGGCCATGCCAGATGTTCAGAAGACAGGCGGCTGTACCGGCCTCTTCGCGGGCAAGCCTCGCTCCTACGACTACATCAAGCCAAGAGGAACACCTCATGAGCAACAAAACCATTTACGTACAAGCAGGCGGCGGTTATGACAACGTCACAATCGGCGATAGCGAAGTCCGTGCGCCACACGTCGGCGAGATCAGCGTGCGGTTACGCGCCAATTCCCTGAACTACCATGACTTCGCTGTCGTCAGCGGCATGTGGGGCCCTAGCGAGGCGCGCATTCCCATGGCCGATGGTGCGGGTGAAGTCATCGCCGTGGGCGAGGGCGTCAGCGAATTCAAGGTCGGTGATTCGGTGGTCAGCACCTTCTTCCCGGACTGGATCGATGGCACGCCCCTGGTCGAAGGTTTCGTCAGCGTGCCCGGCGATGGCATCGACGGTTACGCCCGTGAGCAGGTAACGGCGCGCGCCACTTCATTCACCCTGGCGCCAACCGGTTACAGCCACGCCGAAGCCGCCACGCTGACCACCGCCGGTTTGACCGCCTGGCGTGCGCTGATGGCCGACGACTCTCTCAAGCCTGGCGATACCGTGCTGATTCAGGGCACCGGCGGCGTCTCCATCTTCGCCTTGCAGTTCGCGAAAATGGCTGGCGCGACGGTCATTGCAACGTCCTCCAGCGACGAAAAGCTCAGCCGTCTGAAAGCGATGGGCGCTGATCACCTGATCAACTACCGCAAGGACACCAATTGGGGGGAGACCGCGCGGGCATTGACTGGCGGCCGAGGCGTGGATCACGTAATAGAAGTAGGCGGGCCATCGACGCTGGAGCAATCGATGATTGCTGCTCGGGTTGGCGGGCATATCTCGGTGATTGGTATTTTGACGGGCGTTGCCGGGCAGCTTTCATTCGTGCCAGCATTGGTCAAACAGTTGCGTCTCCAAGGCGTGCTGGTAGGCAGTCGCACACAACAGCAGGATATGATTCGCGCGATCAATGCCAGTGGTATGCGCCCGGTTATTGATCGGCACTTTCCGTTGAGTGAAATAGTTGACGCGTTCCGTTACCAGGAAACCAATCAACACTTCGGCAAGATCTGTCTGGATATCTAACTTCAGGCACAGCGAGCAAGCCTGCATGCAGGCTTGCTCTATCTTTTGCTATGCACATTTAATTGTCACGGTTGTTTCGACTTGCCTGACGTGTAAGTCACCGAAGCGTACTTGCGTTTCGAGTCCGGCGAAGCCGAATGATCGGAACTGCCCGGCACTCTCAATGAGTTGATAGCCTGGTTTACCTGAAAACCACGTTTGATATCCCGCGCCTGAACTTCAAAGCGTTTAACGGTTGAATCAAACGTTGCAGGAGTCGCCAGCAACGCATTAAGTTCTTCGTCATTTACAAGGCGAGTCTCATCCTCAGACAAATGCATTGTCCACCTCCTCTTTTAAGTTTTGGTCAGTCAGTCTATTTCACAGGTTAATGGTCTTACAGATCTTTACCTTGCACGTAACCTGAACCCAGATCCGCACCGGTAATCGGGTTGGCATCCGGATCGGACATGGTGCGTTCCTTCATGGTCAACAACACGGCTTCGTCATCGGTGGACAACTCGACCGATGCGGTACCGTCACCGCCATCTACTGCAGGTTGTGGTGATTCCACATATTCCCACTCGTCGCCTTCATTCCATGGGCCACGCAGGTTCGGCTCGCCGGCCGACATGTTGAAGTACACGTTGGCGAACTCAGGCATGCCAGGCAGTTTGCCTTGCGGGAAGTTTGGCTGGATCGAGTGCAGCGCTTTTTCGAACGACTTCTGGTGCGCGATTTCCCGGGTCATCAAAAAGCCCAGCGCTTCTTTGATACCTGGATCATCCGTCACATTCATCAGGCGCTCGTAAACGATCTTCGCCCGTGCTTCTGCCGCGATATTGGAACGGAAGTCCGCAGTCGGTTCGCCGATAGTATCGACATACGCCGCTGTCCATGGCACACCGGCCGAGTTGGTCAGTGGCGCACCGCAGCCGTAGAGCAAAGAAGTAATATGCGAATCATTGCCCGCGCCATTGATTGCACGATACAACTCACCTTCCTGCTGTACGCCTTCGGCCAACTGACCTTTGCCGCCACGGTTCAGCATGCAAATAATCGAACCGATAATTTCCAGGTGGCTAAGTTCTTCCGTGGCGATATCCATCAACAAGTCTTTACGACCTGCATCCTCTTCTGCCAACGCTTGAGTGAAGTAGCGTGCCGCTGCTGCCAGTTCACCTTGAGCACCACCGAACTGCTCCAGAAGAAGATTGGCCAAACCTGGATCAGGTCGTGCGACACGCACGGTGTACTGCAAACGCTTGTTATGAATGAACATGGTTCGGTTCCTCATCTTATTAAGCCAAAACGGCTGTCGGTGGACATATGATTGGCCACAGTAAAGGGAGCGCCGAGCCGTGAAAGCTGTTCAGCCAAGTTGACGAATGGTCATAAAAAAATAGAGGTGGGTAATAGATAAATCCATTTGAGTGTTAAAAGAGTTGCCTGTTTATCTTTTTGGGTGATGTCTTCACTGTGGACGCGATGCCCGCTCAGGTATAAGCCAGAAGCCGACCGCACATCCATGATCCGATTGATAACACTGCCTGGCACAGGCGCCGTGTTAAGTGCAGGTCAGCGAAGGCATGCCTGGACAGCGTTGCGGTGCCGTGCCTGAAGCCAGCAAGAACAAGGCTTGAGCTCGGTGAGTGCCGCTGGTCAGGCAGCGCTGGTTTTGCTGATCAGGCCATCGCGAACTTCGGAGGCGTAGCTCAGCAGGCTGGATTCGGATTCTTGATAATTGGCCGAAAACTCAATCAGGGCCTGGGCTTCAGCATGCTTGCCGCTATCAGAGAGGCTGTTGGCTTCCTTGAGCATATTGGCCAAAGACCATCGCAGCAGGTGGGCCGCCGAGACCAGAGCATTCTGAAGTTGTTGGTTTTCTTTGGTGAGACCCATGTTGATTCCCTTCCAGGTCAGTGCTGCGCCGAACGACATGGCGATTTGATGCGGCGAAATATAGCAAACCTAAGCTGCTGATTTATGGTTATTTAACTGACCGTTTCATAACGCTAAATGCCAGGCACAAAAAAACCGGCTCAGTGGCCGGTTTTGTGAATCGCAAGCTTAGGGTCGCATCAGGCTTCAATTTCGTTGTTGAAGCGGATCGGAACCTGCTGTTTTGGCTTTCGGGCCCGCAACCGCCCAGGCCAGCAGCCCGAGAACCGGAACAAACACCAGTACGATGATCCATAGCGCCTTGCTTTCGCGCTGGCCATCGCTCTTCATGACCCGGGTCACCGCCCACAGCACGGCAACGATAAGTAGCGTCACAACGGATATCCAGACCAGCGGAGCGTCCATGATATTCGCCAGCACGTCCCAGATTTGTTTGAGTTCCATACATCTCCCCCTTGGTTGTAACTGTTTAGGCAGGGTGATGCGCAAAGGGTTCAGTGTTGTATGCGGGGACAAATCCTTCGCGGCTCGGCGCTTTTGCCAATGTTGTCTGCACCAGGGACGCTCGCATGTCAGACGATAATGGTATGAGGATAAGCGCGCATAGCGCTGTCATTGGTGACCGGGCTGATCCCCTCAGCCATAGCTTGCGAAACGATAATGCGATCAAACGGGTCGCGGTGATGGAGGGGCAGGGCGCCAACTGTCAGTCCGTGGGCAGATGTGATGGGCAGTTCAACATAGCCCGCGTCCATTGCATCCGAAGCTTCTGCATTAAATCTCACATTGGGTAGCATCCCACGCCGCTTGGGAGCTTCGATTGGGACCAGCTTCGCTACGGGTACGCCTGCTTTCGCGATGATGATCGTTTCCCCGCCAGCTGCAGCGTCTACACGCTGCGAGAAGTGTGTCTTGGCGGCGTGAATATTATGGGTTTGCATGATATTGCCTCCAATGGCCGGTTTCTAATCATGCAGTGCGGTTAACCAGCTTAAGAGGCGCAGCACCGCGCTGTTGAGCCAGGTATCGAGTGCAACAAACGCGCAGGAACGAGGAAAAGTTCACCACTTCGTCGCGAGCTTTGGTGATCTCTTCGTAGAGATTGGTGATCAATTGGTTGGTGGTAAGACCTTCCCCGGCAGCCATCTCCGTGAGGATGTCCCAAAACTGGTTTTCCAGCCGCAACGTCGTGATCACGCCATGTATGCGCAATGAGCGTGACCGAGACTCATAAAGAATTGGATCGGCTTTAATATACAGTTCGCACATTTTAAGATCCTCCCGGAAAAATCAGAATCATTGTCCTCTTTATACAAGAGGGGGTAATAGTCAGATACTACACCTGCGTACTCCTGCAGAGGTTGCAGTCGCTTTAGTGATGTGTGATCAAAACATCGCCAAGCGTCCATTGCGGGTGCGCGCGTAACCAGTCAATGACAGGTTGCGCGTCCCCCTGGATCAACGACTGCACAGCGTTTCTCCTCCAGGCAGAGCAGCGACCAAATGTAATTGTCGCTGAACGCCCTCAACTCTCAGACTTCCCGGCCGCCTGGATTTTGCGCTGTCATGCGGCCTTGGCCTTGAGCGATTGGGCAATGTAGTCGGCTTGTCGAATGGCCAGGCTGACGATTGTCAGGGTCGGATTCTCCGCGCCACTCGTGGTGAATTGACTCCCGTCCGAGATGAACAGGTTAGGCACCTCATGGCACTGGCCATGTTTATTGCAGACACCATCCGCCTCTTTGAGACTCATGCGACACGTGCCCAGGTTATGGGTGGAAGGATAAGGCGGAACCCGGTGGGTCTTGAGCGCGCCAACCGCTTCGTATACCGCGCTGCCTTGTTTGAAGGCGTGTTCACGCATGGCAATGTCATTTGGATGATCGTCGTAGTGAACGTTGGCCACGGATATCCCGAAACGATCCTTGGTGTCATTGCTCAATGTGATGCGATTGCTCTCGCGAGGCATGTCTTCGCCCACTATCCACATGCCGGCAAGGTGAGTGTAATTGTCCATGACACGGGTAAAATCCTTGCCCCATGCACCTGGATTGAAAAATGCTGCCATGAACGATGGCCCGAGAGAGACGGTTTCCATTTCGTAGCCGCCGACAAAGCCGCGATCAGGATTGAAATGCACCTCGTCACTGATCAGGCCCGCCATTATCGTGCCTCGGTAGAAGTGCACAGGATCGCTGAACTCGGCGAAAACGGAGCCGGTGGTGTGGCGCATGTAGTGCTTGCCGACCATGCCCGATCCGTTGGCCAGCCCGTGGGGAAATAAGGTGCTGGAAGAGTTCAAGAGCAGTCTGGGGGTTTCGATTGCATTACCGGCTATCGCGATGATGCGGCCTTTCTGCCGGTGTAACTCGCCCTTTGCGTCAGCATAGACAACGGCGCTGGCACGACCTTTGGCATCATGTTCGATCCGAACCGCATGGGCTTGGGTTCGCAACTCAAGCTTGCCGGTCGCTTCGGCGGCCGGAATTTCAGTGTAGAGCGTTGACCACTTCGCCCCCATTTTGCAGCCTTGAAAGCAGAACCCAAGTTGCATGCACTGCGCGCGTCCTGCGCGGGCGCGGCTGTTGATGGCCATGCGTCCAGTCGAGCAGTGTTTGTAGCCAAGCTTCATTGCACCGTTGTACATCACTTGGAAGTTGTTGTTGCCGGGCAGGCCGGGAATGTCGTTGGTGCGAGTGACACCCATCTTGTCCTCGGCACGGGTGTAATAGGGCTCCAGTTCCGCCAGCGTCAATGGCCAGTCCAGCAGGTTCGCTCCTTTTACGTCGCCGTAAGTCTGCCGTGCGCGAAACTCGTGTTCTTGTAAGCGGATGCTCGCTCCGGCCCAATGAGTGGTGGTGCCACCCACCGTTTTGCAGATCCAGGCGGGTAGATTGGGAAAGTCCTTGGCGATCTGCCAAGTGCCAGACGTCGTGCGTGTATCGCCCCAGGAGAGCTGTTGAAACGAAGGCCATTCATCATTGATGAAGGTCGCTGTGGATTGACGCTCACCTGCTTCGAGAAGAACGACCGGTATGCCCTTTTGGCACAACTCGTTGGCGAGTGTCCCGCCACCCGCACCGGAACCTATGATCACTACTACGGAATCATCGTCAAAACTGTAAGTTGTCATGCTGGTTACTCCTCAAGAAAAAGCGCTGGGACTGGCTTCTGCTGGAGCGGCGGGCAGCCACTTCAGATCGTTGAAGCCACGCATCAGATATCCGCCCTTAGGAAAGGAGGCGCCTTCGTAACCGAAATGCTGGTAAGCCAATTCGTTGCTGTATAGCGAGTTGACTGACGTGCCTCTGATCAAAATGAAAAAGTCGGAATGCTGGATTTCTTCAAGCAGGGCGACCTGCCTGATTTCATCGAGACTTGTCCAGTTGCCGCCCGCCAGTCGGTCGAGTTCGGAAAGACCTTTATCAAGCAGTGGGAGTACGGAGGGGTCAGTGGATGCACGCTCGTCAAGCGCTTTTACGGCAAAGGCGTAGACAGCATCTTCCATGCGGTCATGGGGGTAAACGCGGCGAATCACCAGCAGCAGTTTCGCCGCTACTTCGCTACTAAGGGTGTTCATTTCCATGGCCCATGATCGGCTGGGAGCCAGCAGGGCGATGGGGCCTGAGCCGAATATAAGTGTGCCCAACAACAACCCACCGCTGCCTTGCAGAAAGCGGCGACGATTGAGAGTTACGTCTTGCATGAAATGTCTCCTTTTTATTTTTATTAGGAATGACAACGTCACGGTCGAATCATGGAGTGCGGTTTGAAGGGGAAAATCACTCCTGTTGGAGATCAAATGGATCTGAGGTTTTTGGTTCTAAGCTGGCAGTGCTTAGTCCGACGGCATTTGGAAATTCAAATGTTCATTGATAGTGGCCACCACGCTGTAACACTTCAATTTTGTAACCGTCGGGATCCTGAATAAAAAAGAATCGTGCGAGCAAAACGCCATTTCTTTTAAATTCCTTGATGGGGGCCGGTGACAATTTCAGATCCACCAGTCGATTGAACTGCTGGTCCAGATCCTCGACGACAAAGGCGGCATGACCGTAGCCACTGCCATGGGTGTACTCGCTCTGCCCCTTGTTCCAGGTTAGCTCGATTTCTGCGCCGCTCTCGAAATCCCGCAGGTAGACCAGCGAGAAATCGTCGAACTCCAGGCGATGAGTTTCTCTGAGCCCAAACACGTCCTGGTAAAACTTCATCGACTGGTCGAGGTCGCCCACACGGATCATGGTATGAATAAATTTTGCCATTCCATCTACCTACGGTTTTCGTGATTCCTGGATTTTTGGTCAAGCACTTGCGATTTCATGATGAGGCGGACGTGACCCAGGTGGGTAATAGAGGGCTACTACGTTGGTACAGAGGTATGGAATTTTTGCTTCCTTTGTGAATGATCACGAGTGGAGCTGAGAAATGTGACTGATGTCGCCGCTCGACCCTGAGAGCCGTATAGGAAGTGCCAATACTTGCTGCCTGTGGGTTTCACCAGCAGACAGGAGCCGAGCTATCACTGGGTGAATGGTGTTTCGGCAGGGTTGGATGCTTTGATTTGCTAGGTGGTCGATTATCAATATTTCAAATATTGTCGCGGATCCGGTTGCGGTTTTATTTGAAAGTCTCGGAGTCACGTTCTTGGATATTGATTCTCCTCAAACTTATAAACCGAAAGCGGTTGTGGTCGGAGAGGAGAATGGAGGCTACTAATTTTTTTGGTTCTGGAAATGTAGCCGGGGACCCTAGGGGCTTAATCAAGACACGGGGCAGGAAATCCGCGGGATCGAGTTAGTGGGAAGTGCCGGAAGTTACTGAAATTTCAATCGTTTAAAGAAAGGATCTTGAAGAAAGAGGGCCATCGTTACAGCTTCGGTAAAGATGGCTTTATCTGTTGCTGATAGTGAACGCCTGCATGGCGCCAACCATGGTGGTAGGTGTCAACCTCGTCAACCTGTCAACCAACTCAAAAAATCCAGCCGCTAACACGAACGCACGGGTTTCCGACCCCGTACCCACCGAACATTCACAGGGTCCCTGGCGATTTGGCTACCCAATTGATGCATCCCCCCTTGGTAGACCGCCCTACAAACGCCCCGGCACTCGGCGACCCAACATTCGAATTCTGCATCAGTCGTTACCAGCCAGTATTGCACCCGCTGATGGCTTGATCACCATTGGGGTATGGGGCACGAAAAAGACGTGTTACAGGTGTTGCGGGTGTTGCAATTAAAATTAACTCATTGAATTTAATGATTTTTATTGGTGTTGCATACCACTAAGCTTCCACGTTTCTTGGGTGTTACAAGCAAGATAGGTGTTACAGCAGCATCTACAGATTTGGGCAAATGTAGAACGCAAGCGGCCAAGAGCAGACCTTCCACCTAGTCCGCTTTCGACCTGACCCAGATGTCCGATTTCCGGGGTTTCACGTAGCGTAGATGGCCCCTATAGTGTCCGCCTCTTGATAGTCAAAGGAAGGGCTATGACGCTGCTGATCATTTGTACAGCTTACGTGTCCGCTAGTATTGCAGCGCATCAAGCGGTTAGGTGGATCTGATGCGTGCGAAGATTTTGGCGACGGTGGGTGCCTTATTATGGTTGCTGTCAGCGACGCTATCGGCAGCATCCGATCAGTTGCCATCTCCGTCAGCGGGGCATTCCGAGCAGCGGCGTATTTCTGTGCAGGTCGAGGGGGCTGGCAAGGACGTCATATTAATCCCGGGACTTGCCTCGTCCCGCGAGGTATGGGCGGATCTGGTCTCTAGATTACGTCAAAGCCATCGCCTTCATCTCATCCAACTGGCAGGTTTTGCCGGCTCGCCTGCTCCGCTCGATACAGAAGGGGGAGTCATGGCCCCTGCGGTCGAAGCGATTGCTGAATACATCCGCGCCCAGCATATCCATGCACCGGTGATCATCGGCCACTCACTTGGGGGCGAAGCTGCATTGATGCTTGGGGCTCGGCATCCAGACTTGGTGGGTCGCTTGATGATCGTCGATGCCTTGCCCTTCTACAGCTTATTGATGAATCCTTCGGCGACCAGCGAAACAGTGGCCCCACATGCGGTACAGATGCGTGATTCTCTGTTGGCTGCATCTGCGGAACAAACCGAAAACATGCAAAAATTATCCATCGCCCGGCTTGTAAAAACCCAAGCATCCAGGCCCTGCGTACTCGCTGCGAGCATCAATTCTGATCGTAGAGCCGTGGCAAATGCTGTGTATGAATTGATGGTCACCGATTTGCGCCCTGAACTGAGTCACATCAGAGCGCCAGTCGAGGTCGTTTACGCATACGACCCCTTGTATGGCGTACCTTCATCCAACGTCGATGCGCTGTTCCATCGCGCCTATGCCTCGACATCCAATGTCCAGTTCACACGCATTGACGGCAGTTTTCACTTTGTGATGCTTGACCAGCCCGAACGGTTCGCCAGTACTGTTGAGACGTTCCTTGGTAAATGAGTGACGCAGAGCCTGGTCAGTGTTCTTCCGTCAGGACTGAAGGCGGCCACTGGGGGGGACGGCAGCTGACGTTCTACTCATAGCATGGCCAATGTCATAGCCGACTATGGAAACACCTCCAGCACTGCGTTTGGTATGAACCGCTCCAACTGGTGCCCCGAGCCCCATCCATGGCCAATTGCCCGCCGGACGTTTGTAACGAGGCTGCCAAGATTTCCCACTGTAAGGCTTTACCCTGAAGTACAGGCCATTTCCATCCAGCTCCCTGTACTCCTTCGAATCAGGCTCTAATCCTGCGAGGGTCGTATCAGGAAGGGGGCGACGTTTGATTTCAGAACGCTTCATCCTTGTATCCCAAAGTTCGGTGTTTTTTGCAGGATACAAGCAGGGATACAACGGATAGGGAGAGACAGGGGTATACAGATAGGCACAAAAAAACCGGCTCAAGTGGCCGGTTTCTTTGGGTCTGAGAGTCTGGTAGAGACTTTCAGATACTGCTATATGGTGCCCCGAGGGAGACTCGAACTCCCACTCCTTTCGAAAACGGATTTTGAATCCGCCGCGTCTACCGATTCCGCCATCAGGGCTCAATGGCGGCGAAGTCTACAGACGGTATTACCGTTGGTCAATCACCTTTCATAGTCAATTTTGTCTTCTTCCGCTAAACTTCACGGCCCTGCTAGACGAACCCCATCATGCGCGTTGCTGACTTTACCTTCGAACTCCCTGATTCCCTGATCGCTCGCCATCCTTTGGCCGAGCGCCGCAGCAGTCGTTTGTTGACCCTTGACGGGGTTAGCGGCGCGCTGGCACATCGTCATTTCTCTGATTTGCTGGAGCATGTGCGCCCCGGCGATTTGATGGTGTTCAACAATACCCGTGTGATTCCGGCCCGTTTATTCGGCCAGAAGGCGTCCGGCGGCAAGCTGGAGATTCTGGTCGAGCGGGTTCTGGACACCTATCGCGTGCTGGCCCACGTGCGGTCGAGCAAGTCGCCCAAGCCGGGTTCGACGATCCTGATCGACGGCGGTGGCGAGGCCGAGATGGTGGTGCGCCATGACACGCTGTTCGAGCTGCGTTTCGCTGAACCGGTCTTGCCGTTGCTCGAGCGGGTCGGGCACATGCCGCTGCCTCCTTATATAGACCGCCCGGACGACAGCGCCGACCGCGAGCGTTATCAGACGGTCTATGCCGAGCGCGCCGGTGCGGTGGCTGCGCCGACGGCGGGCCTGCATTTCGATCAGCCGCTGCTGGATGCCATCGTTGCCAAAGGCGTCGAGCTGGCGTTCGTGACGCTACACGTTGGCGCGGGGACGTTTCAGCCGGTGCGCGTCGAGCGTCTGGAAGATCACCACATGCACAACGAGTGGCTGGAAGTCAGCCAGGAAGTCGTCGATGCGGTAGCAGCCTGTCGCGAACGCGGCGGGCGGGTGATTGCCGTGGGCACCACCAGCGTGCGTTCGCTGGAAAGCGCGGCCCGCGATGGCGTGTTGAAGCCGTTCAGCGGCGATACCGATATCTTTATTTTTCCGGGGCGTCCGTTTCATGTGGTCGATGCCCTGGTGACCAACTTTCATTTGCCTGAATCCACGCTGCTGATGCTGGTTTCGGCGTTCGCCGGTTACCCCGAGACCATGGCTGCCTATGCGGCAGCGGTTGAGCATGGCTACCGCTTTTTCAGTTACGGTGATGCGATGTTCATCACCCGCAATCCCGCGCCGACCGCTCCTGCAGCATCGGGCCCAGAGGATCACGCATGACCCGCACCAGTCGTATGTCTTTCGAGTTGTTGGCCACTGACGGCAAGGCGCGTCGTGGTCGTCTGACCTTTCCGCGCGGCGTGGTCGAAACCCCGGCGTTCATGCCGGTGGGCACTTACGGTACGGTCAAGGGCATGCTGCCACGGGACATCGAAGCCACCGGCGCGCAGATGATCCTCGGCAACACCTTCCACTTGTGGCTGCGTCCGGGCACCGAAGTCATCAAGGCGCACGGCGACCTGCACGATTTCATGCAGTGGAACGGCCCGATTCTGACCGACTCCGGCGGCTTCCAGGTGTTCAGCCTCGGCGCCATGCGCAAGATCAAGGAAGAGGGCGTGACCTTCGCTTCCCCGGTCGATGGCGCCAAAGTGTTCATGGGCCCGGAAGAGTCGATGCAGGTCCAGCGTGACCTGGGCTCGGACATCGTGATGATCTTCGACGAATGCACGCCTTATCCGGCCGATGAAGATGTCGCCCGGGTATCCATGGAATTGTCCCTGCGCTGGGCCAAGCGCTCGAAGATCGCTCACGGCGAAAGCACGGCGGCGCTGTTCGGTATCGTGCAGGGCGGCATGCATGAAAACCTGCGCATGCGCTCCCTCGAAGGCCTGGATCAGATCGGCTTCGACGGCCTGGCCATTGGCGGTCTGTCGGTGGGCGAGCCCAAGCACGAGATGATCAAAGTGCTGGATTATCTGCCGGGCCAGATGCCAGCTGACAAACCTCGTTACCTTATGGGTGTAGGCAAGCCGGAAGATCTGGTGGAGGGTGTGCGCCGCGGAATCGACATGTTCGATTGCGTGATGCCGACCCGCAATGCCCGCAATGGTCATTTGTTCATTGATACAGGTGTGCTGAAGATCCGTAACGCGTTCCATCGTCATGACGATTCGGCGCTGGATCCGACGTGCGATTGCTACACCTGCAAGAACTTCTCCCGTGCTTATCTGCATCATCTGGACAAGTGCGGCGAAATGCTGGGGAGCATGCTCAATACGATCCATAATTTGCGGCATTACCAGCTGCTCATGGCTGGTTTGCGCGAGGCTATTCAACAGGGTACATTGGCCGCCTTTGTCGATGCCTTCTACGCTAAACGCGGCCTTCCCGTGCCGCCTTTGGATTGATTGAACTGAGTTTTTTCAGCTTTTCTTACTAATTTTGCAACTGGAGTGCTAAATGAGCTTTTTCATCTCTTCCGCTTTCGCGGATGCTGCTGCACCGGCCGCAGGCCCTATGGGCGGTGGCTTTGAATGGATTTTCCTGGTCGGTTTCCTGGTCATCTTCTATCTGATGATCTGGCGTCCGCAGGCCAAGCGCGCCAAAGAGCAGAAGAACCTGCTCGGCAACTTGCAGAAGGGCGACGAAGTTGTCACCTCCGGCGGTATCGCTGGCAAGATCAACAAAGTGACCGATGACTTCGTAGTTATCGAAGTGTCCGACACTGTTGAGCTGAAAATTCAGAAGGGCGCTATTGCCGCCACCCTGCCAAAGGGCACCCTGAAAGCGATCTAAGGTTTCAGTCTTTTACCAATCGACGGGGCGCGCAAGGCGCCCCGCGTTATACGGGCGGCGTGATGCTGAACAAATACCCTCTGTGGAAATACCTACTGATCCTGGCGGTGCTGGTGGTCGGTTTTATTTATTCCGCACCCAATCTCTATCCTGATGATGCGGCGATCCAGATCACCGGCGCGAGCACGGCGTTGCAGGTCAATCAGGCTGATCTCGATCGTGTCGGCAAGGCGCTTACCGATGCAGGTATCGCGGTCAAGGCTTCCTCCCTGGCTGAGAATGGCAAAGGCGGTTTGTTGCGTCTGAGTAAACAAGAAGACCAGTTGCCGGCCAAGGATGTCGCGCGCAAGGCTTTGGGTGATGACTATGTCGTCGCACTGAACCTGGCCCGCACCACGCCGACATGGCTGCGTCATCTGGGTGCCAGCCCGATGAAGATGGGTCTGGACTTGTCCGGTGGTGTGCACTTCCTGCTGGAAGTCGACATGGACAAGGCGCTCGACGCGCGCATGAAGGTTTATGAAGGCGAAGTGAAAAGCCTGTTGCGCAAGGAAAAATCGCGTTATCGCAGCCTGCCGCAACTCAACGGCGCTATTCAGCTGGGTTTCAGTGATGAAGCCGCTCGCGATGAAGCCCGTGCACTGATCCGCAAGAATTTCACCGATTTCGATATCGTCCCGGCCGATCTGAACGGTATTCCCGTACTGCGTCTGGCGATGACTCCGGCCAAGGTTGCCGAGATTCGCGAATACTCGATCAAGCAGAACTTGACCACCGTGCGTAACCGGGTCAACGAGCTGGGTGTTGCCGAGCCTTTGGTCCAGCGTCAGGGCGCCAACCGCATCGTGGTTGAGCTGCCGGGCGTGCAGGACACCGCTGAAGCCAAGCGTATTCTGGGCAAGACCGCCAACCTTGAGTTCCGTCTGGGCGCAGGTCCTGATGATTCCAAGGCCACCACCGAGATGTTCGAGTTCCGCGAAGGCGGTCGTCCGGCAGCTCCGGTTGAGCGTGGCCTTATCATCACCGGTGACCAGGTAACCGACGCCAAGGCTGGCTTCGACGAACACGGTCGTCCGCAAGTGAACATCACCCTGGATGGCCATGGTGGCGATCTGATGAGCCGCTCGACGCGCAGCAATGTGGGTCGCAGCATGGCAGTGATTTTCATCGAGCAAAAACCGACCACTACTTACACCAAGCAAACGGTCAACGGCGTCGAGAAAGACGTGCCGGCTCAGACTTTCAAGGAAGAGAAGAAGATCATCAGTCTGGCGACCATTCAGTCGCCGCTGGGCGGTTCGTTCCGGATCACCGGCCTGAACGGCCAGGGTGAAGCTTCCGAACTGGCGCTGCTGTTGCGCGCCGGTGGTCTGGCTGCACCGATGTACTTCGCTGAAGAACGCACCATCGGCCCGAGCCTGGGTGCTGACAACATCACCAAGGGTATCGACGCTTCGCTGTGGGGCATGCTGTTCGTCTCGCTGTTCATCATGGCCATCTACCGTTTCTTCGGTCTGATCGCCACGGTTGCCCTGGCGCTGAACATGGTCATGCTGCTGGCCTTGATGTCCATGCTGGGCGCGACGCTGACCCTGCCGGGTATCGCCGGTATCGTGCTGACCATGGGCATGGCGGTGGACGCCAACGTGCTGATCTTCTCGCGTATTCGTGAGGAGATCGCCAACGGCATGACTGTGCAGCGGGCGATCAACGAAGGTTTCGATCGCGCCTATACCGCGATTCTCGACGCCAACCTGACCACGCTGCTGGTCGGCGGCATTCTCTTTGCGATGGGCACCGGCCCGGTCAAAGGTTTTGCTGTGACCATGTCGCTCGGCATCTTTACCTCGATGTTCAGTGCCATCATGGTGACCCGCGCAATGGTCAACCTGATCTATGGCGGGCGTGACTTCAAGAAGTTGTGGATTTAAGGGGCTGACATGTTACGTACCATTAACTTCATGGGCGTTCGCAATATTGCGTTCGCCGTTACCATGCTCCTTACCGTCCTGGCGTTGTTCAGTTGGGCCACCAAAGGGCTGAACTACGGTCTGGATTTCACCGGCGGTACGCTCATCGAGCTGACCTACGAGCGTCCTGCGGATCTGGGCAAAGTACGTGAAGAACTGGCAACCGCCGGTTATCACGACGCGGTCGTGCAGAGTTTTGGCGCGACCACCGATCTGCTGGTGCGTATGCCTGGCGAAGATCCACAACTGGGCACTCAGGTAGCTGAAGCGCTGCGCAAGTCGGGCGCCGATAACCCGGCGACCGTCAAGCGTGTCGAATTCGTCGGTCCACAGGTCGGTGAAGAGCTGCGCGACCAGGGCGGCCTCGGCATGCTCATGGCGCTGGGCGGCGTGTTGATCTACCTGGCGTTCCGCTTCCAGTGGAAGTTCGCCGTCGGTGCAATCGTCTCGCTGATCCACGACGTGGTCGTGACCATGGGTATCCTGTCGTTCTTCCAGATCACCTTCGACCTCACGGTGTTGGCGGCGGTTTTGGCGATCATCGGCTACTCGCTGAACGACACCATCGTGGTATTCGACCGGGTCCGGGAAAACTTCCGTCTGTTGCGTAAGGCTTCGTTGATCGAAAACATCAACATCTCCACCACGCAAACCCTGCTGCGGACGATTGCGACCTCGGTTTCGACCTTGCTGGCGATCATCGCGCTGTGGGTGTTTGGTGGCGACAGCCTGCACGGATTCTCGGTGGCGCTGTTCATCGGCGTATTGGCGGGTACCTACTCGTCGATCTATATCGCCAACGTGGTGCTGATCTGGCTGAACCTGTCCTCCGAGGATCTGATTCCTCCAGTGGTCGCCGAGAAGGTGGACGACCGTCCATAACACGACGCGTTCACCTCAATGACCTGAAAGGCGCGAGTTTTGAACTCGCGCCTTTTTTTGTGCTCCAAGGATTGGGTCTGTAAACCGCCACGCGGCTCGCGCTGAGCGGGCAGTAGGCCCAAGTCGCGCAGGTCACTGCGCTTGAGATGGTCAGGAGGTTCACGTGAACAAATCGTTGCTTGTTGGTGCTGTGCTGGGTGCTGCCGTCGTTACTGCCGGCGGTGCTGTTGCCACCTACAGCCTCGTTAAAAGCGGCCCTGAATATGCTGAAGTTTTGGCAGTCGAACCTGTCAAACAGCAAATCAAGACGCCGCGTGAAGTGTGCAAGGATGTAGCCGTGACACGTCAGGCACCGGTCAAGGACCAGCATCAGATCGTCGGCAGCGTTATCGGTGCGGTTGCCGGCGGTTTGCTGGGCAATCAGGTCGGCGGCGGTAACGGCAAGAAGCTTGCGACGGTCGCTGGCGCAGTCGGTGGCGGATACGCCGGTAACAAGGTTCAGGAAGGCATGCAGAACCGCGATACCTACACCACGACGCAGACGCGCTGCAACACGGTCAATGACATCAGCGACAAGGTTGTGGGTTATGACGTGAAGTACAAGCTCAACGACAAGGTCGGTCAGGTGCGTATGGAGCGCGATCCGGGCAACCAGATTCCGGTCAACAAGGAAGGTCAATTGGTTCTGGGTCAGCAGTAGTTTTTATCCCAGGCATAAAAAAACCGGCCTAGGCCGGTTTTTTTAATGCGCCGAGACTTAGCGCTTCAGCGATGCAGGCAAGTGCGGTGCGATGGAGGTCAGCACGGCCTTGAAACATTTGGTGTTGCCAGCAACGATGTGGCCTTTTTCCAGGAAGTCGTGACCGCCTGTGAAGTCGCTGACCAGACCGCCGGCTTCCTGAATCAGCAGGGCGCCTGCAGCCATATCCCATTCGGACAAGCCCGATTCCCAGAACGCATCGAAACGACCGGCGGCCACGTAGGCCAGGTCCAGGCTTGCAGCGCCTGCGCGACGGATGCCGGCGGTCTGGCCTACCAGGCTGCGGAACATGCCCAGATAGTTTTCCAGGTTATCCATCTGGTTGTCACGGAACGGGAAGCCGGTGCCAAGCAGGGCGCCTTCAAGGCTGGTGCGCGGGCTGACACGCATGCGACGACCGTTGAGTTGCGCGCCGCCGCCGGCACTTGCGGTGAACTCTTCCTGGCGGACCGGATCGAGAACCACGGCGTGAGCCAGGCGGCCCTTGTGTTTGCAGGCGATGCTGACGGCAAAGTGCGGAACGCCGCGAATGAAGTTGGTGGTGCCGTCCAGCGGATCAATGATCCACAGGTAATCGGCGCCTTCGCCGGAGCCTTCATGCAGGCCGCTTTCTTCCCCAAGGATGCCGTGAGTCGGATAAGCCTTGCGCAAGGCGGTCACGATCAGTTGCTCGGCAGCACGATCGATTTCGGTGACGTAATCTTTCGCACCTTTTTCATCGACCTTGATGGTATCCAGGCGCTCGATGGAGCGGAAAATCAATTCGCTGGCGCTGCGGGCGGCGCGCAGCGCGATATTCAGCATGGGCTGCATGGACGTTTCACCTGGGTCGTTAAAGAAAGCCGAACATTCTATGGCGTAAGACGAAATATTTCCAGCGTCGTGTTGCCGCGTGAGGCTAAAACCGGGTTCGTTGAGCGAGGCTTGCCCGCGAATCAGGCGCCTTAAAGGATCACGCTCACCGCGGTAGCGTTCTTCGCGAGCAACCTCGCTGCCACAGACGTTCATAGCGTTAAGCCGGGGGCTTCTGTAAGATTTGCTCCCCATTCTTCTGTCTGTGAGCACTTGCCTTGCTGCAAAACATTCGTGTTGTCCTGGTCGGTACCAGTCATCCCGGCAATATCGGAGGGGCTGCTCGCGCCATGAAAAACATGGGGCTTTCGCGCCTGGTGCTTGTGGATCCGCTGGTCTTTCCCCATCACGAGGCCGACGCCCGGGCTTCCGGGGCGAGCGACATCCTCGAAAACGCCCAGGTGGTTGCGACCCTTGAAGACGCTTTGGTGGGCTGCAATCTGGTCTTGGGCACCAGTGCCCGTGATCGGCGCATCCCTTGGCCGCTGCTCGATCCGCGCGAGTCTGGCGTGATGGCTGCCGAACAGGCAGGGCAGGGCGCCGAGGTGGCATTGGTGTTTGGTCGTGAATACGCCGGCCTGACCAACGAGGAGCTGCAGCGATGTCACTATCACGTGCATATCCCGTCCGACCCTGAATTCAGCTCGCTGAACCTGGCGGCGGCAGTTCAGGTGCTCAGTTACGAGGTGCGCATGTCCTGGTTGGTGGCTCAAGGGCAGCCGACCAAGACCGAAAAAGTCGAAGTGACCTCGGTGCGCAGCGCTGATCTGGCGACCATGGACGAAATGGAAGGTTTTTACGGGCACCTCGAAGCCACGCTGGTAGCGATTGGTTTCATGGATCCGGAAAAGCCACGGCATTTGATGGCTCGACTGCGCCGCCTGTACGGTCGCAGCGACGTGAATCGCTCGGAGCTGAGCATTCTGCGCGGGATCCTCACGGAGACCCAGAAATCAGCCCGCGGTGAACCCTATAAGCGGAAGGATCAATGATGTTCGAGCGTCTGCGAGAAGATATTCAAAGTGTATTCCATCGTGATCCGGCGGCACGCAATGCCTTTGAAGTGCTGACCTGCTATCCAGGCATGCACGCGATCTGGCTGCATCGTCTGGCCCATATTCTTTGGTTGCAGGGTCTGAAGTGGCCGGCGCGAGTGGTGTCGAACTTCGGTCGCTGGATGACCGGTATCGAAATCCATCCCGGTGCCAAAGTTGGTCGACGGTTTTTTATCGATCACGGCATGGGTATCGTGATCGGCGAGACGGCCGAGATCGGCAATGACGTCACGCTGTATCAGGGCGTGACGCTCGGCGGGACCAGCTGGAATGCCGGCAAGCGCCATCCGACTCTCGAAGACGGTGTCGTGGTCGGCGCTGGCGCCAAGGTGCTCGGGCCGTTCACGGTGGGGGCGGGCGCGAAGATCGGCTCCAACGCGGTGGTGACCAAGGCGGTGCCGGCTGGTGCCACGGCGGTGGGTATTCCGGGGCGCATCATCATCAAGTCCGACGATGATGTGCAGGCCAAACGCAAGGCAATTGCCGAGAAGTTGGGTTTCGATGCCTATGGCGTCAGCGAAGACATGCCCGATCCGGTGGCGCGAGCCATTGGCCAGTTGCTTGATCACTTGCAAGCCGTGGACGTGCGCCTGGAAGGCATGTGCGATGCACTCAAAGGCCTGGGCAGCGATTATTGCGCCAAGGAACTTCCCGAACTGCATGACGAGGTCTTCGACTGCGTCAAGGACAAGAGCGAAAGCAAGGTCGGTTGATGCCGGGCGTGTCATGCGGCCCAGCGTTTGCTATGATGCGGCCGCAGTTTTGCAGGTATTCCCGACTAAATTGCTTGGTCTTATAGTTGACTTAAACAGTCGGGAATAGCATACTCGATTTTATCCAGAACCTCTGTGGTACACGCCATGCGACTGACTACGAAAGGCCGATACGCTGTAACTGCCATGCTCGATCTGGCACTACATGCGCAGCACGGGCCAGTGTCACTGGCCGATATCTCTGAGCGACAAGGCATTTCCCTGTCCTACCTCGAGCAACTGTTCGCCAAGCTGCGTCGCAGCAGTCTGGTGTCGAGCGTGCGGGGGCCGGGCGGTGGTTATCAGCTATCCCGCAGCATGCAAAGCATCCAGGTCTCTCAGGTGATCGATGCCGTCAACGAGTCTGTTGATGCAACACGTTGCCAGGGGCTGGGCGATTGCCATGCCGGTGATACCTGTCTGACCCACCACTTGTGGTGTGATCTCAGCCAGCAGATTCACGAATTTCTAAGCGGTATCAGCCTGGCCGACCTTGTTACTCGCCGTGAGGTGCAAGAAGTCGCCCAGCGCCAGGATCTGCGTCGTTCCCATACCAAGACGCATTACCTGGATAAGATTGAAACGTCCGCCGTCGAATGAACGCAGATGAATGAGCGGTGCGCCTGCCTGATAGGAGAGCTTCAATGAAATTGCCGATTTACCTTGATTACTCCGCGACGACCCCGGTCGATCCGCGAGTCGCGCAGAAAATGATCGAATGCCTGACCGTCGAAGGAAACTTCGGCAACCCGGCTTCGCGTTCCCACGTGTTTGGCTGGAAAGCTGAAGAAGCGGTGGAGAATGCGCGTCGTCAGGTCGCTGATCTGGTTAACGCCGATCCACGCGAAATCGTCTGGACTTCCGGTGCGACCGAGTCCGACAACCTGGCAATCAAGGGCGTGGCGCATTTCTACGCCAGCAAGGGCAAGCACATCATCACCAACAAGATCGAGCACAAGGCTGTGCTTGATACGACGCGTCAACTTGAGCGTGAAGGTTTTGAAGTCACCTACATCGAGCCCGGCGAAGATGGCCTGGTGACTCCGGCAATGGTTGAAGCGGCTCTGCGCGACGACACCATTCTGGTTTCGATCATGCACGTGAACAACGAAATCGGCACCATCAACGACATCGCGGCGATTGGCGAACTGACCCGTTCGCGCGGCGTGCTGTTCCACGTTGATGCGGCGCAGTCCACCGGCAAAATCGAAATCGACCTGGCCAGCCTCAAGGTCGATCTGATGTCCTTCTCGGCGCACAAGACTTACGGCCCTAAAGGCATCGGCGCCCTCTACGTGAGCCGCAAACCGCGCGTTCGCCTGGAAGCGGCCATGCATGGCGGCGGTCACGAGCGCGGCATGCGTTCCGGCACGCTGGCAACCCACCAGATCGTTGGCATGGGTGAAGCGTTCCACGTTGCCAAGCAAGACATGGCTGCCGAATACGCCCATGTCAAAGCCTTGAGCGAGCGTTTCTACAAGCAGGTTGAAAATCTGGAAGAGCTGTACATCAACGGCAGCATGATCTCCCGTGTACCGCACAACCTGAACCTGAGCTTCAACTACGTCGAAGGCGAGTCGCTGATCATGGCGCTCAAGGATCTGGCGGTTTCGTCCGGTTCGGCCTGTACCTCGGCGTCGCTTGAGCCGTCGTACGTGCTGCGCGCCCTTGGTCGTAATGACGAACTGGCTCATAGCTCGATACGCTTTACCTTCGGCCGTTTCACCACCGAAGAAGAAATCGATTATGCGGCGCAGAAAGTCTGCGAAGCGGTCACCAAGCTGCGTGCACTTTCGCCGCTCTGGGACATGTACAAAGACGGTGTCGACATCTCCAAGATCGAGTGGGCGGCGCATTAATTTAAAGTCGCCTCCCAAGCGAGCCGTGCGCAACTAACCGTGCACATGGCATGCAGAGCGACTCCCTGATGAGAGGAATAGCACCATGGCTTACAGCGAAAAGGTCATCGACCACTACGAGAACCCGCGCAACGTCGGCAAGATGAACGCGGAAGATCCTGATGTTGGCACCGGCATGGTCGGCGCTCCGGCTTGCGGCGACGTAATGCGCTTGCAAATCAAGGTCAACGATCAAGGCATCATTGAAGACGCCAAGTTCAAGACCTACGGCTGCGGTTCGGCAATTGCTTCCAGCTCCCTGGCAACCGAGTGGATGAAGGGCAAGACTCTGGATGAAGCAGAGACCATCAAGAACACTCAGCTGGCTGAAGAACTGGCCTTGCCGCCGGTGAAAATCCACTGCTCCGTGCTCGCCGAAGACGCCATCAAGGCCGCTGTTCGCGATTACCGGCAGAAGAAAGGCCTGCTGTAAGCAGCAGTCTTTTTCTAAAGAAGCTTGCGTTAAGTAACTGCGTTGCAATAAGGAGCTCCGATGTCTATCAGCATGACAGAAGCTGCCGCTAAACACGTACGACGCTCCCTCGACGGGCGCGGCAAAGGTGATGGCGTTCGTCTGGGTGTTCGCACCACAGGTTGTTCCGGTCTCGCCTATGTGCTCGAGTTCGTCGACGAGGCGAACACTGAAGATACCGTGTACGAATTGCACGGCGTCAAGGTGATCATCGATCCGAAAAGCCTGGTCTACCTTGATGGCACCGAGCTCGATTTCGTCAAGGAAGGGTTGAACGAAGGCTTCAAGTTCAACAACCCCAACTCGCGCGGTGAATGTGGCTGCGGCGAAAGCTTCAACATCTGAGGCTTATCGTGGGTACTCCTTGTCATTACGCCTTGTTTGAGCTCAAGCCGAGCTTTCGCCTTGATCTCGATCAACTGGCCACGCGCTATCGCGAGCTGGCCAGGGCCGTGCATCCAGATCGCTTTGCTGACGCTTCCGAGCGTGAGCAGCGTCTTGCGCTGGAACATTCCGCCAGCCTCAACGAAGCCTATCAGACGCTCAAGAACGCCCCGAAACGGGCGCGTTATCTGTTGGCGATGCGTGGCGATGAGGTTCCGCTGGAAGTGACCGTGCACGATCCCGAGTTTCTTCTGCAGCAGATGCAATGGCGCGAAGAGCTTGAGGATCTGCAGGACGAAGCGGATCTGGCGGGAGTTGCCGTCTTCAAGCGACGCCTCAAGGTTGCGCAGGAAGAACTGAACGAAAGCTTCGCTGCTTGTTGGGACGACGCTGCGCAACGCGATGAGGCCGAACGGCTGATGCGGCGCATGCAGTTCCTCGACAAGCTCTCTTACGAAGTGCGCCAGCTTGAAGAGCGCCTCGACGATTAACCCCGTGCTGCTCCTGGCCGCACGCCTGTGATTATTCAGATAAAGCATGGCCTTACTGCAGATCGCCGAACCCGGCCAAAGTCCTCAACCGCACCAGCGTCGGCTGGCTGTGGGTATCGACCTGGGCACCACCAATTCGCTGGTCGCTGCATTGCGCAGCGGTCTCTCCGAACCGCTGGCTGACGCGCAAGGGCAGGTCATTCTGCCGTCCGCCGTGCGCTATCACGCCGACCGCGTCGAAGTCGGTCAGGCTGCCAAAGCCGCCGCCGCTGCCGACCCGTTCAATACCGTGCTTTCGGTCAAGCGCCTGATGGGGCGCGGTCTGGCGGACGTCAAGCAGCTGGGCGAGCAATTGCCTTACCGCTTCGTCGGCGGCGAGTCGCACATGCCGTTCATCGAAACCATTCAAGGCCCGAAAAGCCCGGTCGAAGTCTCCGCTGACATCCTCAAGGTGTTGCGTGAGCGGGCTGAGCTGGCATTGGGTGGCGAACTGGTAGGCGCGGTGATCACTGTTCCGGCTTATTTTGACGACGCTCAGCGTCAGGCCACCAAAGACGCCGCCAAACTTGCCGGCCTCAATGTGTTGCGTCTGCTCAATGAGCCGACCGCCGCAGCCGTGGCTTATGGCCTGGATCAAAACGCTGAAGGCGTGGTTGCCATCTACGACCTGGGCGGTGGCACCTTTGATATTTCGATTCTTCGTCTGACGGGCGGCGTCTTCGAAGTGCTGGCCACCGGCGGCGACACCGCGCTGGGTGGCGATGACTTCGATCACGCAATCGCCAGCTGGATCGTCGCTGAAGCAGGCCTGTCGGCGGATCTCGATCCGTCTACCCAGCGCAGCCTGTTGCAAGCGGCCTGCGCTGCAAAAGAAGCGCTCACTGATGTCGCCAGTGCTGATGTTGCCTACGGCGACTGGAGCGGCGTGCTGACTCGCGAGGCCTTCGATGCGCTGATCGAGCCGATGCTGGCCCGCAGCCTCAAAGCCTGCCGCCGCGCAGTGCGTGATGCCAATATCGAGCTGGACGAAGTCGAAGCGGTGGTCATGGTGGGCGGTTCGACCCGCGTTCCTCGTGTTCGTCAGGCGGTGGCCGAGTTGTTCGGTCGCCAGCCATTGACCGAAATCGATCCGGATCAAGTGGTCGCCATCGGCGCGGCGATCCAGGCCGATACCCTGGCTGGCAACAAGCGCGACGGCGAAGAATTGCTGCTGCTCGATGTGATTCCGCTCTCGTTGGGGTTGGAAACCATGGGCGGGCTGATGGAAAAAGTGATTCCGCGCAACACGACCATTCCGGTAGCGCGTGCGCAGGACTTCACGACCTACAAGGACGGCCAGTCGGCGATGATGATTCACGTGCTGCAAGGCGAGCGTGAACTGATCAGCGACTGTCGTTCCCTGGCGCGCTTCGAGCTGCGCGGCATTCCGGCGATGGTTGCCGGTGCGGCGAAAATCCGTGTCACCTTCCAGGTCGATGCTGATGGTCTGCTCAGCGTGGCTGCGCGTGAACTGGGCTCGGGTGTCGAATCGAGTATCCAGGTCAAGCCCTCCTATGGCCTGACCGATGGCGAAATTGCCCGGATGCTCAAGGAATCGTTCCAGCACGCCAGTGACGACAAGGTCGCCCGGGTGCTGCGCGAACAGCAGGTCGACGCCCAGCGTCTGGTCGAGGCCGTCGAGGCAGCACTGGACGTGGATGGCGAACGCTTGCTGGACGCCGAAGAGCGCATGGTCATCGACCTGCAACTGCAGGAACTACGTGAATTGATGCAAGGCACCGATGGCCCCGCCATTGAGCAGCAGACCAAGCGTCTGTCGCAAGTGACCGATGCATTTGCAGCCCGACGCATGGACTTGACCGTCAAGGCCGCGCTGTCGGGGCGCAATCTGAATGAAATCGAGGAATAACTGATGCCGCAGATCATTTTTCTGCCTCACGCAGTACTGTGCCCGGAAGGTCTGGTTGTTGAGGCGGCACCCGGCACCTCCATTCTCGAACTGGCTCATGAGCACCACATCGAGATCGAAAGTGCCTGCGGTGGCGTCTGCGCCTGCACCACTTGTCACTGCGTCATCCGCGAGGGTTTCAACTCGCTGGAAGAGGCTGACGAGCTGGAGGAAGATATGCTCGATAAAGCCTGGGGCCTTGAGCCACAATCGCGTCTTTCCTGCCAGGCCATCGTCGGCACTGAAGACCTGACGGTCGAGATCCCGAAATATTCGCTTAACCATGCAGCCGAAGCGCCGCACTGACAAGGAGCTGTCATGAGTCTTAAATGGGTTGATGTGCTGGATATCGCCATCCAGCTCGCGGAAAGCAAGCCGGATGTCGATCCGCGCTATGTCAATTTTGTTGAGCTGCAGCGCTGGGTTATAGCCCTGCCTGAGTTCAGCGATGATCCGACGCGTGGTGGCGAGAAGGTCCTTGAAGCCATTCAGGCTGCCTGGATCGAAGAAGCTGACTAAGCTCTGTCATTCACGCAGTTAGGCAATCCCCCGGAACCCGCGTATAATTCGCGGGTTTAATTTTTCGCTTTAATCATTGTTTCTGGAGTTTCACCATGGCTGTTCAACGTACTTTCTCGATCATCAAGCCTGACGCCGTTGCTAAAAACGTAATCGGCGAAATCACCACTCGCTTTGAAAAAGCAGGCCTGCGCGTTGTTGCTTCGAAACTGAAGCAACTGTCCAAAGCCGAAGCTGAAGGTTTCTACGCTGAGCACAGCGCTCGCGGTTTCTTCGGCGATCTGGTTGCGTTCATGATCTCCGGTCCTGTTGTTGTTCAGGTACTGGAAGGCGAAGAAGCCATCGCTAAAAACCGCGAGCTGATGGGCGCTACCAACCCTAAAGAAGCTGCTGCCGGTACTATCCGCGCTGATTTCGCTGATTCCATCGACGCCAACGCTGTTCACGGTTCCGATTCCGAAGCAGCCGCTGCTCGCGAAATCTCGTACTTCTTCGCAGCTACCGAAGTAACCACTCGCTAAGTCCTTTTGACTAACGAGTGAAGGGTGAATTCATGATTGCATCGACTGGCAAGACAAACCTGTTGGGTCTGACTCAACTGGAAATGGAAAAATTCTTCGATTCGATCGGGGAGAAGCGCTTCCGTGCCGGTCAGGTCATGAAGTGGATTCACCACTTTGGCGTCGATGATTTCGACGCCATGACGAACGTCAGCAAGGCCCTGCGCGAAAAGCTCAAGGCCTGTGCCGAAGTTCGTGGCCCTGAAGTCGTCAGCGAGGACATCTCCACCGATGGCACCCGTAAATGGGTGGTACGTGTCGAGTCCGGCAGCTGCGTCGAAACGGTCTACATCCCCCAGGGCAAACGCGGCACCTTGTGTGTTTCGTCCCAGGCGGGTTGTGCGCTGGATTGCAGTTTCTGCTCTACCGGCAAACAAGGCTTCAACAGCAACCTCACCGCCGCCGAAGTCATCGGTCAGGTGTGGATTGCCAACAAATCCTTTGGCAGCGTCCCGGCTACCGTCGACCGTGCCATCACCAACGTGGTGATGATGGGCATGGGTGAGCCGCTGCTGAACTTCGATAATGTCATTGCCGCCATGCATCTGATGATGGATGACCTGGGCTATGGCATTTCCAAGCGCCGGGTCACGCTGTCTACCTCCGGCGTGGTACCGATGATCGACGAGCTGGCCAAGCACATCGACGTCTCCCTGGCCTTGTCGCTGCACGCGCCCAATGACGCGCTGCGCAACCAGTTGGTGCCGATCAACAAGAAATACCCGCTGAAAATGCTCCTCGAATCCTGCCAGCGCTACATGAAGACCCTGGGTGAGAAGCGCGTGCTGACCATCGAGTACACCATGCTCAAGGACATCAACGACAAGGTCGAGCATGCGGTCGAGATGATCGAGCTGCTCAAGGACACACCTTGCAAGATCAACCTGATCCCGTTCAACCCGTTTCCGCATTCGGGTTACGAGCGTCCGAGCAACAACGCGATCCGTCGTTTCCAGGATCAGTTGCATCAGGCGGGTTACAACGTCACTGTGCGTACCACCCGTGGCGAAGATATCGATGCGGCCTGTGGTCAGTTGGTCGGCCAGGTCATGGATCGGACTCGTCGCAGCGAGCGTTACATCGCTGTGCGTGAGTTGAGTGCCGAGGCCGATGTGGCCCAAAGCGCCGCGACTCGAACCTGATCGCAATCTTGACCGAGAGAATCTCAATGTCCGTGCGTGCCGCGCTGCTGCTCTGTTTCATGACGATGCTGGCGGGCTGCGTGTCATCGGGCAATATCGACCCGATGAGCACTGGCAAGGGCCGCGATGCGGCTCGTCAGGCGTACGTGCAATTGGGTCTGGGTTATTTGCAGCAAGGCCAGACCGAGCGGGCCAAGGTGCCGTTGAAAAAAGCGCTGGACCTGGACAGTTCCGATGCCGACGCCAATGCCGCGCTGGCCCTGGTTTTCCAGGTTGAAATGGAAACGGAACTGGCGGATCAGCACTTTCGCAAGGCCTTGTCTTCGCGCAAGGGCGATGCCCGGATCCTCAACAACTACGGCAGTTTTCTCTACGAACAGGGCCGTTACAAAGAGGCCTACGCACGCTTTGAAGAAGCGGCTTCGGATTCGCTTTACCCGGAACGCTCCCGAGTATTTGAAAGCCTGGGCCTGACGGCGGTAAAGCTGGGCGACCGTGAAGCGGCGCTGAATTATTTCACCAAGGCCTTGCGCCTGGACCGCCAACTGCCACGATCATTGCTGGAAATGGCTGAGTTGTCGTACGAAGACAGGCATTATGTGCCCTCGCGCGACTATTACGACCGTTTTAGCCAACTGAGCGAGCAAAATGCACGTAGTCTATTGCTCGGTACGCGATTGGCAAAAGTCTATGACGATCGCAACAAGGCAGCCAGTTTCGGGTTGCAACTCAAAAGACTCTATCCCGGTACGCCGGAATATCAGCAATACCTGTCGGAGCAATGATGAAAGCGGTGCATCCCGAAGTTGTAGCAGCCACTCGCGTTAACCCTGGTGAAACACTGCGTCAGGCCCGTGAGAATAAGAACTGGTCGCTGCCAGATGTCGCCTTGAGGATGAACCTCACCGTAACGTCTCTGAGCAACCTTGAGGCTGGCGACTTCGATAAGCTGCCCGGGCACACGTTTGCCCGCGGTTATGTGCGCGCCTACGCCAAGTTGCTGGAGCTGGATCAGACCGCGCTGGTCAACCAGTTCGATCAGTACACCGGCACCGACGGCAAGGGCTCAGCTGTTCATGCGCTGGGCCGCATCGAAGAGCCGGTTCGGCTCTCACACAATATTTTGCGCATCGTCAGCCTGCTGTTGCTGGTGGTGCTGGTGGGTGGCGGTTTCCTTTGGTGGCAGGATCAGGCTTCCCAGCGTGGCAAGGATCCGGTCAGCTTGACGCCTGAACATGTGGAAGTCGAAAGCGCAGACGGCACCACGCAGATTCATCCGCTGGACGAGCCTGAAGATCAGGCCGTGACCGAATCATTGGGCAGCAATCAGTCGTCATTGCCGTTGAATACCGGTACGCCTGCGACGGAAGCGCCTTCATCGGCCCCGGCCCCTGCTGCGCCTTCCACCTCGGCAAACGTTCCACTGCATACGCCGACTACGCCGTCCGTTCCGGCGCGTGGTACGCCAGCCGTTCCAGGCACGCCGGCAACTACGCCAGACGTCACGGAAGCAGCGCCGGAAATCCCCGCTGGTGCTGGTCAAGTGGCTATGCAATTTACGGCTGATTGCTGGACTCAGGTGACCGAAGCGGGCGGCAAGGTTCTTTTCAGTGGCATGAAACGCAAGGGCGACAGCCTCAACGTCAACGGCAAGCCGCCTTTGACGCTGCTGCTAGGGCATCCACCCGGTGTTTCGGTCAACTACAATGGCCAGCCGGTCGATTTGTCGTCGTTCACCAACGGCAAAACCGCTCGTCTGAAGGTAGGGCAATAATTCATGCACGGCGAATCTCCGATCAAGCGTCGCGTATCCCGTAAAATCTGGGTCGGCTCGGTTCCGGTCGGTGGCGATGCGCCAATTGCCGTGCAGAGCATGACCAACAGCGACACCAATGATGTCGCGGCCACGGTCGCGCAAATCAATCGCCTTGAAGCTGCGGGTGTGGATATCGTGCGCATTTCGGTGCCCGATATGGACGCCGCTGAAGCGTTCGGTCGTATCAAACAGCTGGTCAAGGTGCCGCTGGTTGCCGATATCCACTTCGATTATCGAATCGCCTTGCGCGTTGCCGAACTGGGTGTCGATTGCCTGCGGATCAATCCGGGCAACATCGGTCGTGAAGACCGGGTTCGCGCGGTGGTGGATGCGGCCCGTGATCGCGGCATCCCGATCCGGATCGGCGTGAACGCCGGTTCCCTGGAAAAAGACCTGCAGAAAAAATACGGCGAACCAACGCCTGCCGCGCTGGTGGAGTCCGCTTTGCGGCACGTCGAACACCTTGAACGCCTGAATTTCCCGGACTTCAAGGTCAGCGTGAAAGCCTCCGACGTGTTCATGGCCGTCGAGGCCTATCGCCTGCTGGCCAAGGAAATCGTCCAGCCGTTGCACCTGGGTATCACCGAAGCCGGTGGCCTGCGTTCAGGCACAGTGAAATCCGCCGTTGGCCTCGGTATGCTGCTGGCCGACGGGATTGGCGATACTATCCGCATCTCGCTGGCCGCTGACCCGGTCGAAGAGGTGAAAGTCGGCTACGACATCCTCAAATCGTTGCACCTTCGTTCCCGTGGCATCAACTTCATCGCCTGCCCCAGCTGCTCGCGGCAGAACTTCGATGTGGTCAAGACCATGAATGAACTGGAAGGGCGTCTCGAAGATTTGCTGGTGCCGCTGGACGTTGCCGTTATTGGTTGTGTGGTCAACGGTCCGGGTGAAGCCAAGGAAGCGCATATCGGGCTGACTGGCGGTACGCCGAACCTGATCTACATCGATGGCAAGCCGGCGCAGAAGCTGACCAATGACAATCTGGTGGATGAGCTGGAACGCTTGATTCGCCAGAAAGCGGCCGAAAAGGTCGCAGCCGACGCAGCGCTCATCGCGCGCGGCTAACCCAAGAATTGTTAAGGATTTTTTGTGAGTAAGTCTCTGCAAGCCATTCGTGGCATGAACGATATCCTGCCCGAGCAGACCCCGTTGTGGCGTCATTTCGAAGGTACCGTCTCGCGTTTGCTGGATAACTACGGTTACCGGCAGATTCGCATGCCCATCGTGGAGTTCACCGATCTGTTCAAACGCTCCATCGGCGAAGTCACTGACATCGTTGAAAAGGAGATGTACACCTTCGAAGACCGCAATGGCGATTCGCTGACCTTGCGTCCTGAAGGTACCGCCGCGTGCGTGCGTGCGGTGCTTGAACACGGCATCACTGGCGGTGGCCAGGTGCAGAAACTCTGGTACATCGGGCCGATGTTCCGCCACGAACGCCCGCAGAAAGGCCGCTATCGCCAGTTTCACCAGATTGGCCTGGAAGTCTTCAACCTGGACGGCCCGGACATCGACGCAGAGCTGATCGTCATGACCTGGCGCCTGTGGAAGGAGCTCGGCATTCGCGACGCGGTGAAACTTGAGCTGAACAGCCTGGGCACCAGCGAAGCGCGTGCGCGTTATCGCGATGCACTGGTGGAATTCCTCTCGTCGCGTCTGAGCGAGCTGGATGAAGACAGCCAGCGTCGCCTGAAAACCAATCCGTTGCGTGTGCTCGATACCAAGAATCCGGAAACCCAGGCCGTGCTGGTCGATGCGCCGAAACTGGCGGATTACCTGGACGATGAGTCGCGCATCCATTTCGAAGGCCTCAAGGCGCGTCTGGATGCGGTCGGTATTCCTTACGTGATCAACCCGAAGCTGGTGCGCGGGCTGGACTATTACAGCAAGACCGTTTTCGAGTGGGTCACCGACAAACTCGGTTCCCAGGGCACGGTATGCGCCGGTGGTCGTTACGACGGTCTGGTTGAGCAAATGGGCGGCAAGCCAACGCCGGGCGTCGGTTTCGCCATGGGTATTGAGCGTCTGGTGCTGTTGCTGGAAACCCTGGAGCAGATCCCGGAAGAAATTTCCCGCCAGGTGGATGTTTATCTGTGCGCGTTCGGCGAAGCTGCCGAGCTGGCTGCGTTGGCCCTGACCGAACGGGTCCGTGACCAGCTGCCAACCTTGCGTTTGCAGGTCAATGCCGGTGCCGGTAGCTTCAAGAGCCAGTTCAAGAAAGCCGACAAGAGCGGCGCACTGTTTGCCCTGATCCTCGGTGAGGAGGAACTGGCGCAGCAGGTAATCGGTGTCAAACCCCTGCGTGGTCAGGGCGAACAACAAAATATTGCCTGGGATGCTCTGTCCGAGCACCTGGCCTCCTGCGTTGTGCAGGGTTGAAGCTGATTAACAGCCGATTTAGCGAATAGGAGTATTGGGGTGTCGCGTACCGAAGATGAAGAGCTGGCGGTGATGAAGGACTGGTGGCAGCGTAACGGCAAACCCCTGTTGACTGGCGGTTTGCTGGCGTTGGTCATTGTCCTTGGCTGGCAGGCGTGGAGCAGATACGAGAGCAATCAGTCGCAAGGTGCCTCCGCGTTGTACCAGCAATTGCTGGAAACCGCGCTGACGCCCAGCGGCCAGGCCGACATCGCACGTGTCGCCGATATCGCCAACAAGCTGAAAAGCGAGTTCGGTGGCACGGCTTACGCACAGTACGGCAGTCTTTTCGTCGCCAAGGTGGCGGTGGACAATGCCAAGCTGGATGACGCAGTCGCCGAGCTGAAACTGGTCACCGACAAGCCGGCCAGCGACACGCTGGGCGAAATCGCCCGTCAGCGTCTGGCTCGCGTCTTGGCGGCACAGAACAAGACCGAAGATGCCCTGAAACTGCTGGAAGGCGATGCCGACAAGGCGTTCCTGGCCAGTCGTGAAGAACTCAAGGGTGACCTGCTGGTACAGCTGGGTCGCACTGACGCTGCGCATGCTGCATACCAAAAAGCCAAATCCGCGCTGTCTGAAGAAGCAGCCGTAGGTGGCCTACAAATGAAGCTCGACGACTTGGCCAAAGGGGATGCGTGACGTGATGCGTTGGAAACATGCAGCATTGCTGGCTCTGGCCATTTTGGCCGCGGGTTGCAGCAGCAACAGCAAGAAAGAATTGCCACCGGCCGAGCTGACCGACTTCAAAGACGAAGTGGTCCTGCACAAGCAGTGGAGCCGTTCGATCGGTGACGGTCAGGGCAAAACCTACAACATGCTGGTTCCGGCTATCGACGGCGACCGCATCTTCGCCTCGGACGTGACTGGCGTGATCATGGCGCTGGATCGTCTGAACGGCGATGTGGTCTGGAAGAAAGACCTCGAACTGCCGGTTTCCGGCGCCGTCGGTGTCGGCTACGGCATGCTGATGGTGGGTACGCTCAAGGGCGAAATCGTCGTCCTTGACGAAGCCACCGGCGAAGAAAAATGGCGCGCTCGCGTGACCAGTGAAGTGCTGGCTCCGCCTGCCACCAACGGTGACGTGGTGGTTGTCCAGACCCAGGATGACCGCGTGATCGGCTTCGATGCCGCCACCGGCACCCAGCGCTGGATCTACGAAAGCACGCCTGCAGTATTGACGCTGCGCGGTACTGGCGCGCCGATCGTGACCAATCACCTTGCGGTGGCTGGCCTGTCGACCGGTAAAATCGTTGCGCTGGACACAGCCAGCGGCGTGCCGGCCTGGGAGCAGCGCGTTGCTATCCCGCAAGGTCGCTCGGAGCTGGAACGCGTTGTCGATATCGACGGCGGGCTGCTGCTTTCCGGTGGCACCTTGTACGTTGCCAGCTACCAGGGCCGGGTTGCCGGTCTGGAACTGGAAAGCGGTCGGGTACTCTGGCAGCGTGATGCATCCAGCTACGCCGGTGTCGCCCAGGGTTTTGGCAGCGTCTACGTCAGCCTGGCCAACGGCACCGTCGAAGGTATCGATGAGCGTTCTTCTACAGCACTGTGGAGCAACGATGCCCTGGCTCGCCGCCAACTCGGCGCGCCGGAAGTTTATTCCAGTTACGTTGCGGTCGGCGACATGGAAGGCTATCTGCACCTGTTGAGCCAGGTAGATGGTCGCTTCGTGGGGCGTGAGCGCATTGACAGCGACGGCCTGCGTGCCCGTCCGCTGGTAGTTGGCGACATGATTTATGTGTTTGGCAACAGTGGCAAGCTGGAAGCCCTGACCATCAAGTAAAGACTGTCTATGCTTGAGGTCCTGGACCTCTCGCAACCCCGCTCCGGCAGGGTTTGCAGCGCCGCAAGGTGCTGCTCCGAACTCCGGCCGCTGCCCTGCAGCGGCTTTTGTATTTTCTGAAATAACGAAGTGGAGAGCCGCATGGTTCCCGTAATCGCCCTGGTGGGTCGACCGAACGTCGGCAAGTCCACCTTGTTCAACCGCCTGACCAGGACCCGCGACGCTATCGTCGGCGATCTGTCCGGTCTGACCCGTGATCGCCAATACGGTGAGGCCAAGTGGCAAGGGCGCTCCTACATCCTGATCGATACCGGCGGTATTTCCGGCGACGAGCATGGCATGGATGAAAAAATGGCCGAGCAATCGCTGCTGGCCATCGAAGAAGCTGATGTCGTGCTGTTCCTGGTTGACTCCCGTGCCGGTTTCACCGCTGCGGACCAGATGATCGGCGAGCACTTGCGCAAGCGTGGCAAGCGTTCCTACGTGGTCGCCAACAAGGTCGACAACATCGATCCGGAAATGGCCCGCGCCGAATTTGCCCCTCTGGGCATGGGCGACGCCATCCCGGTCGCGGGTGCACACGGTCGTGGCATCAGCCAGATGCTGGAAATCGCCCTCAGCCAATTCCCGAAAGACGAAGGGGAAGAGGAAGAGGAAGGCGAAGCTGAAGTTGTCGCCGAAGGCCAGGAAGCCAAGCGCATCCCGGGCCCAAGCGAAAAAGACGGCATCAAGATCGCCATCATCGGTCGTCCCAACGTTGGCAAGTCGACGCTGGTCAACCGCATGCTGGGTGAAGACCGGGTTATCGTGTACGACGAGCCCGGCACCACCCGCGACAGCATTTATATCCCGTTCACCCGCAACGACGAAAAGTACACGCTGATCGACACCGCCGGTGTGCGCAAGCGCGGCAAGATCCACGAGGAAGTTGAAAAGTTCTCGGTGGTGAAAACCCTGCAGGCCATCAAAGACGCCAACGTGGTGATCTTCGTGATGGACGCCCGTGAAGGTGTGGTCGATCACGACCTCAACCTGCTGGGCTTCGCCCTGGAGTCCGGTCGTGCGCTGGTCATCGCCCTGAACAAGTGGGATGGCATGGTGCCGAGCGAACGCGACTTCGTGAAGACCGAGCTTGAACGCCGGTTGTTCTTCGTCGACTTCGCCGATATCCACTTCATCTCGGCCTTGCATGGCACGGGTGTGGGTAACCTGTATCAGTCGGTGCAGAACTCGTTCAAGTCCGCCGTTACCCGTTGGCCGACCAGCCGCCTGACCCAGATCCTTGAAGACGCGGTCAGCGAGCATGCGCCGCCGATGGTGGGCAGTCGTCGTATCAAGCTGCGTTATGCGCACTTGGGTGGCGCCAACCCGCCGTTGATCGTGATCCACGGTAACCAGGTCGAAAAAGTACCCAAGTCTTACGTCCGTTACCTGGAAAACACTTACCGCCGCGTGCTGAAACTGGTCGGTACGCCGATCCGTATCGAGTTCAAAGGCGGCGAGAACCCGTACGAAGGCAACAAGAACACGCTGACTGACCGTCAGGTCAACAAGAAGCGTCGAATGATGTCGCACCACAAGAAAGCCGACAAGAAGCGTCGCGACAAGCGCTGATTCTGTAACAGGCTTTCTCCGAAAAGGCGCTAATCGCGCCTTTTTTTATGCGCGCTCTATGGGCTATTCTGCATGACCCGTGCCACCGTGGAGCCGGGCGTTCAGTTGAGAAGGCACCATGATTACGAGCAAGCTGCCCAACGTCGGCACCACCATTTTCACCGTCATGTCCCAGCTCGCAGCCGAGACCGGCGCGATCAATCTTTCCCAGGGTTTTCCGGATTTCGATGGCCCGCAAGCGCTGCGCGATGCGTTGAGCCGTCATGTTGCCGAAGGTCATAACCAATACGCGCCAATGACCGGTTTGCCCGCGTTGCGCCAGCAGGTTGCAGCCAAGATAGCGCGCAACTACGGCCGTCAGGCCGACCCGGAAACAGAAATCACCATTACGCCGGGCGCTACCCAGGCGATTTTCTGCGCGATCCAGACCGTGGTTCAGCCCGGCGATGAAGTCATTATTTTTGACCCGTGCTACGACAGCTATGAACCGTCTGTGGAGTTGGCGGGCGGGCGTTGTGTGCATGTGCAGTTGACGCTGGGTGACTTTGCCATCGACTGGCAGAAACTCAGCGATGCGCTCAGCCCGCGTACCCGCATGATCGTGATCAACAGCCCGCATAATCCCAGCGGCGCCTTGATCACCCGCGCCGATCTGGATCGTCTGGCCGCGCTGATTGCCGATCGCGACATCTATCTGCTCAGCGACGAGGTCTATGAGCATCTGGTGTTCGACGGTGTTCAGCACGCCAGCGTGTTGGCGCATGAAGAACTGTATCAGCGCGCCTTCGTGGTCAGCTCGTTCGGCAAGACGTATCACGTCACTGGCTGGAAAACCGGCTATGTGGTTGCGCCTCCGGCATTGACTGCCGAGCTGCGCAAGATCCACCAGTACGTGAGTTTCTGCGGTGTCACGCCGTTGCAGTACGCGTTGGCCGATTTCATGGCGGAGCATCCCGAACACGTCGAAGAACTTCCGGCGTTCTATCAGGCCAAGCGGGACTTCTTCTGCGACCGACTGAAGACGTCGCGCTTCAGCTTCACGCCAGTCGGCGGCACCTATTTCCAGTTGGTGGACTATTCGCAAATCCGGCCGGACCTCAACGACGTGGACATGTCGCTGTGGATGACCCGCGAGCACGGCGTCGCGAGCATTCCAATTTCCGTGTTCTATCAAAGCCCGCCTGAAGGCCAGCGGATCATTCGCCTGTGCTTTGCCAAGCGTGAAGAAACGTTGCGTCTGGCAGCGGAGAAGTTATGCGCGATCTAAGCCAGTTGCCGAACCTGAATCTGGCGTTGGTCCAGACCTCTCTGGCCTGGCATGACCGCCTGGCCAATCACGAGCATTTCGCCATGCTGCTGGACCCGCTCAGCGGTGCTGATCTGGTGATCCTGCCCGAAATGTTCACCACGGGGTTTTCCATGGCGTCGGAAACCCTGGCGGAACCGGAATTCGGGCCCACCGCCAAGTGGATGCTCGCCCAGGCCAAGCGCCTGCAAGCGGTGGTCACTGGCAGCATCATCGTCAAGGCGGCTGACGGCAGCCATCGCAACAGGTTGCTGTGGGCGCGCCCGGATGGGGAATTGCTGCATTACGACAAACGCCACCTGTTCCGCATGGCTGGCGAGCATGAGCACTACAGTCCGGGTGACCAGCAGGTGCAGTTCGAACTCAAGGGCTGGCGGATTCGCCCGCTGATTTGCTACGACCTGCGATTCCCGGTGTGGAGCCGCGATGCGCAGAACACCGATCTGCTGCTGTACACCGCTAACTGGCCGGGCGCACGGCGTCTTCAATGGAATCGTCTGCTGCCCGCGCGGGCCATTGAGAATCTTTGCTACGTCGCTGCGGTGAACCGCACCGGTACCGACGGCAAAGGCTTTGCTTACACCGGCGACAGCCAGGTCCTGGATTTCCAGGGTGAAAGCCTGTTCAGCGCGGGTGAAGCCGAGGGCGTGTTTGAGGTGTCGTTGAATGCGGCGGAACTTGCGGCTTATCGCACAAGGTTTCCTGCCGATCTCGATGCCGATACATTCGAGATACATTAATTGTGTTCAGTTGTGTCTGAGTTTGCCGATACGCCGTCTATCCATTACTGAATGTTTCTTTTCGGGAGTACGGCATGACCACGATCAGCACGTCATCACTCAGCTCATACGCAGCGGCGTTCAGCGTCACCGTCAAGAAAGACGATGCCGCAACCACTGCCGCCTCGACTGATGCGGTCGCGGCGGCCGATGACAGCAGCAAGCGCACAACCGTCGCTGTTAATGCAACGGGCGCTGGCGGTGCCGCTGGTAGTTCGACTTCCGATGCCACTCAACAAAGCATCGACCAGCTCAAAGAACAGATCAAAGAGACTGAAAAGCAGCTGCAGAAAGAACAGCAGCAGTTGGCTGCTGCACAGAACGGTCACGGTTCTGATGCAGAGAAAGCTCAGCGAGTGATGGCGATTCAGACTCAGATAGCCAGCACCACTGCGTTGTTGCAATCCCAGCAGGCCGCGTTGATCCAGCTAACAGGTGGCGTTAACACCACGGCGTAAGGCGGTCTGCCGTCGGAAACAGATATTCACTGATCCGCAAAAACAGCCTCAAACGAAAAGCCCGAAGCAAATGCTTCGGGCTTTTTCGTTGCGCTCAGGCGTTTCAGGCAGCCTTTGCAGCTTCTGCCTGGCTCAACGAACGGTTCAGTGCGCTGAACAGGGCGCGGAAGCTGGCGGTGGTGATGTTTTCATCGATGCCCACGCCGTGGATCGCTCGTTCACCGTTCACACGCAGTTCGATGTAGGCAGCGGCTTTGGCCGTGGTGCCTGCGCCGATGGCGTGCTCGTTGTAGTCCATGATTTCCACGCCCACCGGCAGGCTTGAAACCAGCGCTTCCAGCGCGCCGTTGCCTTTGCCTTTCCAGCGTTGGGTTTCGTCGTTGACGCTGACTTCTGCATCCACGGCGCTGGTGTTGTTCTCTTCCTGCAGGCGATGACTGATCAGCGCGTAAGGCTTGTTGGCTTGCAGGTATTCGCGTTTGAACAGCGCGTAAATCTGCTGCGCCGACATTTCCAGGCCCAGGCGATCAGTTTCGCCCTGCACGACCTGGCTGAATTCGATCTGCATGCGGCGCGGCAACGAGATGCCGTATTCCTGTTCCAGCAAGTAGGTGATGCCGCCTTTGCCGGACTGGCTGTTGACGCGAATCACCGCCTCGTAGCTGCGCCCGATATCTGCCGGGTCGATTGGCAGGTAAGGCACTTCCCACAATTCGTCCGGTTTCTGCTGGGTGAAACCCTTGCGAATGGCGTCCTGGTGCGAGCCGGAGAACGCGGTGTGGACCAGATCGCCCACGTACGGGTGACGCGGGTGAACCGGAATCTGGTTGCACTCTTCAACGACTTTGCGCACGCCGTCGATGTCGGAGAAGTCCAGCTGCGGATTGAGGCCCTGGGTGTACATGTTCAACGCCACGGTCACCAGATCCACGTTGCCGGTACGTTCGCCGTTACCGAACAAGCAACCTTCAACACGATCCGCGCCAGCCATCAGGCCCAGCTCGGTGGCCGCAACGCCAGTGCCACGATCATTGTGGGTGTGCAGGCTGATGATCACGCTGTCACGGCGGCTGATATTGCGGCAGAACCATTCAATCTGGTCGGCATAGATATTGGGCGTCGCCACTTCAACCGTGGCTGGCAGGTTGAGGATGACTTTGTTCTCAGGCGTCGCGTTCCAGACTTCGATGACCGCGTCGCAGACTTCCTTGGCAAACTCCAGTTCGGTAGCGCTGAAGGTCTCTGGCGAATATTCGAAAGTCCACTGCGTGTCCGGTTGTTCGGCAGCGTATTTGACGAACAGCTTGGCCGCACTGACCGCGATCTCTTTGACGCCGGCCTTGTCCTGATTGAAGACGATGCGGCGGAAGGATGGGCTGGTGGCGTTGTACAAGTGAACGATGGCTTTCTTCGCGCCGCGCAGGGATTCAAAGGTGCGGGCGATCAGGTCTTCACGGCCCTGGGTCAACACCTGGATCGTGGTGTCATCCGGAATGTGGTCGTCTTCGATCAGGGTGCGAACGAAGTCGAAGTCAGTCTGCGATGCTGCCGGGAACGAAGCTTCGATTTCCTTGACGCCGACGCTGACCAGCGTCTTCCAGAAGCGCAGCTTCTTGACCGCGTCCATTGGCTCGATCAACGACTGGTTGCCATCACGAAGGTCGGAGCTGCACCAGATCGGCACTTCGGTAATGGTTTTTGAAGGCCAGGTGCGATCCGGCAAATCAATAGTCGGGAACGCGCGGTACTTCTTGGACGGGTCTTTGAGCATGGTCATGGGGAAATCCTTGGGTTCTTGCGGGGCCGGGTAAAGGCGGCCAACCGATAATTCGAAAAGACAGGGGCGAGGCACCGCAATCTAGCTTGGCAGTCGCGCACTGACCAGGCTGAGACAGCAATGTTGCCGCAACAGAATGAGGGTTTGGGAGGTATTCATGACGTCAACCGTAACCATTGAGGTGAAAGTTGGCAAGCAGTTGGAAAAAATTGAGAGAAAGTCGCGTTTTCGATGAAAGTCTGTGCTTAAGTAGCGCGTAATTGATGTTTTAAAGGTTTTTATTGCTGAGTCATAAAGCTGGGCGCAATTGGAGAGGCGGTGCGGCAGGATTTATTCGGGAAGAGGGCATCAGGCGGTGTGCATGTGCCGATCCTGTGGGAGCGTTCGGAGGTTACGACGGCCGCGATGCGGTGTGTCAGGCAGATTGCTATTGCTGCCTCGCGCTGCTCGTAAGCTCCCACATTGGGGGTGTCGCCCAATATGGAATCTCCCGCAGGACCGCAGTCAAGGCTGAAACGCCCCGATAAATATCGCCGGATCAACCCGTGCATCGTTCAGGCTGACGTTCCAGTGCATGTGCGGCCCCGTCGCGCGGCCGGTAGCACCGACTTTGCCCACCACGCCGCCGCGTGCTACCGCGTCGCCGACTTTTACATCGATCTTCGACATGTGGCAGAACATGCTGATGAAACCCTGGCCGTGGTCGACGAACACGGTGTTGCCGTTGAAGAAGTAGTTGCCGGTCAGAATCACTTTACCCGCCGCCGGAGATTTGATCGGCGTGCCAGCGGGAACAGCAAAGTCCAGGCCTGCGTGAGGGTTGCGTTCTTCGCCGTTGAAGAAGCGCCGCACGCCAAACTTGCTCGACAGCGGACCGTTGACCGGCTTGTCCAGCAGCAGATTGCTTGGAGTGGTGGGTGTGAAGGAGCGGTAGGCGGTGATCTGTTCTGCCAATTCGCCTTCGATGCGTTTCAGGTCGGCAGGATCGGGATTCACCTGACGCTTGTTCTGCAGCGTGATGTGCTGTTCCGGGTATTTCTTGCTGCCGACACTGAACGCCAGATTGCGGACGCCGCTGGCCTCCCTGATTGCCAACTGCTGTGAGCCCGGCTTGACGGTCAATGGCACGCCGACAATCGCCAGCCAGCGACTGTCCTGCTCCCGGACCACCAGCACCGGCTTGCCTTGATAGGTGGCTTTCGGCGCCTGCGCGCCGGTGCCCAGATCGACCACGGCAACGCCGCCGGGCACTGGCTTGTTCAGTAAGCGCGTGATGTAACTGTCGGCCTGGGCGGGCAGGCACAGAAAAACAGTAAGCAGCGGAGCTAGAAATCGCAGCATCAATAATCAATCCAGAAGAGAAAGGGTGACGGGCGTCAGGTGATTGTCTTCGACCCTGACTTGCAATTCGCCTTCACCCAGGCGTGCCGTCAAGCGCTGGCCGGTTTGGGTCTGCGCGGCATTGCGAATCGCGTGGCCGCGCTCGTCGAGCAGAATGCTGTAGCCGCGACCCAGCGTCGCCAGCGGGCTGACCACGTGCAGGGTTTGCACCTGGCTTTGCAGTTGAAGATGGCGGGTCTTGAGCGTGTCGCGCATGGCTTTGGGCAAACGTGCGGCCAGCCCGTCCAGGCGCTGACGCAGGAAGGCGAGGGCGCGCCCCGGATGCTGGGCGGCAAGGCGGCTTTCCAGATGAGCGATGCGCACCTGACGCTTGTGCATTTGCTGCTCGAAAGCGCGGCGCATACGCATGTCCAGATCATCCAGGCGTTGCGCTTGCTGGCGCAGGCGTTCTCCGGGATGGCGCAGGCGGCGGGAAATACCTTCCAGGCGCAAACGCTCGCGCATGAGCTTGTCCTGCATGCGACTGACCAGCCGGCGGTGCAGATTGTCCACGCGGCGATGCAGGTCGCTTGAGTCCGGGGCCAGCAGTTCGGCGGCGGCAGACGGCGTCGGCGCGCGAACGTCAGCCACGAAGTCACTGATGGAAACATCGGTCTCATGCCCGACCGCGCTGACAATCGGCGTCACGCAGGCATCGATGGCGCGGGCCACCGCTTCTTCGTTGAAGCACCACAGGTCTTCCAGCGAGCCGCCGCCACGGGCCAGGATCAGCGCGTCGAAACCTCGGGCGTCGGCCAGTTTCAGCGCGCGGACGATCTGCGCGATGGCGTCGCGGCCTTGCACGGCCGTGGGAATCAGGGTCAATTGCACTTGCGGCGCGCGGCGGTGGAACACGCTGATGATGTCGCGAATCACCGCGCCGGTGGGCGAGCTGATAATGCCAATGCGTTGCGGATGCAGCGGAAGTGCGACCTTGCGTTCGGCACTGAACAGGCCTTCAGCGCTGAGCTTTTCTTTCAGGGCATCGAACGCCAGGCGCAGCGCGCCATCACCGGCAGGCTCCACGGTATCGAGGATCAGCTGATAGTCGCCACGCCCCTCGAACAGCGAGACCTTGCCGCGCACCTTGACCTGCAAACCGTCCTTGAGCGCCTGGCGAACCCGCGCCGCACTCTGCCGGAACAGCGCACAACGTACCTGCGCGCCGGAATCCTTCAGGGTGAAGTAGACGTGGCCGGAGGCCGGGCGCGACAGATTGGAGATCTCGCCCTCGACCCAGATATTGCTGAATACATCCTCCAGCAACACCCGCGCGCGGCCGTTGAGCTGGCTGACAGTAAGGACTTCCCGGTCGAGGCCGAGTCTTGCGAAGGGGTCTTTGATCATGGTGGGCATCATAATGGCAATGCCCGCCCTGCGCACTGTGGAGATACGACTATTCTGTAGGACCGGCTTTAGCCGGGAGCGAGGCGGTATATCCCATGCATTCCCTGAATCAGATACGATGCTCTCCCGGCTAAAGCCGGTCCTGCGGGCGTGGTAGCGCAGTGCCAGGGATCTATAGAAGCAGGCAGTTTGTTGCAGCTTGCCAGGTGTTTTTCAGGGAGGAAGTCTGGTGGGCAATATCGACATCATCGCCACATTCATGCAGCTGGGCTTGACGCCTTTCGACTGGCTGCTGATCGAGCTGGGCGTGCTTGCTGCTTATATAGTGTTCGGCATTGCCGGTTTCGGAACGGCGCTGGTGGCCGGGCCGATTCTGATCAATTTCATGCCGTTGTCGCGCATCATTCCGTTGCTGGTGATGCTGGATTTCATCGCCGCGTTCGGCAATCTGCTGCCTTCCCGGCAGTCGGTGGTCAAGTCCGAACTGGTACGCCTGCTGCCTTGCATGGCGGTGGGCTGCACGTTGGGCGTGCTGTTTCTGCTCAACCTCAAATCCGATGTGCTGCTGCTTTTAATGGGGCTGTTCATCACCGCCTACGCGCTGTACAGCCTGGCGGTGAAAGTGCGGCCAACACAATTGGCGGCGGGCTGGGCGATTCCCATGGGCACCGTCGGCGGGTTGTTCGGCGCTTTGTTTGGCAGCGGCGGCTTTCTTTACGCGATCTACCTCAACAGTCGGCTGACCGACAAGGCGCAGGTGCGGGCAACCCAGAGCGCGCTGATCAGCTGTAGCACCATCGTGCGTTTGAGCCTGTTTCTGATTGCCGGTGTCTACGCGCAGATTCCGCTGCTGGTCCTGGCGGTGTGCCTGTTGCCCGCGATGGCCGTGGGTTCGTGGATCGGCCGGGCGCTGACCATGAAACTGTCCCGCGAGACTTTCGTGCGGCTGGTGACCTGGTTGGTGCTGGTCAGTGGCGTCGCGTTGATCGGGCGGTATATGGCTGGCTGACCGCTGCACTTGACCTGAGGCGACGGGGGATTAAGCTGCCGCACTCGATAAGCCGCTTGTGAAACCTCGCCATGAACAGCCAAAGCATTCTTGTCCCGCAAATTTCCGGTTTTCCCGGACGTGAAGCCAGGGCGCGGTTGATTCTGCGCTGGCTGGTCAAGCTCAATGTGGTCGAGGCCGAACTGACCACCTGCGGTCGGACCTTCAATAAAATGGCCTACGCCATTGCGCCCGGTGCCCGCGCGGTGGTGGAAAACCCCGAAGCGCTGCCGTTCGGTCAACCCGTCAACGGCCTGGAGATCGTCACCAAACGCTGCATCTTCACCCCGCTCAATGACTTCGCCGAAGAGGCCGGTTGCCCGGAGTGTCGCAAGGAAATCGGCGAAGCGTTGTTCGACAGCCTGGAAGAATGGATGCCCGGCCATACCGACAACTTCATCTGCCCCGAATGCGGGCACGAAGACGACATCAATGGCTTCCTGTTCCTGCAAGCCTGCGGTTTTTCCAACCTGGGCTTCATCTTCAACAACTGGCTCGATGCGTCGTTCAAACAGAGCTTTCTGGATGACTTCGCCGAACGTCTGGATCGTCCGCTGTCTTTCGTCAAAGTCCGGCTATAAATGCCCTTGATAATAGCCTGAGGTTTACATTGAGCCGACGGGGCTGTCTGGGTATAATGGCGCGCTTCCAATTTCCCGCTCGGGAGCCCCCGCGATGCTGCGTATCAGCCAAGAAGCACTTACTTTCGACGACATCCTCCTTGTGCCCGGTTATTCCGAGGTGCTTCCCAACGAAGTTAGTCTGAAAACCCGTTTGACCCGTGGCATCGAACTGAATATCCCTCTGGTTTCCGCCGCAATGGACACCGTGACTGAGGCCCGTCTGGCAATTGCCATGGCTCAGGAAGGCGGTATCGGTGTGATCCACAAGAACATGACCATCGAGCAGCAAGCTGCCGAAGTGCGCAAGGTCAAGAAGTTCGAAGCCGGCGTGGTCAAGGACCCGATCACCATCGAAGCCGATGCCACGGTTCGTGACCTGTTCGAACTGACCCGCCTGCACAACATCTCTGGTGTACCTGTCCTGCACAATGGCGACTTGGTCGGCATCGTGACTTCTCGCGACGTACGCTTCGAAAACCGTCTGGATGTCCCTGTTCGCGAAGTGATGACGCCTAAAGAACGTCTGGTCACCGTGCGTGAAGGCGCCGACAAGTACGAAGTACGCGAATTGCTGCACAAGCACCGTCTGGAAAAAGTCCTGATCGTCGACGCCAAGTTCGCGCTCAAAGGCATGATGACCGTCAAGGACATCGAAAAAGCCAAGGCTTATCCGCTGGCCAGCAAGGACGACCAGGGTCGTCTGCGTGTCGGCGCTGCGGTCGGCACCGGCAAGGATACTGGCGAGCGTGTTGCTGCGCTGGTGGCTGCCGGCGTTGATGTGGTGGTGGTCGACACTGCCCACGGTCACTCCAAAGGTGTGATCGATCGCGTTCGCTGGGTTAAAGAGAACTTCCCTGACGTGCAGGTCGTCGGCGGCAACATCGCCACTGGCGCTGCCGCCAAGGCATTGGTTGCGGCTGGCGCCGATGCGGTCAAGGTCGGTATCGGTCCGGGCTCGATCTGCACCACGCGTATCGTTGCCGGTGTCGGCGTTCCGCAAATCAGCGCCATCGCCAACGTTGCCGCTGCCCTTGAAGGCACCGGTGTGCCGTTGATCGCCGACGGCGGCATCCGTTTCTCGGGTGACCTGTCCAAGGCCATCGTGGCCGGCGCAAGTTGCGTGATGATGGGTTCGATGTTTGCCGGTACTGAAGAAGCTCCGGGCGAAATCGAACTGTTCCAGGGCCGCTCTTACAAGGCTTATCGCGGCATGGGTTCGCTGGGTGCTATGTCCCAGGCCCAAGGCTCTTCGGATCGCTACTTCCAGGATTCGTCGGAAGGCGCCGAGAAGCTGGTGCCGGAAGGCATCGAAGGCCGCGTTGCCTATAAAGGCTCGCTGTCGGCGATCATCCATCAGTTGATGGGCGGCCTGCGTTCCTCCATGGGTTACACCGGCAGCGCCGATATCGAAGAGATGCGTACCAAGCCTGAATTCGTGCGTATCACTGGTGCCGGCATGGCTGAATCCCACGTCCATGACGTGCAGATCACCAAGGAAGCGCCGAACTATCGCGTTGGTTGATCCGGATTGCATCGTGGCTCGCCGCGATGCAACCCAACGAGTTTTATAGCCGGGGCTGTTACGCAGCCCCGTGTCGTTTCTGTTTTTTGACGAGAATGAGTCATGGCCCTCGACATTCACGCCCACCGCATCCTGATCCTCGACTTCGGTTCCCAGTACACCCAGCTGATCGCCCGCCGCGTGCGTGAGATCGGCGTGTATTGCGAACTGCATCCGTTCGACATGGACGACGAAGCGATTCGCGCATTCAACCCACGCGGGATCATCCTCGCCGGCGGCCCTGAGTCCGTACACGAAGCCAACAGTCCCCGTGCGCCGCAAGCAGTGTTCGACCTGAACGTACCGGTTTTCGGTATCTGCTACGGCATGCAAACCATGGCCGAACAACTGGGCGGTCGCGTCCAGGGTTCGGACATGCGTGAGTTCGGTTACGCCCGCGTCGACATCGTCGGCAAGAGTCGCGTGCTGGACGGCATTGAAGATCATGTCGATGCCGATGGCGTCTTCGGTCTGGATGTGTGGATGAGCCACGGTGATAAAGTCACCGAGATTCCTGCAGGTTTCCACATCCTGGCCAGCACCCCGAGCTGCCCGATTGCCGGTATGGCCGACGACACGCGTGGCTACTACGGCGTGCAGTTCCACCCGGAAGTGACCCATACCAAACAGGGTGGCCGCATCCTGTCGCGCTTCATCCTCGATATCTGCGGCTGCGAAGCCTTGTGGACGCCGTCGCACATCGCTGAAGACGCCATCGCGCAAGTCCGTGCCCAGGTCGGCACCGACAACGTGCTGCTGGGTCTGTCCGGCGGTGTCGATTCGTCCGTGGTTGCCGCGCTGCTGCACAAGGCCATTGGCGATCAGCTGACCTGCGTGTTCGTCGACAACGGTCTGTTGCGCTTGCACGAAGGCGAGCAAGTGATGGCCATGTTCGCCGAGAACATGGGCGTCAAAGTGATCCGCGCCAATGCCCAGGACCAGTTCCTGAACAATCTGGCGGGCGAAAGCGACCCGGAGAAGAAGCGCAAGATCATCGGCCGCACCTTCATCGACGTGTTCGACGCCGAGTCCTGCAAGCTGGACAACATCAAGTACCTGGCCCAGGGCACGATTTACCCGGACGTCATCGAGTCGGCTGGCGCGAAAAGCGGCAAGGCTCATGTGATCAAGTCTCACCACAACGTGGGTGGCTTGCCGGACGAAATGAACCTCAAGCTGGTCGAACCGCTGCGCGAACTGTTCAAGGACGAAGTGCGTCGTCTTGGTCTGGAACTGGGCCTGCCGTACGACATGGTTTACCGTCACCCATTCCCGGGCCCGGGCCTGGGCGTGCGGATCCTCGGTGAAGTGAAGAAAGAGTACGCCGACCTGCTGCGTCGCGCGGATCACATCTTTATCGAAGAACTGCGCAAGGCCGACTGGTATCACAAAGTCAGCCAGGCGTTCGTGGTGTTCCAGCCGGTCAAATCAGTCGGCGTGGTCGGCGATGGCCGTCGTTACGCATGGGTCGTTGCCCTGCGCGCCGTGGAAACCATCGACTTCATGACCGCACGTTGGGCGCACCTGCCTTACGAGCTGCTGGAAACCGTTTCCGGACGCATCATCAATGAAATCGAAGGCATCTCCCGCGTCACCTACGACGTGTCGAGCAAGCCGCCAGCGACTATTGAGTGGGAGTGAGCCTACGCCCCCTAAGGGGCCTGTGTTGACTAACAAAAATGCCCGCTGAGTTGCGGGCTTTTTGCATTTGTCACCCACCGAAACTGGCACACCTGTTTAAAGGCTGCTCAATACGATCACAACCTCAAGGCCGGGATGCGAGACATTTTGGATGTCTACGGTGAGGCCGCCAGGCTGGGTCAAGCTGGGCTCGCTGCTGCCGAGATGAGCCGCAAGGCCAGCCTTACGGATTAAGGGTTCGCGGCCTTTGAGAGTTCGCACGACAAGACGCCCGCCCGGACAGCGACCTTTGAATGATCGTTCTTTATACGAATGTGATTTTGGAGCCGTTACGACATTTGCCTGAGGCCAACGTGATTGAACGTATCGACGCACTACCGCTGCAGACGCTTTTCTGTCAGTAATGACTGATGCTAAGCCATGCGCTGGCGTGGCACTGATGCCAACCAGCAAGCGGCGTACGACGCAGTCGACGGCTCGGTGTATCTTGCCTCTCAGTGTGCTACCGTGTGAGCAGAAATTGATCAAACCGTTTGGGGTACTCAAGTCATGAACCACAAGCTGAACACTTATGGCGTATCCATAGTAGAGCGGCCTAAAGTTAAAGCCATCAAGAAGCTGGATTTGGGTGGCGAGTCGGGTAAGCAGATCGTTTATTCAGAAACCAAGCTCGTTCTCAGGACTCACAAGAAGACCTTTCAGAAGTTGGCTGACATGTAATGGAATTGATCTTCTTTCCATTTGAACGTGTTATCGAGATAAACACTCAGATCTTGACTACCGAGCCCGGCATGAAGGGGCCGGTAAATATCCCGCTTTTACAAGGCGCGCTGGCTCGAATCGACAACGCGATTGCCTATAATGGCCTTGACGATGTATTTGAAATTGCCGCCAAGTACACTGCCAGTATCGCGCAAGGCCACGCACTGCCTGATGCTAACAAGCGCACCGGGCTTGCAGTCGGCTTGGAGTACCTTTCGCTTAATGATTATGAAATTACCCTAGATAATGATTTGATAGCGGATGCCGTTAGGGATTTGGTTATCGGCGATATCAATGAGCATGATTTCGCTGATGTTCTTTACTCCTGTTTCATCGCTTCTCAAAATCAGGTTTAGCATCAGGAAGGCCGGTCAAATTCACTGGCTCGATTAGCCGCAGTCATGATTAGGTAATAGCAAAGTTTTCCAGGCCGATTCGTCATATGCAGTTGAACTGCTGGTGAAGTTGTAACTGATGGCCATTCAGATTAATGCCCGCCCGTCCCGGAGCATCAGCTACCGGCTGCCATTGCTATGAGGGAGGCTGGCTGGGCCTCGTGAGTACTGTTTTTTTTGCGTGGTGATATTCATGGGTCGCTTTTCGTCTGTTGACAACTGATTGTAAATACCCCCCTCTTCGCAGTAAAAAAGCCCATTTGGTAGTGGGCTTCTATATTGTCTCGATTGAAAAATGAATTATTAAGATTGGGGTTTTTGGTGGGCGCCGAGGCTTTCGATGTGTGAAGTGGTCAAAGCAGAATCTGTAAAATCCGGCTTTACTAGCTTGGTATTTTTCGTGGTATAGGGAGTAGCGATCACGGTTACTCACTGATTTTTATAGAGATTAGTTGATTATTGATAATAGAGTGGGAATGATCGGGCGTCCGGCATTGTCCGGCACCCACTAGCAAGAGATGCCCTGGAGCCCGCGTAATTGCGGGCTTTTGGCTTTTTGGGGCTGGCAAACTCTGGCAGTTTTCTGCATCGCAGCAGTTGGGTCAATTCCACAGCTGCACCGACAGCGTACAGGGAACTTTCGCTCTGCAAATGGCTCTATACAGGCCTTCTTTCAGGCTGTTCAGGGATCGAATGAAAACTTCTTTGGCGTTTCCATTAGCAATCACTTTCGCTCTTGTCATGACCGGCTGCAGCAGTCGCCAGGCGGGTGATCTTACTTCAGAACCGGTAGTTCCACTGGCCATGAATGACCATCAAGCCAGCGTGACTTTCCGTACCATAGGCGGCGAGGGTGATCATCCTGTCAGTTACACGTACGGCTATGCCAATGCTGGATTTGAGAGCGCAGGTGATCGGGTTTATGACTCTGCTTACTTCAAGCGCATACCGGCTTATCTGAAGAAAATTGCCGGTGGTACCGACAGCATCAGTAAGCTGGTCGAGGCTGACAAAACGGTGTTCGTGGAAGGGGTGGTCAAGGTCAAACCGTTCACCTTCAACGGTATTCCCATGCCTACGCCGTTCGACAAGGAGCAGCCTGTTGCGCAGCAATTCACGCCGCAAGCCAAGAAGAATTACCTGGTTGAAACCGTGATCGCCGACACGTGGGTCATGAACGTGTATGAAGTCTCCGCAACCGGTGAACGCAAAACCATTGGCGTTCGAAAAAAAGACGCCGCCGCAAACTGACCGCGCAGGGAGTTCATGGGTAGCCGCAGACGATACCGCCAGGGCGACTGACGGTATCGCTTGACGGGGCGTACGGTCGCGCAGGGTTCTATACTCATTTGCGTCAAGTTACGGCGATATACACGCCGCGATAAGGAGCCTGCCATGGACGACACCCAACGACTTGCCGCCTTGCGCATCGTTTTGATTGCTGTCGGTCTGATCGCCGTATTTGCGATCTGGCCGCTGATGATCCTGTGGCCGTCCGGCTGGACGTGGCACAGCGGACATTCCGATTACCCGCTGATGATTGTCGGCATCTACGCGACGCTTGGCGTGTTCCTGCTGATGGCGTCGCGCGATCCGCTGAAAAATCTGAGCCTGATCTGGTTCACGGTGTGGTCGAGCGTCGTGCATGGCGCGATCATGGCCGTGCAGTCCTTCGGCGTCGGAATGGATGGAGGGCACCAGTTCGGCCATTTGTTTGGCGATGTGCCTGCGCTGTTTATCGTCGCTGCAACGCTGGCGTTCTTCACGCCGCGCGGCGTTAAGGTCGTAGGGTGAGAGACGGCCTGTCTAAAAGGCCGGGATGACCCTCAAGGTTGCCCGGCCTTTTTTATGCGCTTTGTCCCGTCGCTCAGTTGACGTTTTTCATGCCCATCAACTCAAGCGCAGCCACCAGTTCACCGATGTTGTTGAAGTTGCGCCTGCTGATGGCCGGCCACTGCGGGCGATCTATGAACACCTTGCCGAAGCGATTTTTGATGCGGGTTCGCACCACCGAGTTGTCCTTGCTGCGATGCACCAGCATCGGCTCACCCGAGCTTTCATCAATGACGAACATGCCAGGCTGGACCACTAGCCGGTCGCTCGACATTCTGCTGAAGGTTCTGGATATGACAACTCGCAGCCTGAAATCGCTTTTCACGAAGCTGTCAGGCTCGCCTATGTCGCCGGGCATGGTCCGTCCCGGGTCAATCGTAAAACCCTCCGGCTCTCCTGGCGCAACGTCCTCGACCCGCAATCCTATGGCGCCTTCGAGTTCGCTGATCCCGCCGACTCCATGGAACGTGTTGGCATGGGAGTTACCTACCATGGCGATCCACTTGCCGTTCGCTCCCCGATTTACCGCGTCAGCTCTAATGATCGAGTGGGTGAAGAAGTTCATCATTTTCTGTCGAGCAACGTTAGTCGGATCCTGCATGCCATCCAGCCGATAGCTGGCCATGCAATCAATGGCCTGGACGCGTATCCGGTTTTCATTGGCGGCTTTGATCACTTGCAAAAACGTGTATTGGCCCGATGGGTCAGTGTTGTGGCCAATGTCCATGTTTCGCAAATACTGCTCCAGTTTCGTGCCCATGCGTCCTGAGCGGGCGAACTCATCCAGATCAGCCTGATGAAAATCAGTGAGCAAATGTTCCATATACAGCGTGCGAACCTTGAGTTTTTTCAGCAGCTTCATGTTTTCGATGAGGAAGCGCTTGCTGCCGATTCCTGAATGGCTCTCGCCGATGACCAGGCCGTCGTTGCTGCGGAAAAACTTGCCGAGGGCGGACTTGGGGGATGCCTGGGCTTCCAGTTCCGGCATCTGTGGCCGGGCTGGTAATTTCAGGTTTTCATAAAACTCGCAGGCGTCAGTGCGCAAGCGTTCCCTGATGGCTCTGAATTGTTGATAGGGATCTCTCCAGTTATGCGTCAAAGGCATCATGTCGCCTCGCAATACCGCCCGATCGCTGCCGTTGGCACCTTTGATGACCTCCGCCCTCATCGACTCTGGCACCTCGTAAGTGCTGATCACCGAGGCCGGTGGGGACGGACGGGGAATGCGCGGTATCCGCGACGCCGCAGGGCCGCCACCGCGAAGTCCATTGCGATTGACCACTTCCCAGTCGCCGTACGCATTGAGTCGGACCGGGAGGTTGTCGTAGAAGGAGAAGGGGTTTTGCGGGTCGATAATCACCCAGCTATTCACTTCATTGACGTAGCGCACCTGATAATAACCGTGCTCGATTGCGATGTAAGTCTCCCCGTTGGCCAGTTGATAAATGCCATGCATGCGGCCGGCTTGCGTCGATGGCGTGAAGCCGGCAAGCAGATGATTAGTCCTGAATCTGGCGAGCAGGTCCTGGTTGTCTGCCGCTGTTTCAGTCGGGACGATGTCAGTGGGGGCTTCCACCGCTTTTTCCATAACGTCCGGAGTCTGTGGCGGAGGGCTGTCTTCGCTGAAATTGGCCAGGTACTCGGTTTGCCCTTCATTCATATGTGAAATACCCGCATCCAGCAGAAACAGGCAATTGAGCAGGCTGTCCACGGCGCTGAGGATTGCACCGATGACGCCCGCCTTGCGCTCGGCCGTGGTGTGGCCGTTGACGGCCTGATCGACGTTCAAACCCATGTCTGCCAAACCGGCGCCGACTACTGCAAGGGCAATGGGCCAGTCCAGCGCGGCCAGCGGGCCGAACACATGGGAGAAGGCGTTGAGGTAACCAATCCACATCTGCTCGCGCAGATCGCCATTGGAGCGCAGGGAAAAGTCGGCATCGGCGTTCATGCGATCACGTGCGGCATCGCGCAACCAGGTAAATGCATCGATGCCGAGGTCTTGATCAAGCTGATTGAGCAGGCCGCTCGCGGAAATGTCGGCATGGGAAGGCAGCAGATCCATCAAATGATCAAGGCCCGCGTCGGGATCGTTCTCATGGCGCATTGCCAACGGGAAATGGGCCAGGAATCGGGCTCTGTCGGCGCTTTTGGTGGTGGTGTCGACCAGCCATTGCCGAAGCTGCTCCTGCGTATCGAAGGCCTGAAAAGCGAAGGTTTCGCCAGGGATATAAATGATCTGCCTGCCGGTGGAGGTCACCACGCGCAGGATGTCGCTGGCTTGATGCCCACCGATGTCAAAAGTGGTGACGCGCAACCCGGTTGGCACACTTGTCACGTCGGTGAGCATCGACAGCTGGAAAGGCGCATGGACGTTGGACGCCACCGCGCTGAGGAGGGTCAGCAAATCCGTCATGGCCAGATGTTCGCTTTCGCGTTCCTCCAGTGCCTTGGCGAGAAAGTTGGCTTTGGCGAGGGTTCTGAACTCATCGGCACTGCTCTGCCAGAATGCATCGAGTCGTTCCCGGTACGCGGTACAGAAGTCGATGTTCCAGAAATCATTCATGACGTCGACGGGAAGCATTTTGACTTCATTGCTGGTGTTGTAAGCGCCGGCTTCAGGGCCTTGGGTATAAAAGCCGCCCATCACTTGCAGGTTGTCGGCATTGTCCTGGTCGTGAGCATTGAATCGATGCAAGACCAGTTGGGGCAGGGTCATGGATTCAATCGGGCTGCCCACGTGCTGCCAGCCATTGAACGTGAGCGGGCTGCTCATCGCCGTGGTGAAGCGATGCCAATAGACAGTGTCAGGCTCGATATCGGTTCCGGTGCGGTTTTTCAGGATGGATTTGGCAATATCGCGTGCCATCTCCCGCATATCCGGACAAGCCTCGACAAGGCTAATGCCCAAGGTTTTCAGCTGGTCGATTTCGAGGTTTGGCGTGGGGTTGGTTTCAGGCATCGGAGATTTCTTCTGAAGTGGAATTTCCCCCAGCGTGTCGCGAGTGGCCGCCTGAATAGCACTAAATAGTTACTGCGACGTTCACGCGCTTATTTTTTGCCAAATGCAGGTGTATCGTATTCGCCCTTCGCATCGACTCTCAGGTGCGCTCGCCCGTATTTTTCTAGAGGTTCCTGTGTCTATGTCCTTCAGCCGTCGACAAATACTCGCAGGTCTGGCCGGTCTTGCCGTGGTCGGTTTGGGCGCGGGTGGCGCGTCGCGGTATTGGCTGGGCCGTCGCGGGCCGGGTGAAGGGCATGATTTCGAATTGATTGCCGCGCCGCTGGATGTGGAGCTGGTTGCAGGGCATCAGACCCCGGCCTGGGCGTTTGGCGGCTCGGCGCCGGGTACCGAGCTGCGGGTGCGGCAGGGTGAATGGTTGCGTTTGCGCTTCATCAATCAACTGCCGGTCGAGACCACCATTCACTGGCACGGCATTCGCCTGCCGCTGGAAATGGACGGCGTACCCTACGTTTCTCAGTTGCCGGTGAAGCCGGGTGAGTATTTCGACTACAAATTCCGTGTGCCCGATGCCGGCAGTTACTGGTATCACCCGCACGTCAGCAGCAGCGAAGAGCTGGGGCGCGGATTGGTTGGCCCGTTGATCATCGAAGAGCGCGAACCGACCGGGTTCCTGCACGAGCGCACGATCAGTCTGAAAAGCTGGCACGTGGACGAAGTCGGCGCGTTCACCGAATTCAGTGTCACTCGCGAAGCCGCCCGCGAAGGCACGGCCGGTCGGCTCTCGACGCTCAACGGTGTGCCGCAGGCGGTGATTGATCTGCCTGCCGGGCAAATTGTCCGCGTGCGTCTGCTCAATGTCGACAACACCGTGACCTATCGCCTGAACATTCCAGGCGTCGAAGCGCAGATCTATGCGCTGGACGGCAACCCGATCAGCCCGCGACCGTTGGGCAAGGATTACTGGCTGGGGCCGGGCATGCGCATTTGCCTGGCCATCAAGGCGCCGCCGGCAGGCGAAGAACTTTCGTTGCGCAATGGCCCGGTGCGGCTGGGGACATTTCGCTCGGTTGCCAATAACGACGCGCCAACGCAATGGCCGCCGGCGCTGCCCGCCAACCCGGTTGCCGAACCGGATCTGGAAAACGCCGAGAAGCTCAATTTCAACTTCGAGTGGGTTGGCTCGGTCTCGGTCAATGTCGACAACGGCAAACCACCCAGCCTGTGGCAGATCAACGGGCAGGCCTGGGACATCACGGACAAGACCTGTGCCGATCGGCCGATTGCCAAACTGGTGCTGGGCAAGAGTTACATTTTCGAACTCAAAAACATGACCCAGTACCAACATCCAATCCATTTGCATGGCATGAGCTTCAAGGTGATCGGCTCCAATCGCCGAGAAATCATCCCGTATTTCACCGACACGTTTTTGCTGGGCAGGAACGAGCGCGCGCGAGTTGCGCTGGTGGCGGATAATCCTGGGGTGTGGATGTTCCACTGCCATGTGATCGATCACATGGAAACCGGGCTGATGGCAGCAATCGAGGTTTCGTAATGCGGCAACCGCAAATCATTGATCGCAGCCGCGATCAGGACTTCATGCGCGAAGCGCTGGCATTGGCAGCCGAAGGCGCATTGCTCGGCGAGGTGCCGGTCGGCGCGGTGCTGGTTCAGGATGGGGTAATCATTGGGCGTGGCTTCAACTGCCCGATCAGCGGCAGCGACCCAAGTGCCCATGCCGAAATGGTCGCCATCCGCGCCGCCGCGCAAGCAGTGAGCAATTACCGTTTACCCGGCAGCACACTGTACGTAACCCTTGAACCGTGCAGCATGTGCGCCGGGCTCATCGTCCATTCGCGTGTCGCTCGGGTGGTGTATGGAGCGCTCGAACCCAAGGCCGGTATCGTGCAAAGCCAGGGGCAGTTTTTCAGTCAGGGCTTTCTCAACCATCGCGTTTTGTTCGAAGGCGGCGTGTTGGGCGAGGAGTGCGGGACGATGCTCAGCGAGTTTTTCAGGATGCGGCGAGCGAAGGGCTGATCACTGATTCTGTGGGAGCTTGCTCGCGAAGGATCGGTACATCCAACAGAGATTTAGCGCCTGTAACAGAGCTTCGCGAGCAAGCTCGCTCCCACCAAGCCTTGTCCTGCTAGACCGAAGTATCAAAGCGGCGGGTTATCTTCCGGCGGTTTGACCTTGTTTACGCCTGGCACATGCAGATTGCTCTCCGCGACCTGGCTGCCCTCCAGTTGCGGCTGGTTTACCCAGGTCAGGATGTCGTAATAGCGGCGAATGTTGGCGACAAAACTGACCGGTTCGCCGCCTCGGGCGTAGCCGTAACGGGTTTTGCTGTACCACTTCTTTTGAGACAGGCGGGGCAACATTTTTTTAACGTCGAGCCATTTATTGGGATTCAGGCCCTCGTTTTCCGCCAATTTGCGCGCATCGTCCAAGTGACCGCCACCAATGTTGTAGGAAGCGAGAGCAAACCATGTGCGATCGGGCTCTTTTATCTTGTCATCTAGCTGATCTTTCACGTAGGCAAAGTACTTCGCCCCGCCTTGAATGCTTTGTTTGGCGTCCAGTCGATTGGACACGCCCATGGCTTGTGCCGTGTTTTGCGTCAGCATCATCAGCCCGCGCACGCCAGTCTTGGAGGTGACGCTGGGCTGCCACATGGATTCCTGATAGCCAATCGCAGCCAGCAGTCGCCAGTCCACCTGTTCTTTCTTGGCGAAAGTCTGGAAATGCTTCTCGTATTTGGGCAAGCGTTCCTGCAAATGCTGGGCGAAGGTATAGGCGCCGACGTAACCGAGAACGTCCACATGACCGTAATAGCGGTCCTTGAGGCGTTGCAGCATGCCGTTCTTCTGCACTTTATCGAGGAACGAATTGATCTCGTTGATCAGGCTATTGTCTTCGCCGAGCGCCACGGCCCAGCGTTGTTGCCGACCCTCGCCCAGATCGAACGCGACCCGCACATTGGGGAAATACACCTGATTCATCGCCAGCTCGTTGGAATCCACCAGCGTCAGGTCAATCTGGCCTTCATCGACCATGCGCAACAGATCGACGACTTCAACGGCGTCGGATTCTTCATATTCTATGGCGGGATTTTTCAGTTTCAGCGCGGCAAGTTGCTCGGCGTGGCTGCTGCCTTTGAGCACGGTGATGCGTTTGCCCACCAGATCACCGGCATCGGTGGGGCGCGACTGGCCATTGCGGTAGATGACTTGTGGGGTGACATCCAGGTACGGATGGGAAAAACGCACCTGCTTTTTACGCTGCTCGGTGTCGATCAAACCGGCTGCCGCGAGCACTGGGCCGCCGGGTTTCTGCATCTGGTCAAACAACTCGTCTAGGTTGTCAGAGGTTTCGATTTTGAGCTCAACCCCCAGATCTTCGGCGAAACGCTTGACTAATTCGTACTCGAAACCGGTTTCACCGTTGCGATCCTGAAAATAAGTCGCCGGGCTGTTGCGGGTGATAACGCGCAGAACGCCATCCTCCTTTACTCGCTCCAATGTGGTGGGTTTATCCACACAGGCGCTGAGCATCAGGAAGAGTCCGGTTGCGATGAGCCATTTGGCACAACGAGGGCGGAAATCTGATTGGGGAAACATCGGTGCAGTATACGCAAAGGACACCTGTCGCCATATCTCGACAGCGAAGGCGGCGTCTGATAGAGCTGGCGTTTTCTTGCACTCGGCATGCGTGCCGACGTTCGGGCAGCTGCAAGTTGGCCGTTTCGGGTGCCGAAAGGGCCGGTTTAGGCTAGAATGCACGGCCTCAAAGCACACCCCTTCCCGAGGCTGTCCCGAAGATGTTGACCCTGCGCGGTGCTCCTGCCCTTTCTGCCTTTCGCCACAGCAAATTACTTGAGCAACTGAAACAAAAAGTTTCGGCTGTCAGTGGCTTGTATGCTGAATTTGCCCACTTCGCCGAGATTGCTGGCGATCTGACTGGCGAGGAACAGGAAGTTCTCGTTCGCATCTTGAAATACGGCCCAAGCGTGCCGGTTCAAGAGCCAGGCGGCCGGTTGTTCCTGGTATTGCCTCGTTTCGGCACCATTTCACCCTGGTCGAGCAAGGCCAGCGATATTGCCCGTAACTGCGGTCTGGCGAAAATCCAGCGTCTGGAACGCGGCATCACCTTCTATGTAGAAGGCCAGTTCAGTGAAGCCGAGGCGCAAGTCATCGCCGGCTGCCTGCACGATCGCATGACGCAAATGGTGCTGGGCTCGTTGCAGGAAGCCGAAGGGCTGTTCACCCACGCCCAACCCAAGCCGCTGATCGCCATCGATGTACTGGGCGGTGGCCGTGCTGCGCTGGAGAAGGCCAACGTCGAGTTGGGCCTGGCGCTGGCGGAAGACGAAATCGATTATCTGGTCACCAGCTTTGCCGGTCTGGGGCGCAACCCGCACGACATCGAGCTGATGATGTTCGCTCAGGCGAACTCCGAACACTGCCGCCACAAGATCTTCAATGCCAGCTGGGACATTGATGGCGAGAGTCAGGAAAAAAGCCTGTTCGGCATGATCAAGAACACCTACGTCATGCACAGCGAAGGCGTGCTGTCGGCTTATAAAGACAACGCCTCGGTCATCGTTGGCAGCGTTGCCGGCCGTTTCTTCCCGGATCCGGAAACCCGCCAGTACGGCGCGGTGCAGGAGCCGGTGCATATCCTGATGAAGGTCGAGACCCACAACCACCCGACGGCGATTGCCCCGTTCCCTGGTGCATCTACCGGTTCCGGCGGCGAGATTCGCGACGAAGGCGCAACCGGACGCGGTGCCAAGCCCAAGGCTGGCCTAACCGGTTTCACCGTTTCCAACCTGCAGATCCCCGGTTTCGAACAACCTTGGGAAGTGCCGTACGGCAAGCCCGAGCGCATCGTAACCGCGCTGGACATCATGCTCGAAGGCCCGCTGGGTGGCGCGGCGTTCAACAATGAATTCGGTCGTCCGGCGCTGACCGGCTATTTCCGTACCTTCGAACAATCCATCACCACGCCGCATGGCGATGAAGTTCGCGGTTATCACAAGCCGATCATGCTGGCTGGCGGCATGGGTAACATCCGTGCCGAACACGTACAGAAAGCCGAGATCACTGTCGGCTCCAAGCTGATCGTGCTGGGCGGCCCGGCGATGTTGATCGGCCTGGGTGGCGGTGCAGCATCATCGATGGCCACCGGCACCAGCTCTGCGGATCTGGATTTCGCTTCGGTGCAGCGTGAAAACCCCGAGATGGAGCGTCGTTGCCAGGAAGTCATCGACCGTTGCTGGCAGCTGGGCGACAAGAACCCGATCAGCTTCATTCACGACGTCGGCGCGGGTGGTTTGTCCAACGCCTTCCCTGAACTGGTGAACGATGGCGGTCGAGGCGGTCGCTTCGAACTGCGCAACGTACCCAATGACGAGCCGGGCATGGCCCCGCTGGAAATCTGGAGCAACGAATCCCAGGAACGCTACGTGATGGCGGTGGGCGCGGAAGACTTCGAGCGCTTCAAGGCCATTTGCGAGCGTGAACGCTGCCCGTTCGCCGTCGTTGGTGAGGCCACTGAAGAGCCGCAACTGACCGTGACCGACAGCCATTTCGGCAACAGCCCGGTGGACATGCCGCTGGAAGTGCTGCTGGGCAAGGCGCCACGCATGCACCGTTCGGCTGACCGCGAAGCGGAGCTGGGCGATGACTTCGATCCGAGCACCCTCGATATCGAAGAAAGCGTGCAGCGCGTTCTGCATCACCCGGCCGTTGCCAGCAAAAGCTTCCTGATCACCATTGGTGACCGCAGCATCACCGGTCTGGTCGCTCGCGATCAGATGGTCGGTCCGTGGCAGGTTCCGGTTGCCGACTGCGCCGTGACCGCTACCAGCTTCGACGTCAATACCGGCGAAGCCATGGCCATGGGCGAGCGTACTCCGCTGGCACTGCTCGACGCTCCGGCGTCCGGGCGTATGGCGATTGGCGAGACGCTGACCAACATCGCGGCCTCGCGCATCGGCAAAATCTCCGACATCAAATTGTCCGCCAACTGGATGTCCGCTGCCGGTCACCCGGGTGAAGACGCGCGCCTGTACGACACCGTCAAGGCGGTCGGCATGGAGCTGTGTCCGGCGCTGGGCATCACCATTCCAGTGGGCAAGGACTCGATGTCCATGAAAACCCGCTGGAGCGATGAAGGCGCCGAGAAGACGGTCACTTCGCCAATGTCGTTGATCGTTACCGGCTTCGCGCCAGTGCTGGATATCCGCCAGACCCTGACGCCAGAGCTGCGCATGGACAAGGGCATTACCGACCTGATCCTGATCGATCTGGGCCGTGGCCAGAACCGCATGGGCGCTTCGATCCTGGCTCAAACACATGGCAAGCTCGGCCGTATCGCACCGGACGTTGATGACTCCGAAGACCTCAAGGCGTTCTTCGCGGTCATCCAGGGTCTGAATGCTGACGGTCACTTGCTGGCTTACCACGACCGTTCCGATGGTGGTTTGCTGGTTACTGCTCTGGAAATGGCCTTCGCCGGTCATTGCGGCTTGAACCTGTACCTGGACGGCCTGGCTGAATCCGCCAGCGAGCTGCCAGCAATCCTGTTCAACGAGGAGCTGGGTGCGGTCATCCAGGTTCGTCAGGACGCCACGCCGGACGTGCTTGCCCAGTTCAGTGCTGCTGGTCTTGAAGATTGCGTTGCGGTGATCGGTCAGCCAATCAACAACGACGAAGTCGCCATCAGCTTCAACGGCGAGCCGGTGTTCGGCGGCCAACGTCGCTTGCTGCAACGTCAATGGGCTGAAACCAGTTACCAGATCCAGCGTCTGCGTGATAACGCCGAATGCGCCGACCAAGAGTTCGATGCGCTGCTGGAAGAAGATAATCCGGGCCTGAGCGTCAAGCTGGGCTTCGACGTCAACGACGACATCGCCGCGCCGTACATCAAGACGGGTGTTCGCCCGCAAGTGGCGGTGCTGCGTGAGCAGGGCGTCAACGGTCAGGTGGAAATGGCGGCAGCGTTCGACCGTGCCGGGTTCAACGCCATTGACGTGCACATGAGCGATATTCTCGCCGGTCGCGTTGATCTCAATGACTTCAAGGGCATGGTTGCCTGCGGCGGCTTCTCGTACGGTGACGTGCTGGGTGCCGGTGAAGGCTGGGCCAAGTCGGCGTTGTTCAACGCCCGTGCCCGTGATGCTTTCCAGGGCTTCTTCGAACGTCAGGACAGCTTCACGCTGGGCGTGTGTAACGGTTGCCAGATGTTGTCCAACCTGCACGAACTGATTCCGGGCACCGAGTTCTGGCCGCATTTCGTGCGCAACCGCTCCGAGCAGTTCGAAGCGCGAGTGGCAATGGTGCAGATTCAGGAGTCGGCGTCGATCTTCCTGCAAGGCATGGCCGGTTCGCGCATGCCGATCGCCATTGCCCACGGTGAAGGTCACGCTGAGTTCGCCAGCGACGAAGCGCTGATCGCCGCTGATGTATCCGGCACCGTGGCCCTGCGTTTCGTCGACAACCACGGCAAGGTGACCGAAGCCTACCCGGCCAACCCGAACGGCTCGCCGCGCGGGATCGGTGGTCTCACCAGCCGCGACGGTCGCGTCACCATCATGATGCCGCACCCTGAGCGGGTATTCCGTGCCGCACAGAACTCGTGGCGTCCGGAAGACTGGAACGAAGACGGTGCGTGGATGCGTATGTTCCGCAATGCGCGGGTCTGGGTGAACTAAGGCTGTGTTCAAACTTGCCTTTTTTGTTCCGCCGAGCCATGTAGAGGCTGTCAAACAAGCCGTATTCGCCGCTGGAGGAGGGCGAATCGGGGCGTACGACAGCTGCGCATGGCAAACGCTGGGCCAGGGTCAGTTCCGCCCGTTGGATGGCAGCAAGCCATTTATCGGGCAGAGCGGCGTGGTCGAAAGCGTGGAGGAATGGAAGGTCGAGCTGGTCGTGGCTGACGAGCTGATTCAGCAGGTGGTGGTGGCTCTCAAGCAGAGCCATCCCTACGAAACGCCAGCCTACGAGGTTTGGCGGCTGGAGGCGTTCTGAACACTGAGACTACCGCCTTGTAGGACCGGATTTATCCGGGAGGGCGGTATGTGTGGTGCAAGAAATACATCAGATGTACCACTTCTCGCGGATGAATCCGCTCCTACGAGTCGGCGCTATGCCGTAGGACCGGATTTATCCGGGAGGGCGGTATGTGTGGTGCAAGAAATACATCAGATGTACCACTTCTCGCGGATGAATCCGCTCTCATCAAACATAAAATAACCCACTGTTTTGACTAAGAAAAATCACGCAGCTTTCACCAGTTCCAATCCCAACTTGCGGGCCTTGCGCAGCAAGGCCCGCATCTGCCTGTCTTGGGTCTTGGCTTCGTAAGCCTCCATTCCTTGTTCAACGTAAGGCTGGCCTTTGGTCAGCATTGCGTAGATCAAGCGGGCAAGTTGGTGGGCGGTTGCCTTGATCGCACAGCTGGTGTCCATCCTTGCCAAACGCGAACGATGGCTGGCACCGATGAAGCTTTTGTCATTGCGCGCATTGGAGGCGGCTTGCTTCAACGCCTGGGCTGCTCGATTCAGGACTTTGGGACCACTGCCGGGCAGCTGTCTACCGCCTGATATTCGGGTCGGGGGCGCAAGACCCAGCCAGGAACAAAAGTGTCCCGATGTCGGAAAACGTGACAAGTCAGGGCCGATCTCACTGGCGAGCACCAAGGCCGTATCTACGCCGAGGGTCGGAATAGCCGTCAGATCAACTCCCATGATTTTCCAGAGAGCCTGATGCAAACCGGCTTGCTCCGATGAAGAACGATGCGGACTGCGCAGCGCCTTGGTCGAGGGCTGAGGCTTGTCGTTGAGTGTCGGCAATTGTTCAAGCACCTGTCTGATCGCTTGGTCGCACTCAGCGATCTGCCCTTCAAGAAAGTCGTAGCAAGCCACTTCCTGAGCCAGGGCATGCAGGTGTTCCAGGCGCCAGTTGCCTCGTAAACTGCGCTCAATGGTTTCGTGATCAGCCTTGATGCGCCGATCTCGAAAAGCGGCCAGCTTTTGTGGATTACGCTCACCCTCGATAATGGCGCGCAGGATTTTCATTCCCGTCACACCCGCGATATTGCTGATCACATTGGCGAGCTGGATATTCATCTGGCTCAACGCCTTCTGCATACGGTTGAGCGTTTGAGCCTGATCGCGAACTTTATTGGCGCGCTGGCGCACTATCGAACGCATGGAGCAGATGGCGTCCGAAGGTCGGAAGGCCCCCCGCAGAAGGCCATAGCTCATGAGCTGCCAAATCCACTGGCAATCCAGCACGTCAGATTTACGGCCCGATATCTGGCGTGTGGCCCGGGAGTTGACCAGATAGACGTCGAATCCGCGGGCATCCAGAATTTCGAACAGGGGAATCCAGTAAACCCCGGTCGCCTCCATCGCGACCACGCTGATACTTAGCGATTCGAGCCAGTCGGCCAAACCGAGCAAGTCGTCGGTAAAGGTGGAAAAACTGCGCACCGGGTTATCGCATCGATCAGGGTCGACGCCAACCCAATGCTCACGACTGCCAATATCGATGCCCGCACAGTCATCGTGAACAATTCGTAAACGTTTCTGCTGGTTCTTGCGCGCCATGAGAATTCCTCGCAGGATTAAGGGGCGCGCGGGGTACACGGTGGCGAAAAGATTCACTCTCTCATACGTGGTCACAGCAAGCTGTGCCGACAATGACTCCACGCCGATACCGTGCGGACCACTCTCCTACTCGGGTGCTGTCACACCAGTGCGGGCTACGGTCTCTGTCCCGCGCGCACCTTCAACGCTAGACGCATCCCCCGTTTGCTGCGCGACAGCGCGGCGTCTGGACGACGGGGGATCTCCTACGAGTCGGCGCCATGCCGTAGGACCGGATTTATCCGGGAGGGCGGTATTTGTGGCGCAAGAACTACATCAGATGTGCCACTTCTCGCGGATGAGTCCGCTCCTACGGCTTGGAGTCTAGCGGCCTCTTTGCGGGTGAATTTCCTACAGCAGGTTCTCGTAGGTTGATGTGTGCGGGCAACCGCCTTACGGCCTGATCTCGATCATCGTGCCGTCCTTCACCAGATCCCACACTTCGCGCATGTCATTGTTTTTCATGGCAATGCAGCCGTTGGTCCAGTCCAGGGTATGGAAATACCATTCCGGATATTCTTCATCCACAGGCGTGCCGTGGATCATGATCATGCTGCCGGGGTTGACCCCTTCGCGACGCGAGCGAGCCGAGTCGGTGATGTTCGGGTAGGAAATGTGCATCGACAGGTTGTAGTTGGTGCTGTTCTTGCGCCAGTCGAGCCAGTAGAAACCTTCCGGCGTGCGTTGATCGCCTTCCTGCAACTTGGTGCCCTTGGGTTGCTTGCCCAGGGAAATGCGATAAGTCTTGAGCGCTTCGCCGGCACTGATTAGCTGCAACTGACGCGCCGATTTGAGCACCAGAACCTTTTCGATCTTGCGATCGGCGATGTTCTCGGTGTTGATCACTTTGTTGCCGACGATTTTCTGCTCGCTGCCCTTGGGCACGATGGTTTGCGTGAACGCAGCCTGGGACAGCGGAACGAATGACAAGCACAAGACAGCAAGCAACCAACGCATCGAAACGATTTCCCTGAAGCGGCGCCAGGCTGCGCCGATGATGTTAAGTGTCCTGTATAGGCCGCGACGGCGGCAACGCGTCGGTTCGCACAGGGTAAATCTGCTGGCGCCGGTCGGCGAAGAAGCATTCTAGAGTACGTCTGACCGTCATGAAAGCCAGCTCTGACCATGGGATATCGGCTTCGTCGAACAAGGCCACTTCCAGGCTCTCGATGCCAGCGGCGAATGTCGGGGACGCCATCTGCGCACGATAGAACACGTGGACCTGATTGATATGCGGCACATCCACCAACATGTACAGATGCAGATCGCCCAGGGTCGCGCAGGCTTCTTCATCCGTCTCGCGGCGCGCGGCTTGCTCGATGGTTTCGCCGTTCTCCATGAAGCCGGCGGGCAGGGTCCAGAAACCCAGGCGCGGTTCGATGGCGCGCCGACACAGCAAGACTTTGTCGTCCCACAGGGGCAGGCAACCCGCCACGATATTCGGGTTCTGATAATGAATGGTGTGGCAGTGTTCACACACGTAGCGCGGGCGGCTATCGCCTTCGGGAATACGTTGTATGACCGGGTTACCGCACTGGCTGCAGAATTTCATGGAGTCATTCGATTGCTGAATTCAGCCGCTATCTTGGCGTGCGACGCGCCTGCTCGGCAAGAAGCGCTTTGGATTGGCTCAAGTTGTCCTACAAGGGCTTGGGCAGTTCGCCGCTTTGGTGCATGATGCCGGGTAGGCAACAGATCGAGATTTCCCATGCTGGACGAGCTATTTCGCCGTGTAAGCAGTCATACGCCGAGCACTCTTGAGACGGATCGACGTTTCCCCGAGGCTGCGGTGTTATTGCCCATTACTCGCAGTGACGAACCCGAGTTGATCCTGACCCTGCGTGCCAGCGGTCTGTCGACCCATGGTGGCGAAGTGGCTTTCCCCGGCGGGCGGCGGGATCCTGAGGACGTGGATCTGGTGTTCACTGCCTTGCGCGAGGCCGAGGAGGAAATAGGCTTGCCGCCCGGTCTGGTGGAAGTCATCGGTCCGCTCAGCCCGTTGATCTCCAAGCACGGCATCAAGGTCACGCCCTATGTAGGACTGATCCCCGATTTCGTTGAATACCGCCCCAATGACGCAGAGATTGCTGCTGTGTTCAGCGTGCCGCTGGAGTTTTTTCGGCAGGACACCCGGGAACATACGCACCGCATCGATTACCAGGGGCGCAGCTGGTACGTGCCAAGCTATCGTTACGGCGAGTATAAAATCTGGGGCCTGACCGCGATCATGATCGTCGAGCTGATCAATGTGCTGTATGACAGCAAAATCAGCCTGCATCAGCCACCCGAACATTCCGTGACCTGAGCTTGACCATTGGCCGCAGCGCCTTGAGGAACGATGCATGAAATACCGTCTGGGCGACGCCCGTGTCGAAACCGATCCGAACAGCTGGGTCGCACCCAATGCCGTGCTGATCGGCAAGGTCAAGCTTGAGGCGGGCGCCAGTGTCTGGTTCAACGCTGTGCTGCGTGGTGACAACGAGCTGATTCATATTGGCGAGAACAGCAACGTGCAGGACGGAACGGTCATGCACACCGACATGGGTTCACCGCTGGAAATCGGCAAAGGCGTGACCATTGGCCATAACGTCATGCTGCACGGTTGCAGCGTGGGGGACTACAGCCTGATCGGCATCAATTCGGTGATCCTCAACGGCGCGAAAATCGGCAAATACTGCCTGATCGGCGCCAATTCCCTGATAGGCGAAGGCAAGGTCATCCCCGACGGTTCCCTGGTAATGGGTTCGCCCGGCAAGGTGGTGCGCGAACTCACCGACGTCCAGAAAAAGATGCTTGAAGCCAGCGCTGCGCATTACGTCAGCAACGCCCGACGCTACGCTCGGGACCTGCAGCCGCAGGACGACTGAGCATGCAAACCGAACGCCGCGTCCCGTCCCCTTGCGTGAGCATTTGCGCGCTGGACGACGATGATGTCTGCCTGGGTTGCCAGCGCACCGTCAAGGAAATCACCGACTGGCACGCCCTGGACAACGAGCAGCGCCGTGCGGTGCTGGTGTTGTGCCATGAGCGGGCGGAGGCGAGTGGGTTGGTTTGGTCGGTGCCGTCACCTTCCTGAAACCGTGAAACATTTTCGCGAGCAAGCTCGCTCCCACAGGGCCAGCGTCTATCTTTCTTGGTGGGAGCGAGCTTGCTCGCGAAGCGGTCTGTCCGACATTACGCCTCGCCAACAAGTTGGCTCCTACAGATTCTCGCGGCTGGTACTATCAGCGCATCTTCCCGCCATATAAGCCTCGCCCATGTTCTTCCTGATCACCTACATCGGCAGTGTCGTGCTGATCAACTTTGCGTTCTCTACCGCGCCGCATCTGGACGTCATCTGGTCGGCGTGGGGTGGATTGGTGTTTGTGCTGCGCGACATGGTGCAGACCCGCTTCGGCCATGGCGCGATCTTTGCCATGCTGGCGGCGTTGGTGTTGTCCTACGTGACCTCTGATCCCACCATTGCGCTGGCCAGCGCCACGGCGTTCGCAGTGTCCGAATGCATTGACTGGCTGGTCTTCAGTATCACCAAACGGCCGCTGCATGACCGGCTCTGGCTGAGCTCGGCGCTGAGCATCCCGCTGGACACCTTTATCTTCTTCGGCATGATCGACGCCATGACCACACCTGTCATCGTGACTGCGCTGGCCTCCAAGTTCGCCGGTGTCACGGCGGTGTGGTTGATCATGGTCTGGCGCGCGCGCAAGAACGCTTGTCCGGGCTGAGGTCCAATTCCCTGGGCTTCGTGGTAAATTGCGCGCCTTTCTCCACCGTGGCGTCCTGCATTCTGGCGGGCTGCCCTCGATATCTGCTCCACGAGGACCTGAGATGACTCAAATCGGAACTCCACTGTCGCCTACCGCGACCCGCGTTTTGCTCTGCGGTTGCGGCGAACTGGGCAAGGAAGTAGTGATCGAATTGCAACGCCTTGGCGTCGAAGTGATCGCAGTTGACCGCTATGCCAACGCGCCCGCCATGCAGGTCGCCCATCGCAGCCATGTGATCAACATGCTCGACGGTGCCGCGCTGCGTGCAGTCATCGAAGCCGAGAAGCCACATTTTATCGTGCCGGAAATCGAGGCCATCGCCACCGCGACGCTGGTGGAACTGGAGTCCGAAGGCTTCACCGTGATTCCGACCGCACGCGCCGCGCAGCTGACCATGAACCGCGAAGGCATTCGTCGTCTGGCCGCTGAAGAGCTGGACCTGCCGACTTCGCCCTATCACTTCGCCGACACCTTCGAAGACTATCGCAAGGCCGTGGAAGACCTGGGTTTCCCCTGTGTCGTCAAGCCGGTGATGAGTTCTTCGGGCAAAGGCCAGAGCCTGCTCAAGACCACCGACGACGTGCAGAAAGCCTGGGATTACGCCCAGGAGGGCGGTCGCGCCGGCAAAGGTCGGGTGATTATCGAAGGCTTCATCGATTTCGATTACGAAATCACCCTGCTGACCGTGCGTCACGTGGGCGGTACGACGTTCTGCGCGCCGGTTGGCCATCGTCAGGAGAAAGGCGACTATCAGGAATCCTGGCAGCCACAGGTCATGAGCCCGATAGCGCTGGCGGAATCCGAGCGCGTTGCCAAGGCCGTGACCGAAGCCTTGGGCGGTCGCGGGCTGTTTGGCGTCGAGCTGTTCATCAAAGGTGATCAGGTCTGGTTCAGCGAAGTCTCGCCGCGTCCACACGACACTGGCCTGGTAACCCTGATTTCGCAGGATCTGTCGCAATTCGCGCTGCACGCTCGCGCCATTCTTGGCCTGCCAATCCCGTTGATTCGTCAGTTCGGGCCATCGGCTTCAGCAGTGATTCTGGTTGAGGGCAAATCCACCCAGACGGCGTTCGCCAACCTGGGCCAGGCCCTGAGTGAACCAGATACGGCGCTGCGTCTGTTCGGCAAGCCGGAAGTCGATGGCCAGCGCCGCATGGGTGTGGCTCTGGCTCGCGATGAATTCATCGAAGCCGCCCGTGCCAAGGCGACGCGTGCTTCGCGGGCGGTTAAGGTTCAGTTGTAACGTTCAGTTGTAAGATGGCCAGCACGCACCGCCACAGTTCCCTTATGGCAACTGTGGCGTGCGTATCAAACAGTGGTCGCCCGGATCGTTAACTGGCTATTCGCGTGTTTTCGTGAATATAAGCAGCGACGTTGCCCGGCGGGTTCCACATCAGTACGTCGAGAATCGATAGATTGCCGATGAATTCGTACGGCGCGGTGTCGTAGACAAACGTCGACACATCCAGAAAGCGCAACTCTATCCCCCGTTGCTGCCACTCACTGGCAACGAATATCGCCCGTCCACCCGGCGCGTTGATGTACCGGCTCGCCTCCAGTGCGCTGCTGATTTCCAATGCCCATTGGCCTGGATGCTGAATGGGTGGCAATTGCAGATCCATGGCCGAATGCGGCTTCCAGCTGAAAGGCAGGTCGAGGTAATCGCAGGTGGTTTTGAGCGACTGCGTGTTCAGTTCGCCGACGCCATTGTCCTTGACCGAGGCAAATGTGTTTCTGATCAGGTCGCGCACTTTTTGATAGAAAGGCGCCTTGCCGCGATAGTGCTCCAGCTGGCCGAGAATGCGTTGTAATGCGGCCGAGTGATCAATCACCGTGGTGGCCTGGATCGACGTGCCCAGTGTGGTGCTCACCGGCACGTTGATATATTGCCAGCCACCTTTTGCATCAAGAATCCGGTTGCGATTCATCCAGGTCTTGCGGCAGTACTGCGCGGTGTCGAAGATCACTCCGCGCTCCGCCGCCGCGATGAGTTGAAAGTACCCCAGATAGGGGAAGAAATAAGGTTGCATGATGGCTAGCGTGTTATTCATTTCTGGCGTCTTCAGAGCGGTTCCCCGGAACCTTGAGAATAGCCGTCGAAATGACTGTGCCTGTGGGAATAACCAATGAATACGGGGTTTTTTGGGTCTGGCCGACAAATGACCGGCAGGACTGCCTGCAAATCATCTGTCGACTTCCCATCGGTGGCGTCAGGCGATCTTGTCCAGGTCGGCGTGACGCGTTTCCTTCAGGCACAGCACGGCGATCAGACTGATTAATGCCGCTGCTGATACGTACCCGCCAACCCAGCTCAAGCCGCCCATTGCTACCAGTTTCTGAGCAAAGAACGGCGCCACCGAAGCACCGACAATACCGCCCAGGTTGTAGGCTGCAGACGCGCCGGTGTAACGCACGCGTGTAGGAAACAGTTCCGGCAGCATGGCGCCCATCGGAGCGAAGGTAATGCCCATCAGGAACAGTTCGATACACAGGAACAAGGCCACTGCCCAGGTCGTGCCGTGGGTCAGCAAAGGCTCCATGGTGAAGCCGGACAGAATCGCCAGAACCCCGCCAATGATCAGCACCGGACGCCGGCCGAAGCGGTCGCTGGCCCAGGCAGCCAAAGGCGTGGCCGCAGCCATGAACAGTACGGCGAAGCACAGCAAACCGAGGAAGGTCTCGCGACTGTAGCCCAGGGTCGAGACGCCGTAGCTCAGCGAGAACACGGTCGAGATGTAAAACAGCGCGTAGCAGACCACCATGGACGCCGCACCCAGCAGCATCGGCGCCCAGTATTGGCTGAACAGCTCGGCGATTGGCATCTTGACCCGTTCGTGGCGAGCAATGGCGTTGGCGAAGATCGGCGTTTCTTCCAGCTTGAGTCGCACGTACAGGCCAACCATCACCAACACCGCGCTCAGCAGGAACGGAATCCGCCAGCCCCAGGAGCGAAACTGTTCGTCGTCCAGGGTTATCGCCAGCGTCAGAAACAACCCGTTGGCGGCGAGGAAACCAATCGAAGGGCCCAGCTGCGGGAACATGCCGAACCAGGCGCGCTTGCCCGGCGGGGCGTTTTCAGTGGCCAGCAACGCCGCACCACCCCATTCGCCGCCAAGGCCCAAGCCTTGCCCGAAACGCAGGACGCACAGCAGGATCGGCGCCCAGGCCCCGATAGTCGCGTAACCGGGCAGCACGCCGATCAGCGTGGTGCAGACCCCCATCAACAATAGCGAGGCGACCAGCGTCGACTTGCGGCCAATGCGGTCACCGAAGTGGCCGAACAGCGCTGAGCCCAGTGGACGTGCGAGAAAGGCGATGCCGAAGGTCAGAAACGCCGACAGCATCTGTGCGGTGCCGGAAGTCTGCGGAAAGAACACCGGCCCGATCACCAAAGCGGCGGCGGTGGCGTAGACATAAAAGTCGTAGAACTCGATTGCCGTACCGATGAAGCTGGCCGTGGCGACCCGTGTCGCGGAGTTGGCCGGACGAGCCGGAGCAGCGTGATTTTCGCCGAGGGCGGAAGTTGTGGTCATGCGGGAATCCCTGACAGTCATCTTGCCTGTCGACAATCGCCTTGGCTGGGCGATGCACGGCGGCAAACATTAATTATTGTGGGGACAGCGCTGATCAGGTTAGCCCGGATGTGGACAAGAGGCGTGGCAATGCCGAAGGGTAGGGCGGATGCCAGGGAAGTGCGCGAAACATTTCAGGCTGAGTGACTGGCCGATCAGGCTGAGTGCGGGTAGCACGCGGATCGGCGGGGCTGGGTAAGCGGCTCGATTATAGAAAGGCCGCTGCGGGCAGAACAAGGAGGTTTTGCACGCAGCTGCGCTTTAATTGACGGCGCGGGTTGCCGAGTTCTGCCACATCAGCACGCGAGTCACGCGATTGTCTTCGGTTTGCAGGATTTCCAGGCGATACGGCCCGATTTTCAGGCAGACCGAGCTTTCCGGAATGGTTTCCAGAGCCTCGGTCACCAGGCCATTCAAGGTTTTCGGGCCATCGGACGGCAGATGCCAGCCCAAGCTCTTGTTCAGATCGCGGATCGACGCTGCGCCATCAACCACCAGACGGCCATCTGCCTGAGGATGAATGTGCGGGTTGTCGAGAGTCTGTTCGTTTTCGAATTCGCCGACGATTTCTTCGAGAATGTCTTCCAGGCTGACGATGCCCAGCACTTCGCCGTATTCGTCGACCACCACGCCCAGGCGCCGCTGCTGTTTATGAAAATTCAGCAGTTGCAGTTGCAGCGGCGTGCTTTCCGGCACGAAGTACGGCTCATAGCAGGCCGCCAGCAATTGTTCCTTGGTCAGCTCGGCCTTGGGCAGCAGATGGCTGATCTGGCGCGTATTGAGGACGCCCTGAACCTGATTGATGTCGTTGTGATACACCGGCAGGCGGGTATGCCGGGAAATAATCAGGCGTTCGATGATGTTTTCGATGGGCTCATCCAGATTGACCCCGTCGACATCGTTGCGCGGTACCAGAATGTCGTTGACGGTGATGCTGTCCAGCGCATGAATCCCGGACAATACCGGTGAACCGCCAGGTTCGTGCTCGTGAACCCCTTCCTGATTGGGGTCCGACAAGGAATCCTGATCATCTTCACGTCGCTGGGCAGGTTTGTTGCGGGCGTTGAAAGGCAGCACCAGCAGGGTGGCGAGGGTGCTCAATAGCCAGGCCAGCGGCCACATGATCTTCATCGGAATGCTCAACATGCCGTTGGCCAGCTTGATGATCGCCAATGGATGCCGGACAGCCAGACGGCGCGGTGCGTATTCGGCAAAGACCAGGATCAGGCCGGTGGTGACAAGCCAGGCAACCGTCGGGCCGTTATCAAGCCAGTACCGCATCGACAGCAGCGTTGCGATCACCACGATAAGGGTTTTGACCAGTGTATTGGTCAGGATCAGGCTGCCGAGCTGGAATTCCAGTCGCGGCTTGGCCGGGTCGGTTGGGCGAGTGCCGATTCGCAGGGCCTTGACGCGGTGGTGCGCGGCTTCGACGGCCGTGAACAAGGCCGACCAGAGGATCAGCAGCGCAACAACACCAAGCATTGGGCCGATGGGCAAGTTATCCATGATCAACGCCCGTCAGATGTGCAGAATGAATTCACGGACCAGCTTGCTGCCGAAATACGCCAGCATCAGCAGGCAAAAGCCGCCCAGGGTCCAGCGGATGGCCTTGTGTCCGCGCCAGCCCAGACGATTTCGACCCCACAGCAACACACTGAAGACTATCCAGGCCAGACACGCCAGCAGGGTTTTGTGCACCAGATGCTGGGCGAACAGGTTTTCGACGAACAACCAGCCGGAGATCAGCGAGAGCGACAGCAGCGACCAGCCGGCCCATAGAAAGCCGAATAACAGGCTTTCCATGGTTTGCAGCGGCGGAAAGTTCTTGATCAGCCCGGACGGATGTTTGTGCTTGAGTTGATGGTCCTGCACCAGCAACAGCAGCGCCTGGAACATCGCGATGGTGAACATGCCGTAGGCCAGGATCGACAGCAGGATATGGCTGAGAATCCCCGGCTCCTCGTCAATCGGCTGCACGGTGCCGGTCGGCGCGAACTGCGCCAGCAGTACGGTTGCCAGCCCCAGCGGGAACAGCAGCACCAGCAGGTTTTCCACCGGAATCCGCACGGTGGCGAGCAGCGTCAGGGCAATCACCGCCACGGCAATCAGGCTGGCGGCGCTGAAGAAGTCCAGGCCAAGCCCGATAGGACGCACCAATTGCGAGAAAAGCCCGGTGGCATGCGCGACGACGGCAAGCGTGCCGAGCAGGCAAAGCAGCCGTTTGTCGGCCTTGGTGCCCTGGCTCAGGCGAAGGCCCTGATAGATGGTCGCAGCGGCATAAAGGCAGGCGGCGGCGAGACTGGGTAGCAGGCTGGGTGGCAAGGGGAACATAAATCCTGATGGGCGGGCCCGAAAGGCGCTGAGTTTCGCATACAACCCGCATTTCACGAAAGACCACAGAGGCAGACTCCGAGCGGAGTCTTCGCTATAATCCGCGACCTGCTCAAGCCGCAGGCTCGCCGAGCGCCATTTTTAATACGGGCCGGGCCGCATCAACCGGGGTTCGACGAGAGCCTGAAAGGATCGCGCATGTTTGAAAACCTTACCGACCGTCTCTCGCAGACGCTGCGCCATGTAACTGGCAAGGCCAAGCTGACCGAGGACAACATCAAAGATACCTTGCGCGAAGTGCGGATGGCTTTGCTTGAAGCTGACGTTGCCTTGCCGGTAGTCAAAGACTTCGTCAACAAGGTCAAGGAGCGCGCTGTCGGCACTGAAGTGTCGCGCAGCCTGACGCCGGGCCAGGCGTTCGTGAAGATCGTCCAGGCCGAGCTGGAAGACATGATGGGGGCGGCCAACGAAGAGCTGAGCCTGGCCGTCACGCCTCCGGCGGTAATTCTGATGGCTGGTTTGCAGGGTGCGGGTAAAACCACCACTGCAGGCAAACTGGCCAAGTTCCTCAAGGAGCGCAAGAAGAAAACCGTCATGGTGGTCTCGGTGGACGTGTATCGTCCTGCGGCCATCAAACAGCTGGAAACCCTGGCCAATGACATCGGCGTAACGTTCTTCCCGTCCGATATCAGCCAGAAACCGGTCGAGATCGCGCTGGCGGCCATCAAGGAAGCCAAGCTCAAGTTCATTGATGTCGTGATCGTCGATACCGCCGGTCGTCTGCACATCGATGTCGAGATGATGGGCGAGATCCAGGCGTTGCACGCTGCGGTCAAGCCGGCTGAAACCCTGTTCGTGGTCGATGCCATGACCGGCCAGGACGCCGCCAATACCGCCAAGGCGTTTGGCGATGCCTTGCCGCTGACCGGCGTCATCCTGACCAAGGTCGATGGCGACGCACGTGGTGGTGCTGCGCTTTCGGTCCGGGCGATTACCGGCAAGCCAATCAAGTTCATCGGTATGGGCGAGAAGAGCGACGCGCTCGAGCCGTTCCACCCCGACCGTATCGCTTCGCGAATCCTGGGCATGGGCGACGTGCTCAGTCTCATCGAGCAGGCCGAACAGACCCTCGATAAGGACAAGGCCGACAAGCTCGCGAAGAAGCTGAAGAAGGGCAAGGGCTTCGATCTCGAAGACTTCCGCGATCAGCTGCAACAAATGAAGAACATGGGCGGCCTCGGCGGCCTCATGGACAAACTGCCGAGTATCGGCGGTGTGAATCTCTCGCAGATGGGCAATGCCCAGGGCGCGGCAGAGAAACAGTTCAAGCAGATGGAAGCCATCATCAATTCGATGACCCCGGCCGAACGTCGCGACCCGGAGCTGATCAGCGGTTCGCGCAAGCGTCGCATCGCCATGGGTTCGGGCACGCAGGTTCAGGACATCGGGCGTCTGATCAAGCAGCACAAGCAGATGCAGAAGATGATGAAGAAATTCTCCGCGAAAGGCGGAATGGCGAAAATGATGCGCGGCATGGGCGGAATGTTGCCCGGCGGCGGCATGCCGAAGATGTGATTACGTCGCGCGCAAGTTCGTTTGCGCGCAGCTCGCCGGGGGGCAACCTCCGGCAAAACACCCGTCTGGCGGGTGTCTATCCGCCGTCGAAATCGACGGCTCCATAGCAAATCTTGATGGCATGCCGATAGGCGCCGGAAAAAGACATTTGCAAAAGTCCGGATATTCCTTAGAATATGCGGCCTTTCGGGCACCTATGCCCGCTGTGCATCTTAGATTTGCAGCACCGACTACAGGAACGATGTTCAATGCTAACCATCCGTCTTGCCCTTGGCGGCTCCAAAAAGCGCCCGTTTTACCACCTCACTGTTACCGATAGCCGCAATGCGCGCGACGGTTCACACAAAGAGCAAATTGGCTTCTTCAACCCGGTTGCCCGTGGTCAGGAAGTTCGTTTGTCCGTGAACGACGAGCGTCTGGCTTACTGGATGAGCGTGGGTGCACAAACATCCGAGCGCGTTGCTCAGCTGTTGAAAGAACGAGCCAAGACTCAGGTCGCGGCCTGAGCAATATGAACGCGACGCCAGCTGTTGCCGACGATTTGATCGTCATTGGCAAGATTTACTCTATTCATGGCGTTCGCGGCGAAGTGAAGGTCTTTTCCTTTACTGATCCGATTGGAAACCTGTTGGATTACAAAACCTGGACGCTTCGGCGCGAAGGCAGCGTTAAACAGGTAGAGCTGGTCAGCGGACGCTTGCAAAACAAGTTCCTGGTCGCAAAGCTCAAAGGTCTCGATGATCGTGAAGAAGCCCGTCTTCTATCCGGTTACGAAATCTGTGTGCCACGCAACCTGTTCCCTGATCTGACCGACGGCGAGTACTACTGGTACCAGCTGGAAGGTTTGAAGGTTATCGACACTCTTGGGCAATTGTTCGGGAAAATCGATCATCTTCTGGAAACCGGCTCGAACGATGTAATGGTGGTCAAACCCTGCGCAGGCAGCCTGGATGATCGCGAACGCCTGTTGCCCTATACGGAGCAATGTGTGTTGGCAATCGACCTGAGTGCCGGCGAGATGAAGGTGGATTGGGATGCGGACTTCTAAGCGCCATGGCTAGCCTGCGCATAGAAGTGATCAGTCTGTTCCCCGAGATGTTTTCCGCCATCAGCGAATACGGCATAACCAGCCGAGCGGTGAAACAAGGGCTGTTGCAGCTCACTTGTTGGAATCCGCGGGACTACACCACGGATCGACATCACACTGTGGATGATCGCCCATTTGGCGGTGGTCCGGGCATGGTGATGAAGATCAAGCCCCTTGAAGATGCTCTGGTTCAGGCCAGGCAAGCGGCAGGGGAAGCGGCGAAGGTAATTTACCTGTCGCCACAAGGCCGCCAACTGAATCAGTCTGCTGTACGCGAACTGGCACAGGAGGAAGCGATTATCCTCATCGCCGGTCGTTATGAAGGCATTGACGAGCGTTTCATTGAAGCTCATGTCGATGAAGAGTGGTCGATTGGTGACTATGTACTGTCTGGCGGCGAGCTGCCGGCAATGGTGCTGATCGACGCGGTTACGCGGCTGCTGCCTGGAGCTTTAGGGCATGCGGACTCCGCGGAGGAAGACTCCTTCACGGATGGTCTGCTGGATTGCCCGCATTACACCCGACCGGAGGTGTATGTGGATCAGCGTGTTCCCGACGTGTTGCTTAGTGGCAATCACGCACATATCCGGCGTTGGCGTTTACAGCAGTCCCTTGGGCGGACCTATGAACGACGCGCCGATCTTCTGGAAAGCCGCTCGCTTTCTGGAGAAGAGAAGAAGCTGCTGGCGGAATACATCCGTGAGCGGGACGATAGTTAACGTATCGATGGTCGATCCAGATGGATCACCTTAGGAGCACAGCATGACTAACAAAATCATTCTTGCACTCGAAGCAGAGCAGATGACGAAAGAGATCCCTACCTTTGCCCCGGGCGACACTGTTGTCGTTCAGGTGAAAGTGAAGGAAGGCGACCGTGCGCGTCTGCAAGCGTTCGAGGGCGTAGTAATTGCCAAGCGTAACCGTGGCGTGAACAGTGCTTTCACTGTTCGTAAAATCTCCAACGGTGTTGGCGTTGAGCGTACTTTCCAGACTTACAGCCCGCAAATCGACAGCATGGCTGTGAAACGTCGCGGTGACGTTCGCAAAGCCAAACTGTACTACCTGCGTGACCTGTCCGGTAAAGCAGCTCGCATCAAGGAAAAACTGGCTTAAGTCCAGCAATCCGATGCAAAAAAAAGCAGCCTTCGGGCTGCTTTTTTGTGTCCGGGATTTTATTGTCCGTGTTCAATAGCGGTCTTTCGCGAAACAGCACAAGTGCCCATCACCTATGTCTGCAATCGACCATCCGCTGATTGACCGTTTTCTCGACGCCCTGTGGCTGGAGAAGGGGCTTTCGGACAATACCCGCGATGCTTATCGCAGCGATCTGGCCTTGTTCAATGGCTGGCTTGAAGAGCGGGGCGTGGGCCTGATCAGCGTCGGGCGCGAAGCTATTCTGGATCATCTGGCCTGGCGCGTGGATCAGGCGTACAAACCGCGTTCGACGGCACGCTTTCTGTCCGGTGTACGCGGTTTCTATCGCTATTTGCTGCGCGAGAAACTGATCCAGATTGATCCGACATTGCAAATCGACATGCCGCAGCTGGGCAGGCCCTTGCCCAAGTCGCTGTCCGAAGCCGATGTCGAAGCCTTGTTGGCGGCGCCTGATCTGAGCGAGGCCATTGGCCAGCGGGATCGCGCGATGCTTGAAGTCCTGTACGCCTGCGGTCTGCGGGTCACCGAATTGATCAGCCTCACGCTGGAGCAGGTCAACCTGCGCCAAGGCGTGTTGCGGGTCATGGGCAAAGGCAGCAAGGAACGGCTGGTGCCCATGGGTGAAGAGGCTATCGTCTGGATCGAACGCTACATGCGCGGTGCTCGCGATGAGCTGCTGGGCGGGCGTCCCAGCGATGTGTTGTTCCCCAGTTTGCGAGGCGAACAGATGACGCGTCAGACGTTCTGGCATCGCATCAAGCATCAGGCTGCGGTGGCTGGTATCGGCAAGTCACTGTCGCCACATACCTTGCGCCATGCGTTCGCGACCCATTTACTCAACCATGGCGCAGACCTGCGCGTGGTGCAGATGCTGTTGGGCCACAGCGATCTGTCGACCACGCAGATTTACACCCATGTCGCCCGTGCCCGCTTGCAGGACATGCACGCCAAGCATCACCCGCGCGGCTAAAGGTATCAATGGCAGGAATTGCCCGATATCCGGCATCGGTCCGGGTCGGTGTTGCAGGGCTTATGTGATAGTCTTTGCCGGTTTCGCAAATGGATGCTGGCACCCGCTGTTTTCAGCGCCGCCCATTTGCCCACCGCCCGAGGAGTTTTCATGCGCGTGACCCAGATTTTCGCCGCCGCAGTCATTGCGCTGGCCAGTACCTTCAGCCTGTTCGCTCAGGCTGATGCACCCGCCGAACAAGCCATCCGCAAGACGCTGGATTCACTCAAGCTGGAATTGCCGGTCGAAAGCATTGCGGCCAGCCCGCTGAACGGCCTTTACGAAGTCAAGCTCAAGGGCGGACGCGTGCTGTATGCCAGCGGCGACGGACAGTTCGTCATGCAGGGTTACCTGTTCCAGATCCAGGACGGCAAACCGGTCAACCTGACCGAGAAAACCGAGCGCCTGGCGATTTCCAAAACCATCAACGGCATTCCGACCGCTGAAATGGTGGTCTACCCGGCCATTGGCGAAACCAAATCGCACATCACCGTATTTACTGACACCACGTGCCCCTATTGCCACAAGCTGCATGCCGAAGTGCCGCAGCTGAACAAAATGGGTATCGAAGTCCGCTATGTTGCTTTCCCGCGTCAGGGCCTGGGTTCGCCCGGCGATGAGCAACTGCAGGCAGTCTGGTGCTCCAAGGATCGCAAGGGCGCCATGGACCGTATGGTCGATGGCAAGAACATCCAGGCGCCTAAATGCGCCAACCCTGTGACCAAGCAATTCGAAATGGGCCAGTCGATCGGTGTCAACGGCACACCGGCCATCGTCCTGGCTGACGGTCAACTGATCCCGGGCTACCAGCCTGCGGCGCAAGTGGCCAAACTGGCGCTCGGCGCCGAATAATCCAGCGTCATCAAGGTTTCCTTGAAGACCGTGGGGCGACAGCTGTCAGTGTCGTCCCGTTAAATTGAGAGCCGCATGGTGACGTGCGGCTGTTTTCCACGGCCAGCCTCGAGTTGGCCGTTTTACGGGGAGTTCATAGTGAAACCGGTCAAAGTAGGCATCTGTGGGCTAGGTACTGTCGGTGGCGGTACCTTCAACGTACTTCAGCGTAACGCCGAGGAGATTGCCCGCCGCGCCGGGCGTGGAATCGAAGTGGCACAAATTGCCATGCGTACGCCGAACCCCAACTGCCAGATTACCGGTACCTCGACCACCAGCGATGTATTCGCGGTGGCAACCAACCCTGAAATCGATATCGTCATCGAGCTGATCGGCGGCTATACCATAGCCCGGGATCTGGTCCTCAAAGCCATTGAAAATGGCAAGCACGTCGTCACTGCCAACAAGGCGCTGATTGCCGTGCACGGTAACGAGATTTTCGCCAAGGCGCGCGAGAAGGGCGTCATCGTCGCGTTCGAAGCGGCAGTGGCGGGCGGTATTCCGGTGATCAAGGCAATCCGTGAAGGTCTGTCGGCAAACCGTATCAATTGGGTGGCCGGGATCATCAACGGCACGGGCAACTTCATCCTCACTGAAATGCGTGAAAAAGGTCGTACGTTCCCGGACGTCCTGGCCGAAGCTCAGGCGCTGGGTTATGCCGAAGCCGATCCGACCTTCGACGTCGAAGGCATCGATGCCGCGCACAAGCTGACCATCCTGGCTTCCATTGCGTTCGGTATCCCGCTGCAGTTCGATAAGGCTTACACCGAAGGCATCACCAAGCTGACCACCGCCGACGTGAATTACGCCGAAGCACTTGGCTATCGCATCAAGCACCTGGGCGTTGCGCGCAGCACTGCCGCCGGCATCGAGTTGCGTGTCCACCCGACGCTGATCCCGGCTGATCGACTGATCGCCAACGTCAACGGCGTGATGAACGCGGTGATGGTCAATGGCGACGCTGCGGGTTCGACGCTGTTCTACGGCGCCGGTGCCGGCATGGAGCCTACGGCTTCGTCGGTGATCGCTGATCTGGTGGACGTCGTGCGCGCCATGACTTCCGATCCGGAGAATCGCGTGCCGCACCTGGCCTTCCAGCCGGACTCGCTTTCCGCGCATCCGATCCTGCCAATCGAAGCCTGCGAAAGCGCGTACTACCTGCGAATCCAGGCCAAGGACCATCCAGGCGTGCTGGCGCAAGTGGCGAGTATTCTGTCGGAGCGCGGCATCAACATCGAATCCATCATGCAGAAGGAAGTCGAAGAGCATGACGGCCTGGTACCGATGATTCTGTTGACCCATCGTGTGATTGAGCAGCGCATGAATGACGCGATCCAGGCACTGGAAGCGTTGCAGGATGTGGTGGGGCCGGTGGTCCGGATCCGCGTAGAACATCTCAATTAATTGAGAGCTGCAAGCCGCAAGCCCCAAGCTCCAAGCTAGAAGCCGATCGCTTTTACTTTGAGGCTCGTAGCTTGAGGCTTGCAGCTCAAACCGAAGGTTTGACTTATGCGCTATATCAGTACCCGCGGCCAAGCGCCGGCCCTGAATTTCGAAGACGTGCTGCTCACTGGCCTGGCCAGCGATGGCGGCCTGTATGTGCCGGAAAACCTGCCGCGTTTCACTCAGGAAGAAATCGCTTCCTGGGCTGGCCTGCCTTATCACGAACTGGCTTTCCGCGTGATGCGCCCCTTCGTGACCGGCAGCATCCCGGATGCGGATTTCAAGAAGATCCTCGAAGAAACCTACGGCGTGTTTGCCCACAGTTCGGTGGCGCCGCTGCGTCAGTTGAACGGCAACGAATGGGTGCTGGAGCTGTTTCACGGCCCGACCCTGGCGTTCAAGGACTTCGCTCTGCAGCTGCTGGGTCGTCTGCTCGACTATGTGCTGGCCAAGCGTGGCGAGCGCGTCGTGATTCTGGGCGCCACGTCGGGCGATACCGGTTCGGCAGCGATTGAAGGCTGTCGTCGTTGCGACAACGTCGACATCTTCATCCTGCACCCCAACAACCGGGTTTCGGACGTTCAGCGTCGGCAGATGACCACCATCTTCGGCGACAACATCCATAACATCGCCGTCGAAGGCAACTTCGACGACTGCCAGGAAATGGTCAAGAACAGCTTCGCTGATCAGGCTTTCCTCAAGGGCACGCGTCTGGTCGCGGTCAACTCGATCAACTGGGCGCGGATCATGGCCCAGATCGTCTACTACTTCCACGCGGCCCTGCAGTTGGGTGGCCCGGCGCGTTCGGTGTCGTTCTCGGTGCCGACCGGCAACTTCGGCGACATCTTTGCCGGTTACCTGGCCCGCAACATGGGGCTGCCGATCAATCAGCTGATCGTCGCCACCAACCGCAACGACATCCTGCACCGCTTCATGAGCGGCAATCAGTACGTCAAGGAAACCCTGCACGCCACGTTGTCGCCTTCGATGGACATCATGGTCTCGTCGAACTTCGAGCGTTTGCTGTTCGACATGCACGGTCGCAATGGCGCGGCCATTGCCGGTCTGATGGATACGTTCAAGCAAGGTGGCGGTTTCAGCGTTGAAGACGAACGCTGGACTGAAACCCGCAAGCTGTTCGACTCCCTGGCCGTCAGCGACGAGCAGACCTGCGAAACCATCGCCGAGGTGTTTGCGCAAACGGGTGAGGTGCTGGACCCGCACACCGCCATCGGCGTCAAGGCGGCACGCGCCTGTCGTCGCAGCCTGGATACCCCGATGGTGATCCTCGGCACGGCTCATCCGGTCAAATTTCCCGAGGCAGTGGAGAAGGCGGGCGTAGGAAAAGCGCTTGAACTACCTGCACATTTGTCTGATTTATTCGAGCGCGACGAACGCTGCACCGTCTTGCCAAATGACCTCAAAGCCATACAGGCCTTCGTCAGCCAGCATGGCAATCGCGGCAAACCGTTGTAACGGTATCGTTGTGTAACAACTTAAGGCCCGCCACCCGGCGGGCCTTCTCATTTCCGCATGCCAAACTTTGAGGGTTAAGAACCTTGCGGATGAGTCAGTTTTAGTGAAAGAAGCAAACAGTGCGCGTGCTTTAAAGGCACCCGGCCATGCAGCGAACAGGCGCGTATTTCACGCGGTTCTCTTGTCGATATTGCTGCTGCTCAGTCAAAGGGCGTTCGCCGCCCAAAGCCTGCCGTTCAATCTTGTGGCGCCTTTCGTGGTGCTCGAACCCTTGGCGCTCGGTATTGCGGATCGCCAATGGCTGCAGCAGCGCAAAAAATTGCGCGTCGGTATTTCCATTGCTGACTATGAACCCATCGACATCACCAGCGACCACAACCGCTACCAGGGAATCAGCGCCGATTACCTGAGCCTGATTGGCAGCAAGCTGGGTACGACGATTGAGGTCGTGGGTTTTGCGAAAAGGCACGAAGCGGTTGTCGCATTACGCAACGGGACGATTGATGTCCTGACCAGCGCCAACGGCTACGAGCGCGGACTGAGCGGGCTGGCCTATTCAAGCGACTATATGCCGGACCGTTCGTTTGTCATTGGGCGGGGCTCCGACACGGCACTGCCGGCCAATCTGGCCGGAAAAAAGATCGTATTGCTGGACGGCTATGCCGATGACCATGTCGTGCATACGACCTATCCTGACAGCGAGATCATTCTTGCTCCGAACCTGTTCAGTGCCCTGGAAGCCTTGAGTCACGGTGAAGCCGATGCCTTCATTGGCAACGAAGTGATCGCGCGTTCCTACATTGCCTTGCATCCGTATCTGGATTTCCAGATCAAGTTCGAAAGCACGCTGCCGCCGATGGGCTTCGCGTTTGCGGTTCGTGATGACCAGAAGCGGCTGTTATCGCTGATCAACGAAGCGCTGGCCAGCCTCGGTGCGGCGCTTAACCGGGAAATTCTCGGACGCTGGACGTTGGGCCTGGGGTCTGATGTGAATGGCCAGCGTATAACGCTGAGCAATGCCGAAAGAAAATGGATCGTCAAACACCCCAATGTCACGGTGGCCACCAGTCAGCACCCGCCCTATATCTACAAAGACGCGAACGGCCAGTGGGTGGGTTTGAATATCGATATCCTGGCGAGAATCTCGCGTCTGACCGGCCTGCAATTCGTTCATACGGAAGTCGCTTCAACCCGGGCGACCTTGAACCTGCTGCAAAGCGCTCACGCCGATATGAATACCACCCTGGCGGAGAACAACGAGCGCAGGAAAATCCTCGATTTCACCTACGCCTTTGGTGGCAACAGTTGGGTGTTCGTGGTGCGCGCAGACAGCGAGTCGCCTGTTTCCCTGAAGGATCTGACCGGGCGCGCGCTGGCATTGCCCGCCCGGCATGCGCTGGAAGAAGTCATCCGGCGCGAGTATCCCGACGTCAAGTTGCGCCAGGTGGCGAATTACGAAGAGGCGCGTCAGCAGGTCGCCAACGGTCAGGCCGATGCCACTCTGCAGAATGAAGCGGGCGCTCATCTGAATCTGCCTGACACACTCAAGGTCGGGCGCAGCGTCGATGGCCGCTGGTCGCCGGATCGTTTTTCGGTGATCAAGGCCCAGCCCGAATTGCTGAGCATTCTGAACAAGGCCCTTGAGGAGTTTCCAGTACCGGAAATGCGCGCTATTCGCATGAAATGGCTCGGTGCGGTGGTCCCGCAGCCTTCTCTCTGGAACCGGATTCCGGCCTGGGTTTACTGGGTGCTGGTGCTGGCATTGCTCATCGGCATGGTTTCGCTGATCTGGAGCAGCCGCCTGAAGATTCAGATTCGCCAGCGTGAGAAAGCCGAAGAAGCGCTCAACGATCAACTCGCGTTCAAACATGCGCTGCTCAACGGCATACCCAACCCGATTTACGTACGTGATCTCATGGGCCGTCTGGTTTCCTGCAACAGCAGCTACGAAGCAAGTTTCGGGGTCAGTTTCGAGCAGATGAATGGGCGGCGTCTAATTGATGTCGACGTGATTCCCCAAGAAAGCGCGCAGCAACTGCATGCTGATTACCTGACATTGCTGGAAACTCGTAAACCGGTGTTCGTGGACCGCAGCATGCAGCTGGTCGACAGACGGATTGACGCCCGGCAATGGACCGTGCCGTTTTTCCGTGCCGACGGTCAGCTGCAAGGTCTGCTGGGTGGGTGGATCGATATCAGTGACCGCAAACTGCTGGAATCCCGGTTGCAGGAAGCCCGGCAGCAGGCCGATCGGGCCAGCGAGGCCAAGAGTGCGTTTCTGGCCAGCATGAGTCACGAAATCCGTACGCCGATGGGGGCGATCATCGGCTTGCTGGAGCTGGAACGGGAAAAAGCGCTGCGTCTCGGCCAGGCGCCATCTCAAGGTCTGGAAACCGCCTTTCGGTCGGCAACGGAGTTGGTCGAATTGATCGGCGAAAGCCTCGATCTGGCAAAAATCGAAGCGGGAAGTCTGCAGTTGAACCTGGCCGTGGTGGCTTTGCAGCCATTCATTGCGGACATCCTTCAGCTGTTCGCGGCTCAGGCCGCCGAAAAAGGCCTGGACCTGTCCCTGGATTTCGCCGAAAGAGCCCAGGGCTTCTATCAGCTGGACCCGCTGCGTCTGCGTCAGGTTCTGCACAATCTGCTGGCTAACGCCTTGAAATTTACCGATCAGGGCTCCGTGGTTCTGGGCATCGACGCCACACCCCATGACGCTGATTCGGTGCAATTGCACATCAGCGTTCGTGACTCCGGTGTCGGAATCAGCCCCGAGCAGCAAAGGGAGTTGTTCCAGCCATTCGTCCAGGGCAGCGAAGAGATCGCCGGCACTTATGGCGGAACAGGGTTGGGACTGAGTATCTGTAAGCAACTGGTCGAGTTGATGGGCGGCAAGATCAGTCTGTCCAGCGAGCAGGGACAAGGCGGCACTGAAATTAACGTAGACGTCCCGGTCAAGTGTGGTGCGCAAGTGCCCGCCACTCCGATCTCAACGCCGACTCAGACGCCGACGGTACGCTGTCTGCGTCTGTTGGTCGTCGACGATCTTTCCGCGAATCGTCTGGTATTGACTCAACAACTGGAATTTCTCGGTCATCAGGTCGTGGCGGTTGAAGGGGGTGGGCCAGCGCTGAAACTGTGGCGTGAGGAGGCGTTCGATCTGCTGCTCACCGATTGCAACATGCCCGGAATGACCGGTTATCAGCTGGCCGAGGCGATTCGGTTGTTGGAAAGCCGGGAGCAACGTCGGCGTAACCCGATCATCGGCTGTACCGCCAACGCCTTGCTGGGAGAAGAGCAGCGTTGCATTGCCGCAGGTATGGATACGGTCATCGTGAAACCGGTTTCGCTTGAGCAACTGGCTCGGCTCCTCGCGGCCCATGCGCCGCCACTGAGCTTCGATATGGACGCGTTAAGACGCCTGACCCAGGCCAACCATGAGCAAATGCAACGCATGCTTGCCGAACTCTGCAGAAACCTGGATCAGGAGCAGGGTTTGATTCAGCAGGCTGTTGAACGGCACGACTGGAAGGCCTTGAGCGCCATCACGCACCGTTTGAAGGGCGCTGCCTGTCTGGTTGATGCTGTCGAGCTGGCCAGAGCCTGCGCTGCCGTTGACGAACAGGCACGCGATGAGTCGGAGGCCGCCCTGATTGAGCACTGGCCAATTCTGCAGCGGTCTATGCTTCGCTTAAGAGCCGACATCATTTTGCAGCTGGATCAGTCCCCCATTTAGGACATGTCCTATAGGGCGCAGAGAAGCGGCTGGTTAAAGTACAGGGCATTCGGCCAGGCGGCCTGGAGTCAGGAAACCAATCGTGCGTTCACTTACCGTATTGATACTCGAAGACAACCCTTTCCAGCTGATGGCGTTGCATCAAATGCTCAACGCCAATCAGATTTTCGATGTGCTCACCGCTCCCAGTGTTGCTCAGGCGCGGCAGTCGTTGAACAAGCGCGGCGGGGTAGACATTGCAATCTGCGATCTGATGATGGAAGGGCCTGATGGTCTGGAGTTGATTCGTCATCTGGCCCTGAGCGGTCAGGCGCGTGCCGTGATCATCCTCAGCAGCACCGAGCCCAGCGTTCAGGAAAGCGTTGCGCAGCTGGCTCGTCAGCAGGGCATCGCGGTGCTGGGCTGCCTGCAAAAACCGGCGTCGACAGTTGCTATCGGCGAGCTGCTGGAGGCCTACGATGCGCTGCCGGATGCTTGCGATGAACCGTTGCCAACGCCCCGCCCCGCCCTGAGCTTCGAGGAGTTGTACTCGGCGGCACAGCACGGGCCAATCGATTTGGCGGTGTTGTCCGAGCAATGGGTCGCCTGTTATCAGCCCAAGGTCAGCCTGTCCGGCAAAGTGCTCGGCGTGGAAGCACTGGTGCGCTGGCGGCATCCGGAATACGGGTTGTTGACCCCCGACCGCTTCATGCCCGCCCTGGAAAGCGCGGCGTTGATGGTGCCGTTGACCTGGCGGGTGTTTGGTTTGGCGCTGAAGCTGTCGGCGGATACATTGTGCGAGCAGGGCGAGGCGTTGCCGGTGGCGGTCAATATCACGCCGCAAATGCTTGAACTGCCCGATTTTGCTGAACAGGTGCTCGCCCGGCTGATGCACTTCGGATTACCCGCTCATATCCTGACCCTGGAAATCGTTGAGCAGGCCGCTCCCGAGCCTGCAACCTGGCAAGTGGAAGGCCTGCTGCGTTTGCGGATGCATGGCTGCAAGCTGTCCATCGATGATTTTGGTACCGGCGCGTCGAACCTTGAACGGCTGCTGCAACTGCCTTTCACCGAGCTCAAGCTGCCCGCTGAATTTGTGCGCGACATGGCAGACGACTCGCGCAAGAGTGCCGTGGTCGCTGGCGCATTGCTGATCGCCCGGAGGATGTCACTGGAAGTGGTGTTCGAGGGGGTTGAGTCAATGGATGACTTCTATTCGGTGATGGCGCTGGGCGGTGCATCCCTGCAAGGCTATTTCATCTCCCGGCCGTTGCTGGTGCACGATGTGCTGCCCTGGATTACCGAGCGCAGGGGCCTGGAAGCCAGTCAGATCTGGCCGCAAAATGCGCTCAGCCGAGACCATTCTCCTGCAGGTAAATGAACAGCGCGGCCTCATTTGCCAAACCCAGTTTGCGCATCGCGTTGATTTTTTGTGCACTTACGGTTTGCTTGCTGCGATTCAGTTGCAGAGCGATCCCGCCGATGGTCACTCCCGCTGCGAGCAGTCTTATGACTTCCAGTTCGCGCGGTGACAGAGGTCTTGCGGTCCCGTTCAGGTCATGGTCGGCGCCTTCCAGCATGATCTGGCGCACGGAGTCGGCGATATACAGATGTTTGCGGCGCACGTTGGCGATGGCGGCAGGCAGTTCGCCGGCGACACTGGCCTTGCTCAGCAGCCCCTGGACTTTCAGATCGAGAATCGCTCGAAACAACGCGGCGTTGTTGAGCATGGTGACCACGACGATGGGTAGCGCCGGAAAGTCCCGGCGGATTTTCTGCAACAGCCGCAGGCCGTCGTTGTGATGCTCGTCGGGCATCATGAAGTCCGTCACCAGCACATCAGCTTCAACCCGCCGAAGGATCTCCAGCAGCTCATCCGGATTACTGGCCTGGGCGATGACTTTCGCGCAGTTGTTCTGCTCCAGCACCACCCGCAAACCGATGAGAAAGATGGGATGGTCGTCGGCCAGGATGATGCGCAAGGATTTCTCGGCGTGAGCGCTCACAATGTTCATTCCAATTGATGGCGTATCGGGGCACATCCCCTTGAGCGGCGGCGGGTTGCGCGGTCCTTGGTTCGATTAGATATCAGGAACCGACACGCTGCGGCTTCATGGCGGGAGAAGTCTGCGTAGGAACAGGTCGTGATTCTCCGCGAAATTTCCTACAGTTTGTTTGCGGCGGCCTCACGCTGTTGCGGCAGCAAACTTTTTCCCGCTGACCCTCTACCGGCTGTACCAGCCCCCCGTGAATAAATTCGCGCCTGCGGAGCGGTTTTTTCTCTGTCACATTCAGCTGGCATGCTCAAGTGCTCGGTGAGTTGCACCCTCTGGTCAAGCAATAAGAACTTTCTGATGACGCCGATGGTCATTGATAAGCACCTTTGAATTCAAACTGTTGAGTGGTGATCTAGATGGAAAATATCAGCTTGCTGCTAAGTCAGGCTCTGGCCCCTTACCAAGCCCACCTTGGGCCGGCCGGACCTCAGGGTGAGCGTTTGGTCTCGCTCAAGGATGCCACTGGATCGGTGGTGATCAAGCGCGTTTTCAGCGCAGCGCAACTGGGTGACAAACGCCAGCTGACGGACGTGGTCGACGGTTTGCGCCGTGATCTGATGGTTGCCGAGGGGCGAATAGAGCCTTCTGTGATCGCCGCAATGCGTCATGCAGCGTTGAGTCGCCCGTTTATCTCGTCTCCGGTTTTTGTTTAACCTGTTCGGGAACCTTATGGTGGCCGTACGCTCTGATTAATTACGGCAGGTTCAAACATTGTGCTCCGGTGATTGATGCCTGCCGTACTGGTCCCGATGGACCACGGTTTACCCCGAGTAGTCTCCCCGCTGCTCGGGGTTTCTTTTTTTCAGGGCCGCACATTCTTGCCGCCCGCCGGTAGTTACCGCAGTTCATCCTCAAAGAATGCCTTGGCATCCTGCAGATACTCTTCACGCTGGCCGTTAGGCAGCCATTGCGCGTACAGCCCGATCAGGCTGGTCTTGCGCAGCACCCGCATCTCCCGATTGATGATCTCCATGGCCTGCTGGCCTCGGGGGGAGTTCGAGCAGCCGACATGGGTGAATTGATATTTGGGCGTGCCCTTGACCGGCAGGAATGTCAGCTCCTCCTCGACAATGCCTTGCTGGCGGGCCTGATAAAGCGCTTCGGGCCAATAGCTGATCAAGGCTTGCAAGCGACCCAGGCGTTCCATTTGCAGCAGGCTGCCGATGGCGTCGTTGCCGTAATGCAGATTGAGTTCATTGGCTGGAGTATCACGCAGGATCCGGTCGATGACCGGTCCGTAGCTCCGTTCGGCAACCACGCCGAGCTTGATCGTGCTGCTATTGAGCAACGCCGCCAGATCGATCTGGTTCTCGGACATGAACGGCTTGAAGCTGTCCATGTCGTCCTGACGCACCACCAGGCCATTGCTGCGCACTGCGTAGGTGGGGATCGAAAACAGCAGGTTTTTCGCCCGCTCGGCGGTCCAGAGCAGCATCGGATCACAGGTAAACGACGACTTGTCGAGCAGCATCTGCATGCCTCTGGCGCGATTCACGCGCATCAGCAGATGCTCGTATTCCGGCATTCGGGCGATCAGCAGCGGCATCAGCCTGTCGATAGCGCCCTGACCCTGTTGCGGTCCGGAGAAGATGGTCACTGGCGGCATGTCGCGCAACAGCCAGATCAACGTTTCTTTCCCCTGACTGCTGGAGGGCAAGGCACACAGCGTCAGCAAGGCCAGTAAAGAAGCCATGCAGGACCTGGCGGGCAGTGCGCTGCAATAAGGCATTCGCGAATGTCTTCCCCGAGAAGTGGCTGAGTATAGGACGGTAAAAAAGACCGTGGTGTGATCGGCGTTTGAAACAGACATATTCAGCAACAATACCGGCAGTGGCGCCGAGGATATCGCTTTTTTTGATTGAATATCAAAGCGTTGAAACCAATGAGGGCCAATTGAACCAATGTGCATGACAGTGGCCTGGATTTCCAGTGATTCGCTGTCTTACAGGTCCACCACAAAGGTTCAGCGCGACTTGCCGTCAGTTGGTCGGCCGGCTTTGGTCGTTCAATGGGGCTGCATCGGGTAGACTTGCCGCCTTTCCCCGCATCTAGAAGCCCGTTCATGGCCCAGCCGTCCACGACCTACAAATTCGAACTGAACCTCACCGACCTGGATCGTGGGGTTTACGAGAGTGTCAAACAGACCATTGCCCGTCACCCTTCGGAAACCGAAGAGCGCATGACCGTGCGTCTGCTGGCTTATGCCTTCTGGTACAACGAGCATCTGTCGTTCGGTCGTGGGCTGTCGGAAGTCGACGAGCCCGCACTCTGGGAAAAAAGCCTGGACGACCGCGTGTTGCACTGGATTGAAGTCGGGCAGCCTGACGCCGATCGCCTGACCTGGTGTTCGCGTCGTACTGAACGCACCAGTCTGCTGGCTTACGGCAGCTTGCGAGTCTGGGAAGGCAAGGTCATCCCGGCGGTCAAGAACCTGAAGAACGTCAATATCGCTTCAGTGCCGCAAGAGATTCTGGAAGTCCTGGCCAAGGACATGCCTCGCGTCATCAAGTGGGACGTCATGATCAGCGAAGGTACGATTTTCGTGACCGACGACCGTGGTCAGCACGAAGTCCAGTTGCAGTGGCTCACGGGCGAGCGCGGCTGATTGACGGGTTCTACGCTTTAAATCGATAACCACAGAGAACCAGCGAAAACCGCATGCGTATCGAACCTCGTCTGTTGCCGGAAACCCTGCCTTTTCTCGGCGATTTGCCGCCATTGCTTACCCGGCTGTATGCCTCGCGGGGCGTGTTGTCGGAGGCCGAACTCGACAAGAGTCTGGCGCGGCTGATCCCGTATCAGCAGCTCAAGGGCATCGATGCGGCGGTGGACCTGCTGGTCACGGCGCTCAACGAACGCCAGCGTATTCTGATCGTCGGCGACTTCGACGCAGACGGCGCCACGGCGAGTACCGTCGGCGTGCTGGGTTTGCGGCTGCTGGGCGCGGCTCATGTGGATTATCTGGTTCCCAACCGTTTTGAATATGGCTACGGCCTGACCCCGGAAATCGTCGCCGTCGCCTTGCAGCGTCAGCCGCAATTGCTGATGACCGTGGATAACGGCATTTCCAGCGTCGAGGGCGTGGCAGCTGCCAAGGCCGCCGGTTTGCAGGTGTTGATCACCGATCACCACTTGCCCGGCCATGAGCTGCCCGCCGCTGACGCCATCGTCAATCCCAACCAGCCAGGCTGTACCTTTCCGAGCAAGGCACTGGCCGGTGTCGGGGTGATTTTCTATGTGTTGATGGCCTTGCGCGCGCGGCTGCGGGAGAACGGCTGGTTCGAGGCCAATCAACGTACCCAACCGAATCTGGGCGAATTGCTCGATCTGGTCGCATTGGGCAGCGTTGCCGACGTGGTGCCGCTGGATGCCAATAATCGCATCCTCGTCCATCAGGGCCTGATGCGTATCCGCGCCGGGCGTGCACGTCCCGGACTCAAAGCCATTCTCGAAGTCGCCCGCCGCGAAGCGTCGCGCATCACTTCCACGGACCTTGGCTTCATCATCGGCCCGCGCCTCAATGCGGCGGGGCGTCTGGATGACATGAGTCTGGGCATCGAATGCCTGCTCTGCGAAGACGAAACCCTGGCGCGGGAAATGGCTGGCCAGCTGGATGAGCTGAACCAGGATCGCAAATCCATCGAGCAAGGCATGCAGCGCGAAGCGTTGGCCCAGCTCAAGGATCTGCCGCTGGAATCCATGCCGTTCGGTCTGTGTCTGTTCGAACCGGACTGGCATCAGGGCGTGATCGGCATTCTTGCTTCGCGCCTCAAAGAACGTTATCACCGGCCGACCATTGCCTTTGCCAGCGCGGGTGATGGCGTGCTCAAAGGTTCGGCGCGCTCGGTACCGGGTTTTCACATTCGTGATGCGCTGGATGCGGTCGCGGCGCGGCATCCCGAGCTGATCAGCAAGTTCGGCGGGCATGCCATGGCGGCGGGCCTGTCCTTGCCTGAAGCCAACTTCCCCGCGTTCGCCGAGGCGTTTGATGTCGAGGTGCGGCGGCAGCTCAATGAAGACGATCTAACCGGGCGCTTGCTGTCCGACGGAGCCCTGGCGGTCGAGGAATTTCACCTGGAGCTGGCCCGTGCCCTGCGCAATGCCGGTCCTTGGGGGCAGCACTTCCCCGAGCCGCTGTTTCATGGCGTGTTCCAACTGGTGGAGCAGCGAGTCGTGGGTGAGCGGCATCTGAAGATGGTGCTCAAAAGCGAGTGCGGCACGGTCAAGCTCGATGCCATCGCGTTCGGCGTGGATCGTGACATTTGGCCTAACCCGAACATCCGCTGGGTCGAGCTGGCTTACAAGCTGGACCTGAACGAGTTTCGCGGCAATGAAACCGTGCAACTGATGGTGGCCCACATCGCCCCGCGCTAGCGATCGGCAGGAACCCTCGGTTGCAAAGGATTGTCGACTACTCTCTTGGTACGGTTTTACTGCCAGCCAAAACGACATTATTCAGCCTGAGAGGTCCCCATGAGCCTGTTGCTAGAACCCTACACCTTGCGCCAGCTGACCCTGCTCAATCGCATTGCCGTATCGCCGATGTGCCAGTACTCATCGGTGGATGGTCTGGCCAACGACTGGCACCTGGTGCATCTCGGCAGCCGCGCAGTCGGCGGCGCCGGGCTGATTTTCACCGAAGCCACGGCGGTCACCAAAGACGGCAGAATTACCCCCGAAGACCTCGGGCTGTGGAACGACGAGCAGATCGAACCGCTGCAACGCATCACCCGCTTCATCACCGCGCAAGGCGCAGTCGCCGGTATTCAGCTGGCTCACGCCGGGCGCAAAGCCAGCACCTGGCGACCATGGCTGGGAAAATCCGGCAGCATCAAGGCCGAAGAGGGCGGCTGGACACCTTGGGGTCCGTCGCCGATTGCCTTCGATCCGAAACACACTGCACCGGTGCAGCTCAGCGAAACGCAAATCCAGGAAGTAATCCAGGCGTTTGTCGATGCAGCCAAGCGTGCGCTGACCGCCGGTTTCAAGGTCGTGGAAGTGCATGCTGCCCACGGTTATCTGCTGCACCAGTTCCTTTCGCCGCTGAGCAATCAGCGTAAGGATCAATACGGTGGTTCCTTCGAAAATCGCATTCGCCTGACCCTGGAAGTGACCGCAGCGATACGCGCTGTCTGGCCCGAAGAGCTGCCATTATTCGTTCGCGTGTCGGCTACCGATTGGGTGGAAGACGGCTGGAATCCGGATGAGACCGTTGAACTCGCACGTCGCCTCAAGGACCTGGGCGTCGACCTGATTGACGTTTCTTCGGGGGGCACTTCTGCCAACGCCGAGATTCCGGTCGGCCCTGGCTACCAGACCCGCTTCGCCGAGCGCGTGCGTAAGGAATCAGGGATGGCCACCGGCACCGTGGGCATGATCACCGAACCGGCCCAGGCCGAGCACATCCTGCGCACCGGTCAGGCCGATATCATCCTGCTGGCCCGCGAACTGCTGCGCGACCCATACTGGCCGCTGCACGCCGATGACGACTTGGGCGGCCGCCTGGCAACCTGGCCGTCACAATACCAACGCGCGACCCATCGCGATCAGCCGATTCATGAGTCTGATTTGCGCGATTAAGTTGGACTCGGGTTAACTATCGATCGCAAGTTGCACGTGCTACTTGCGACCGATTTCCAACAAGCTACCAGTTTAAGTGTTACGTATACTCGCCCAAAAAGCGTGCCACGGTCTTTTGGAAGTCTGAGAACATGGAAGTTGCCAAAATTTTCCCATCGTCTTGCCGTACGAGGTAATAACTTTCGATACCTGGGTATTCCCACCAGCCTTGCCGGTCACCAAAACCAGCATCAGGTGTCCCGTCCAGAAAGTACCGAGCCACTGCGATGTCTCCCATCTCGCCCAGTAATATGACACCGTCACCGTCAACAAGGATGTCTTTCAAAACGCATCTGAAGCCGGTGGTACCCAATGCCATTTCAAGGGGTTGACCTCCGTTAAACCCTGAATCCCAAGCCCCGCTCGATGTTAAACACATAAGCACCCCGTTCCACGGGGTTCCGGAGTAATAACGTTTGTTAGCCCCAAGGATAATCCTGCCATCCGCGTGAAGGGCGATGGCCATAATATGGCCCCCTTCCAGGATGCCTGGTTTTAAAGGCTGCTCGCTGAAAGTGAAGGTTGGGTCCAGCGTACCATCCTCCAAATAACGGCGGACGTAGATTGTTGTGTGTGCCTCTTTCTCGATTTGGCCGCTGATTAATATTTTTCCGTCCGGTTGTAACACGTGGCTATCCACCGTGTTGGGGTTTCCGACAATCACCACGTACCCTTTGGATGCAAATGAGTGATCCAATGAGCCGTCCGGGTTCAAACGCCCCAGGAAACTCATAAAAGTATTCCGGCCATTTACACGGCCAGAGAAAACCAGTTTTCCATCGGGTAACGGTGTTATTGAAAAACTATTTTCGTGGGCCGCTGTATCGGGTGGGCCACCTTTAGGCGGCTCAGGCTCAGGCTCAGGGTCATTGCCATTGTCGGTAACGGGCGGAGGGAGAAGAGCGTCGAAACGAACTATGCCATTCTCGCCGAAGCTTTTGTCCAGCTCACCGGTATCTAGAAATTGCGCAAGTGCAGGTTGAGGGGGTGTGGCTACTTCCGGTAAGAAGCATCCGGACAGGATGATTTTTCCTTCTCGCGTAATCGCAGTTGATGCTCCGTACGACGCTTTCCCTTCGACGAAATGTCCACTCACCGATCCATTCGTGCCAAAACTTCGATCCGGAGTACCATCTGCATTTAGCTGCGCCAACAAATAACTTTCAAGTATTGGAAGCTCAGCTTTTTTGGCGGCCGGGACGAGGATCTTCCCATCTTGGGCAGTCACGGTTTTACCTATGCCGACAAGTAGAAACCCATAAATAGCTTCGGTAAAAGTAAAAATCCCGTTGTCTGCGAAAGTTGGATCCAGTTCGCCAGTCGAGCGGCGTATTGAGGTTGTTGAGTTATCCATACGGTGAATCTCCATTTAAAACATGATCGGGACCTGGTCAATGGGCTCGGTTCTGTCGATAACGAGCCTGATAGGTCAACAGTCATAGTCTGTTCTGGAGTTCTGGTATTGGGTACTGTCATAAATGACAGTGGCCAATGGCGATCATTTAATACGTTGCTTAGCTTATTGAATTTTCATCATTTTTTTCACATTGAGTTTTAATGTTTATTGGAAGTTATAGCAGCCTTTTTAATTGCGACTCCTCGCGATCAGCCGATTCACGAGTCTGATTTGCGCGATTGATAGCACGGTCCCTGTGCAGACTGTGTGGGAGCGAACTTGTTCGCGAAGGGTCGGTACATCCGCTGGAGATTCAGCGCCTGAGACATTGCTTCGCGGACAAGTCCGCTCCCACAAGGGGGCTGTGGTGTTTAGTTAACCGGATTTATCCCGATTCTGTTGGAGCGAGGCCCCGGCAAACGCGATCAAGCCTGCGCGCCATCTCCCCTCAATGTTTGAACATCACATGCCGCACCGTGGTGTAGTCCTCCAACCCATACATCGACAGGTCCTTGCCGTAGCCGGACAGTTTTTGTCCGCCGTGGGGCATTTCGCTGACCAGCATGAAGTGGGTGTTGACCCAGGTGCAGCCGTATTGCAGGCGCGCGGCCAGGCGATGGGCGCGGCCGATGTCCTGGGTCCAGACGGACGAAGCCAGGCCGTAGTCGGATTCGTTGGCCCAGGCCAGCACTTGAGCTTCGTCCTCGAATTTGGTCACCGAGACCACCGGGCCGAACACTTCACGGCGGACGATTTCGTCGTCCTGCTGGGCGTCGGCGATGACAGTGGGTTCGAAGAAGAAGCCATTGCCTTCCACGGCTTTGCCGCCGGTAATCAGTCGTGTGTGGGACTGGGCGAGGGAGCGCTCGACGAAACCGGCGACGCGGTCGCGATGCTGGGCGCTGATCAGCGGGCCGAGTTCGGTTTGCGGATCATTTTGCAGGCCGTATTTGATGCTGCTGACCGCTTCTCCCAACTTCTCGACGAACTTATCGTAGATGCCTTGCTGCGCGTAGATCCGGCAGGCGGCGGTGCAGTCCTGACCGGCGTTATAAAAGCCGAAGGTGCGAATCCCTTCGACGGCGGCGTCGATGTCGGCATCATCGAAAATGATCACCGGCGCCTTGCCGCCCAGCTCCATGTGCATGCGTTTGACCGTGCCAGCGGTGCTGGAAATGATGTGCGAGCCGGTGGCAATCGAGCCGGTCAGTGACACCATGCGCACTTTGGCGTGGGTGATCAGCGCATTGCCAACGGTCGAGCCGCGCCCGAACACCAGGTTCAGCACGCCAGCGGGGAAAATATCCATCGCCAGCTCCACCAGCCGCAAGGCGGTCAGCGGCGTCTGTTCGGACGGCTTGAGCACCACCGTGTTGCCTGCGGCCAGCGCCGGGGCGATTTTCCAGGCGACCATCATCAGCGGGTAATTCCACGGCGCAATCGAGGCGATCACGCCAATCGGATCGCGGCGGATCATCGAGGTGTGCCCCGGCAGGTATTCGCCGGCTGCCGAGCCGCCCATGCAGCGACTGGCGCCGGCGAAGAAGCGGAACACATCGGCAATCGCCGGGATCTCGTCGTTCAAGGCCGCGCTATAGGGTTTGCCGCAATTGTCGGACTCAAGCCTGGCCAATTCTTCGCCATTGGCTTCGATGGCATCGGCCAGTTTCAACAGCAACAGGGCGCGGTCCTTGGGCGGGGTTTGCGACCAGCTTTCGAAGGCGACATCGGCGGCGCGCACGGCGGCATCCACCTGCGCCTCGCTCGCCTCCTTGAGTTCCACCAACACTCGGCCCAATGCCGGGTTGAACACTGCCTGGCTCGGGCCTTCACCCGCCACGAGCTGGCCGTTGATCAGCAGTCTGGTTTGCATGGTTTTCTCCTCGATGAAGCCTTCAGGTTTATTTACCGCCGCTGCCGGCCACGCTTTCGCCACCACGCGTCAGGTAATACGCGCCGAGAATCGGCAACATGGTCACCAGCATGACCAGCATCGCCACCACATTGGTGACCGGCACGTCCCGAGGGCGGCTGAGCTGGTTGAGCAGCCAGATCGGCAGCGTGCGTTCATGACCCGCCGTAAACGTGGTGACGATGATTTCGTCGAACGACAAGGCAAACGCCAGCATGCCCCCGGCCAGCAGCGCCGAGCCAAGATTGGGCAGAATGATGTAGCGAAAGGTTTGCCAGCCGTCGGCGCCCAAATCCATCGACGCTTCGATGAGGCTGTGGGACGTGCGACGCAAGCGGGCGATGACATTGTTATAGACGATGACCACGCAAAATGTGGCGTGGCCGACAATGATCGTGAACATGCCCGGCTCAATGCCGAGGGTCTTGAACGCTGCCAGCAGCGCCAGCCCGGTAATGATGCCGGGCAGGGCGATGGGCAGGATCAGCATCAGGGAAATCGCGTCCTTGCCGAAAAAATCCCGCCGATACAGCGCAGCCGACGCCAGGGTGCCGAGGACCATGGCGATCAGCGTTGCCACGCAGGCGATCTCCAGAGACAGCTTGATCGCCTCCAGTACGTCAGGCCTCGCGAACGCGACGCTGAACCACTTCAAGGTGAAACCCTGCGGCGGAAAGCTGAAGGCCGCGTCCTGGGTGTTGAAGGCGTACATGAAGATGATCAGGATCGGGAAATGCAGAAACACCAGCCCGCCCCAGGCAGCGATGCGCAAGCCGAGGGAAGGCCGGTCTGTTTGTGGCGCAGGTTTAGAGCGCATCGAAAGCCCCCAGACGCTTGACGATGGACAGGTAAATCGCGATCAGCACAATCGGCACCAGAGTAAACGCGGCCGCCATGGGCATATTGCCAATCGCGCCTTGCTGGGCGTAGACCATGCTGCCGATGAAATACCCCGGCGGGCCGATCAGCTGCGGCACGATGAAATCGCCCAGCGTCAGGGAAAAGGTGAAGATCGAGCCGGCGGCGATCCCGGGAATCGACAGCGGCAGAATCACCTGCATAAAGGTCTGGCGCGGCCTGGCGCCGAGGTCCGCCGACGCTTGCAGCAGGGACGGCGGCAAGCGTTCCAGCGAGGCCTGAATGGGCAAAATCATGAACGGCAGCCAGATATAAACGAACACCAGGAAGCGCCCCAGATACGACGTCGACAATGTGCTGCCGCCAACCCCCGGAATGCCGAGAATGAACTGCAACAGCGGCTCCAGTCCCAGATGCTGGACGAACCACTGCGCGACACCGCCTTTGGCCAGCAGCAACGTCCAGGCGTAGGCCTTGACGATATAACTGGCCCACATCGGCAGCATCACGGCGATGTAAAAGAACGCTTTGATGTTGCCAGTGGTGTAGCGCGCCATGTAGTAAGCAATCGGGAAAGCGATCACGCCACTGGCGATGGAAACCGCGATCGCCATGGCCAGCGTGCGCTTGATGACGTCGAAGTTTGCTGGTTGGAACAGCGCAGTGAAGTTGGCCAGGGTCAGCTGCGGAGTGACCGCCATGGTGAAGTCGTCGAACGTATAGAAACCCTGCCAGATCAGGCTGAGCAGCGAGCCGAAATACACCGCGCCGAACCAGATCAGCGGCGGGATCAGCAACAGCGCCAGATACAGATTCGGGCGTGTGTACAACAGATTGCAAAAGCGTCGCAGCAGTGAACGGCTCGGCTCCGACGCGACCTGGTTCATGACCGTGCCACTGCTGCATCGCTGGCGGGCGCATCCTGCAAGGCAACCATGGCTGCTTTCGCCCAACGCACCGCCATACGCTGGCCGGGCGTGTGCTGTCCGGTATCGTCCAGCCATCGGGTATTGGCCTGGCTGATGCTCAATAGCTGGCCGCTTTCCAGCGCCAATTCGTAACGGGTCGAGCTGCCTTGATACTGAATGTCATGCAGTACGCCGCTGACTTCCATCTCATCGCTGGCCAATGGCCCAGCGGCGAAGCGGATATGTTCCGGGCGAATGGAAAAAGGCTGTGCATTGCCGCTCAGCTGGCGGGCCAGTTCGCCACGCACGACATTCGAGGTGCCAACGAACTCGGCGACAAAGATCGTGGTGGGTTTCATGTACAGATTGCGCGGCGTGTCGACCTGCTCAATGCGGCCTTTATTGAAAACCGCGACCCGGTCGGACATGGACAGCGCTTCAGTCTGGTCATGGGTGACGAAGATGAAGGTGATGCCCAACTGGCGTTGTAGTTTCTTCAGTTCGCCCTGCATTTGCTCGCGCAACTTGAGGTCCAGCGCGCCCAACGGTTCGTCGAGCAACAGCACCCGAGGACGATTGACCAACGCCCTGGCCAAGGCAACCCGCTGGCGCTGACCGCCGGACAGCTGCACCGGTTTGCGCTGGCCATAACCGTCAAGGGCGACCATCGCCAGGGCTTCGTCGGCGCGGGCGTAACGTTCGGCCTTGCCGACACCCTTGACCTTCAATCCGTAGGCAACGTTATCCCGCACGTTCATGTGCGGGAACAGCGCGTAATCCTGAAACACTGTGTTCACGTCGCGTTGGTAGGGCGGCAGGCCAGCGGCTTCTTCGCCATGAATGCGGATCGAGCCCGCGCTGGGCTGTTCGAATCCGGCGATCAGGCGCAGGCAAGTGGTTTTGCCTGAACCTGACGGCCCGAGCATCGAGAAAAACTCGCCATCCTCGATCTCGATGGAAACCCGGTCAACGGCCTTCACCTCGCCAAACTGCCGGGAGACGTTGGTGAACTGGACTGCTAAGGGCATTGTGGTTGCTCCGCTAGACCGCTACATGGCCCCGTTTGTAGGACCGGCTTTAGCCGGGAGGGGAATTGAATTGAGCGGCTCGCGACTAAAGTCGCTCCTACGGTCGCTCCTGCGGCGATTTGCGGGCAGGTCGGAACGCCGCCCGCTTGTTCCAACGGGATACGGATTATCAGCGCCCACCCATAATCGCAATGTAGTCCTGGGTCCAGCGGCTGTAAGGCACGAACTTCCCGCCTTCGGCCTGCGGGGTTTTCCAGAAGGCAATGTGCTCGAATTCATCAAAGCCATTGGTCTTGCAGCCAACCTGGCCAAGCAGTTCACTGGCCTTGCACGCTTCCGGTACCGCTGGCAGCGAGCCGAACCAGGCCGCGACGTCGCCCTGGACTTTCGGTTGCAGCGACCAGTCCATCCATTTGTAGGCGCAATTGGGATGTTTGGCGTCGGCGTGCAGCATGGTCGTGTCAGCCCAGCCGGTGACGCCTTCCTTGGGAATGGTCGAGGCAACGGGCTGTTTGTCGGCCTGCAGGCCATTGACCATGTAGCCCCACGAGCTGGAAGCCGCGACGCCTTCGTTCTTCACGTCGCTCATCTGCACCGTCGCGTCATGCCAGTAGCGGTGGATCAACGGTTGCTGTTTGCGCAGCAGATCCAGCACGGCGGCGTATTGGGTTTCGGTCAGCTGGTAGGGATCGACGATGCCCAGTTCCGGCTTGGCGGATTTGAGGTACAGCGCCGCATCGGCGATATAGATCGGGCCGTCGTAAGCCTGGACACGGCCTTTGTTGGGTTTGCCGTCGGGAAGATCCTGCGCCTCGAACACCACGCTCCAGCTTATCGGTGGCACCGGGAATACCTTGATGTTGTACATCAGGACGTTCGGGCCCCATTGATAGGGCGTGCCGTAGGTCTGCTGGTCCACCACGTACCATGGGCCGCCCTTGAGGCGCGGGTCGAGGTTTTTCCAGTTGGGGATCAGCGCAGTATTGATCGGCTGGACGCGCTTGCCGGCGATCAGTCGCAACGATGCGTCGCCCGAAGCGGTCACCAGGTCGTAGCCGCCTTTGGTCATCAGGCTGACCATTTCGTCGGAAGTCGCGGCGGTCTTGACGTTGACCTTGCAGCCGGTCTGCTGCTCGAAGCCCGTCACCCAGTCGTACGCTTTGTCGCTTTCGCCCCGCTCGATATAGCCCGGCCAGGCCACGATATCCAGTTGACCTTCGCCGTCGCCGACGGCTTTGAGCGTTTCGGCGGCCTGCACGCTGGCGCTGGCGATCAGGCCGGTGACGAGTGCGCTCAGGAGTGCGGTTTTGTGTGCTGACATAAGGATCCCTCTTCTATAGTTATGTTCGGGGCAGTTATCAACAGCGGTGGTACGACGACGGTGACGCGACTTTATTGGAATGCTAACAATGTGCCGGAGCCCCGGTTGCCTTGCAACATCCAGAAGCACACCTGAAGCCCGTGTCGACACACTTCGATTTAATCTGCCTGCCACTGAACTGCCTGACACTGTCAACGGAGGCTTTCCATGAACACACGTGGCTTACTCGACCAACTTCTGAAGTCCGGCCAGCAGATGCTGCAAGACAAGGCGGGCGGCTCGCGAACGGCTGGAAAATCCTCGTCCGGCGGCCTCGGCGATCTGTTGGGTGGCGCGGGCAAGGGCGGCCTGGGCGGCCTGTTGTCGGGTGCCGGAGGTGGCGCGCTGGCGGCGGGTGCTCTCGGCATGCTGCTGGGCAATAAAGGCGGCCGCAAGATGGGCGGCAAAGTGCTGACCTACGGCGGTCTGGCGGCGCTCGGGGTTCTCGCCTACAAAGCTTATGGGAATTGGCAGGCCAGCCAGGGTTCCGCGCCCCAGAATGAACCGCAAACCATTGATCGCCTGCCACCCGCGCAGGTCGAGGAGCACAGCCAGGCGATCTTGCGCGCGCTGGTCGCAGCTGCCAAATCCGATGGTCATGTCGATGAGCGTGAGCGCGCGCTGATTGAGGGCGAATTCACCAAGCTGACCAACGATCAGGAGCTGCAACACTGGCTGCAAGCCGAGTTGAACAAGCCTCTGGACCCTGCAGAAGTCGCCCGCGCCGCCGCGACACCGGAAATGGCCGCAGAGATGTACATCGCCAGCGTCATGCTCGTGGATCAAGAGCACTTCATGGAACGCGCCTATCTCGATGAGCTGGCGCGGCAATTGAAGCTCGAGCCGGGTCTCAAGGCTGAACTGGAAGCGCAGGTGCGCGAGGTGCAATAAACGCGGTTATCCGCCTGGCGCGTTGTTTCCAATAACCCGCTGACCCGAAGGCTCCTCTCGACAGTGGGAAGGGCCTTTTTTTTGGGGGAATCACTCGTTTGCGAAGTAATGAATAATCCAGTCAATTCGTTTGTGTGGCTTGATAGCGTAGGAAATTTCCGATAATTCGGCGGAATAACGCTTTAACTATCTGTGAAACATCCCCTTACTGGGTAAGGCGCTGGGCTATAATCACGCCGCTTTGGGCCGTCTGCCGGTCCGCTTCTTGAACTCGGTGATCACACCGATGTTGAACTCTTGAGGGCTGACTGTGAAGAACTGGACCTTACGCCAACGGATTCTGGCGAGTTTTGCTGTAATCATCGCCATCATGCTGCTGATGGTCGTCGTGTCTTACTCGCGTCTGCAGACGATTGAGTCCAGTGAAGAACAGGTTCGCGTCGATGCACTTCCCGGTGTGTACTTCAGTACGCTGCTGCGCAGTGCATGGGGCGAAAGTTACATTCGCACCCTTGAGCTGATCGGTGAAGGCAAGGGGCGCGAGCTGACAGCAGCGGAAAAAGACCAGTTTTATGAATTCGAGGCTCGTCTGCAGGAACAGGTCGACAACTACAAACGGACCATTTTCGACGACGCCGACCAGGCCAACTTCACCGACTTCGAGAAAAGCCGCGCAACGTACAACCGCCTTATGGCGCAGGTCCACGAGGCCTATCAGCATGGCGACTATGCCACCGCACGCGCAACCTTCTACGACGATATTCGGCCGGTATGGTCCCTGGGCCGTAAACAGTTGAATGGCATCATCGTCGTCAACAAGAAAGTCGCCGACGATGCCACGGACCGCATCGACTCGGCGGTCAGGGCCGCGAAAATCAGCATGGCTATATCGCTACTGGTAGCGATCATTGTTGCCGGTCTGTGTGGCCTGTTCCTGATGCGCTCAATCATGTCGCCCATGCAGCGCATCGTGCAGATTCTCGAAATCATGCGCACCGGCGACTTGAGCAAGCGGCTCAACCTGGATCGTAAAGATGAATTCGGCGCCGTGGAAACCGGTTTCAACGACATGATGACCGAATTGACCGGGCTGGTTTCCCAGGCCCAGCGTTCCTCGGTGCAGGTCACCACGTCCGTCACCGAAATTGCCGCCACCTCCAAGCAGCAGCAGGCGACAGCCACCGAAACTGCCGCGACCACCACCGAAATTGGTGCGACCAGCCGCGAAATCGCGGCGACCTCCCGGGATCTGGTGCGCACCATGATCGAGGTGACCACGGCTGCGGATCAGGCCTCGATTCTCGCCGGTTCGGGCCAGCAGGGCTTGGCGCGCATGGAAGACACGATGCATTCGGTGATGGGCGCTGCGGATCTGGTCAACGCCAAACTGGCCATTCTCAATGAAAAGGCCGGCAACATTAATCAGGTGGTCGTCACTATCGTAAAAGTGGCCGACCAGACCAACCTGTTGTCCCTCAACGCCGCCATCGAGGCTGAAAAAGCCGGTGAATACGGTCGCGGATTTGCGGTTGTCGCCACCGAGGTGCGGCGTCTTGCCGATCAGACGGCCGTCGCCACATATGACATCGAGCAGATGGTCCGGGAAATCCAGTCGGCAGTGTCGGCCGGGGTGATGGGCATGGACAAATTCTCCGAGGAAGTACGCCGGGGCATGTTCGAAGTCACTCAGGTAGGCGAGCAGTTGTCGCAGATCATCCATCAGGTGCAGGCGCTTGCGCCTCGGGTGTTGATGGTCAACGAAGGCATGCAGGCGCAGGCCACGGGTGCTGAACAGATCAATCAGGCGCTGGTGCAGTTGGGCGATGCCAGCAGCCAGACTGTGGAATCCCTGCGCCAGGCCAGCTTCGCCATCGACGAGCTGAGCCAGGTCGCGGTGGGGCTGCGCAGCGGCGTCTCGCGTTTCAAGGTCTGAGCCCGGACCATGAGTGTTCATCCAGTCAAGCGCGGCAGCCACTCGACGTGCAACAACAAGTTGTTTTTGTTGTTTCGCATCGGCGAGGAACGTTACGCACTGGACGCGCTGGAAATCGCTGAAATATTGCCGCGCCTGCAACTCAAGCCGATTGCCCATGCGCCGCATTGGGTGGCCGGGGTGTTCGCCCACCGTGGCACGATGATTCCGGTCGTCGACCTGAGTGCGCTGACTTTCGGCCAGCCCGCGCGAGTACGCACCAGCACCCGGCTGGTGTTGGTGAAATATCGCGTCGATGCCCAGCGCCCGGCGCAACTGCTTGGTTTGATTCTGGAACAGGCCACCGACACGTTGCGTTGCGCGCCCGGCGAGTTCAAGGCGTATGGGCTGGACAATCCTGAAGCACGCTATCTGGGGCCGGTTCGCGAAGACGAGTCGGGCCTGTTGCAATGGATTGGTGTGCAGGATCTGCTTAGTGATGCGGTGCGGGCGCTGTTGTATCCGCTGCCAACTGATGCGGGTGAGGAGCAGTAATGAGCGATCCGGCGCGGTTTTTTGCCTTCCTCAAGGATCGCATCGGTCTGGACGTCGCGTCCGTGGGCGAAGCGATTATCGAACGTGCGCTGCGCCAACGCTGCACGGCCTCCGCGTCGACGAACTACGACAGTTATTGGGCGCTGTTGCACGGTTCGGCCAGCGAACAGCAGGCTTTGATCGAAGCGGTGATTGTCCCGGAAACCTGGTTTTTCCGTTATCCGGAATCCTTCGTCACCCTGGGAAAACTGGTTGGCGAAAGGCTGGCGGTACTGCAGGGTGTGCGTCCGGTACGCATCCTCAGCTTGCCTTGTTCGACGGGTGAAGAACCTTATTCCATCGCCATGGCCTTGTTCGATGCGCATATCGGCACGCAGCAATTCCAGATTGACGCCATGGACATCAGCCCGATCTCCATCGCCCGCGCCGAGTGTGGGGTGTACGGCAAGAATTCTTTTCGCGGGGCCGATACCGCCTTTCGCGAGCGCTATTTCAGTACCGTTGAAGAGGGCTTCCTGGTCGATGAGCGGGTGCGTGATCGTGTTCGTTTCCGTGCTGGCAATCTGCTGGATCCGGGCCTGTTGACCCAGACCGCTTACGATTTTGTGTTCTGTCGCAATCTGCTGATCTATTTTGACCAGCCGACCCAAAAGCAAGTATTTGAAGTACTCAAACGCCTGACCCGCAACGACGGCGTGTTGTTCATCGGACCTGCCGAGGGCAGCCTGTTGACGCGCATGGGCATGCGCTCCATCGGCGTCCCGCAGACGTTTGCATTCAGTCACTACGTCGAGCCACCTCCGCAAACCAGCACGAGTCAGGTGCCACTGCCGCTGGCAAACCTTGCCCGCAGCATGCCGGGCACGGCAGTCGCGCCGCCGGTGCGGATGCCAGCCCGTGCCTACCCGCGAGCGACCGCGCCAACGCTGCGCCCAGCGCCTGTTGCCTCGAAAGCGGCAAGCGGGGCCACGGACGACGTTGCGACCTTGCTGGCAACCATCGCCAGCCTCGCCAATGAAGGCAAGAGCCCTGAAGCGCGGGCGGCGTGCGAGCGTTTCCTGCAACACCACGAACCGGTCGCACAGATTTTCTATTGGCTCGGGTTGCTCAGCGAAGTCGAGGGCAATGCCGCGCTGGCGCAAGGTTTTTACCGCAAGGCCCTTTATTTGCAGCCCCAGCACGCCGAAACACTGGCGCAACTGGCCGCGTTGCTGGAGGCTCAAGGCGACAGCAGCGGTGCGCGTCGCTTGCAGGAGCGCGCCGCCCGTGGCGTGAATAAACAAGGAAGCACGCAATGAGCGGCAGTTACGGCTATGCGAGTTTTACGCACGAAGACGCTCAGGCCATCGATGATTGCTGGAACCGCATTGGCATCCACGGCGACCGCTCCTGCCCGTTGCTGATCGAGCACATTCACTGCCGCAACTGCCCGGTTTACTCCGCAGCAGCCACGCGTCTGCTCGATCGCTATGCCCTGACCCGCGACGACCATGATTACTCGCTGGCCAGCGAGATGCACATCGACATCAAGACCCAGTCGATCCTGGTGTTTCGCCTGGGCGAAGAATGGCTGGCCTTGCCCACCCGTTGCCTGGTGGAAGTTTCGCCATTGCAGGCGATTCACTCGTTACCCCATCAGCGCTCCCGGGCGTTGCTCGGCGTGGCCAATGTACGCGGCGCGCTGGTTGCCTGCCTGTCACTGGTGGAATTGCTGGGCCTGGATCCCGCGCCAGCCCTCGCGCACTCGTTACGGGTCATGCCGCGCATGCTGATCGTCGCGGCCCAGGGCGGTTCGGTGGTGGTGCCGGTGGATGAAGTCGATGGCATTCATGCCATGGACGAAACCCTGCTGGATTCGGCGTCCGCCTCCGGCGCTCACGCCAACGCGCGATTCACCCGGGGTGTGCTGCAGTGGAAGAATTACAGCCTGCGCTTGCTGGATGAAGAGCAATTGATCTCGGCGATCAATCGGAGCCTGACATGACCCCGGATCAAATGCGCGACGCTTCGCTGTTCGAGCTGTTTACTCTGGAAGCCGAAGCCCAGACCCAGGTCCTGAACGCTGGCCTGCTGGCCCTTGAACGCAACCCGACCCAGGCCGAGTACCTGGAATCCTGCATGCGCGCCGCCCACTCGCTCAAGGGCGCGGCACGCATCGTCGGGGTTGAGTTCGGCGTCAGTGTTTCTCACGTCATGGAGGACTGTCTGGTCAGCGCCCAGGAAGGTCGCCTGCACTTGCAGCCCGAGCATATCGACGCCTTGTTGCAGGGCACCGACTTGCTGATGCGTATCGCCACGCCCGGCGCGAGCAATGTCGGACAAGCCGACATCGATGCCTATGTGGCGCGGATGAACACCTTGCTCAAACAGGGCGCGGGCATGTTGCGCGGCGCGACGTTGCTGCCTGCTGCGACCGAGTCTGCGGCCGACTCGGCACTGCTGGCCAACGCCCTGTTATTGGCTGACCTGGCGCTGTCCGGTGTCGCGATCCAGGCGAGCGCCGACAGCGCTGTGCAGCCTGCCGCCGACACAGCAACGGCCGAGCCTCAACCCGGCCCCGCCGCCTCGCCGCGCCGCAACCGACGGGCCACTGAAGGTGGCGAGCGGGTGTTGCGGGTTACCGCCGAGCGTTTAAATGGCTTGCTGGACATGTCCAGTAAATCCCTGGTCGAGACCCAACGCCTCAAGCCGTTTCTGACCAATATGCAGCGCCTCAAGCGTCTGCAAGGCAACAGTCAGCGCGCACTGGATGACCTTGAAGCCGGCTTCGGCGAAACCGGTATGGCGCCAGAGGCCCAGAAAGCCCTGCACGAAGCGCGTCGGTTGTTGGCCGAGGCGCAACAGATGCTGATCCATCAGACTGCCGAGCTGGATGAGTTCGGCTGGCTGGCGGCGCAGCGTTCCCAGCAGCTGTATGACATGGCGCTGGCCTGTCGCATGCGGCCGTTTGCCGACGTGTTAAGTGGTCAGGCGCGGATGGTCCGCGATCTGGGCCGCGAACTGGGCAAGCAGGTGCGCCTGGAAATCGAAGGCGAGAAAACCCAGGTTGACCGCGATGTGCTGGAAAAACTTGAAGCACCGCTGACCCATCTGCTGCGCAATGCTGTGGACCATGGCATTGAGCTGCCGGAAGAACGTATCGCGGCGGGTAAGCCTGCCGAGGGTCTGATCCGGCTCAAGGCCTCGCATCAGGCCGGTCAATTGCTGGTTGAACTGAGTGACGACGGCAACGGCGTCGATCTGGAGAAGCTGCGCAGCAATATCGTCAAGCGCCAGTTGTCACCCGCCGAAACTGCCGCGCTGTTGAGCGAGGAAGAGTTGTTGAGCTTCCTGTTCCTGCCGGGTTTCAGCATGCGCGACAAGGTCACGGAAATTTCCGGGCGCGGCGTCGGACTCGATGCGGTGCAGGACATGGTGCGCCAGTTGCACGGTGGCGTCGGGCTCGAACAGGTCGCGGGGCAGGGCAGTCGTTTTCTGCTGGAAATGCCGCTGACCCTTTCGGTGGTGCGCAGTCTGGTCGTGGAAGTGGGCGGTGAAGCCTACGCCTTTCCGCTGGCGCACATCGAACGCATGAGCGACGTAGCGTCTGACGACATCATCCAGCTCGAAGGCCGCCAGCATTTCTGGCACGAGGGGCGGCATGTGGGGCTGGTTGCCGCCAGCCAGTTGCTGCAACGACCGTCCGGGCAAAACACCGATGGCGTGCTCAAAGTCGTGGTGATCCGCGAACGTGACGCCGTGTATGGCGTGGCGGTGGAGCGCTTCATCGGCGAGCGCACGCTGGTGGTCTTGCCCCTGGATCCGCGTCTGGGCAAAGTCCAGGACATCTCGGCCGGTGCATTGCTGGACGATGGTTCGGCGGTGCTGATCATCGATGTTGAAGACATGCTGCGTTCGGTGGAAAAACTGCTGAATACCGGGCGTCTGGAGCGTATCGATCAACGCAATCACCAGGTCGACGCGGTCACTCGCAAGCGCGTGCTGGTGGTGGATGACTCGCTGACGGTGCGCGAGCTGGAGCGCAAGTTGCTGGTCAATCGCGGCTATGAAGTAACGGTTGCCGTGGACGGTATGGATGGCTGGAATGCCTTGCGTGCCGAAAATTTTGACTTGTTGATTACTGACATCGACATGCCGCGCATGGATGGCATCGAACTGGTCACGCTGTTACGCCGGGACTCGCGTCTGCAGTCGCTGCCGGTGATGGTGGTTTCGTACAAGGATCGTGAGGAAGATCGGCGCCGTGGTCTGGATGCCGGTGCGGATTATTACCTGGCCAAGGCCAGTTTTCATGACGACGCGCTGCTCGATGCCGTTGCCGAATTGATCGGGGATGCTCACGGATGAAAATTGCAATCGTCAACGACATGCCGCTGGCTATCGAGGCGTTGCGTCGCGCGCTGGCCTTTGAGCCTGCGCATCAAGTGGTCTGGGTGGCGTCCGACGGCGCCGAAGCGGTGCGGCGTTGTGCCGAGCTGACGCCTGACCTGATCCTGATGGACCTGATCATGCCGGTGATGGATGGCGTGGAGGCAACGCGGCAGATCATGGCGGCGACACCCTGCGCCATCGTCGTGGTCACTGTGGACCGTGAGCAGAACGTGCATCGCGTATTCGAGGCCATGGGTTACGGCGCGCTGGACGTGGTGGACACGCCCGCCATCGGTGGCAGCAACCCCAAGGAAGCCGCCGCGCCCTTGCTGCGCAAGATTCTCAATATTGGCTGGTTGATCGGTCAGCGCGGTACGCGCGAACCCGCCGCCGCGACCCCGATCCGCACGGCCGTGCAACGTCGCGGCCTGGTTGCCATCGGCTCTTCGGCGGGCGGTCCGGCAGCCCTGGAAATTCTCTTGAAGGGGCTTCCGGTGAACTTCCCGGCGGCCATCGTGCTGGTGCAACACGTCGATCAGGTGTTTGCCGCAGGCATGGCCGAATGGTTGAGCAGCGCGTCCGGTTTGCCGGTGCGCCTGGCCAGGGACGGCGAACCACCGTGCAGCGGCACGGTTCTACTGGCAGGCACCAATCACCATATCCGCATGTTGAAGAACGGCACGCTGGCCTATACCGCCGAGCCGGTTAACGAAATCTACCGGCCCTCGATCGACGTATTTTCGAGAGTGTGGCCCGCTACTGGAACGGTGACGCCGTGGGCGTTTTATTGACTGGAATGGGACGCGACGGCGCTCAGGGACTCAAGTTAATGCGCCAGCAAGGTTATCTGACCATCGCGCAGGATCAGCAGTCCTGTGCGGTTTATGGCATGCCCAAGGCTGCCGCCGCTATCGATGCCGCTGACGAGATCCGACCGCTGGACACCATTGCGCCTCGCTTGAGAGAGGTGTTTACCCAATGACGCCCCCGTTGAGTCCATTGCCACCTGGTGCTCAGGAGTTCCCAAATGAATGACCTGCAGATGGACAATTTCAAGTCCTCCGATGAAAACGCTGCAATGGTATTGCTGGTCGACGATCAGGCCATGATCGGCGAAGCGGTCCGTCGCGGGCTGGCCAATGAAGAAAACATCGATTTTCATTTTTGCGCCGACCCTCACCAGGCCATCGCCCAGGCTGTGCTGATCAAGCCGACGGTGATTCTCCAGGACCTGGTGATGCCGGGGCTGGATGGCCTGACGCTGGTGCGCGAATACCGTAACAATCCGCTGACCAAGGACATCCCGATCATTGTGCTGTCCACCAAGGAAGACCCGCTGATCAAGAGTGCCGCGTTCGCCGCCGGTGCCAACGATTATCTGGTCAAGCTGCCGGACAACATCGAACTGGTGGCGCGCATCCGCTATCACTCGCGGTCCTACATGACGCTGCTGCAACGTGACGAGGCCTACCGCGCCTTGCGCGTCAGCCAGCAACAGCTGCTCGACACCAATCTGGTGCTGCAGCGCCTGATGAACTCCGACGGCTTGACCGGGTTGTCCAATCGTCGTCATTTCGATGAATACCTGGAGCTGGAATGGCGTCGCGCGATCCGTGAACAGTCGCAGTTGTCGCTGATGATGATCGATGTGGACTTCTTCAAGGCCTTCAACGATAACTTCGGGCACCTGGAAGGCGACGAAGCGCTGCGTCAGGTCGCCAAGGCGATTCGCGCCAGCTGCGCACGCCCGTCGGACCTGCCGGCGCGTTACGGTGGTGAAGAATTTGCCCTGGTGCTGCCCAACACCTCGCCCGGCGGCGCGCGCCTGCTGGCTGAAAAGTTGCGCATGACCGTGGCCGGCATGAATATCCCGCACATCGCCCCGGCGCCGGGTTCGAGCCTGACCGTCAGCATTGGCGTGGCGACCATGATCCCGCCGGTGGGCAGCAACAGCCGGCAATTGATTCAGGACGCCGACCAAGGCCTGTATGCCGCCAAGCACAACGGGCGCAATCAGGTTTCGGTGGGGTAAACGGTGTGTACCTGTGGGAGCCGAGCTTGCTCGCGAAGACGATGGGCCAGACGCTGAAAATGCTTTGGATCTACTTGCCTCTTCGCGAGCAAGCTCGCTCCCACACAGTCTGCACGGATATCTATCGGCTCTTTAATGGCTGGCTCTGCCCAACGGACTGCCCTCCCGGCACGCAGCGGTGTATACTCGCCGGCTTTGAAAATTTCGCCTGCGAGTGCTGCCTACCATGGAAATCAACCCGATCCTAAACAGCATCAAGGACCTGTCCGAGCGCTCCGAAACCATTCGGGGGTATCTTTGACTACGATCACAAACATGATCGTCTGACCGAAGTAAACCGCGAGCTCGAAGATCCTAACGTCTGGAACAAACCCGAATACGCCCAGAGCCTGGGCCGCGAGCGCGCCTTGCTCTCGCAGATCGTCGACACCCTGGACGAAATGTCCACCGGGCTGGTCGATGCCAAAGACCTGCTGCTGATGTCCGCCGAAGAAGAAGACCAGGCCGCCGTCGATGACGTTGCCGCTGAAGTCGAGCGTCTGCGCGAGTCGCTGGAGAAGCTGGAATTCCGCCGCATGTTCAGCGGTGACATGGACGCGAACAACGCTTACCTGGACATCCAGGCCGGTTCCGGCGGCACCGAAGCGCAGGACTGGGCCAACATCCTGCTGCGCATGTACCTGCGCTGGGCTGACAAGCGCGGCTTCGAAGCGATCATCATGGAGCTGTCGGCCGGTGAAGTCGCCGGTATCAAGGGCGCCACGGTCCACATCAAGGGCGAGTACGCCTTCGGCTGGCTGAAGACCGAGATCGGTGTGCATCGTCTGGTGCGCAAAAGCCCGTTCGACTCCGGCAACCGTCGCCATACCTCGTTCTCGGCCGTGTTCGTTTCGCCGGAAATCGATGACAACATCGAAATCGACATCAATCCGTCGGACCTGCGCATTGACACCTACCGCTCCTCGGGTGCCGGTGGTCAGCACGTAAACACCACCGACTCGGCGGTACGTATCACCCACGTTCCGACCAACACCGTGGTCTGCTGCCAGAACGAACGTTCCCAGCACGCCAACAAAGACACCGCGATGAAGATGTTGCGCGCGCGTCTGTACGAACAGGAAATCCAGAAGCGCAATGCCGCTTCCCAGGCCGTGGAAGACACCAAGTCCGACATTGGCTGGGGTCACCAGATCCGCTCGTACGTGCTCGATGCCTCGCGGATCAAGGATCTGCGTACCAACATCGAACGCAGCGACTGCGACAAGGTGCTCGACGGCGACATCGACGAATACCTGATCGCAAGCCTCAAACAAGGGCTGTAAATACGCGCAGCCACCCCCGGTTTTCCGGCGCGTGGCTTGCCCGCGATCCCCTGCCGCAGGCGGGGGACAACGAACCTGTGATGGAATATCTAAAGACATGAGCGACCAACAACTCGACCCGCAAGCCCTGCAACAGGAAGAAAACACCCTGATCGCCCTGCGCAAGGAAAAGCTTGCTGCCGAGCGCGCCAAGGGTCAGGCCTTCCCGAACGACTTCCGCCGTGACAGCTACTGTGAAGACCTGCAGAAGCAATACGTCGACAAGACCAAGGAAGAACTGGCTGAAGCGGCGATCCCGGTCAAGGTTGCCGGTCGTCTCATGCTCAACCGCGGTTCGTTCATGGTGATCCAGGACATGTCCGGGCGCATCCAGGTTTACGTCAACCGCAAGACGCTTTCGGAAGAAACCCTGGCCGCCGTCAAGACCTGGGACTTGGGCGACATCATTGCCGCCGAAGGCACCCTGGCGCGTTCCGGCAAGGGCGACCTGTATGTCGAAATGACCAACGTGCGCCTGCTGACCAAGTCGCTGCGTCCGCTGCCGGACAAGCACCACGGCCTGACCGACACCGAAACCCGCTATCGCCAGCGTTATGTCGACCTGATCGTCAATGACGACGTGCGTCAGACCTTCCGCGTGCGTTCGCAAGTCATCGCGCACATCCGCAGCTTCCTGATGAAGCGCGACTTTCTCGAAGTCGAAACACCGATGTTGCAGACCATTCCAGGTGGCGCAGCCGCCAAGCCGTTCGAGACTCACCACAACGCGTTGGACATGGACATGTTCCTGCGCATTGCGCCCGAGCTGTACCTCAAACGTCTGGTTGTCGGTGGCTTCGAGAAGGTCTTCGAGATCAACCGCAACTTCCGTAACGAAGGCGTCTCGACCCGTCACAACCCAGAGTTCACGATGCTTGAGTTCTATCAGGCGTACGCAGACTACGAAGACAACATGGACCTCACCGAGGAACTGTTCCGCGAACTGGCGCAGTTGGTCCTGGGCAGCACCGACGTGCCTTACGGCGACAAGGTGTTCCATTTCGGCGAACCGTTCGTGCGCTTGTCGGTGTTCGATTCGATCCTGAAATACAACCCGGAACTGACCGCTGCCGATCTCGAAGACATCGACAAGGCGCGGGCCATCGCCAAGAAAGCCGGCGCCAAGGTGCTGGGTTTCGAAGGCCTGGGTAAATTGCAGGTGATGATTTTCGAAGAGCTGGTCGAGCACAAGCTTGAACAGCCGCACTTCATTACCCAATACCCGTTCGAAGTGTCGCCGCTGGCGCGCCGCAACGACGACAACCCGAATGTCACTGACCGCTTCGAATTGTTCATCGGTGGCCGTGAAATCGCCAACGCCTATTCCGAGTTGAACGACGCGGAAGACCAGGCCGAGCGCTTCATGGCTCAGGTGGCCGACAAGGACGCCGGTGACGACGAAGCCATGCATTACGACGCTGACTTCGTTCGCGCCCTGGAATACGGCATGCCGCCAACCGCCGGTGAAGGTATCGGCATCGACCGCCTGGTGATGCTGCTCACCAACGCCCCGTCGATCCGCGACGTGATCCTCTTCCCGCACATGCGCCCGCAAGCGTAAGTGACGTGAAAACCAGCCGCCTTTGATGGGCGGCTTTTTTATGTCTTGCTGGTGGTGCGGATGTTGGGGCGAGGCTTGCTGTAGGACCGGCTTTAGCCGGGAGGGCAATTGGCGCTCTCGCTCTCGCTCTCGCGACTAAAGTCGCTCCTAGGGCCGATTCGCAGGCAAGTCGGAACGCTGACCGCTCCAGCAGAGTCTGCGTCTGGCCGCGGATATATTGATCAAAGGAACCCCGTCGTGACCCGTTCTATCGCGCAAAATGGAGCTGCAGGAGCCGCCACCGCCGTGGCGAAAAGTGTCGAGTATCGCGGCCGCAAAGCGAGCCGGGAGGGCAGCGAGCAGCGTCGACAGCAGATTCTCGACGCAGCCATGCGGATTGTGGTGCGCGATGGCGTGCGTGGAGTGCGGCATCGGGCCGTTGCCGCCGAGGCCAGCGTGCCGCTCTCGGCAACCACCTACTATTTCAAGGACATCGATGACCTGCTCACCGATGCCTTCTCGCAATACGTCGAGCGCAGCGCCGCGTATATGGCCAGGCTCTGGGAAAACACCGAAGTCGTACTGCGCGACATGCTTGCCCGCAACGATGGCTCAGCTGGCGCGCGTTCACATCTGGCCGATGAAATCGCCGGCATGGCCATGGAGTACATTCGTCATCAATTGCTGACGCGGCGCGACTTTCTGATTGCCGAACATGCCTTCCACCACGAAGCCTTGATCAACCCGCGTCTGGCCCGTCTGGTCAGCGCGCATCAGGAAATTCTGCTGCAAGGCACCTGTCAGTTTTTGCAGGTCATGGGCTCGGCGCAGCCACTTCAGGACGCTCAAGTGTTGACGGGGGTAATGTGCCGGATGGAATATCAGGCTCTATTGCACGGCCCGCAGCCCGACGCGGACAAGGAAAACCTCGGTATTCTTACTCGCCAGATGCATCTGGTGCTGGGCACAGCGAACCCTGCTGGCGAGTGACATGCCCTTTCGGGAGCCCCCCATGAAAGCCTGGCGTCTGGTCATAGTTTTGTCGTTCCTGCTGCTCAGCGGCTGTCTGGTGACCTTCAAGGACCCAATCCCCGCCCATGACGCTGCGCCAGCGCAGTCGCTCGGGACCTGGACCAGCAAGAACGCCTGGGGCGAACCCCTTGAGCTGGAGATCAAACGCGCCGGCAACAATCAATACAAGGCAACCAGCTATCGTAAAGGTGACCGCAAGAACCGCGATGAATACGCTTTTACCGTGGCGCGACACGGCAGTCGCTGGTACCTGTCGGCGGGTCTGCCGGAGAAATACGGCTCTAATTTCGTGATTGCCGGGTTTGAATTGACGGAAAACGATGAACTGGTGGTCTACAACCTGGATCTGGATCACATCAGGCAGTGGACCGAGCAAAAGCTGCTCGACGGGCAGACGATGGAAACCGAGAAAGGCGACGGTGTATTGATCACCAGCCCGCTTGAAACCGTGTTCGGCTACCTTGACGATCCGGCCAATTCAGATGTTTTCCTTGAGGTGGCGCGGTACCAGCGCCTACCCAAGTAGGGCTACACGCTCACCAACGAAGGCCCAACCAACCAAGGCCTGACCAACGAAGGAGCATGGGGTGGACGAGTACCAGCAGACTATTCGTACGTTGTCGGATCGGATCGTTTTGGCGCAAACGCCGATCCGTGTTCTGGATGCGGTGAAATGGGACGATACCGTGCGCAAGGATTTCCTCGCCGCCAAGGGCAAGGCCATGCCTGCCGTGGATCGCGCCTACTACGAAAATCGACCTCTGGGTTTTGACTCCGGCGCCGTCAAGCTGGAGTTCCAGAACATCGAGCGCGACCTCACCCGGCAACTGGGTCAGTTCAACCCGGTGGGGCAGATCATGCGGCGCATGTGCAAGGAATACCGCATGGTGATCCGCATGCTCGAAGCGCGGGGCACGCCGGACTTCGGCTTGATCTCCCAGGAACTCTATGGCGCGGCCTCGGACGCGTTTCATGCCGGTGACCCGACGCTGTCCGATCTGGGCCTGATGCTGTCGGATTACCTGAACAACATCGCCGGTCGTGGCGACCTCAAGGATGAAGCCAAGACCCTCACCGCCAAGGACGCCGTGGCGATGCTGCAAAGCCGCCTGAACAAGGTCTTTGGCGAAGCCGAGGAAACCATCCGGGTGTTCGAGTCCGATGGCATCGTCGCCGACGCTGCCGCAGGTGCCGACTACATTAAGATCCGCACCGACGCGATGTTCAACGAACGTGACGTGCGCGCCCTGGAAGTTCACGAAGGTCTGGTGCATGTCGGCACCACCCTAAACGGCCAGAACCAGCCGATCTGCACCTTTCTGTCCAAGGGTCCGCCGTCGTCGACCGTGACTCAGGAAGGCCTGGCAATCCTCATGGAAGTCATCGCCTTTGCGTCCTATCCGAGTCGCCTGCGCAAGCTGACCAACCGCACCCGGGCGATTCATATGGCCGAGGAGGGCGCCGACTTTCTGCAGGTTTTCGAGTTCTACCGCGAGCAGGGCTTCGGCATGTCGGAAAGCTATGGCAACGCCAGTCGGGTTTTCCGGGGATCGGTGCCCAATGGTCTGCCATTTACCAAAGACTTGTCCTACCTCAAGGGCTTCATCATGGTTTACAACTATATTCAGCTGGCGGTCCGCAAAGGCAAGCTGGAACAAGTGCCGCTGCTGTTCTGCGGCAAAACCACTCTGGAAGACATGCGCACCTTGCGGCAGTTGGTCGATGAAGGGCTGGTGGTCCCGCCGAAATACCTGCCGGAACAGTTTCGCGACATGAACGCCTTGTCAGCCTGGATGTGTTTCTCGAACTTCCTCAACCACCTGAGCCTGGACCGGATCGAAGCGGATTATTCGAATATTTTGTAGGGGAGTCTGTGGGAGCGAGCTTGCTCGCGAAGACATTTTTTCAAGCGGGAAAAATCTGCTGAATGTACTGGCCCTTTCGCGAGCAAGGTGGATCGCCACCCCGGTCGCTCCCACGAGCGCCCATTTTGTAAGGAATCCCGCTTGAAGCTGCTGACCACCCTTGCGCTGCTGTTCACCCTTTCCGGCTGCAGTTCCATGCTCTTCTACCCGGAACCCGGTCTGCCGTTCACTCCGGAAAAGGCCCATCTGCAATTTCGCGACGTCACCCTGACCGCCGCCGATGGCACGCGCTTGCACGCCTGGTGGCTGCCAGCCAAGGAAGGCGTCCCGGTCAAAGGCACGGTGCTGCATCTGCACGGCAACGGTGGGAATCTGGCCTGGCATCTGGGCGGCAGTTGGTGGTTGCCGGAGCAGGGTTACCAAGTATTGTTGCTGGATTATCGCGGTTACGGGCTGTCTGAAGGGCAACCGAGCCTGCCAGCGATTTACCAAGATATTGACGCCGCGTTCGCCTGGCTTGACCAGGCCCCCGAAGTGCAAGGCAAGCCATTGGTGGTGCTTGGGCAGAGCATCGGCGGCGCGCTGGGCGTGCATTATATGGCCGAACACCCCGCGCAACGCGCCAGACTCAAGGCGCTGGTGCTGGATGGCACACCCGCGAGTTACCGGCAGGTCGCGCGCTACACCTTGGGCACCTCTTGGTTGACCTGGCCGCTGCAAACCCCACTTTCATGGCTGATTCCCGATGCTGACAGCGCCATCAATGGCCTGCCACAACTGGTCGGCACCCCGATGCTGATTTTCCAGAGCATGGACGACACCCTTGTGCCGCTGGCCAACGGCATCAGCCTGTATCAGGCCGCGCCACCGCCGCGTGTGCTGCAACTGACCCGTGGCGGGCATGTGCAGACTTTCTCCGATCCAACCTGGCGCGCGGTCATGCTGCGCTATTTGGACGACCCGCTGCACTTCAACGGCCTGCGGCGCCTGGCCGAAGTGCCGAACTATCCCGCTGCCACATCGAATCCGAAAACTGATGAGTCCGAGAAAAAGCAATGAACGAAGAACGTAACGCCATCCCGCTGATCATCACCGGAATCTGCTGCATCCTGGGGACGGTCGGCACCCTCTGGTACTACGGCTATCTGCATTTCGCCAAGCCTGAAGATGCCTTGCTGCTCAACCAGTTCACGATGCTCAAGACCGTGCCGGGTGAGGATTACAAGATATCCGTCACCCCGGCCACCGAAGTGGCGCAGTGCATCGATGGCGTGCTGGTGCTGTTCGATACTTCGCAAAAAGGGCTGTCAGGCGTGCTGATCAACGACAAGAAACAGGCCGTACGTTGCGCCGGCGAGGAAACGCCGCAGCAGTTGCAGCCTTGAACAGCCACTAGCCATTAGAGCGAGGCTAGCCCGCGTAGAACGATAACGCGGTCAGTCTGGGCCACCGAAGCGTCTGATTCGCGGGCAAGCCTCGCTCCAACGAGGCCGGGGTTCGCAGCACCTTCTCCTACGGGCGAGCGAACAACAAAAAGCCCGGCCTGTGAACACAGGCCGGGCTTTTTCGGTGTTGCTTCAGCGGTTTAGTGCATCGACGAACGCGGTGCTACCGGCTGGTTGTCGTTGGAAATGGTCACTTCCACACGACGGTTCTGGGCACGGCCCGAGTTGCTGGTGTTGTCGGCAACCGGGTATTCCTTGCCGTAACCCTGAGCAACGATGCGCGCTGGATCAACGCCCATCTGCACCAGAGCATTACGCACGGAGCCAGCGCGGCGCTCGGACAGCGACTGGTTGTACGAAGCCGAACCCGAGCTGTCGGTGTAGCCTTCGACAATCACTTTACGATCCGGGTTGTCCTGCAGGAACTTGGCCAGCTGGCTGACGTTGGTCAGGCCGCTGGATTTCAGCTCAGCCTTGTTCAGGTCGAACAGCACGTCGCCGAAGGTCACCAGCGTACCGCGCTCGGTCTGCTTGGCGTTCAGGCTGCTCTGCAGCGCCTTGATCTGCGCGTCACGGGCATCCAGTCGAGCCTGGGCACGGGCCGCAGCTGCGCCTTTGAGGTTTTCTTCAGCGGTACGCAGGTTGATGGTCTGCTTGGCGAGCTCGACACGCTGGTTGGTCAGGTAAGCCAGCTGATCGACTTTCTTCTCGTTTTCCTTTGCGCGATACGCAGCGTCGGCCTTGTTCAGCCAGTCGCTGGCATCCTTGGTTTCAAGGGCGGCGACCTGGGTGGCTTTCGGGTTGCTTTGCAGCGCGGAGAAATTGGTACGCGCCGATTCCAGATTAGGGTTGGGCGGCGTGGAGCAAGCAGCAAGAGCGACGCTCATGGCCAGCAGGGCAGGGATCATCAATTGTTTGCGCATAGTAGTCTCGTCCTTTAAATCGAATTCGAAATGCATGAAAAGCAGGTGTTATTGCGCCGGTGCCGGTTGCACCTGGCGCATGCCTTCTTCACGTAGTTCGTTGACGCCCTGACGGGCATCCTGCACGGCTTTTTCAGCCTTGGCGGCCTGAGCCTTGCGCTCGGCTACGCGTGCATCCCATTCGGCCTGCTCAGCCAGACGACGTGCTTCGTCGTACTTCTGCTCTTGCATGGCGAGCTCTGCTTGCTTGAGCTTGTCTTGAGCGGACTTCATCTCTACCGCTGCGTACTCGGTACCGCCAGCGCTGACTGCACTGTTTACCGCCGATTGAGTGACTGCGTACTGCTCGCTCGGCGGATTGCCTGCGCAACCGGCCAGCACGAAGCTGGCACCGATGGCCAGGGCGGCCAGTTTCAAACCTTTGAACTTGGACTTGGCAGTAAGGGTGTTCATGGTGTGCGATTCCATTGTTTATCTCCTGAAAACTTTGGTTTCCATGACAGTCATGCTCAGGGCTGAAGCGAGCGAGGTAGCAGCGGCAGCGCCATCTGCTATCCGTAGGCTTTTCTGTAATGGCTATGGGCTCGGACCTGTGCAGTTTTTGAATAGTTCAGGTTTTTTTGAGCGGCGTCTGAAAACTGACGTCGTTTGTCAGGCACCCGGCAACGCCGCCATAGGCTGCATTGCAGAGCCCTAAACAGGTCAGTCACAGAGGAAATTACCGGCGAAATCAGGATTGCTCAGCGTCCTGCTGTTCGGAAAGTGCGTGCAGATGGCGTCGCGACAAGTCGAGGAAACGCGGCGTGGGGCCAACATCTTCATACAGCGGATCGCCTTCTTCATCGGTCGCCACCACATGCTGACCCTTGACGTAAGGGAAGCTGGTTTCCAGCTCTTCCAGCGCCGCGCCGATCAACTCACCCAGAAGCTCTTCGGGATGGCGTTTGGGATACATTTCGGTCAACGCTGCCAACCGTGCGGCGGATTCCACATCCAGGTGAATCGCATAGCTGGTCTTGGTCAGGCGGCCTTTGGCATTCTGTTCCCAGTGGTTGGCGAGCTCACGGATTTTCATAGATACCCCTTTATTGGCCCACGCTGGCGGGCCTGATCGAATAACGAGCCAATCAAAACAGCCCATTACTGAGATTAGCTTGAGTCCTGGTAAACGGTCGTCGGATGCCAGGGGTTTGTCGAACCGCAGGGTTTTGGTGCACTGTTGGTAGATCAGATTTCTGCACGCTGGTTCGGTGGTGAAGGTAACGAACTGGACAGCGCCCCTATAAAAACGCTGGGAGAGGGAACGATGGCTGATATCGATGCACGTTTGCGTGAGGACGTTCACCTGTTGGGTGAGCTGTTGGGCAACACCATCCGCGAGCAACGTGGCGCGGAGTTTCTCGATACGATCGAACGCATTCGCAAAGGCGCCAAGGCTGGCCGACGGGGCTCCGCAGCGGGTGCCGAGCAACTGAGTTCCAGCGTAAATGCGCTGGAGGAAGATGAGCTGCTGCCAGTCGCGCGGGCCTTCAATCAGTTCCTCAACCTGGCCAACATCGCCGAGCAATATCAGCTGATTCGCCGTCGCGACGATGCCCAGCCGCAACCCTTTGAATCCCGGGTCCTGCCCGAGTTGCTCGACCGTTTGAAGGGCACGGGGCATTCGCCGGAAGCATTGGCGCGGCAACTGGGCAAGCTGGAAATCGAACTGGTCCTCACTGCGCACCCGACCGAAGTTGCGCGGCGCACACTGATCCAGAAGTACGACGCTATCGCCGCGCAACTGGCGGCGCTGGATCAGCGCGACCTCAGTAGCGACGAGCGCGAGCAGATCACCTCGCGCCTGCAACGCTTGATCGCCGAAGCCTGGCACACCGAAGAGATTCGGCGCACCCGGCCAACTCCGGTGGACGAAGCCAAGTGGGGCTTTGCGGTCATCGAGCATTCGTTGTGGCAAGCCGTGCCGGATTATATGCGCAAGGCCGACCATGCGTTGCACGCCGCAACCGGCCTGCATCTGCCGCTGGAAGCTGCGCCGATCCGCTTCGCGTCGTGGATGGGCGGCGACCGCGACGGCAACCCCAATGTCACGGCGGCCGTAACCCGCGAAGTGCTGCTGCTGGCGCGTTGGATGGCGGCGGATCTGTACCTGCGCGACGTCGATCAACTGGCGGCGGAGCTTTCCATGCAGCAGGCCAGCGCTGCGCTGCAAGCCCATGCCGGAGACAATGCCGAACCTTATCGTGCGGTGCTCAAACAACTGCGTGAACGTCTGCGTGCGACGCGCAATTGGGCGCACGCATCGCTGACCGTTACCCAGCCGATGCCGGATAGCGTGCTGAGCGACAACCGTGATCTGCTCGACCCGTTGCTGCTGTGTTTTCAATCGCTGCACGAATGCGGCATGGGCGTGATCGCTGACGGCCCATTGCTCGATTGCCTGCGCCGCGCCGTCACCTTCGGTTTGTTCCTGGTGCGGCTGGACGTGCGTCAGGACTCCAGCCGACACAGCGCCGCCATGACCGAGATCACCGATTATCTCGGTCTGGGCCGCTATGAACAGTGGGATGAATCCGCGCGCGTCGATTTCCTGCTGCGCGAGCTGAATAACCGTCGGCCATTGTTGCCCAGCCATTTCAAGCCTGCTGCAGACACCGCCGAAGTCCTCGCCACCTGCCGCGAAGTGGCGGCGGCGCCTGCGGCATCGCTCGGCTCGTACGTGATTTCCATGGCTGGCGCCGCGTCGGACGTGCTCGCTGTGCAGTTGCTGCTCAAGGAAGCCGGGCTGCAACGGCCGATGCGCGTGGTGCCGCTGTTCGAAACCCTTGCGGATCTGGATAACGCAGGGCCGGTGATTGAGCAATTGCTCAGCCTGCCGGGCTATCGCGCGCGGCTGCATGGGCCGCAGGAAGTGATGATCGGCTATTCCGACTCCGCCAAGGACGCCGGCACCACCGCATCGGCCTGGGCGCAGTATCGGGCGCAGGAAAAGCTGGTGGATATCTGCCGCGAGCAACAAGTCGAATTGCTGCTGTTCCATGGCCGTGGCGGCACGGTCGGACGCGGCGGTGGTCCGGCACACGCGGCGATTCTGTCCCAGCCACCGGGCTCGGTCGCCGGTCGCTTCCGCACCACCGAGCAAGGCGAGATGATTCGCTTTAAATTCGGCCTGCCGGGGATCGCCGAGCAGAACCTCAACCTGTACCTGGCCGCCGTGCTGGAAGCCACCTTGCAACCGCCACCGCCGCCGGAACCCGCGTGGCGCAAGATGATGGATCACCTGGCGGCCGATGGCGTGAAAGCCTACCGCGCCGTGGTGCGGGAAAATCCCGAGTTCGTCGAGTATTTCAGCCAGGCCACTCCGGAACAGGAACTGGGTCGCTTGCCGCTGGGCAGTCGTCCCGCCAAGCGTCGCGCGGGTGGCGTGGAAAGCTTGCGGGCGATCCCGTGGATTTTCGCCTGGACCCAGACGCGCCTGATGCTGCCGGCCTGGCTGGGCTGGGAATCGGCGCTGAGCAAGGCGCTGGAGCGTGGCGAAGGTGACGTTCTGGCGCAAATGCGCGAGCAATGGCCATTCTTCCGGACCCGCATCGACATGCTGGAAATGGTGCTGGCTAAAGCCGACAGCGACATCGCCCGGTTATACGACGAGCGTCTGGTGGCGCCCGAGCTGCAACATTTAGGTACGCATTTACGCGACCTATTGTCGCAGGCCTGCGCGGTGGTGCTTGGTCTGACCGGCCAGTCGCAACTGCTGGCACATAGCCCGGCGACCCTGGAATTCATCAGCCTGCGCAATACCTATCTGGACCCGTTGCACTTGCTGCAAGCGGAACTGCTCGCCCGATCCCGTAGCCGCGAGGCAAGTCTGGACAGTCCACTAGAGCAGGCGCTGCTGGTGTCTGTAGCGGGTATCGCGGCGGGTTTGCGTAATACCGGGTGATGTTGGTTGTCGACCGGGTTGGCGGCGATTGCCTGCGCAGCCCGCGTCGCCAAAGCGCTGCGCGGCAGCAGTTGCACGCCGCTGCACTCGCCGGTGCAGCCGTTTACAACCGCCATCAGGACTAGGGTTACTGCGACTTTCGGCGGCTTGTGCCGCCTGTGTCTGCTGTGTATCTTGATCAGCCTTTGGCCACTCTTCGGCTTTAAACATTATTTAGAGATTGGTCCTGTAGTGGCGAATCCGACGATTCCATATAAAAAATTTGAGGAGCACATCGATGCGCGTAATTCTGCTGGGAGCTCCCGGGGCCGGTAAAGGTACTCAGGCAAAATTCATCACCGAGAAATTCGGCATCCCGCAAATTTCGACAGGCGACATGTTGCGCGCAGCGGTCAAGGCTGGCACTGAGCTGGGCTTGAAGGCCAAAAGCGTGATGGACAGTGGCGGTCTGGTTTCCGATGACCTGATCATCGGCCTGATCAAGGATCGTCTGTCCGAACCCGATTGCGCCAAAGGCGTCCTGTTCGACGGATTCCCGCGCACCATTCCGCAGGCTGAAGCCTTGCTGGCTGCCGGTCTGGAAATCGATCACGTGCTGGAAATCGCTGTCGATGACGAAGAAATCGTCAAGCGCATGTCCGGTCGCCGCGTTCACGAAGGTTCGGGTCGTATTTACCACACGATCTTCAATCCGCCGAAAGTCGAAGGCATCGACGACGTAACGGGCGAACCCTTGCTGCAACGCAAGGATGATGTTGAAGAAACGGTGCGCCATCGTCTGGCCGTCTACCACTCGCAGACCAAACCGTTGGTGGATTTCTACAGCAACCTCGAAACCAGGAATGGCAAGCCCAAGTGCAGCCATATCGCCGGTGTCGGTTCTGTAGAAGAGATCACTGCCAAGGTGCTCGCAGCGCTGAGCTGATCGAGTCCTTCAGTCAACAACGGCCCGCTTGCGGGCCGTTTGTCGTTTATAATGCGCCACTTTTTTCCCTACGACGGATACACCGATGACCACCTTGCTGGCCCTGGACACCGCCACTGAAGCCTGCTCGGTCGCTTTGCTGCATGACGGCAAAGTGCTGAGCCACTACGAGGTGATCCCGCGCCTGCATGCCCAGCGTCTGTTGCCGATGATCAAGACTTTGCTGGCAGAAGCGGGCATCGGCCTGTCTGCGCTGGACGCCATCGCGTTTGGTCGTGGACCGGGGGCTTTTACCGGCGTGCGGATCGCCATCGGCGTAGTCCAGGGCCTGGCGTTTGCCCTGGAGCGACCGGTGCTGCCGGTTTCCAATCTGGCGGTGCTGGCGCAGCGGGCATTGCGCGAACATGGCGCCCATCAGGTCGCATCGGCAATCGACGCGCGCATGGATGAAGTGTATTGGGGCTGCTATCACGAGGTGGCGGGCGAAATGCGCTTGCTCGGCGCTGAAGCAGTATTGCCGCCGGAGCTGGCGGTATTGCCCGCCGATGTCAGCGGCGACTGGTTCGGCTCGGGCACCGGTTGGGGGTACGCGGAACGCATTCCTGTGCAGTTGATCGGCCACGACGCGACCATGCTGCCCCATGCCCAGGATCTGCTGACGCTGGCGACCTTTGCCTGGAACCGAGGCGAAGCCATCATCGCCGACGACGCCCAGCCGGTTTACCTGCGCGACAAAGTAGCAACGCCCAAGGCGCGGTGACAGGCATTGTGGGAGCGAGCTTGCTCGCGAATCTGAATTCCGGTCGACACATTTGAGGCCGGTGCAAACGCTGAAGATCTTCCTCGGCAGACCCGACGCCTTCCCGGACAAGTCCGGTCCTACCGAATCAACACAACCCGGTAGGAGGGGACTTGTCCCCGAAGAAGTCGGTGCAAACGCTGAAGATCTTCCTCGGCAGACCCGACGCCTTCCCGGACAAGTCCGGTCCTACCGAATCAACACAACCCGGTAGGAGGGGACTTGTCCCCGAAGAAGTCGGTGCAAACACTGAAGATCTTCCTCGGCAGACCCGACGCCTTCCCGGACAAGTCCGGTCCTACCGAATCAACACAACCCGGCAGGAGGGGACTTGTCCCCGAAGACGCCGGTCTAGGCGCTACGTCGTTGGTGTCTGGAAAGACTTCGCGAACAAGTTCGCTCCAAATCGGCGTTACTTACACCTTTCATCGCCTAAACTCCTCAAACAGCCTGCCAGCGTCAACCTTTTGGGAAATGTGTGGTCTAGTTATCGTTCGGACATTTGCTAAGTGCCTGTCCGTGACGTTAAATTGCCACTATAAGATGCCGAGTACGCACACATGCGCATAGACGGACCCTCACATCGCTCCACCCCCATCAAGCGCAGGCCGCAAAAAGCCCCTGCGACTGTGGAGGGTACCTTCGAAGAAGTGGACGACGACATTGAGGTTCCGCAAAAGCCTGCGCAAAACGCTGCAAGACCAGGCGCCGGCGCACAAGCCAGCTCCACCGCCAACGTCCCCGCCCGTCAGCAAGACATCATTTTCCCGCGCTCCATGAGCAGCCGCGTTGCCAATGCCCTGGCCAGTTATCTGACCACTGCGAGTTTTGTCGATTGGGATCTTGAAGTCTCGGGCCTCGATCTGCACGTTTGAACGCCGCTCGTTTGAAAGACCACCGCCTGCCGTATTTCCTGGGTTGCCCGTCCTGGAGTGAAAACGCCTGGCGCGATTTCCTGTATCCCGCAGATGCCCGCCCCAATGAAATGCTCGGCCTGTACTCGCAGGTTTTCAACGCCGTCGAAGGCAACACCACGTTCTATGCGCGCCCCAAGCCTGAAACCGTTCAGCGCTGGGCCGAAGTCTTGCCGGAGTACTTTCGCTTCACCGCCAAATTCCCCGGCGACATCAGCCATAACGGCGATTTGCGCCTGCAATTGCACGCCGCAGAGGATTTCATCCGGCTGATGGCGCCGCTGGGCCAGCGCGTTGCGCCGCTCTGGCTGCAGCTCGCGGCAAGTTTCACTCCGCTGCGGCTGGGTGAACTGGCCACGTTCATTGATGAGCTGCAATGCCCGCTCGCCGTGGAAGTGCGCAACCACGCTTTTTTCGACAAGGGCGAAGACGAGCGGATGCTCAATCGTCTGCTGCTGGATCGCGGCGTGGAGCGCATTTGCCTGGACTCGCGGCCGCTGTTCAGCTGCGTGTCCACGGACCCTGCGGTTCTGCATGCGCAGTCGAAAAAGCCCAAAGTGCCACCTCGACCGGCAGCGCTGACCCAATTTCCTCAGGTGCGCTTCATTGGTCATCCTTTGCTGGAGGCGAACGACTCGTTTCTGCAGCAGTGGGTCGAAAAAGTCGCGGGCTGGATTGAAGAAGGGCGCACGCCTTACGTATTCCTGCACACCCCGGACAATATCCAGGCGCCGCTGCTGGCCCAGCGCTTTCATCAACTGTTGATGATCCGCCTGCCAGGCTTGCCGAGCTTGCCGGAACTGGATCGCGCACCTCCGGTGGAGCAACTGGGCTTGCTCTGAGGTCTGAAGTTGTGGGCTTATAGCAGCCCACACCAATGACCTGAGCAGGACTCGCCCATGGATGCCCGTCAATTGCTACGCGCCCAGACCTTCCAAGCCTTGCACGAGCGCGACAGCGCTTTTGTGATCCCTAATCCGTGGGACGCAGGTTCCGCGAAGTTGCTGGCATCCATGGGCTTCGAATGCCTGGCGACCACCAGCGCGGGCCTGGCCTTTGCCTTGGGCCGCGCCGATGCCGAAGGCGCGATCAGCCGCGATGAGGCCTTGGAAAATATCCGCGCCATCGTTGCCGCGACCGATCTGCCGGTTGCCGCCGACCTGGAAAACTGTTTTGCCGACAGCCCCGAAGGCTGTGCCGAAACCCTGCTGAAAGCGGCGCAAACCGGCATTGTCGGTGGCTCGATCGAAGACGCCAGCGGCCACCCTGACGAGCCGATTTATGCGTTTGACCTGGCTGTCGAACGGGTCAGAGCCGCCGTCGCAGCGGCCCGCAGCTTGCCGTTTCCGTTCCTGCTCACGGCCCGTGCGGAAAATCTTCTCAATGGCCGGATGGATTTCGCTGACACATTGCGGCGGCTTGAAGCCTACGCCGATGCCGGGGCCGACGTGCTGTACGCGCCGGGCCTGCGCACCCGTGAGCAAGTCATCGCGGTGGTGCAGGCTGTGGCGCCGCGCCCGGTGAACGTGTTGATGGGCTTGAATGGCGTGAACCTCAGTGTCCAGCAACTCAGCGAGTGCGGGGTGCGGCGCATCAGTGTCGGTTCATCCCTGGCCCGTGCGGCGTTCGGCGGGCTGTATCGCGCCGCCGAAGAAATCCGCGGCCAAGGCACCTTCACCTATGCTGAGCAGGCGCTGCCGTTCGATCAACTCAACGCATTGTTCAAACGCTGAGGATGCGTGGTTCGACGGTATTTCTGGTCTTTGTGCTGCTGTGTGGCGCTGCCGTTGCGGCGCTGTGGCGGGGCTGGATCGAGGTGCCGGACATCTGGAATCCCTGGGCGCCGCTGGACATCAAGGCCGAGCCGAACTTCCTGACGCCGTACAAGCTGTCGCGCCTGCAAAACGATCCGCAGCTGTGCGATCAAGCGCTCGGCAGTTCGTCGCTGCGTTTCAGTCATCAGGCCGACAGCGATCCGTCTGCAACCTGTCCGCTGCAAAACGTCCTGCGCATGCAGGGCGGGGATGTGGCCTTGAGCAGCAGCTTTCTCGCCAGTTGCCGGTTGGCGGTGGCTTATGCGCTGTTCGACGTCCACACCTTGCAGCCCGCCGCCCAAGCGGTATTCGGTCAGAAGGTGACGCGCATCGATCATCTGGGCAGCTTCGCCTGTCGCAATGTGTACAGCCGCAGCGAAGGTCGTCTGAGCCAGCACGCGACGGCCAATGCTCTGGATATTGCCGGCTTTCGCCTGGAGGACGGTCAGCGGATCAGTGTGCTTGGGGACTGGAAGGATACCGGGGACAAAGGCCGGTTTTTGCGTCAGGTGCGTGATGGCGCCTGCAGGAGCTTCAATACGGTGTTGGGGCCGGATTATAACGCTGCCCATCGCAACCATTTCCACCTGGATATGGGCCGCTGGAGTGTTTGTCGTTAAGCAGCCATGCGCAGGTTTTGCAGGACGATTGGGCGTGCCCAGCCATTTTCGTAGTCAAACTGGCGCTGTTGCGCTACGACGGTGGCGTCGTCCAGCGGCAGCGCAGGCTTGTCGGCCAATTCCCATTCGAATTCGGCAATCGGCAGATGCAGTGGGCGCGGCTCTGGACCAGGGCCCGGAATGACGCTGTCGTCGTATGGATTGAGCACGGTCGGGCGCACCCAGGTGCTATCGAACTCAAGATGGCGCTGCTGGGCAATCATTTCGCCAAGGCTGAACGGTTCGTTCGGTGGCGGCAGCAAGTCCAGTTCGAACTCGGCAATTGGCAGGAACAACGGCTCAGGCGGCTTGCGCTGTACATCGGCAACCGGGCAGGCGCGCTGTTCGACGATCTTGCCAAGAGTACGAGCCCCGGCAATCGGTTCGCCGGTGGCGATATCAGTAACAACGGCGGCGGATTCTGCCGAGACCTCGGTGCTGTCGCCAATCTGTTCAGCCATCGCACGGGCAAATGCATCCGACCAGAGCTGGGTAACGCTACCCAATGCTCGGGAATTACGCAGGCTGAAATCACCCGCGTGGGATAAGTAGCCTATGGATGTTTGCTGAATCTCTGACATAGCGATCAGTACACGTCTTGGGTCTGGCAAAATGCCTGATACTTGGTTATCGGCCGTTTTTGTCGATCATTAACAATTTTTGAGCGTGTGGACACAATGAGTGAGCAACCAGCGGGCAGCCGCATCCGGGTCGAAGCCCTGGCAAGCAATGGGCAGGAGCAGGCAGAGCAATGGGCCCAGCGCCTGGGTTTGCCGTTACAGGACGCCGAAGCTGATTTCGCTTTGCAAGTCACCGAGGACGGTTTGCAGTTGCAGCAACTGAGCGACGACGCGCCGGGCCCGGTACGCGTGGACTTTGTTGAAGGCGCTGTTGCCCATCGCCGTCTGTTCGGTGGCGGCAGCGGACAGATGATCGCCAAGGCGGTGGGCATCCAGCCCGGTGTGCGTCCACGGGTGCTGGACGCCACGGCCGGGCTGGGCAAAGACGCCTTCGTCCTCGCCAGCCTGGGTTGCGAAATGAGCCTGATCGAACGTCAGCCGATCATCGCTGCGTTGCTTGAGGACGGTTTGCTGCGCGGTCGGCAGGATCGCGAAGTAGGCTCGATCATTGGCCAGATGCGCTTGCTGACCGGCAATTCCATCGAGCTGATTCGCAGCTGGGAAGGCGAACCGCCACAGGTGATCTACCTCGATCCGATGTTCCCGCACAGGGAAAAGACCGCGCTGGTAAAGAAGGAAATGCGCTTGTTCCGGCCGCTGGTGGGCGACGACATGGACGCGCCGGCACTCCTCGAAGCCGCACTGGTATTGGCGACGCACCGCGTGGTGGTCAAACGCCCGCGCAAAGCGCCGTGCATCGACGGCCCGAAACCGAGTTACGCGCTGGATGGCAAATCCAGTCGTTATGACATTTATCCGAAGAAGGCGTTGAAGTCCGGCTGATCTGACGCAGCAGCGAACCTGTGGGAGCGAGCTTGCTCGCGAAGCAGCTCACGAGCAGCGCGAGGCAGCGATATCGATCTGCCTGACACACCGCTTCGCGGCCGTCGTAACCTCCGAACGCTCCCACAAAAACGCCGTCATCTGTAGGGGCTACGCCTCGGCTCCTACAGCAGCTAAATCCGGTAAGCCCGCATAAACAATCCCACTACATCCCGCACATGCCTTTCGGCGCTGGCGTCGTCCGGCAGCTCGCCGCAGCCCACCAGCAAGCGGAAGTTGCAGGTGCCCTTGATCAGGCTCAGGAAATGTTCGGCTGCGGTCCTTGCCGAGTCGAAGCGCAGCTCTCCGGTTTTTTCCAGGCGCGCGAGGAAACGCTCCATTTCCTGAAGAATCCGCTGCGGTCCGGCCTCGAAGAAAATCTGCGACAGCGTCGGATCCTGAGTGCCCAAGGTCACCATCAAGCGATGCAGCTCGATGGATTCCGGGCTGTTGATCAGTCTGTTGAAGCTGCGGGCAATGTTGATCAGCAGCGTCTCGACCGGCAATTCGCTGTGCAGATCAAAAAACAATTCAGGCATCTGTTCTTCGCAGCGGGCCACCACCGCCGAGGAGAACAATGTCTCTTTATCCGTGAAATGGCTGTAGACCGTGAGCTTGGAAACGCCCGCTTCTGCGGCGACCGCATCCATGCTGGTGCTGGCGTAACCGTTGCGCACGAACAGGTTTTTCGCAGCGTCGAGAATGGCCTGGCGTTTTGCCAGATCCTTGGGGCGGCCGGGGCCGGAGGGTGGTAATGAGGTTTCAGGCATATTCGTTTTAATAATGTACTGGTGAGTTTGATAATTTTTAATATACTCGCCAGTACAATTATTCCAAGTCTCAATTGCGAAGGTGTTGTCACCATGTTACGCAATGCTCGCTCTGTCGTGCTGCCCGTCACCCTGATTTCGTTGCTGGCCGCTTGCGGTCAGGAGGTCGCGGCGCCGGTTTTCGTGCGTCCGGCGATGGTGGTGCAGCCCTTGCCGTCATCCCAGTCCATGGACAGCTACCCCGGTGAAGTGCGGGCGCGCTTCGAGCCGGACCTGGCATTTCGCATCGCTGGCAAAGTCAGCAAGCGCTGGGTTGAAGAGGGGCAGCGGGTCAAGGCCAATCAACCCCTGGCCGAACTGGATGCACAGGATGTTCGTCTGCAACAGGAAGCCACCCGCGCCCAGGTGGCGGCAGCCGAGGCCAACTTGCAGCTGGTGCGCTCCGAACGCGATCGCTACAAGACGCTGATGGAGCGGCAGATGGTCAGCCGTTCGCAATTCGATAACGCAGAAAACCTCTACCGCTCCGGCGAAGCGCGGCTCAAGCAGATCAGAGCCGAGCTGACCGTTGCTGACAACCAGACCAGCTATGCCGTGCTGCGCGCTCCGCAGGATGGCGTGGTTGCCAAGCGGCTGGTGGAAGTCGGCCAGGTCGTCGCAGCGGGGCAAACGGTATTTACCCTGGCGGCGGATGGCGAGCGTGAAGTGCTGATCAGCCTGCCGGAACAGAACTTCTCGCGCTTCAAGGTCGGCCAGCCGGTGGCGGTGGAATTGTGGACCCAGCGCGAACAGCGTTTCCCGGGCCGGATCCGCGAGCTGTCACCGGCCGCCGATCCGCGCTCGCGCACCTTCGCTGCGCGCATTGCCTTTGCTGGCGGCAAGATCCCCGCCGAGCTGGGGCAGAGCGCTCAGGTGTTCATCCAGGCCGAACAGGTCGTGCCGTTGGCAGTGCCGCTGTCGGCGGTGACGTCCGAGAATGGCGTGCATTACGTCTGGCGTGTCGAAGCTGGCAATACGCTGAAGCGCGTGACGGTCAGGCTTGGGCCTTATGGACAGGAATCGGTGCCGGTGCTCGACGGGCTGGCGGCCAGCGACTGGATCGTGGCCGCCGGTGTGCATGTGCTGCATGAGGGTGAGCAGGTACGCCCGGTGGATCGCGAGAACCGCGCGGTCAAACTGGCGGCGAAGGAGTAAGCCCGGATGCACTTCAATCTTTCCGAATGGGCGCTGCGCAATCGGCAAATCGTCCTGTACCTGATGATCGTTCTGGCTGTCGTCGGTGCTCTTTCCTACACCAAGCTTGGGCAGAGCGAAGATCCGCCGTTCACTTTCAAAGCCATGGTGATTCGTACGATGTGGCCGGGCGCCAGCGCGGAAGAAGTGGCGCTGCAAGTCACTGATCGCATCGAGAAGAAACTCATGGAAACCGGGGAGTACGAGCGCATCGTTTCGTTCTCGCGACCCGGTGAATCGACGGTGACCTTCGTGACCCGCGATTCGATGTTTTCCGCCGCGCTGCCCGAACTGTTCTATCAGATCCGCAAGAAAATCAGCGACATCCGCCAGAACCTGCCGCCGGGGATTCAGGGGCCGTTCTTCAACGACGAATTCGGCACCACGTTCGGCAATATCTATGCGCTGACCGGCAACGGCTTTGACTACGCCGTGCTCAAGGACTACGCCGACCGCATCCAGCTGCAATTGCAGCGGGTCAAGGATGTGGGCAAGGTCGAGCTGATCGGCTTGCAGGACGAGAAGATCTGGATCGAGCTGTCCAACGTCAAGCTCGCCACCCTTGGCTTGCCACTGGCGGCTGTACAGCAAGCGCTTGAAGCGCAGAACGCAGTTGCGGCCACCAGTTTTTTTGAAACGCCCACCGAGCGGGTGCAGTTGCGGGTCAGCGGACGCTTCCAGACCGTCGAAGAAATTCGCGAGTTTCCGATCCGCGTCGGCGATCGTACGCTGCGCATCAGTGATCTGGCCGAAGTGCATCGCGGCTTCAACGACCCGCCCGCGCCGCGCATGCGCTTCATGGGTGAGGATGCGCTGGGTCTGGCGGTGGCGATGAAGGAAGGCGGCGACATTCTGGTGCTGGGCAAGGCCCTGGAAGGCGAGTTTTCCCGCATCCAGAAAAACCTTCCGGCCGGCATGGAGCTGCGCAAGGTCTCCGATCAGCCTGCCGCCGTGAAGACCGGCGTCGGCGAGTTCGTCCGGGTGCTGGCTGAAGCCTTGGGCATCGTGTTGCTGGTGAGTTTCTTTTCCCTTGGCATGCGCACGGGCATGGTCGTGGCGCTGGCGATTCCGCTGGTCCTTGCGATGACCTTCGCCTGCATGTATTACCTGGGAATCGGCCTGCACAAGATTTCCCTCGGCGCGCTGGTGCTGGCGCTGGGCTTGCTGGTGGATGACGCGATCATTGCTGTGGAAATGATGGCAATCAAGATGGAGCAGGGCTACGACCGGATGCGCGCAGCGAGTTTCGCCTGGACCAGCACCGCGTTCCCGATGCTCACCGGGACGCTGATTACCGCAGCGGGCTTTTTGCCGATTGCCACGGCGCAGTCGAGCACCGGCGAATACACCCGCTCGATCTTCCAGGTGGTCACCATTGCCTTGCTCGCGTCATGGGTCGCGGCGGTGGTGTTTGTGCCGTATCTGGGCGAACGGTTGCTGCCGGATCTGGCGAAAATCCATGCCGAGAAACACGGCGCGGGCGTTTTTGATCCCTATGCGACGCCGTTCTATAAGCGCGTGCGGGGTCTTGTCGGCTGGTGCGTTCGTCGTCGCAAGACAGTGATCGTTTTGACGGTAGGACTTTTCGTGCTGTCAGTGGTGATGTTCAAGTACGTGCCCCAGCAGTTCTTTCCGGCTTCGGGTCGACTGGAGCTGATGATCGATCTGAAACTCACCGAAGGTGCTTCGTTGAGCAACACCGCCGATCAGGTCAAGCGGCTGGAACAGATGCTCAAGGATCACGACGGCATCGACAATTACGTTTCCTACGTGGGCACCGGTTCACCGCGTTTCTATCTGCCGCTGGATCAGCAACTGCCTGCGGCGAGTTTCGCCCAGTTCGTGGTGCTGGCCAAATCCATCGAGGACCGGGAAACCCTGCGCACTTGGCTGATCACCAACCTCAACGAACAATTCCCGACCTTGCGGTCACGGGTCACGCGCCTGGAAAACGGCCCGCCCGTGGGTTATCCGGTGCAGTTCCGGGTCAGCGGCGAGCACATTGACGAGGTCCGGGCTCTGGCGCGCAAAGTGGCGGCCAAGGTTCGTGACAATCCTCATGTGGCCAATGTGCATCTGGACTGGGAAGAACCCAGCAAAGTGGTGTATCTGAATGTCGATCAGGACCGCGCCCGGGCGCTCGGCGTCACAACGGCCAGCCTGTCGAAATTCCTGCAAAGCTCGCTCACCGGTTCCAGCGTGAGCCAGTACCGCGAGGACGATGAACTGATCGAAATTCTCCTGCGCGGCACCGCCAATGAACGTCAGCAACTGGGCGCGCTGGCGAGTCTGGCGGTGCCCACCGACAACGGCGCCAGTGTCGCCTTGTCGCAAGTGGCGACCCTGGAATACGGCTTTGAAGAAGGCATTATCTGGCACCGCAACCGACTGCCCAATGTCACGGTGCGCGCCGATATCTACGGCAAGGAGCAACCGGCGACGCTGGTCCAGCAAATCATGCCGACCTTGCAAGGCGTGCGCGATGAATTGCCGGATGGCTATCTGCTGGAAGTGGGCGGTACGGTCGAGGATTCGGCGCGGGGCCAGAATTCGGTCAAGGCTGGCGTACCGCTGTTCATCGTGGTGGTGCTGACCTTGCTGATGATCCAGCTGCGCAGCTTTTCGCGGATGTTCATGGTATTTCTGACTGCGCCGTTGGGGCTGATTGGCGTGACGCTGTTCCTGCTGGTGTTCAATCAGCCATTCGGTTTCGTGGCCATGCTCGGCACCATCGCCTTGTCGGGGATGATCATGCGCAACTCGGTGATTCTGGTCGATCAGATCGAACAGGATATTGCCGGCGGACTGGATCAGTGGCAGGCGATTATCGAGGCCACGGTGCGGCGTTTCCGACCTATCGTGCTGACCGCGCTGGCGGCGGTGCTGGCGATGATTCCGCTGTCACGCAGTGTGTTCTTCGGCCCGATGGCGGTAGCGATCATGGGCGGCCTGATCGTTGCGACCGCGCTGACGTTACTGTTTTTGCCTGCGCTGTATGCAGCGTGGTTTCGGGTGAAGAAGATCGATTGATCAAACCCACTGCAGACTGTGTAGGACCGTGTTCCACCTGTGCAGACTGCGTGGGAGCGAGCTTGCTCGCGAAGACGTATTTATAGCCAGCGCATATGTCGCGGCTTGATATTGCCTTCGCGAGCAAGCTCGCTCCCACAATTCCCATCGAACCTTACAACGACCCAAACACCTTCTTCGCCAGACTCGTCGCCGCTGCGGCCGGGTTGGCGCGGATGGTTTCTTCCTGTTTGGCGATCATTTCGAACAAACCGTTCAGCGCCTGTTCCGTCACGTAGCCCTCGATGTTCGAGCTTTTCGCATCCAGAACACCCAACGTCGCGGCCTGACCGGCGAACGAGTTGTACTTCTGCGCCAGGCCAACCTTGTCCGTGGCTTGCTTGACGATAGGCAGGAACTTGGCGCGGATCTGTTCGCGACTGGTGCTGTTCAGGTACTGCGTGGCGGAATCCTTGCCACCGCTGAGAATGCCCTTGGCGTCAGCCACGGTCATCTTTTTCACGGCATCCACCAGCAACGTCTGCGCTTGCGGCATGGCGGCTTCAGCGGCCTGGTTCATGCTGGTTTCCAGCTGGTCGACCTGCGCGCCCATGCCGAACTGTTTCATTTTCTTCGCAACCTTGCCCAGACTGCCCGGCAGTTCAATGCGTACGTCCTGGTTGTTGCTGAAGCCGCCGGGCTTGCCCAGTTGCTTGACCGCTATCTGCGCGCCCTGGGTCAGCGCGTCCTTGAGGCCGCCGGTTGCATCCGCCTGGGACAGATCGTTCAAGGATGCGGCAAATACGTTGGCCGACAGCAGCAAGCCTGCGCACAGGCTGGCAAAGGTAGACGGGGAGCGAAGCATGGCAGCATCCTTTTCAAGGGGAATCTTGGTAGCCGCGCCGAACAGGCATCGGCGCTGGGGAGTGAGGGTATCAGGAACTCAGCGTGGCGGATTCAGGCGGATGCGCAGCGGCTGTTGATCGCTGCCGTCCAGCTTGACGCTGTAGTGATCGGTGCTGATAAACAGCAATTGGCCATCTGACTCAATGCGCGCGCTGACGGCATAACGATGGCCGGGTTGAATCTGCTTGCTGTCGTATTGCAGATGAAAAGGCAGCGGCACCTGGCCTTTTATCGGTCCGCTCTGACGCGCCAGCACCACGGCAGGGGCGTCAACCAGCGAGACGTCCTGCAAGGTGACGCTCAAGGTTGCCGAAGGCGGCAGGGCCATGCGCTGCAGATAGAAGACTTCGCCATCGAGGCTGGCCTGACTGTTGGACTGAAAGGTGCTGCAAGCACCGAGCATCGCAGTCATGAGGATGAGTGCAAGATTTTTCATCGGGATCTCCCTATCGGTTGGTGCCGGTTTAAACCCGGCACCAAATTGCGAAATTTAGCGGATTTCCTCAACCGGGTCAGCTTCGGTTACATCTTCGTTGCGATGCAAGGCGACCTGGCGAATTGACAGCCGAATCTCTGCAGGCAGCACCCGCTTCGCCGCGCCTTCAGCCAGTTCCCCCAGCAACGGGTGATAACTGAGCTTGCCGTTGGCATCCTTGCGCAGGACGCCCAGGTCCAGCAGGGTTTGAATGAAGTGGCGGAACAGGCTCTTGTCGAAAAACTCCGGCGCATTCAGGCCATGCAGGATCGACAACCGTTGCGCCATCACCGTACACAGGTCTTCCAGTTCTTCGGCGCTCAGGGTGTTCTGGCCGCTGTTGAGCAACAGCGAGGTGGCCATGTAGAAGCGCTGCAAGGTCTGGGCAATCGCCCGCGACAGCAGGGTCAACAATACGAACTCGCGGGAACTCGGTGCAGGGCGCAGGTACACATCATTTTCGAAACGGAGCAGACCCTGTTCGACAAACGCTTCCAGCCATTGATCGACCACCGCATCCAGCTCTTCCAGCGACCAGCGGATGAACAGCTCGGATTGCAGGTACGGATAGAGCGCACGGGTGTAGCGCAGCAGCAATTCGCGGGTCATGCGCGACGAGCTCTGGAAGAAGCTGGCCAGCAATGACGGCAGGGCGAAAATATGCAGCACGTTGTTGCGGTAATAGGTCATCAGGACGGCGTTCTGTTCATCCAGATACAGAATCTTGCCCAGCGCGTCCTTTTGCTCCGAGAGCAGCTCCATGCCTTTCACGTGTTCGATCAATGCTCGGCCGTCACCTTCGGGCAACGTGGTGTGCGGCGAATACGGCACTCGGCGTAGCAATGTCAGATAAAGGTCGAGCACGCGGGCCATGGCCTGATCATCCAGCGCCAGTCGTTGCGTCGAAAGCAGCGCCAGCGCCACCAGATTTACCGGGTTGATGGCGGCGGCTTCGTTCAGATGCCGGGCAACGCGTTCGCCCAGGCGATTGGTGGTTTCGTTGAGCCATGCCGGGCGAAACTGCGGCCCCAGCTCCTGCGTGCGCCAGTCCGCTTGCTCCGAGTCGAGAAATTCCGCGAGCTTGATCGGCTCGCCGAAGTTGACCGATACCTGGCCGAAGCGCTGCTTGAGCGCGCCAATCACCTTGAAAATGTCGAAAATCGACTCCTTCTTCTTGGTCGCGCCACGCAGTTCGCCCAGATACGTGCGACCTTCGAGAACCCGCTCGTAACCGATATACACCGGCACGAACACGATGGGCATCCGCGAGTTGCGCAAAAAGCTGCGCAAGGTGATCGCCAGCATGCCGGTCTTGGGTTGCAACATGCGCCCGGTGCGCGAACGGCCGCCCTCGACGAAGTATTCGACCGGGAAACCTTTGGTGAACAGGGTATGCATGTATTCGTTGAACACCGAGGTGTACAGCGGATTGCCCTTGAACGTGCGGCGCATGAAAAACGCTCCGCCCCGGCGCAGCAGGCTGCCGATCACCGGCATGTTCAGGTTGATCCCGGCAGCGACATGCGGTGGCGTCAGGCCGTTGCGGAACAGCAGATACGAGAGCAGCAGGTAATCGATATGGCTGCGGTGGCAGGGCACATAAATGATCTCATTGCCCTGCGCCACGTTCTGCACGCCTTCGATATGACTGACCTTGACGCCATCGTAGATCTTGTTCCAGAACCAGCTCAGCACCACTTCGAGAAAACGAATGGCCGAATAGGTGTAGTCCGAAGCGATTTCGTTGCCGTAGCGCAGAGCTTGCTCGCGAGCCTTGTCGACGGGGATTTTCTCGCGTTCGGCTTCATCCAGGATCGCCTGCTTGACCAGCGGCTCGTCCAGCAGTCCCTTGACCAGATTGCGCCGGTGCGAGACATCCGGGCCGATCACGGCGGTCTTCAGGTTGCGGAAATGCGTGCGCAGCAGACGCTGGGTCATGCGCAGGGTCAGCTCGTGGCCCTTGTTCTCGTTGATCAGGTCGCGCAGATGGATCGGTGCGGAAAACTGCACCCGGGTCTTGCGCCCCAGAATCAGGATGCTGACCAGCCGCCTTAGCCGTCCGGTCACCGCCCAGCTGTCGGCAAATAATAATTTCCACGGGCTCGACTCGCGATCCGGCGACTGACCCCAGAACACGCTGACCGGAATGATCTGCGCATCCTCGGTGGCGTTCTGGCTCACGGCGCTGATCAAACGTTCCAGCGTCGGCGGCGCACCGCTCTTGTCCTGACGGCCCAGCCAGTCCGGCCCCGGCGTCAGGTAGAAGAAGGCTGCCGGCTCGATCAGCTCGCCCACCGAGACCGACAATACTGGCCGAGGCAATCCCGCCTTGCGGCACTCGGTATCGATCACCGCCAGATCGCTCAGTGAAGGCGATTGCAAGGCGTAGAACACCGGTCGACTGCGGTCGAGATTGAGGGTGAAAGACGATTGATTAATGGTCTCGGAGCGCACCCAGAGATACAACAATCGGCGCAGTGTGCCGAACACAAGACGGCGGAACGGAGAGCGGGTCATACGGCTTCTGCTAAAAAGGGGCGGAGCCCACGAGGGCGCCAGTTTGCCGTATCTGGCGGGGATGGGCAAAAGGCGCAACCACCGTTGGAGCGAGGCTTGCCCGCGAAGAACGATAACGCGGTGGGTCTGGTCCACCGAGGCGCCTGATTCGCGGGCAAGCCTCGCTCCAACGGGGGTGTATTTCAGATCCCTGTGGGAGCCGAGCTTGCTCGCGAAGGCGTCAGGTCAGGCAATAAAGCAGTCGGCCGAAAGAATCCATCGCGGGCAAGCCTCGCTCCAACGCGGTATTTAGCAGCTCACGCCGTATGCCAGGTAATCTCTTCCTCGCCATCTGCGCTGATGCGAATCCAGCGGTCGGCGGTTTCGTCGCTTTCTTCTTCGACCCAGGTGCCGGGTGCGCAGCGTACTTCGACGTTCAGGGCGGCAAACGCAGCGCGGCCGCAGGCGATGTCGTCTTCCCACGGCGTATCGCCGCTTTCCAGATACAGGCTGTTCCACTTGCCGACCGCCTTGGGCAGCCAGGTCACGGGCACGTTGCCGGCCGTGCATTTCCAGGTCTGGCCTTTCTGTACCCAGTCCGTGCACGGGCCGATGGCTGCGCTGAGCCAGGTGGCGATGGCCTTGTAGTCGACGTCAGCGTCTTTCAGGTAAATCTCGATATCGGGTTGGCGCATGGATGCCTCGTAAGAAATTGAAAAAATCCATTCGCGGATTCAGTCGAGTGCCTCGCCAATGCAAGACACCTTCATTCAGATAGTTATTGGCGCACGAAATAATCGTAGCGCATGGAAACCGTGACTTCGAACGGCTCAACCTGCTCGATGACATTGGCCCGACGTTCCGCGCTGGCGCGCCAGCCGTGGGGCGTCATGGCCAGCAGGTTGGCGCGAGCCTGACCGTCGATCAGGCTCAGTTTGAAGCGCAGGGTTTCGCTGTGATCCAGCAGCATGCCTTCAGGCACCAGGGCCAGATGCTTGTCGTCAGCATAGTCGCGAACTTCGTCGTACAGGCGCTCGCGCAGCTCCATCAGATGCTCGCTGGTCGGACCGACGCGCATCAGCCCGCCGCCCGGCGTCAGCAAGCGCTTGGCTTCGTTCCAGTCCAGCGGGCTGAACACGCTGGCAAGGAACTGACAGCTGGCGTCCGGCAGCGGCACGCGCGCCATGCTGGCAATCAACCAGGTCAGCTGCGGATTGCGACGGCAGGCGCGTTTGACCGCTTCCCGGGAAATATCCAGCGCATAACCGTCGGCTTGCGGCAGGGCGGCGGCGATTTGCGCGGTGTAATAACCCTCGCCACAACCGATGTCCAGCCAGCGCGCCGGGGCACGTTCGACGGCCAGTTCTGCCAGGCGTTTCGCCACCGGCGCGTAATGCCCGGCGTTGAGAAAGTCCCGCCGCGCCTCGACCATGGCCTGGTTGTCGCCAGGATCGCGGCTGTTCTTGTGCTGCACCGGCAACAGGTTCAGATAACCCTGGCGCGCGCGGTCGAAGCGATGATTCGCCGGGCACGCCACGCCTTTGTCCACCGCGCTGAGCGGCGCCGAGCAGATCGGGCAGGTAAGCATCATGCGAGCAGTTTGACCAGGGTCTGATAGTAGATTTCAGTCAGCACGTCGAGATCGCTGGCCAGCACGCGTTCGTTGACCTGGTGAATGGTCGCGTTGACCGGTCCCAGCTCGACAACCTGGGTGCCCATGGTGGCAATGAAGCGACCATCGGAAGTCCCGCCGCTGGTGGACGCCTTGGTCTCGCGACCGGTAACCGCGCGAATGCTGTCGGACACCGCGTCCAGCAAATCACCCGGCTCGGTCAGGAATGGCAGACCGGACAGCGCCCAGTCCACGTGCCAGTCCAGCTCATGCTTGTCGAGGATGGTCGCGACCCGCTGCTTCAAGCCTTCGACCGTGGATTCGGTGGAGAAACGGAAGTTGAAGATCGCCACCAACTCACCGGGGATCACGTTGGTCGCGCCGGTGCCGGAATTCAGGTTGGAGATCTGGAAACTCGTTGGCGGGAAGAATGCATTGCCTTCGTCCCAATGCTCGGCGGCCAGTTCGGCCAGCGCCGCAGCGGCCAGGTGAATCGGATTGCGCGCCAGATGCGGATAGGCCACGTGACCTTGTTTGCCGCGCACGGTCAGGGTTGCGCCGAGAGAGCCGCGCCGACCGTTCTTCACGACGTCGCCGACCAGCGTGGTACTCGACGGTTCGCCGACAATGCACCAGTCCATGCGCTCGTTGCGCGCCTTGAGGATTTCCACCACGGCTTTGGTGCCGTGATGCGCCGGGCCTTCTTCGTCGCTGGTAATCAGAAAGGCAATCGAGCCTTTGTGGTTCGGGTGATCACCGACAAACCGTTCGGCCGCCACCAGCATCGCCGCGAGGCTGCCTTTCATGTCCGCCGCGCCACGGCCGCAGAGCATGCCGTCAGCATCTATCAAGGCGTCGAACGGGTCATTCTGCCAGGCGTTCACCGGTCCGGTAGGCACTACGTCGGTATGCCCGGCGAAACACAGGACCGGACCTTCACTGCTGCCATGGCTGGCCCAGAAGTTATCCACATCCTCGATACGCATCGGCTCCAGCTTGAAGCCGGCATCGCCCAGGCGTTGCATCATCACTGCCTGACAGTCGGCATCGATAGGTGTCACCGAAGGACGACGGATCAGGTCGCAGGCGAGTTGAAGAGTGGGCGAAAGTTCGGCTGGGGCCGTCATGTACAGGACTCCGGTGGTATGTCTGTAAGCGCGAAAAGGCGCGTATCTTAAAGCAAAAACGACGACCGAAGGCCGCCGTTTAGTCTTGCCGAGATTTATGTCAAACCGTAGCCGGCTCCGTAATCACCACCGGTTTGGGCAGCGACGACAGGAAAGCCATGATCAACGCCGCCAGATATGGCAGCGATTGCACCACGAGCATGATGACCCAGAAGCGCATGTCGGCGCTCGGCAAGCCTTGCACCAGACAAATCCCGGTCGCCGCGCCCCACAACAGCAGCATGATGAACAGTTCTTCCCTCGCTTCGGAAATCGCCACCAGCAGACCATGGCTGGCGGCGTTTTTCGGGGTCCGGAAGAACGGAATGCTCGTCGTGAAGAAGCCATACAACACGGCTTTGGCGATGGTATGCGACAACGCAAGCCCGGCCAGCGCGGCGTAGAACGCATCCTTGAGGTTGACGCCCACGGCGCGACGATAGAGGAAGATGATCTTGCCGACCTTGAACACGAACAGCGCGAGCGGCGGGATGGCGAAGATCAGCAACGGCGGGTCGACGCGTTTGGGCACGATGATCATCGCCGACGACCAGAGCAGTGCGCCGACAGTGAAGAAGATGTTCATGCCATCGGCGACCCACGGCAGCCAGCCCGCGAGAAAGTGGTAGCGCTGGCCGCGCGTCAGTTCGGTGTCCTTGCCGCGCAGCAGGCTCGACGCATGGCGCTTGATGATCTGGATCGCGCCGTACGCCCAACGGAAACGCTGCTTCTTGAAGTCGATGAAGGTATCGGGCATCAAGCCCTTGCCGAAACTGTTGTGCGCGTACGCTGCGGAATAGCCCTTTTCGAAAACCCGCAGGCCCAGCTCAGCGTCGTCGCAGATGCACCAGTCGGCCCAGCCCAGTTCTTCGAGCACTGAGCGCCGGGTCATGGTCATGGTGCCGTGCTGGATGATCGCGTCGCGGTCGTTGCGGGTGACCATGCCGATATGGAAGAAACCCTTGTACTCGGAATAGCACAGCTTCTTGAAGGTACTTTCGTGCTGGTCGCGATAGTCCTGGGGCGACTGCACCACGGCGATTTTCGGGTCGGCGAAGTGCGGCACCATGTGTTTGAGCCAGTTGCGGTCGACGCAGTAATCCGAGTCGATCACGGCAATCACTTCGGCATCCGGCGCGGTGTGCGGAATCAGGTAATTCAGCGCGCCGCCCTTGAAACCGGCGAGTGGGGCGACGTGGAAGAACTTGAAGCGCGAACCCAGCATTTCGCAATGGGCTTTGACCGGCTCCCAGACCGCCGGGTCCTTGGTGTTGTTATCGATCAGCAGGACTTCGAAATCCGGATAATCCAGGGCCGCCAGCGCGTTCAGGGTCTGTTTGACCATTTCCGGCGGCTCATTGTAGCAAGGCACGTGAATCGACACCTTCGGGCGGTAGGCATTATCCGTTTCGACTGGCAGGAATTCGCGCCGCCGCTTATGAGTCCAGACTGCTTCGGCCAGTTCATGAGCCTCGGTCAGCAGCACGATAAATACGCCCAGCGCACCCAACGCCAGGAGGAATCCGACCAGCAAACTGAACCAGGTGCTGTATTGCTGGCTGTAGTCGTAGCCGATCCATACCAGCACTGAGCCACACAGAAATGCAACGAAGGTCAGAAAGGTGCGGCCGCGCTGGCGCAGGGCCGAGCCGTCGATCAACAGCAACGCCAGTGACAACATCGCCAGCACCACTGAACCGATGGCCAGCACACGCCATTGCGGAATGGCCACCACCGGGCCTTCAAAGTTGAATTTCTGCTGGCGATTGGCGTTGTACACGCCCCAATACGCGCCCACCGACCCTTCATCGCTGGCTTTCCACGGCTGATCGAAGGCTTCGATCACAAAGTAGTTGTAGCCTTGCCGGTTGAGCTTGTTGACCAGCGTGCGCAGGTAAATCGCCTGGTCGGCCTGGGTTGCGTCAGCACCGCCACGCATCCGCCCGTTGCTCGGCCAGCCGACCTCCGAAAGCAACAGCGGTTTCTTGGGGAACATCTTTTTCAGTTCCCGGGCGCGGTCGAGGACAAACTGGCCGGACTCGCTCATGGGGATGAATTCCCAGTACGGCAGAATGTGCGCGGCCACCAGATCCACGTGTTTGCCCAGTTCCGGGTATTTCTCCCAGATGTGCCACTGCTCGGAAGTGGTCACTGGCACTTTGACTGCGGCGCGCACCCGATCCAGCAAGGCGCTCAGTTCACCGACGGTAATCTCTTCGCGGAACAATGCTTCGTTGCCGACCACCACACGAACGACGCTGCGCGAGGTATTGGCCAGCTCGATGGCGCGGGTGATTTCCCGCTCGTTACGTTCGGCGTCCGGACTGATCCAGATGCCCAGCGTCACCCGCAAACCAAATTCTTCCGCCAGTTTGGGGATATCGCCCAGCGAGCCGTCCACCGAATAAGTACGAATACTGTCGGTTTGCTTGCTCATCAACTCCAGGTCCTGACGCATTTCATCGTCGGACGGGTACACGTCCTTTTGTGGGTTTTGTCCCGGACGGAAGGGCGAATAGGAGAACCCCGAGATTTGCTCAGGCCAGTCCGGGGCCGTGACCGGGCGATTGATCAACGCCCAGAAGCCGGTAAACAACGCGGCAATCGCCACGACTACAACAAGATTGAGCCCAAATTTACGCGATGACATAGATGCTTCTGGTTCCAAAGGGTGGAACGGGGAATCGCCGGCGAATGCCTGCTGTCAGGTACTTTGGCAGCTTACGCGTGTTGAAGTTCTTTTCTGAGATTGTTGTAGGAAAATTAACCATCGTACACCGCCCGTTGGCGCGAACTTGTGTGGGAGCGAGCTTGCTCGCGAAGAGGCCTGTCAGATCGCTTCGCCAACAAGTTGGCTCCTACAGAATTTGCGTTTGGCCATGGAGTGCGTACATTTTCTGACCAATCACTCGCCACATGGATGCCCTCACCGCCGCAACGCCCTATAATGCGCGCCGGTTTTCGGGATATTGGTCATGAGCACAGAAGATCCACGGTTTGCAGGCGTCGCCCGTTTGTATGGCATCGAGGGCCTGGAACGGCTGCGCGCGGCTCATGTGGCGGTGGTCGGCATCGGCGGAGTCGGCTCCTGGGCGGCTGAAGCCATGGCGCGCTGTGGCGTTGGCGAGATTTCCCTGTTCGACATGGACGACGTCTGCGTCAGCAACAGCAACCGTCAACTGCACGCGCTGGACAGCACCGTCGGCCGGCCCAAGGTTGAAGTGATGGCCGAACGGTTGCGCGCCATCAACCCGGACTGCATCGTGCATGCGGTGGCGGATTTCGTAACCCGCGACACCATGGCCGAATACATCACGTCCGATCTGGATTGCGTGCTGGATTGCATCGACAGCGTTAACGCCAAGGCCGCGCTGATCGCCTGGTGCAAGCGCCGCAAGATTCAGATCATCACCACCGGTGGCGCCGGCGGGCAGATTGATCCGACGCAGATTCAGGTCTGCGATCTGAACCGTACTTTCAACGATCCGCTGGCTTCCAAGGTCCGTTCGACCTTGCGCCGCGACTATGGCTTTTCCCGCACCGTGACCCGTCACTACAGCGTGCCGTGCGTGTTTTCCTCGGAACAGCTGCGCTATCCCAAGCCTGACGGCAGCATTTGCCTGCAGAAAAGCTTTGTCGGCGACGGCGTGAAACTCGATTGTGCCGGTGGTTTTGGCGCAGTGATGATGGTGACGGCGACCTTCGGCATGGTTGCGACGACCAAAGCCGTGGACAAGATTGTTGCCGGGACGCGGCGTCCTTCAGAACGTGCTAAACCGGTTTCGGTGCCGCCACCTCAGCCCGCCACGGCTGCAATTTGATGCATTTTTTGTAAGACAGCGTTCAGTCCGTTACTGCGCGAAGGCGACAGCTGACGGCTCAGGCCGAGCAGGTTGAACCAGTCCGGCAGATCAACCTGCTGTAATTCCTCTGCCGACAGGCCATTGACCCGCGCCAGCAACACCGCGACCAGACCGCGAATCACTCGCGCATCGCTGCTGGCCCGAAACTGCCAACGGCCTGCGCTGAAATCCCCCACCAGCCAGACCTTGCTTTCGCAGCCGTGCACCAGATGCTCGTCGCTTTTCTCGTCATCGCTCAGCGCGGGCAGGCGTTCGCCCCACTGCATGAGCAGACGCGCACGTTGCTCCCAACCCTGAAGCTGGTTAAAGGTTTCCAGTGCAGTTTGCGCGTCGGCGGGCAGCTTCATTGCAGCAGCTCCAAAGCCTGATCCAGCGCCCTGAAAAAACGCTCCAGGTCTTCTGAATCGTTGTACAGCGCCAGAGAAACCCGGATTGCGCCGGGCAAACCCAAGCTCTTCAACAGCGGCATGGCGCAATGATGACCAGCGCGTACGGCGACGCCCTGTTCGGTGAGTAAATGCGCCAGATCAGCGTTGTGCACGCCTTCGACGACGAAGCTGACCAACGCCAGTTGCGGGGCGCCCAGCACCCGAATGCCGGGCCGTTGTTGCAAGCCTTCCAGCAACAGCGCGTGCAGTCGGGCTTCGTGCTCGACCACTGCGGCGTGATCGAGGCTTTGCAGGTAATCCAGCGTCGCGCCCAGACCAATCACGCTTGCAATCGGCGGCGTGCCAGCCTCGAAACCCAGCGGGGCAGGGCGGAATTTCGCGTGGTGATAGTCCGTTGTCAGGACCATCTCCCCGCCAAACTGCCAGTGATTGAGGCGAGACAAGGCGTCATGGCGGCCGTACAACACGCCGAGGCCTTCCGGGCCATACAGTTTGTGGCTGGAAAACACGTAGAAATCGCAGCCCAGCGCCTGCACGTCATGCCGACCATGCACCACACCCTGAGCGCCATCCACCACGGTCAGCGCATGGTTGGCCTTGGCCAGCGCCAATAGTTGAGGCAGCGGCTGCCAGGCGCCGAGCACGTTGGACAACTGGCTGACGGCCAGCAGTCGGGTGCGCGGGCCGATCAGCCGAGCGGCAGCGTCCAGATCAATCAGGCCATCGGCTGCCAGCGGCAGGACCACCAGTTTCAGATCCCGGCGTTGGGCCAATTGCTGCCAGGGCAACAGGTTGGCGTGATGCTCCAGAGCGCTGATGGCGATTTCATCACCCGCTGCGAACTCATGCTCCAGGCCGTAAGCCAGCAGATTGAGCGCCGAGGTTGCACCATGGGTGAAGACGATCTGCCCGGATTCACTGGCATTGAGCCACGTGGCGACTTTGCCACGGCTATCTTCGAATGCCTGGGTGGCAAGCGCTCCCGGTAAATGCTGGGCACGATGCACATTGGCCGCGCCATTGGCGTAGTAATGATTCAGGGCATCCAGCAGTGCCTGGGGTTTTTGCGTGGTGGCGGCGTTGTCCAGATAGGTCTGGCCTTGCCGTTGCAGGGCGGCGATGGCTGGGAAGTCAGCGCGCCAGGGAGACGAGAGGGGCATCGTTTTAGCTCGGTGAATCGGGTTCGGCCTGCCGTTAAGGCAGGCGCGAACCCGGACGCGGCATCGATCAGTTGTGAGCGTGCAGCGTTTCGTTCAGCTCGATGGCCGACTTGTGGGTTTTGCATTCCACAGCGCCGGTTTGCGAGTTGCGGCGGAACAGCAGGTCCGGTTGACCGGCAAGATCACGCGCCTTGACCACTTTGACCAACTGGTTCTTGTCGTCCAGCAGGGCCACTTTGGTGCCAGCGGTGACGTACAGACCGGACTCAACAGTGTTGCGATCGCCCAACGGAATGCCGATCCCGGCGTTGGCGCCGATCAGGCAGCCTTCGCCAACCTTGATCACGATGTTGCCGCCGCCGGACAAGGTGCCCATGGTCGAGCAACCGCCGCCCAGGTCCGAACCCTTGCCGACGAAAACGCCCGCCGAAACGCGGCCTTCGATCATGCCCGGGCCTTCGGTACCGCCGTTGAAGTTGACGAAACCTTCGTGCATCACGGTGGTGCCCTCGCCGATGTAGGCGCCCAGACGTACGCGAGCGCTGTCAGCGATACGCACGCCGCTCGGCACCACGTAGTCAGTCATTTTCGGGAACTTGTCCACCGAGAACACTTCCAGCAGCTCGCCCTTGAGGCGCGCTTCCAGTTGCCGCTCGGCGAGTTCGCCCAGGTCGACAGCGCCCTGGCTGGTCCAGGCCACGTTTGGCAGCAGCGGGAAGATTCCGCCCAGGTTCAAGCCGTGCGGCTTGGCCAGACGATGGGACAGCAGGTGCAGCTTGAGGTACGCCTCAGGCGTCGAAGTCAGTGCCGCGTCTTCGGCCAGCAGGGTCGCCACCAGTGGATTGTGGCTTTCTGCCAGACGGGTCAGCAACGCTGCCTGAATGCTGTCGACAGATTTCAGCGCGTCGGCCAGCTTCAGGGCCATGTCGGTGTTGAAAGTGATTGCCTGGTTGCCGCCGGTATAACCCAGAACCGGGGACACGGCTGCGATCAGCTCAGCGGACGGATTGATCAACGGCTGGGCGTAAAAGACTTCCAGCCACGTGCCTTGACGATTTTGAGTGCCGACGCCAAAGGCCAGGCTGAACAGGGTAGTGGACATGCGAATACCTCTTACTGATTAAAGGACCATCGATAGCGCTCTGGCTTATCGGATGGCCGCTGCATACAAGTCGGGTTTAAAGCCAATCAGGGTTTTGTCGCCGAGATCAAGCACCGGGCGCTTGATCATCGAGGGTTGCGCCAGCATCAGTTCTATCGCCTTGGCCTGATCGAGATCGGTCTTCTGTCCGTCGTCGAGCTTGCGAAACGTTGTCCCTGCTCTGTTCAGCACAACCTGCCAGCCGTGTTCATTGCACCACTGCGTCAGGTGCTCACGGTCGATGCCGACAGTTTTATAGTCATGAAAATCGTAGCTCACGGCCTTCTCATCGAGCCAGGTGCGCGCCTTCTTCATGGTGTCGCAGGCTTTGATGCCGTAGAGAGTGTAAGTCATTGATTTCTATACACCTAAAGAACCTCTCCAAAAATCCCCAATATATCCCCAAAACTCAGCCCGATATTATGCCACGTCGATCCATTCAGCGCCTCGGCTGTCACGGTAGAGATCTGTCATCTTCGCGGACCTGTGCCCGAGCAGCATCTGCGGGTCACGGCCTTCTGCGGCGTGCAGCCTGGCAGCCAGCGAGCGCATTTCGTGGAACGTTGGCGGCGTCTTTCCAAGATCGATACCCATCTCCGCTGCCGCTCTATCCCTAGCCTCGGAAAACAACTTGGTCAACGTATCGAGCATTACCGGCATTCCTGCCTTGGCCCGGCTAATTGTCCGGCTATGATGGATCAGGTGTTGTGACAGAACACGGTCACGACACAGCTTTATTACACTGCCCAGATCTAAGTCGAGGGACTCAAGCCGCAACTTCGTACTAATCCGAAGTCTGGCCCCCGTCTTTGACTGGATGACGTGCAGATAACCATCACGCTCATCCTTGAACAGCATCGAGGCGAGATCATCCCGACGTTGACCAGTCAGAACGGCCAGCTCCATCGCCCGCTTCAGCCAGGCATGTTTGGCTTGGGCGTGAATCGCTTTCCATAGTTCAAGGGTCAGACGCTCCCGTTTGATCACCACCCTGGCCGCCTTGGTCACTTCCACCGGGTTGACGTCCGTCCAGCCTGCCGCCATCGCTTCCATGAATGTGTCGCGCAACAGCGAACGCATGGCCCGCGACATTTGCGCTTTACCTTCCTTCGCCATGTCCGTTAAATACTTGGCTACATCCATTGTCGTGACATCACGGATATCTTTATGTCCGAACTCAGCATCCAGTCTTTTGATGCGCATCCCGACGTTTTTGTTACTTGATGCTGATAATCCTCGCTCCTTATATATGGTGCGGTACTCTTCGAGCCATTCAGAAAACAGGCGTGACTTAACTGCAGGTGCTGCTGGTTGCTGGCTTACGCGGTCAAACAACGTTGGCTTGAGTATCTGTGCGAAGTTGGCGGCAATCGCTTCTTGGATAGCCGCCTCCTTATCCTTGCCAAGGCCGAACATCCGCCCGCTTACGGGATCGCGATAGGTGTAATAGGTCTGACCGTTTCGACTATCAGTCTTGCGGTACAGGTTGGGTGGCAGGTCTTTCGACCCGGTATTACGCGGCCTGGGAACCATGGCGTGCTCTCGCTATTCGACTTATCAAGCTTGAGCCAAGCGGGATTCTTTCCGCTGGCGCTGGCTCTTTGTAGCAGGCGCTCTGCTCTACATAGTAGCGGCTGCCGTGCTTTACGGGGGCGGGGCTGATACGTCCGGTTCGAGCCCATGTGCGGAGGGTGTTCAGAGTGGGAGGCGTCTTGAACTGCTCCGCTGCCCACTCCTCAAGCGTCATCTTTGGCATCTGTACCGCCTCCCTGACTCGTCAGGTTTTGATTGATCTTCGAATCTGCCAACTAAGGAAAATTTTCCTGAATTACCACAAGGCCAAACCCGAGACCTTGTTGCGACCGCTGCGTCAGTCCGCGCCACGATTTCGTTATGCGCGTTTCGTGGCGCGCTACGATCTGTTCGGTGGTGGCAGCGCCGGTTTCGATTCAATGAAGGAGCTGGCGCTGTTCTCGCCGCCGATGTGGCGGAAGTAATCGATCTCAACCTTTGCGCTTTCGATCAGCACGCGGCTTATATCGGAGACGGACTGGGCGCGAGATACCTCTTTGGCCAGGTTCTCATCGGAGGCTTCGCGCACGGCTTCAAGCTGTGCAAAGAGGTGGTCGCGCAGGTCACTGAGCTTGTTTTTCATGATGTCTTCCTCTTGATCTCTTTTTTGATTTCGTTCTGCAGGTGCAGGATGTCTACGATCTCTTCGGGGAGATCCCGGTAATTTGGGCACGTCCGGACACAGTGTTCGCTGAAGGTGCGCAGGCACAGATTGTCCAGGCTCACGTTCTTGCGATTGCCATCCTTCGCCACCACGATCTGGCCTTCGGGGACTGCGCCATTGGCCAGCTCCCAAGCATGGACGTGCAGACCCTTCCAGATATCAGGCTGGCCAAGCTTGATCAGCACCCGCGTTTCTTCATGACGGAGCGACCCCAGCGGCTTCTCCCACAACTCACTGCCCAAACGCTCTGCGCCTTTTTGCATGTTCGCTGCGCCAAGGTCGCGCATGTATTCCCTGCTCTTTTTTACGTCGAGCAGGTAGGCCCTGCCTGTGATTGAGGAGTACGAGCGACCGGGAAGTAGATTCGAAAGCTCGTCGTGACCTTTTTGTGGGTAGTTGGTGCGGAGGATGGCGTCTTCGTCCGCAGTCCAGCTATTTCGCTGGATCCTCACTTCCCCACCTCAACCTTCCGCTCAACCACGCGACTACTTCCCTCGGCGTTGTGCACCACTAGTGAGGGGCCTTTGCGCGCCATAGTGCCGTCTGGCTGCTGGTGATAGGTCGGTACGCCATGAAAAGGCCCGCCAGGTGCGAACGGATCGGGCATCTTGTCCATGTTGCGGATCATGAAGTCATGCATTGCCGCGCCAATCGCCCTGGTCACTGGCCCAGCACCACTAATGCCGTCCTTGCCGTAGTGAGTCGAACTGTCTTCGAACTGCCCGCCGATCCAGGTGATCGCAAACAAGCCTTTCTCAACCTCTGCCACTTCGGCACGGTGCACAGGATTCACGCACATGACGTCGCACAACTCATCGAAGGTCATCGAGGCCTCCAGCGTGTGGTGGTAGTCGCGCAGAAGTTCGCCGTAATCCTTCAGAACATCCCTGTTGGCGTCTCGACAGTCCTTCAGCAGACCTTCGAGCTCGGTCAGGCGCGGCTGAGTAAATGGAAGTCGGCGTTTCATTGCGCGGATGGCCATCCGAAGAACGGTTTTCTCGCGGTCGTCCTGGGCCAACACTTCACGGAGGATGCGCCGCATCACGATCAAGCGTGTGCTCGGCGATAGCACCTGGCAGACCTTGGTGACCAGCACTTCGAAGTGTTCATTCTTCATCTGCATGGTCGGTCTCCTCGGCGATGGCTGCGTCAATGATCTGGTCCCAAATTTCGTTCGGGGCCTGGATGACCAGACGGTTACCTTGATGAACGTCGCATTGCTTCAGCCAGCGATACCGCGCCGAATTACGCCTGAGTGACGGCAGGTCATACCCAGGCAAGCGTCGGGAATAGCCGGGTTCGTCAGGGATTGGTTCAAGCGGCGCCATTTGCAGCGCGTAGCTTTCGATTACCTGCTTCAGCCACCGATTTTCCTGCCGAACTTCTTCCGCTGGTGCGCAGACCAGCTTAAGCAGGTCCCGTTTTTCAGCTATCAGCTTGCGAACTTCTGCCCGCGCCTCGTCGCCCGCATCGGCCTCGGCTTTAGCGCCGCGCTGGAATCCGGCCTCGTCGCTGCGAAGCGCCTCGATCACCCGTCGGTCTTCGAGGGATTGATACTTCATCGCGTCGTTTTCTTCGATCAGGCTCAGTACCATCGCGGGCGTCGTCAGCTTCTCGAACTTCTCCAGGGCCAGCTCCGCGTCGTTGATCGAGCCGAATTGCTGCTCCGTCAGGCGCTGACACAGAATTTTGAGCTTGTGGTTATTGCTCATGACCGGCCCCCGAAGTGGTCAGCGAGGACCCGGCGACCATCAATGCCGCATTCGGCCGACATGGCGTAGATCTCGCCGAAGGTGGTGTCCCGTCGCTGCAGGGCGCTGAAAAGGGCAAGCAGTCGCTGGGCGCTTGGTCCGCAGAAAGGGCGCTTCATACCGGCTCCCCGTGCTTCTCCAGCAGGCGAGCCAAACGCATTCCGTTGTCGATTTCGGTGTCCAGCTCGGTATCGAAGTAACACTGCTCGTTGCGAGCCGCGCAAAGGTCGGTGTCCATGTCTTCAACCCGGTCTTTGTCCCGCAGCCACTCATAACGGGCTGAGTTCTTGACAGTGGTCAGCCAGGCGTCAATGTTCGTGACCCTGACCTGGGCGTACGGTGTTTCTGCTACTACGGGATTTTCCGTAATTAAACTACCCGTCACCTGGGTAGTAAGCAGATCCGGCTCCAGCATGCTTTCCAGCTTTTGCTTGAAGATGATGAGCGTGCGCAGCGCTTGGCCCGCTTTCTCTTCCGCCTCATCTTCGTCGTCACCGTCGTCCAGTGCCTTTTGCTTGATCTCGTCGGACACTGCCAGGTACAAGCTTGGAATGCTCCCGATTACCCGGCGCAGGGCGGGCAAATGATCCTGGTCCTGCATCACGACGCCGCGGCGCATTGCCGATTCAGCCAACACGATCTGATTTTCGAGGATCTCGGCGTGGCTGATCTTGTCGCCGGCGCTGAGTGAAGCAACAACGGCACCGCCGCGACCGATCATTACCGTGGAGCCAAGGCTCAGAAACGTGGCTACGGCGCCTATCTCTTCGCCTTCGCGAGGCTTCAGCACGACCGTGATTCGTTGTGATGTCTGCATGGGTTGCTCCTTATTTCAGGCAAGCCGGTACCCGGCCGCGTTTTTGGCATTCGCAAAAAATTGATTTGGTTATTGCGTCAGATCGAGCCTGAACACTGGGCTACCCAACTGCTCGGATGGGCACACCGCTGCTCATGCGGTTAAGCGAGGAACACGCTTTGGTTCTTATCGCCGTCTTCTTGGTTCTGCGGGGCTTGGGCTGGAGTCGACAGCGCGATCAAACCTTGCGTCAAGGAAGCCACAACCAGATCGCGCAGCGTGCGGCAGTCCATCTTGAAACGCGCATTTTCGAGGCCCTTTTCGACAGCCTTTGGCGTCACACCCATCTCGCGGGCAATTTGCTTCATGGTCATCCCACCAGCGGCGAGCAGTGTCGCCTCCATCTCTCGAAGGGCCAGGCCCCGGCCAAGAAAGCCAGTCCATGTGCCTTTGCTGATAGCGGTGATGGTCATGGTGAAGCTCCTTACTGGATGGTTAGTAGCGCCGCGATTTTCGCTGCGATGAGTAAACAATAAGTCATTGACTTATCTCTGTAAATAGCTGATGCCTAATTATTTTGCTGCGTCAAAAAAAACCGCTCAGTGGCGGGCTCTTGCGTCAGCTTAATCAGCATCCATCTCGCTTTCCGGCTTCCACCTCACGATCAGGTCAGCCATTGCCTCAGCGATGAAGTCGGCATTGCTGTGCAGGGTGTCTAGCTGCTGCTCAATACGCGTAGATACGTCTGTAGAGCCGCGCTGTTCGATCCAGATGCTTATCTCTTCGATAGCAGCTCCGAGGGCGTTGATGTTCTCGTTCAGGCGGTGGAGCAGGGCTGGGGTCGGATCGTTTGGCAGAGACATAGCGTTTCCTCCATAGGAGAGGAAAGCGTAGCAGGCGAGGCTGTTTGCCGAATCTCAGCCAAAAAAAGGCCCGCGAAGGGGGTTCGTGGGCCTGGAACTCAACGGAGTGAGTAAAAATCATAGGGCGCTAGTGAAAGCGTCCTGAAGAGGGGATACGAAAAGCCCGGCGCTGGGCAATATCCATCTATTGAATTGGAGGCAAAGAAAAGCCCGCGATGGGGGGTAGCGGGCTTAAGGTGTCGCAAGGAGCAGTTTTTACATTACGCGTCGATATGTGAAAAGTTTGTGAAAGCCAGTATCCGCTTTACTCATGACTTTGATGCTGATCTTTACCGCTCTTCGGGGGTGCTTGCAGCTTCAGCAAACTGGCATTACCGTCCGGCCAGCGAAGGGTAATAGGCGTCGAACTCTCGACTTCCTGGCTACTGATCTTGGTGCGGAGATAGCCTAGCTCCATGCCAACGATGTAGGCCGCAAAGGCTACACAGGCGCACACGCTTACTAAGGCGATGTGCTTGGCAAGTTTATTCGCGTTGAGATTCATGCGTGACCTGATTGGATGCGAGCTCTGATCCTAGCGCGTAACGACAGATACAAGAAGCCCAGCGCTGGGCCGGGCTATATTTTGATCTGTTCAAACCGTCCAGGGTGTAGAAATTTCCAATTGACCTTGAAGGCCGCGCCACCTTTGATGAGCTCTGCCTGGCTAATAATGGCCGGCCACCACCTAACGAGATTCTGGGCTTTGCGTATGCGTCCGGGCATCACGCCTTGCGTGATTAGGCCGGCTGCCACCTATGCGGCAGCAACTGATCAATTTCACTCGCTCGCTGCGTTGGTAGGCGCGTAAGGACATCCTTCAGATATGCGTACGGATCATGGCCATTGAGCCGCGCAGACTGGATCAAACTCATAATCGCCGCCGCCCGTTTGCCGCTGCGCAGCGAACCTGCAAAGAGCCAGTTTTTGCGACCCAACGCCCACGGTCGGATTTGGTTCTCGCACCAATTATTGTCAATGGGTACGGCCCCGTCATCGAGGTAGCGCGACAACGCTGCCCAGCGTTTCAGGCTGTAATCCAGTGCTCTGCTGATGGCTGAGCCTTCAGGCACGAGATCGCGCTGGGCCATCATCCAGGCATGCAGCCTATCCATCACCGGTACGGCTTTTTCTTGCCGTATTCGGCGCCGTAAATCCGGCTCCAGGTCGCGCACTTCACTCTCGATTTCGTAAAGCAACTGGATGTAGCGCAGGGCCTGTTCGGCGAGCGTGCTCTTGTTGGTCGCGTGCAGTTCGAAGAACTTGCGCCGCGCATGGGCCATGCAACCGATCTCGGTCACGCCGAGTGCGAAGCTGGCCTTGTAGCCGCCAAAATCATCACAGACCAGTTTACCCTTCCAGTCTTGCAGGAAGTTGCGAGCATGTTCACCAGCGCGGCTGGGGCTGAAGTCATAAACAACAGCTGCTGTTTCGCAGAACTGGCTGGTGGCGTAGGCCCAAACATAGGAGCGGTGAGTCTTCTTCGTTCCCGGCATGAGCATTTGCACCGGTGTTTCATCGGCATGAACAACCTGTTGCCCTAGCACTACGTCGCGCAGTGCATCGACCAGAGGTTGCAGCTGCACCCCAGTCACACCCACCCATTGAGCCAAAGTTGAACGTGGAATCGCCAAGCCGGCACGACCGAAGATCGATTCCTGACGGTAAAGCGGCAGGTGGTCGGCAAACTTGGCGATCATGACGTGGGCCAACAGCCCGGCGGTTGGGATGCCCTTATCAATAATCTGTGCAGGAACCGGTGCCTGAATCAGCGTTTCGCAGTTATCACAGACCCATTTGCCACGGACATGGCGTTCAACGGTAAATACGCCGGGCGTGTAGTCCAGCTTTTCGCTGACGTCCTCACCGATACGCTTGAGTGCGCAGCCACATGGGCAGTGAGTGTTGTCCGGCTCGTGATGGATTAGCGTGCGTGGAAACTCTGCCGGCAAAGCAGTGCGTTTGGGCTTTTGCTTTTTCTCGGTCGGAGCCAGCACTGTTTGCAAGGCTTGAAGCTCTGCTTCAATCGCCGCGATATCGGTATCGATCAGGTCATCGAGCAAGCTGGCCTGTTCAGGATTCATCTGCTCGCTACGCTTGGCAAACTTCAAACGCTTGAGTTGTGCGATCTCGTGGGTGAGCTTCTCGATAACCGTTTGATCGCGGTTGATCTTCTTGCCCATCGTCTCAACCGTCTTACCCAGTGTGTCGACTTGATGGTCGAGCGTCTCGACACGCTGTATCAACTGCGCCGCCAAAGCGCGCAGTTGTTCAGGGGTAAGGTGGTCGAGATTGGGGAGCGAAGTCATGGCGCCGATTTTGCCAGAGCAAGCAGTTCGCGGCGATAGACCGATAGGCTAATGGCAGCCGTTAAAGCAGTGTGATCGAGCCGCCGGAGCCTACGCGTTGCCATGGCAGGCCCAGTACTAAAGCCTGAAGTTGCTCGGGAGCCAACTCCAGTTCAGAGCCTTGGCGAATACCTGGCCAGTGGAACTTGCCTTGGTTCAACCGGCGCGCCGCCAGCCATATTCCGAAGCCGTCATGCACCAGCACTTTCATGCGATTGGCGCGGCGGTTGGCGAACAGATAAGCACAGTGCGGCTTCGCCGCACCGAACACCGAGATCACCCTGGCCAATGCCGTCTCGGTACCGGCGCGCATGTCCATCGGCTCGGTGGCGAGCCAGATGGCATCGATGCGGATCAAAGAACAAGCCCTCGGACAAAGCGGGCGCATCCGTCAGGGTCGGAAGTTGGCCATTTCACGATGAGCGATTGCTCGCCAAGCGCCAGCGCAATGATCGCTGACGCTTCGGTCTTATGTTTTGGTTCAACCGGCGCGACTTTCAAAGGAATGAAAGCTGGCAGCGCGACTGCCTGCCGATCACGGTAAAGCGGTATCCACCGGCGAACGACATTGGCATTAATCCCGTGACTCATCGCAATAGCTGCCACGGAAACACCGGGCTGCTCGCACTCTTGAACGACTTGGGTCTTGAAGGATTTCGGGTATGACTTACGTTGGCGCATGACGATCCTGGCATTAAGGGTAATTGCGTCCGCTTAAAATACGCGGACACAATCGCCCTTATTGCTCGGGCTCGGAAGGCGTGTTCCCCGGCCCCTTACGGCTTTGCTCCAATACGGATCTGTAGACCACTGCTTTGTTAAGCAGAAAATCGGCAATCCGCATTCACGGAACACGCGCCTCTCTGCATCGCCCTTAGAAAACCTATCTTGAGAAATAACCGCCCACCCTCCTTCCGCCTTAAGCGCTAGAATCCAATCCACGTCCTTGGTGTCCGGAGGGAATCGATCTTTTAGCGCTAGAACCGAATGCCCTTCGGGCTTTGATAATTCATTAAGAGCGCGAGCCAGAGAGGGTGGAAGATTGTTATCTATCAAAAATTTCAAGCAGCGATTCCATGCTCATAGGTGACTGCCGCATCCACTGCCGCAGGGGGAATTTCGAAAAGCATCGCGACGCGCTTTATGCTTCGCCCCTCAGCTTGGTAGGCTTGATAAATCGCTGAGGTATCCACACCCGTCTTCGCGAGCAATGGCTTTCCAAAGTTGCGAGCAGGGTCTAGCACGACTGCCTTGCTACGCTTAAGCGGATACCAACGCTCAGCGCCGCCGCTTCCGGTGTAGTCAATCCCTTCGTAAAGAGAAGGCCTGATCACCTGCTGGAAAGCATATTGCCGCCTAACCAAATCCAAGAGCGCTTCGTCCCCAGTTTCATCTAGGACTGTCGCAAAAATATCTCGACCGTCTGTTTGGAAGCGCTTACACGTGAAAGGATATTTTTGGTTAAAAAGCTCCATCGCCTGCGTGGAAGCACTACGGATCGCTTGAAGGCTAACCCCGTGCTGCCGAAAGGCGTGTACAAACCGAATTTCGAGAAGATCGTGAAACCCCAGCAAGCTCTCTTCAAGAAACGACAGTTCGGGTTTCCAAAGGCCAGGGTGCTCTACGCCACGAGCTTTGTACCCAAACATCCAGCGGCGTATATCGTTAGCCGGGATACCGGTATACAGACTTGCCTCGGCTGCGGTGTAAATGCCCACCCCAATTAGGCGGCTTGTTGCTTCTACGCTTTTCATATGCCCCCTTGTCCGTGGGTTAACCGAAAATCCATTTTGGGGATGAACGAGGCTTCGTTCAACTACTCTTAGACGGGCTGCTGCGCGGAACGTCACTTCTCGGCATAATAATTTCTTGCGTATGCGCCTACTCAGCCTTTCCCCGAACAATCCTTCCCGCCTAAACCTCACTCACCCCAATGGCGATATGGCAGGGTGGTTCTCAGCCAGCATTCACCCTAGTGATCAGCCCGGATCAAGCCCCGCGCTAGCCTTTATCTCTTTGATAGCCAGCAAGAGCCTTGCTATCTCGACATCAAGCTCATTCGCGATGTGGTCCAACTGCTCGGCGCGAAGCGTTGCGGAGTGTTTCTGCATTTCAATGACGGCCACCTCCATAACCCGGACCTCTCGCTTGAGGACTGCGAGATGGTAGTCATGGACAGTCGCGGCCATTACTGAGCCTTCGCCCGGCAAATCAATCCGTCCCTGACCTCATCCGCCAGCGCAGTCAGCCGATCCTCTCCCGCATGAAACACGGTGCACATCTTCAGCACTGCCTGAGCATCAGCCTCATTCCCGGCCAGGCTTAGGCGTTCAGCGATGCGCGTCAGCTCCACGGCTGACCACTTGAAGTCGGCAGCTGCGCCTTCAAGGTCGCGGCGCAGGTCTTGGTTGGGTTTGGTGAGGGTCATGACTAGAAGCTCCGACCGGTCCACCAGTAAATGATCTGAGCAAGCACCTGAATATCCCCTTCGCGGTCGCCGGGCACGTCGATCTCCTTGTACTGCCCGTTGTCCGAAATGATCGTCAGCCCATCTAGGTTGCGCTGGATGCGCTTCACATGCTGCTGGCCGCGCATCAAGAAGAAGTAGATCGCGTCCGACTCCACTGACGTGACGCCAGAATCAACAAGGAGCGCATCACCATTGCGGATGGTAGGAGCCATGCTATCGCCGCGACCCGATATGAGCTTGAGGTTATCTACTGCCGTGTAGACGAGATTCTGACGCACCCAGTTGGCATCGAGGCGCATGTGCTCAACAACCATGTTCATTTCTGGCGGCTCCGTGCCTGGGCCCATTGATGCGGCTATATCAAAACGGGGGACCTCAACGACTGGGCGATAGCTCTTGATCTTCTGAGCTAGTGCGGCCGGAAGGCCTTCTACGTCAATTGTGTCGCCGGCCTGCATAGACATATCAGTACTTAGAGAGGCCCAGCCATCAAGGCCCCAGTGAGCAGGCGTAACTACGCACGAAAAATAGGCAATCAAGTCCATCAACTTAGACTTATCGATCCTGCCAAATTTCACCCAGCCCTGTACGGAAGGAGGGGCAACGCCAAAGTCGTCTGCCAGCTTCTTCTTCGATACACCTTTTTTGATGCGCGCCGTTTCAATGGCTGCGCCTAATTTTGGACCTGTAAGCATTGCCTAATTTAGCCTTTTGCTGAGTGGGTTAGGCAATAGCTTGTATTTAGATAAGCTAATGACTTATATTCGCAGCGCAATCTCTTGGAGACAACTCATGACATCAGCAGAAGCAGCCAAAGAAGCATCCCGCTTGCTAGGCAGCCAAGCGGAAATGGCGCGCCGCCTGCGGGTTGCGGCACCCACCGTCAACCAATGGTGTTCGGGGGAGCGCTCTGTTCCTGCCAAGCGCGCCATTGAAATCGAGGTATTGACCAGAGGCGCAGTTGATCGCGCCGACCTCTGCCCATCCTTCCCTTGGGCGCAGATCAATTTTGCATCCAGCCAAACACTTTCCGTCGCCTAGCCCCAATCAGCCGAGGAGCACCAGCATGTGGCCATTCAACCGTTCCAAACTTGCTCCAGCTGCAGTCAGGCAGTTGGAGCCTCGACCTTGGAGCAAATGATGCGCCTTTGCTCGCGGGCTGAGAACTCGGTCGAAACCTATGTGCTTCCATCCAGTACTCAGCAGGTCTCACTGTGAAGGCCTGCCAATCCCTATTTTTGCTGTCTGGCTGACATTCTTCCAGACAACAAAAAGCCCGCATGGAAGCGGGCCTCTTAACCACTCCCTGCCAGGGGAGTTTTGTAAATCTTCGTTCCAGGAGAACGATATGTCACAGCCAAAAAATACCACTGCCCCACCACTAACGCAACTACCCGCCATTCAAGACGACGATCTTCGGGGTTTCATTTACTACCAGGTGAACGTGCGCCAAGACGGAATAGGGCTGCAGGGCTATCCGATTATTTGGCTGGGGTTGGCCATTGAACTACTTGAAATGTTTCGGCCCGAGTATCCAGAAGGGCGCCTCTACATACAGAAGGTAGCAGCAGAACTCAGTGAGTTCGACGAGATAAGCCAATCCTCCGAACGGCATAAAGACCTGATCTTCAGCGTCCGCGAGGCGGAACGACCAGGGCACGAGTACCTAGCGCGTCTCGGATATTTCGGTGAATACGACTCCGCGCCACAAAACGAGAAGCAGCAAATCGTGGCGCGGGAAAGCGAGGTGTCGGAATGAAGACGCTCACCAACGACGACAGCCCCCGCACCGGCGTGATGATCAGCGCCTCCACCCTTACCTCAAGCGAACAGCGCGGAATGCGTCACGCCCGTGAGTTATTCGACGAACTCCGGACGATCTACAACCAGGCGATAGCGCCGTCCCTTGGCGGAAGTAGTCGGCCCATCAACATCCGTATGCGTGACCTGATGGATGAGATCCACCTGCATTCCCACGGTTTCATGGCCAACCACTGGAAGACCCATCAGGAGATCGAAAACGCCAAGCCGATCGATCATCGGGAGATCTTCAATGTTGACCGATAGCAGCGTCTCCGAAGCTCGCGTGGCGTACTGGTTCGTTGGTACGCCTGCCGTCATCAAAAATGGCGTAGCTCACTCGCGCATGATCCATCCGTTCGCAACGGCAGAGGAAGCAGAGAACGGCGCCGAGCTACTCAACGGCCGATACCCTGATTCAAAAAAAGCGCATATCGGCCAGCTCACCTATCAAGGGGAGCGCTCCGCGGAAGATATGGAGCAAGCCTTCCGGGTTGCTCGCGGTGACCTGGCGGACCAGTTGGCTGGCCCAGATCCAAGGAGCACCAAATGACGATCATTCCGACCAAACCCCAGTCATCCCGCAGGCCGCCTCTTCCAAAGTCCGCGCGTCCGCTACCGTCCAGAAGGCAGAATCCAGGTCTTGAGCCTGCAAGGCTGTACGGGTCGTTCAACTCGGGGATATTGCCCGCTGATCCTATGGTCGTCATTGAGGACCTGCTGAGGCGGGTAGCTATTACCGAAGACCCATCGCAGAAGCTGATGCAGGCCCAGCGCGCCATCGGTGCGTTTATGGGGTTTACGGCCATTAACGCGGGCGGTTGCGGTAATGCCTTTTTCCACAAGGATGTATTCGCGCGTCTCGCCGCCCTTACGGGTGAGACCCCGGACCACCTTGTCACCATGGCAGGAGTAGCACGATGAGCATCGTCAAATTCACTGGCGGCGATGCCGTCATGTCTTCACAAGAAATCGCCGATTTGGTCGGTTCGCGGCATGACAACGTGAAGCGCGCGGTTGAGCGTATAGCTGCAAAGGGGGTTATCAAACTTCCTCCATTGGAGGAAGTTAAAAACCACCTTGGACAGATGGTCGAGCAGTACCTTTTTGCTGGCGTGACTGGCAAGCGCGACAGCTTCGTTGTGGTAGCCCAGCTCAGTCCAGAGTTCACCGGCGCGCTAGTAGATCGGTGGCAAGAGCTGGAAGGCGGCGCTCGCCAAATGACACAGGCCGAGATGATCGCCGCCAGCGCGAACATCCTTGTCAGTCTTGAGCGGCAACAAGCCCAGCAGCAAATCGACCTGGTGCGTGTCGAGCGCAAGGTGGAAGTTCTGGCCGATCTGCGAACTTGGGATCACTGCCCGCAAAACTGCGTTTCGCTCACTAAGGCTAAGGAAATGGGGTGGGACCGGTATGGGCTGTCGGGGGCAGTGGCGGACTTTGTCCTGCGCACCTGGCACAACCAGCCGAATCACGCAGGCATGGTGCGCAACGGCCACGAGGAAGCCCAGGGTTCGCAGTACATCGTTTGGGCGAAAAGCCATGTGACTGCAGCGTTTAAGCGTTTCGCATCCGAATGCCAGATGGTCAGCGAGACCCAGGCAACCCACCCTGATTATGCGCGCCGGTTCCGTCTGGTCGAGAAGGTCAAGTCATGAAGCAGCAACTAACGAAAACTCAACTCAAAGCCCTGATCGTCGATCTATCAATCGAGCATCACCGTGCGCAGCTCGCCGTGACGCGCCGCCGTAACGAACTGAATGCCGAATACCGAGCTTATTTCCGCGCTCATGGTCAGCCAGAGCCCAACTATCGCGGCATTCGCTGGGACGATCCGCGTTACGACGGAGTGATCCTGTTCACCAATGATGCCTACGACCGACTGCGCCTGGCCAAGAAGAATCGGTACACGGCAAAGCGTCGGGTTGACACAGCTGTGCGCCGCCTGATGATCCTTACCGACGTCTCTTTCGCGGTGCCCGGTGAAGATCGTGCTCAGCGCAAAGTCCCGGCACCGGTGCGGCGCTTCACGGCTAACGGGGAGAGCTTGCAATGAGTGACATCCCTCGCAAATTCCAGGGCGTCTGGATACCCGCAGAGCGCTGGCTTGATCGTACTCTGTCGCCTGTTGAGAAGGTGATGCTTGGTGAGATATCCAGTTTAGAAACGGGGCCTCGGGGCTGTTACGCGACCAACGCCCACTTCGCAGAGTTCTTCGACCTGTCGATTTCTCGCGTGTCGGAGATAATCAGTGGGCTGGCTAATCGTGAACTGATCCGGGTCGAGTTGATCCGGGAAGGGAAGCGGATTGTCGAGCGTCGCATTCGCATGGCTGACCCCTTCGATTATCCGAACACCCCTTCGGAAAACAGCGCGAACCCCTTCGGAAAAGACGGCGAACCCCCTTCGGAAAACACGCAGGGGAACAATACAAACAACAACAATACATTGAGCATTAAAAAACATACGGCCAAAAGTGGCCTGCTCGATGGGTTTACTCGGTTCTACAAGCTCTATCCACGAAAGCAAAAACCCCAAGCAGCAGAACAGGCTTGGAAAAAGTTAGCACCGAGCGCTGAGCTGCAGGAGCAGATCTTGATCGCATTGGCCAAACAGATGACCAGCATCGACTGGCTCAAGAGTGGAGGCCAGTACATCCCCCATCCATCGAGCTGGCTCAACGGCAGGCGCTGGGAGGATGAGTTAAGTCCTGCTGGCGCTGGCAAACCATCCCGCCACACCAACCTAGACCAGATCGACCATACCGCCGGCCTTGAGCTTGATGCCAACGGCAACTACCGAGTCGCGGGGATCGCCCAATGACCACACGGCCACACTACACAATCGAAACCCGCGCCGGCCAGTGTGTCGAGCACGGGCAGTACCCCAACGCACTGGTTGAGCAATTCGGCACCGATCCGGCTTGGTACGGCTGCTCACGCTGCCAGTTTGACCGGCGACACGCCGCTGACCCGATTGTCCGGGCTGGTGGTGCCATTGAGCATGCTAACCGTCAGCTTAACGCGCAGCTGCTCGACTCTGGCATCCAGCTGCGCTTCCAGCAGTCCACGCTGGACAACTGGGTTGCCGGGAATGACAAGGCCAAGGCTAAGGCCTGGAACGTCGCCACGGGATTCGTGGAGGCCTTCGCTGAAAACTTCGAAGTCGGCCGCTGCGTAATGCTGCTGGGCAAGCCAGGTACAGGGAAAACCCACTTGGCTACTGCCATTCTCCAGCAGACGATCCGCTACTTCGGTGCCCAAGGCATGACAGGGCTGTACACCACGGCCGGCGGCATCATTCGCGCTGTGAAAGCCACGTTCGGCGCCCAGGGTAAAACTGAGGCCTCGGTCTACGCAGACATGATCGCACCGCACCTCTTGGTGATCGATGAAGTGGGCCTGCAAAACGGCACTGACTTCGAGCGACAGACGCTATTCGAGGTCATCAACGGGCGATATGAGCAGGCCAAGCCAACGATTGTGGTTTCGAACCTGGCCATCCCTCAGTTGCGCGACGCTCTCGGGGATCGATCGGTTGATCGCTTGCGAGATCGCGGTGGGCTGGTCGAAGTGTTCGGCTGGGAATCGGCGCGGGGTGCCGCATGAGCCGCGATCTGTTCAACATCAACGCAGAGCACGGCCTGCTTGGGGCGATCTTCGTCGACCCATCACTGCTGGACGATATCGCCAGCAAGGTCAACATCGCTGACTTTTACGAGATCGAGAACGCCGCGCTGTACCAGGCAATCCTCGACTGTCAGGCCTCCGGTGATCCTGTTGACGTGGTGACGGTGAGCATCCATCACCCATCCCTGCCCAGCGGTGAAAGCATGTTGGCGCACGCAGCAGAGATTCACTCCAAGGCACAAGGTACGTCGAGCTGGCGCACCTACGCACGGGTAATCCGGGAACGGGCCGTCTGCCGCAAGGTGGTGGAGGCCGCCCAGGCAATCACCGAGTCGGCGAGCGAGGATCTGCCGGTCGCCGACATCATCGCTCGCGGACAGATGGCCATGGCTGACCTGCGTGACCTGGAAGACGGCGAGCCGGACTATCACCGTATCAAGGACATCCTGCCGGAAGTGGTTGAGGCAATCGACGCTCGCTATAACGGGACTGCTTCCAAGGGGCTTTCCACTGGGCTTCCCGACCTGGACGAGATTATTCGAGGTCTTCGTCCCGGCAACATGATCGTCATTGCGGGCCTCACCGGCACGGGCAAAACGGTTTTGGGGTTGCAGATCGCACAGCACGTCACCACGCAACTCGGCGGTGCCGGACTGGCCTTCTCCATGGAAATGACGCGGCAGGAACTGGCTACGCGCGGTATCGCCTCCATGGGCGGCGTACACCTCGGCCGTCTGGATGAGGGCAACATCGAGGATGACGACTGGCCCAAGATCACCAGCGCGGTAGGGCGGCTGGCGGAAGCCAGGCTCTACGTGAACGATCAGGCGGGGCTGACCTTGCCTCGCATTCGGTCAATCGCACGGCAGTGCCAGAAGCGGGAAGGGCTCGACGTGCTGTTGATCGATTACATCACCCTGATCGGCTCAGAAGGTGGGCAGAACCGCACGCTTGAAGTCGGCAAAATCTCCACGGGCTTGAAGAACCTCGCGAAGGAACTGCAGGTGCCGGTGATCGTGCTGGCGCAACTCAACCGGGGCTCGACCAACAGGACGGACAAGCGCCCACGTCCCAGCGATCTGCGTGACTCCGGGCAAATTGAGCAGGACGCGGATGTCGTGATCTTGCTGAATCGCGACATGGAGACCGAGCAGGGCCAGAACGGCGTGACTCAGCTGATCGTGGGCAAATGCCGTCACGGCAAGCCGGGTGAGTGCGTGGTTCAGGCCCAGGGGCAGTTCGTGCGGTTCGTCCCGTTCGGCGGCAAGCCACCATCTGACGAGCTGGTCGAGATGGGCCGGGTACTGAAGTTCTCCAGCCGCTCCAAGGGGAGGAAAGATCATGAGACTTTTTGATTGGTTGAAAGGCCCGCAGATCAAGGCGGAAGAGCCTTTCCAGTCGGCACTGGCTGACCTACTGAAGCCGAGCAGCCAACTCATTCTGCCGCTGGGCGCCATTGTCGTTCCCACGCCCAAGTATCCGGAGGCCGAGCGCATCGCCTCATCGCTGCGCGACTTCCCGGGTGACTGGCAAATGGATCGGGCAGGGCACCACCTCACACACGTTCCTACTGGCTTCATGTTGTGGTGTGGAAACGAGGAATACGGCGTTGGCGAATGGGACGGTCACAAGCGAGTCTCGTACAGCGAGCCGGAGCGGAAAATCATCTGGAAGGCGCTCGCCCCGCTGGGCGTGATGCGCCCCCGTCAGTTCGGCGCATTGCCAAAGGTGAAGATCACCGCCGAGCGCGGAACCTACTGGTGCGTTGCTGACGGTCATCCATGGGCTGGCGCTGGAAAGTCGCCCGCTGATGCGTACCGAGCATGGTCCCGCGCCGTATCGATCCAGGCCCGCAAGGACACCAACCCTAAAGAATATCTGCATGTGTGGAGTGCCGCGCTATGAGTACTGTAACTGCGGCATTGCCGCGCAAAACGATGATGCAAGTTGAGCAGCGCTTCCTGCGCATTGCTGGCGAAGAGTTGGCCAAGGTTCAGCTTGGGGGCGCAACAGCCATGGCGAACCTTCTGGATATCGTCGCCTGCTGGCACGGGAGCCGCGCACAAATCGGTTTCCACGAGTTCGGGCGGCAATGGCTCCTGGAGGGTGGCGCAACGAGCGAGGCGGCGAACACCCTACTGCGCGATCTCTTCGGCCTCAACAATGAGCCAAACCCACGGAGAGCCGCATGAAGCCTATTTTTACCGACGCCCGTGTCGCGTGGCATGATTCGATGCATGAGCGCAGCCTCTCGATCACCGCCGCCTCCATGAGCCAGGCCGAGTCTTCCGCAAAGCAAACCGAGCAGCGCCGACAGCGCATCGAGGTTGTGTTCGCGGCTCAGGGCGACGACAAGGAGGCGCGCATCGACATCTTGCGCCAGAAGCTGAACGCGACGGAAACTCGTGGCGACAAGTTCAACTCTACAAATCGTGGCGCCAAGGTAGCAGCGATGGCTCGCATCCAGCGGGCAGTGGCTGGCCTGCCAAAGTTGCTGCAGAGCTTCGGAAACTTTCTCTATTCGCCGAACCCGACAGCGGCAGACATGGAGTACTCCCGCTATCTGCTGGCCAAGCATGTTCGCCTGCCAGCGATGACGGATCAGCAGTCAAGCAAGGTGGAGTCGCTCATAATCCCGGCGCTTCTGTCCTACCGTGATACTGCGTTCGGGGGCCGAGAACACTGGTCGCCGGGGCGAATCATTGAATTTGCTCATCAGTACGAGGTTTCGTTCAGCGCGGCGAACTGGGCAAGGGATTGGTCGTCAGTGTGGGAGCGACTGCTCGACGCGTGCGGCGGCTTCGACCAGCAGGCTCTCGACCCTGTCTGGGTGGAGATCAACAAGGAGCGCGGAGACGCCGCGAATGACGGGTGAAACAGTTGCAAGTGCCCCGTTATACGGGCATGATGAGCCCATTAGATCGATTCATTATTGTTAAAGCTGTACCCTGAGAAAACCCGGCCATATTTGAGCCGGGTTTTTTTATGCCCAGATTTTGCGCATGCGGCAGATACAGCAAGGGTTCGCTCTGCGAATCAAGGCGAAAGCCCTGGCTCCTTGCTCTGCGGGCGCAGATAGGCGTTTGGGTTGCGACTACGCGGCCGGCGCCGAACGCAGATGCATGATCGAATTTTGATCTTCTGGTCATGGATCTGCATCTGCCCTGTTTAAGACCCAGCCAATGAGCTGGGCGTTTGATTTCTACCGTCGCGTCAATGACTCCATGGCCTTAACGCTCTCTAGCTGCGACCTATCTTCATAGGCCTCCTGGAAGCCATCGGCAATCGCTTCGATCAATTCAATACTTTTCGAGTAGTTATCCAGGTCGATGCTCACGTCGCCCTTAGCGACCAAGGCCATTGTGATTTCCCAAGCTTTTTGTTTGGCATCCATTTTTACAACTCCATTTAGGTGAAGGCCGAGTCTATTGGCTGGTCGCAATGCCCGATAGCGATTTCCGTTTCGAAAAGGTTTCCAAGTCAGCTGTGACAGCGGTCCGCTGACGGGAGCATTATTCTGTCTAGGTGGTTTTTGTGTGCAGACCACTGCCAGGGTGGGCCTTCGGGCGGGCCTGGACACGGTATAGCCGGTAGTCACGTGTACTGCAGAACACCGGCAGCCAGCGTGCCCCTATCCTCTGTTGCTCCGGAGTGGCGCTGGCGGACTGAGGGGAAAGACCCTCAACTAATCACGCTAAGCTCCACTCGACACTGGTAAGTCCAAGGCTCTCAGCTTGCGGCTTGCTCAGCTTGGGACTCTTGTCGTTCCTGTATTTGGGGATCTGGCCTAGCCCAGCATCGACCGTCGCCCAATACCATGCTTCCGCATGGCTCATAGTTTCAGCTCGGATGTAGAAGGTCCTGTACAGGCCCTGAAGCAGGTAGTCGATACGGTAGTGATTGTCCTGCGCCATAGCTGATCCTTAATTGTTCTGACGTTGAGCAGATTGGTTCAGAAAGAATCGATTCTCTGGCTCAGAAAAAATTCAATGATGGCCGCTGTTTAGTTGTGCACCCATTCCCAAGCCTCGGCATTTGCCGGGGTTTTTTGTTTATAGCTCCCCGAAAGGGAGGATAGCGGATGAAATCCATGCCAGAGAAAACTCCTGACTTCTGGGTGCAGGTCTGGCTCGTCCTCAGTACACCGCTCTGGCAAGGGGCAATCATGGCCGCGACCATTACTTTCTTGCGTGTTCTGTACGAAGCCAAGGAAGCGAACAAATGGCGGATCGTGCTAGAGGCGCTTATCTGTGGCTCGCTGAGTCTGTCAGCCAGTAGTGTCATCGAATGGATGGCTTGGCCGCCCAGCTTGTCAGTCGCCGCCGGCGGAACCATTGGCTTCGTCGGCGTGACGGCAATCAGGGATCTGATCATCAGGTTCCTCGGACGTAAGGCGGATTCAGCATGACCACATTGAAAGCCTTCGCCTTGGCCTGCGTTATCACGTTGGTGGGTGTGCTGCTGGTGGGCATTCAGCAATACCGGGTGCTCGCACTAGAAGGCCGGGTCAGCATTGAAACCAAGAGTAAGGACGATGCGATCAAGGCGAACGCCGAGAGCTTGGCAACAATCACCACGTTGCGCGACGAGGCCAAGAGAAACGCTAACTATCAGGCCGACCTCAGCAAGCGCCTGAAAGACAGCGAACAGAAAGCCCTGAAGGCAAGGAAAGATTTTGAAGACCTCAAGCGTAAGAGTCCGGCTGTTCGCAAGTGGGCTGATCAGCCTTTGCCTGACGGCCTGCGCGGGAAGCCCCCAGCCATTGGTGGTAAAGACAACAGCGGTAAGGCTCGAACCCCCTGAGCTAATCCCTTGTGAGCGGATCAGCCAGAGCGAGGATGACCTTGCCCTGAATGGCGATCTCTGGGCGCTGAAGGATCGGGCGGTGAATCTGCTCGATACATGCGCCGATCAGGTCGATGCGCAGATCGTTCGCAGTCAGAGCAAGTAGTTTCGCGGGTAGCGCAGGTCGCTCGCCAGCCTTCCAAGCTGGCTATCAGGGTTCGATTCTCTCTATCCGCTCCAATTTTCAATGGGGCCGTAGCTCAGTGGTAGAGCGCCAGGACTTAGGTAGTTGCAAATACCGAAAGACTGCCTGGATGTCGGAGGTTTGAATCCTCCCGGCCCCCGCCTACTGGAAGGCCGCAAGGCAGAACTAAAACGAGGCGTCGGTGCACGCCTACCTGACGAACGAACGACCTGACGCGCAGGGTAATCAGTCGGCAGGGAACCAGTAGGGCACACAAATTACTCCGCGCCACGATTTCAGATTCGCCGTTTCGTGGCGCGAGGTGAGAGCAATGAGGTTCAGCACATCTGGCCGATACCTCGACGCCTATCACGGGAATGGCTGGTTCATCGCGTGGGTGCGGTCAGCGGGAATACTTCTGATCTGTTTTCGGCCTTTCCACTGGCGCCTCTACTACGTTCGCCTACCGGTGAAAAGTCGGGTTAGACGCCTGTACATCGGGCCTTTCGAGTTTGAACTGACGAGCCTGAGTCCGCCACGATGAAGAAGTCCTGGTCAGTCACCACGCCAGGCTACCCGCCATTCCCAATGATCATGCCAGCTGATCACGATCCCGCTGGAGCGCTGGCATTCGCTCAGTGCATCTGGCCTAACGCAACAGTGGAGTGAGCCAAATGAGCAAAGTTATCGAGATCCTTGTTATCGGCGATGTCGGTTCGGGCAAGTCGCACGTACTCGAATTGATCGACAAAGCACTGCGCGCTGAATACGGCCATCACGTACAGATCGCCTCGCACGATCTCTCCTGCGAGCGTGGTCTCGGCTCGCCGGGTACCAAGCCGCGAGTGTCCGAAACCATCTTCAGTCTGAGAGAGCATTCCGCACGCATTACCAACGAAGCCGCAGCGAACATGCGCAGCCGTTTGCGTGATGCCGCAGCAGAAGCACCCAAGGCCACCGCCATCCAGGGTGAGGCCATCAACTTCATGCTTGACCCGCTTGAGCAGGCCATCGAGCTAACCGTTCGCTTGGTAGACGAGCGATTAGCTGCGGACCATCCATCTTGCTTGAACATCAGCGCGATGCTGGTAGGTCATTTGGAAGAGCTTCTCGCTGAGCAGTTGAAGCGGGTGACTGCCAATGACTAGCGCCAAGACAGAAAGCGAGTATTTCAAGCAGGCGCACGTCCACACTGGCGATGACGGCCGAGGTTTACGCGATGTCTTCGTCGGTGGCGTCCTGTTCGATGACGTCACCTTTGCAGATACCGAACTTGGTATCGCCGTTATGGCGGTCCAGCCGCTGCGGGTGCTGCCAGGCACTGAATACATCGATCAGATCGCCGTCCTGGGTGACGTTCGCGTCGAGCCCAAGCTTGCCGAAGCGGTATAAGCAGCATGGGTACCGACAATCGCTCATTCACCTTCAAGTCTCGCCACTACGACACCAGCAAGCGCATCACTGGTCGGGCGCTGCAGAAGCGCCGCCTGACTGTCTGGACGAAGGACCCATGCTGCGCAGTATGCCGTCGGCTCACTGAGTATCCGTCGGGCTTTGAGCTCGACCACAAGGTGCCACTGTTCAAGGATGGTGACGACACCGAGGCGAACTGCCAAGTGCTCTGCAATGGGGGCAACGGATGCCACGAGAAGAAGACGGCAGCCGACCTTGGATATCGGCACAAGCAGACGATTGGGCCTGATGGATATCCGGCCGAATGAATGCGAAACACTCTCATCCGAAGCGCTCTGTAATGGTGCATGCACCGAAATAGGGCGGGGGAGGGGGAAACTTCAGAAGTCGTCAAGCCGGAAATCGTCTCCCGCCCTTTCCTTTCATTAATCCGTAGTTTTTTGGTAAATCGCCATGGCCGAAAGAGGCAGAAAATCAGTTGCCTCCTTGTATGTGGCCAAGCCCGGTGGTGTCGACTCCCGGATGGTCCCACCGGCAGGCTTGACCCCGGCCCAAAAGGTGACTTGGGTCACCGTAGTGAATGCCCGGCCTGCTGACTGGTTCGGCCCGGAGAACGCCGCGCTGCTTGTCCAGTACTGCCGGCACAAGGTGCAGTCAGACATTCTGGCTCAGCAGCTTGAATCGTTCGACCCTGCCTGGCTTCTGGAAGACGAAGGCCTCAAACGCTATGACAAGTTGAGCGCCATGGTTGAGCGGGAAACCCGAACGATGAATGCGCTCCTCAGATCAATGCGCCTCACACAGCAAAGCTTGGTCCGCGCGGACAAGGCAGTGCCATCCGCGAAAGGACGTAAACCATGGCAGGGCGAAAACGACTGACCAGGGCCGAGCGGAATATCAAGTGGATAGAAAGCTTCTGCTGCATCCCGGAAGGGAAGATGGTCGGCAAGAAGGTGAAGCTGACCACCAAACAGAAAGGGTGGATGGTCCGGATCTATGATTCGCCGACCCGGACGTTCATTTTGTCCATGGCACGCAAAAACGCCAAGACTGCATTGAGCGCGTTCATCGTGTTGCTTCACCTGTGTGGCCCTGAAGCGCGTCCGAACTCACAGATTTACAGCGCGGCGCAGTCCCGCGACCAAGCAGCCATCCTGTTTGAACTGGCCGCCAAGGTCGTTCGGATGAGCGAAGACCTGTCCACTTACGTGAATATCCGCGACACAGCCAAGGAATTGCTCTGCGGCGAACTCGGCACGCTATACAAGGCACTCAGCGCCGATGCGGCCACCAAGTTTGGCTTGAGCCCGGCACTGATGATTCACGATGAGTTGGGCCAGGTCGTCGGGCCACGCTCCCAGCTGTATGAAGCGCTTGAGACTGCCAGCGCCGCACAAGAGCAGCCGCTATCGATCATCATCAGCACCCAGGCCCCAACCGATGCCGATTTGCTGAGCTTGCTGATCGATGACGCTCTGTCCGGTGCCGATCCGCGCAACAAAGTTGAGATTTGCACCGCGCCGCTGGACTTGGACCCGTTCAGCGAAGAGGCAATCCGGGCGGCAAATCCGCACTTCGACGACTTCATGAACAAGGAAGAGGTGTTTCGCCAGGCGTCGGACGCGAAGCGCCTGCCCAGCCGCGAGCCTGCCTACCGAAACCTGATTCTGAATCAGCGCGTCGAGGCCCGCAGCCCCTTCGTAAACCGGACAATCTGGGCTGAAAACGGCGGCAAACCGGCTTCAATTGACGGCCGTCGTGTTTTTGGAGGTCTGGACTTGTCGGCGGTCAGCGACTTGACCTCCCTAGAGCTGGTCACTGAAGACGGCGATGTCGAATCTACCTTCTGGCTTCCGGAAGAGGGCTTGACGGAAAAATCCCGAAACGACCGGGTGCCGTATGACCAATGGGCGCGGGATGGTTTTCTAGAAACCTGCCCAGGCCGTGCGATTGAGTACGACTTTGTCGCCGAGTATCTCCGGACGGTCTTCGACCGATGCGACGTTCAGGTCATCAACTTTGACCGGTACAACATGCGCTTTCTTAAGCCTTGCTTGATCAGGGCGGGATTTTCAGAGGAAGAACTGAGCCGGTTCCATGAGTTCGGGCAGGGATTCCAAAGCATGTCACCCGCGCTGCGCGAATTCGAATCAATGCTGCTGGCGAAAAAGCTTCGTCACGCCATGCATCCGGTGCTGACGATGTGTTCGGCCAACGCGGTGACGGTGACCGATCCGGCCGGCGGGCGAAAATTTACCAAGGCCAAGGCAACTGGCCGCATCGACGGCATGGTCGCGTTGGCGATGGCCGTCTCTGCTGCCAGCAGTGGCGAGTCAGAAGAAGCGCCCGCCGACCTTGATGCATTCCTCTTCAGACCAATGAGCTTCTAATGGCCGATACCGACTACAGCATCGATCTGCGCACCCGCAGCCCCTTCTGGGCGCGCATGGCCAGCTTCTTCACGGGAGGCCGCCTTGTAACGCCTGAGAAAGGATCACAGACCGGACCTATGTCCGCCACCGGCACGGTTGGTGACTCGGTTGTTTCTGACGAGCGCTCTTTGCAGATCGCTACGGTGTTCGCGTGCGTCCGCCTGATCTCAACCGTAACCGCCGGCCTGCCGCTGGACGTGTTCGAGACGAAGGACGGCAATCGCGACAAGGTCGGGCTGGATAATCCGCTGGCCCGCCTGCTTCGTTTCATGCCGAACCAGTACATGACGGCGGTGGAGTTTCGCGAAGCGATGACCATGCAGCTGTGTTTTTACGGTAACGCTTACGCTTTCATCGAGCGAAACAGCGTTGGCGACGTGATTAGCCTTATGCCCCTCATGACCGTTCAGATGGACGTCAGGATGGAGAATAAGCGCGTCGTCTACCGCTACAAGCGCGACACCGAATACGTCGACTTCAAGCAGAGCGACATATTCCACCTGAAGGGTTTCGGCTTTAACGGCCTGGTCGGTCTGTCGCCAATTGCGTTCGGCGCCAAGACAACCGGTGTCGCGGTTGCGATGGAAGATCAGCAGCGCGACTTTTACGCCAATGGCGCGAAGTCTCCGCAGATCCTTTCGACTGGCGAAAAGACACTTACCGAAGCGCAGCGCGACCAGCTCGATGTCAACTTCAAGGAAATCTCAGGCGGCCCGGTTAAGAAAAGGCTGTGGATTCTTGAGGCAGGCTTCACCACCCAGGCCATCGGCGTAACCCCTCAGGATGCCGAGACAATGGCCGCCCGAAAGTTTCAGGTCAGCGAAGTGGCGCGCTTCTTTGGTGTGCCTCCGCACCTGGTGGGCGATGTCGAAAAATCCACCAGCTGGGGTTCGGGCATCGAGCAGCAGAATCTCGGGTTTCTGCAGTACACGCTTTCACCCTTTATCAATCGCTGGGAGTACGCCATCGAGCGCTGGCTACTTAAACCCGCCGATGTTGGCCGCCTCCACGCCGAGCACAACCTCGAAGGTTTGTTGCGGGGTGACTCGACCGCGCGGGCGAACTATCTGAAGTCTCAGATTGATTCCGGACTGCTCACCGTCAACGAAGGCCGCCGTCTCGATAACCGGCCTTCGCTGCCTGGCGGCGATGTCGCCACCCGACAATCGCAAAACGTGCCGCTTGATCAGCTTGGCAAAACGAACCCCGCCCCTAGCGGGGTTTAGTTTTTCTGGAGTCAGCAAATGTCCAATATTCAAAAGACCATCGCCTTTGAACAGGCTGAAATCAAGTTCGCGGGAAACGGCACGCAGGGTGTGTTCGAGGGTTACGCAAGTGTCTTCAACAAGGTTGATGCCGATGGCGACATCATCCTGCCTGGTGCGTTCGCCAAGGCCCTGACCGGTCAGAGTCGGGCGGTGGCGATGTTCTTCAACCACCAGCGCAACGAGATCCCAGTGGGCAAGTGGCTGCACCTCGAAGAGGACAGCAAGGGCTTACTTGCTCGCGGCGAGCTCACCCCCGGCAACCCCCAGTCTGAAGCGCTCAAAGCGGCCATGCAGCACGGCACGGTCGGCGGCCTTTCCGTTGGCTTTCTGGCGGCTGCTGGCGACTTCGACCGAATTCAGAGCGGCATGGCCTTCAAATCCATGCAGCGCCTGCGCGAGATCAGCATCTGCACCGAGCCTTCGAATGAAGACGCGGCCATCTCGTCGCTGAAAAGCATGGAAACAATCGAATCAATTCGTGATGCGGAGCACTGGCTGAGAGATTCAGCCGGCCTTTCCAAGTCCGAAGCGTTGGCGTTCATCGCCCGCATCAAGTCCGCAGTTCGGAGCGATTCCGAAGGTGGCGAAATTTCAGCGCTGTTGCAGCGCATCAACTCCTTCACCCCTTCAGGAATCAAATCATGACCGAATTGGCCAAGATCGAAAAAGCCATCGAAGAACAACAGACCCGCATTCAGGGCCTGTTCGATGAACAGAAGAAAGAGATTTCCAGCACTGGCGAGATCAGCAAAAAACTGCAGGATGACTTCATCAAGCTGCAGGAAGAGCTGAAAACCTCCGGTACGCGCCTGTTTGACCTGGAATCCAAGCTTGCAGCGGGCAATCTGGATAATCCAGAGCACAAGAAATCCTTTGCCGAGCGCGCCGCTGAAGACCTGAAAAAGGGCTGGAACGGCTCCACGTCGGGCAAAGTCGACGTGAAGAGCTTCAGCAAAGCGCTAGGCTCTGGCGCTGGCTCGGCTGCGGCGCTCGTTCAGGCTCGACAGAATCCCGGCATCCTGATGCCTGGACTGCGCCGGCTCACTATTCGTGATCTGTTGGCCCAGGGCCGCACCACGTCGAACGCTATCGAATACGTTCGCGAAAATGTGTTCACCAACAGCGCCGCGCCGGTTGCTGAAGGCGCTCTGAAGCCTGAGTCGCAGCTGACCTTCACCAAGGAAACCGCGAACGTCAAAACCATTGCTCACTGGATCCAGGCTTCGCGCCAGATCATGGACGATGCGCCGATGCTCGAATCCTACGTGAACGGCCGCCTGCTGTTCGGCCTGGATCTGGCTGAAGAAGGCCAGTTGCTCAATGGTGACGGCACCGGTGACAACCTGATCGGCCTGAACATGGTGGCCACTGCCTACGCGACCAGCCTCAACGCTGCCGGTGACACTCGCGCGGATCAGTTGGCCCACGCCATTTTCCAAACCAGCGAGTCGGAGTTTGAAGCGTCCGGCGTGATCCTGAACCCACGCGACTGGCACGCCATTTCTCTGCTGAAAGATGCCGACGGTCGTTACATCTTCGGCGGTCCTGCCGCATTCGCGGCCAAAGTCCTGTGGGGACTGCCGGTTGTGGCCACCAAGGCCCAGGCACAGGGCACCTTCACCGTTGGCGGTTTCGACCTGGCTTCGCAGATCTGGGACCGGATGGACGCGACCATCGAGATCAGCAACCAGGATCGCGACAACTTCGTGAAGAACATGCTGACCATCCTGTGCGAAGAACGGCTGGCGGTGACTCACTACCGTCCGACCGCGATCATCAAAGGCACATTCACCCCGGCTGCGTAACTACCGAGGACGGGGCGGGTAACTGCCCCGTTGCCATATGAAGAAGATTCGAGCGCTACGCCAGTTTTCACACTTCCATGCGGGCAACTTCAACCAGTTTGAAGAGCGTGACGTGGATGACGCCATCGCCGAGGCCTTAATCGGCATGGACCTCGCCGAAGAAGTAGACGCCGAGCCTGAAGATAAGAAGCCGGCGAAAAAAGTGGTGAAGTAAATGATTGATCTCGCGCTGGTCAAAATTCACCTTCGGGTCGACGGCACTCTTGAAGACACGCTGATCGGCTCCTATCTGTCCGCAGCTGTTGAGTACGTCCAGCAGCATTGCGACCGCCGAATCGCAGAGACGCCGGTGACTTCTGATCAGATGGCCCTCACCGATGACGTCAAGCAGGCGATTCTTCTGCTCGTCGGTCACTGGTACGCCAACCGCGAGGAGGTCGTCATCGGCGCTGCCGCGAATCAAGTCCCGATGGGGGTTACGGCCCTGCTCTGGACAAGGAAGCGTTTCGGATGAGGGCCGGGCCACTGCGTCACCGGTGCATTGTGCAGAAAAGCCAGAAAGTCCCCGATGGTGGGGGCGGGTATTCACAAGGCTGGGTGAGCCTACGTGAGATTTGGGCAGAGGTCACGATGCCAACCGGCCGAACGGCTCCTGTCTCCCAGCAAATCAAAAATCTGGTCACCGCAGAGATCCGCGTTCGACCGGCGCCCGACCTTCTGGCCGGGCTCCGGATCGTCAATAACGGCACCACTTACCTGATTGAAGCCGCACTTCCAGACAATGAGCATTCGATGCTCCGCCTGTTGTGCTCCAACGTTCCAAACCCTTGAGGTTTTCACCATGAAAATTCGAGCATTATCCCGTTTGTCCGGTCCGACTGGCGTCCAGATGCCAGGCGATGAATTCGTCGTTGACGCCGCGACCGGTGCTGACCTGATCGCGCGCCGCGCAGCTGAAGAAGTCTTGCCCGTTCCGGCTGAGCCGGTGGCCGACAAGAAACCAGCGAAGAATAAGGCCTGATCGTGGCCCGGCGCTCAAGCGTGCAGGGCAACTTCAAGTTGCGTGGGCTGCTGCGCCGGATCGGCAACCAGATGGAGAGCGATTTGCGCCCGGCGATGGTCCAGGCTGCCAATCTTGTGCTTGCCACCCAGCAGCGCCTGATTCCACGCGACCCGAGTTCTTCGGAGCACATTGAGGATGAGCTCGAGGCGTTTGTCTCGAAAAGCGGCCTCGATGCGCAGATTGGTATTCGCGGGAAGAAAGATAATCGGAAGTTCTTCTACGGCCGATTCCTTGAATACGGCACGAAGCAGTACACCCGGGGCGACAACACTGTCGCTGCTCGGCCTGCGCATCCATGGCTTCGCCCGTCGTACGACATGAACCGCGAGCAGATTGTCGACCTGATCACCAAGGCGGTTGCTTCGACCTTGCGCAAGGCTGCGGAGGCCAAATGAGCAATCCAAGCTGGGCGTTGCAAGTGGCTTTGTTTGAGCGGCTGTCAGCGGCTCTGACGGTGCCTGTATTCGACGCCGTAGAGAGCGGCACTCCGTATCCCTACGTGACGCTTGATTACGAGGCTGTAGACAACACCTCGCCGATCTCAGGCAAGAAGCGGGAGAGCCGGCTGTTTTACCTCAGTGTCTGGAGCGATCACCAAGGCCAGGCCGAGGTTAAGCGCATCAATGCTGAGATTGCTGAAACCCTGGACGAAGTGAAACTGCCGCTCAGCACCGGCAACGCGGTATCGGTCCGCGTCATCCGTACAGAATCAAATCGTGACGCTGACGGCATCACCTACATGGGCTCCGTCACGCTGCGCATCATCACTCAACACTAATTTCCGCCACTCCGGCCGCGCTGCGGCTACATCACCTGTCCTCAGGAGGACTACCCATGCCTGTTAATACCGCTGCCGGTACGCGACTTTCCATTGGTCCGCGTCTCTCGGCAAAACTCCCGGCTCTGGATTCCGCCGCTATCACGCTGCTGGCTGCCGTCACGTACGTCGAAGTTGGCGAACTGGAAAACATCGGCGACTACGGCGATGAAGTTGGCGACGTGACGTTCTCGGCCCTGGCCGACTCGCGCACCCGTCACTTGAAAGGCTTGGCTGACGCCGGTTCAGTTGAACTCGCTATCGGCTTTGACGCTGGTGACGCTGGCCAGTTGGCTCTGGTCGCTGCGCAGAAAGATCGCTCCCAGTTCGATTACCCGGTGAAAGTCGAGTACGTCGATGGTCTGGTCGATTACTTCGCCGTCAAGGTCATGAGCTCCCGCAAAGGCGTGGGCGGCGCCGAAGACGTGATCAAGCGCAACGTGACCGTGGGTATCAACTCCGGGATCTACGAAGTGCCTGTTCCTGTCACGCCTTGATCCGCTGATCGTTTCACTGCGCGGCCGTCCGGCTGCGCAGCGTTTGCTCCCTTCTTAATTCCAGGAACACCCCCACATGTCCAAGACCAACTACGGCACCGTTGACGTTGAAGTCGGCACCGAGATCTACACCCTCAGTTTCAACCTGAAAGCCGTTCGCGCGCTTGAACGCTTCTTCGGCGGTATTTCGCCTGCGTTGCAGGAGCTGCAAAAGCTGCAACTGGGCGCGGCCGCCCGGGTCATCATCGCTGGCGCAAACCTGACGCTGAAGCCGAAGGAAGTCGAAGCGCTGGAAGAAGAGATCTACGACTTCGGCATCGGTGAAGTGACGCCTTCCCTGATCAACTACGTCGTGGCGCTGCTGAACCCGGCCGCAAAGAGCGCGGAAGACCTCGCTGCGGCTGACGCTGCGGCTGCTGAGGCGGCGACGAAAGCCCCAAAAAAGTAAAGCCTGACCCCAATCGGAGCTATGTCGATGAGGTTTACGGCATGGCTACCGGCTGGCTGGGCTGGTCCGACAGCGAAGCATGGACGGCCTCGGTGCCATCTATCTTCCTGGCATGGGAGGCGAAAAAGGTCTTTCTCGAAATGACCAACCCTAATGGCCCGCCGAAGAAGAAGCCGAGCAAGGAAATGGCCGCCAAAGAGGCGCGCATGGGTTTCCGGGCGGCTGCAATGAATCGCCTGCAGGACAGCGCGGCGTCTCCATGACGCTGCGAATAAATTTGTGATCAGCCGCCCATTGAGGCGGTTTTTTTTCGCCTGGAGAAACGTGTATGTCAGGTCAAGAAGTCCAGGGGATGCTGATCCGGCTTGAAGCCACGACGGCGCAGCTTCGCCAAGAAATGGACAAGGCCGACGCATCGGTTACCAAGGCGACCGGGCGGATTGACAGCCAGCTCAGCAAAGTCGACTCGGCTTTCGACCGCGTAGGGAAGAGCGCGCAAACCGCATCAAACGTGCTCAAGGGCGCTTTCGCATTGGCGGTAGGTGGTGCTGGCGCCGGCGCTCTGCTGGCACAGGCTGAAGCCTACACAACCGTTGCCAACCGGCTGAAGCTGGTGACGTCGAGCAGCGCGGAATTCACAGCGGCTCAGAATGCCGTATTCGCTATCGCGCAGAAGTCCGGACAGCCACTTGGCGCCACCGCTGAACTGTATCAGCGGATCGCCCAGAACCAGGACGCGCTGAAGCTGAGCGGGAAGGGCGTTGCCGGTATCGTTGAAACCATCAGCAAAACGATGGTGATCAGCGGCGCTTCTGCCGAGTCTGCGAACGCGGCACTGATTCAGCTTGGCCAGGCATTTGCCTCTGGCACGTTGCGCGGTGAAGAGCTGAACTCGGTAATGGAGCAGGCCCCCGCGCTCAGCCAGGCAATTGCCAAAGGCATGGGCGTATCTGTGGGCGCTCTCCGGGCTCTCGGCGCCGAAGGCAAGCTGACTGCTGACTCTGTCGTGAAGGCTTTGCAGGCTCAGCAGGGAGCCGTCGATGCGCTGTTCGGCAAAATGCAGAGCACCGTCGGGACTGCACTGACCCGTATTCAAACCTCCTTCACCAAGATCATTGGCGAGGCTGATGCGTTCAGCGGCACCACTTCCTCGATGGCCGACTCGATCAACAACGTGTCGAAGGCGTTGAACGCCATAAATGTTCCTGCCGCAATGGCCGCCCTTGAGGAGCACGGTAGAACACTGGCCGAGATCCTCGGGGTTGTCCTGATCGCCGCGCTGGGTCGGGTTGCGGCTGGTTTTGCCGAGGCTGGCGTCAAAGCTGCCGGGAACATCGTCACATGGGTACAGCTGACCGCTGTCACTCGCGCCGCTGCCGCAGCCAAGATCGAAGAAACGGCCGCCTCAGCCTCGCTTTCTGCCGCCCACGTGGCCGAGGCCGCAGGTAATGTTGCTGTCGCACGCGCCACGGAAGAAGGCACGATAGCGAAGCTGCGTCTGCTTCAAGGCCAGCGCGATCAGTTGGCATACACTGCCGCGCTTTCTGTCGGTACCGCCGAACAGGCGATGTACACGAAAGCGCTGGCGGCGACCGATCTGGAGCTTGCAGCGGCAAAACGTGCCGCTCAGGTTTCGTCGGTCCAGCTGGGCACGGCGCTCAACGTCGAATCGGCTGCGATGGCCAAGGACACTGCGGCAACTCAGGCAGCCACGGCCGCAAAAGCGGAGTTCGCCGCGATTTCTTCCACTGCTGGCCGCGCCGGTGGCGCTTTGCTTGGAATGCTGGGCGGTCCGGTTGGGCTGCTCTTTACTGTGGCCGCGCTTGGTGCCAGCTACCTGGCGCTGAGCAGCCACACCGATACAGCCACCAATGCGTTGATTGACCAGAACGCCACCGTTGACCAGTCGATCCAGAAGTTCAACGAATTGGGCGCGTCGCAGCGTCGGTTCCAATCCATCAAGTGGGCAGAGGAGCAAATCACCGCCACCGAGTCGGCCGGCGCCTCGCTCAGAAAATATTCCGCAGATGGCGCTGAAGCCTTCCTGCAGATCGGTTATGACGCCAATGGGTATCGAGCCAAGTTCGGCGAGATGATCGAAGAGGTGCGCAAGGGTCAGCGCACCCTGGACAGCGTCACCGAGTGGGCAAGGAAAGATGCCGGCCTGACTGACGACAAGATCAAGAAACTTGCTGAATCGTCGAGCGCCTACGAAGAAACGTCCAAGAAGGCTGGCGACCTCGGGAAGATATTGGCCACCGTCAACACAGCCAACGTCGCCGCCACTTCCAGCACCGAACGGCTTACAGTCGCGCAGCAAGCCTCAGGCCAAAGCGATGCCAGCAAAGCCGCCTGGGATAAATACATTGAGCAGCTTACCAAGACCCGCGATTTGCTCGGCGCGAACGCTGCCGCTGAAGCCGCTTACACCGCTGCCAAGATGGGGGCCACGCCTGCCCAAGCCGCCCAGGCAAAACTGATTGCCGACCAAACCGACACGCTGAAGAAATATCAGGAAGCGATCAAGGAAGGTAACAAGGTCGAGCAGGCATCGCTCAAGCTCAAGCTGGTCGCCTTGTACGCCGCTGAAGATGCGACAGCACAGACCGCTGCCGCGCAGAAAACATCGCTCGACGAGGCCGCAAAGGCAACCGAAAACAGCGCGACCCGGCAGGTTGCGGCGCTGCAACGGATTATTGACCAAACCGTGCGGGTTGCGACCGGCACTGATATGCCGCGTCAGAACCTGTCTGGTTATGGCTTGCTCACCAACGGCGGCACCGCTCCCACGCCGCCAGCGGCGCCGGTAGTGACCAAAGCATCGCCTGTTGATCGTGCGACCGCCGCCATCGCGCAGCTAGACGCAACCACTGAAGCGAACAAGCGCGTGGACAAAGCCGCAAATTCTGCGGCGACGGCCCTGAAGAACCAGGCCAAAGCGCTCGACGACCTGCTGGCCAAGTCTGGTATCTCGACCAAGTCTGCCAATGAAATGGCAGCTGCATATCTGTCCGGCGCTGATAACGTTCGTGCGATCACCATTCAGCAGCAGATCGAAGAGGAATTGCTTAAAACGGGTGCTGGCGCTCGCGACAAAGTCACCGCCGCGGTGAACGCGCTGCACGATGCCGAGGACCGCCGCGACGTTTCAAAAAACATCAAGGAACTGAAGGCTGAAGTCGACGGGATCCTGAAACAGGCGACCGCTACGCTCCAGGGCAAGGATGCGCTTGAGGCCTACAACATCGAGAAATCGGTGACCGTGGCGCTGGCAGGCAAGAACATTGCGGTGGGCAGCGAAGAGTACAAGCAGCTGGTGGCCACCACCAAGGCCCAGCTGGATGCAAACAAGGCGCTTGAACAGACTGGCCAGGTCGAAGGGATTGTCGACCGCCTGAGCCCGCAGACCAAACTTCTGAAGGATTTCACCGCCGAACAGGATGCGCTCAACGCCGCCATTGCTCGCTACCCGGCGAACGCTGCGCTTTATCAGGATGCACTGGCCAAGCTCGGCAACGAGTACCAGGTCAACCAGAGCAAGGCGACGATCTGGGGCCAGATGACCGAAGGCGCAGTGGATCGCATCGACAGTGTGTTTGCTGATGCCTGGGCAAATATCGGCGATGGTGCAGGGGATTTGCTGGACAAGCTGGAAAAGGGTTTTAAACAGACCCTTGGCGAAATTGCTCACATGCTCACCACCAAGCCGCTGCTGGCGTCGATCAGCAACTGGCTGACCGGCACGGATAACGGGCAGGGCTTGTCCTCGGTTTGGGGCAAATTGCTCGGGACTGTTGGCGGTTCGTCTGGCTCTAGCGGTTCTGGCGGGCTGGGCTCAATGGCCGACCTGGGCAAAAACCTGTATTCGGTCTGGAACGCCATTACCGGCGCCGGGGCAGATGTTGCGGCCGGCTGGGCAAGCGGCGGCGCGAGTGGCGCGGCCTCGGCCGGGGTCAATTACTACACTGGTCAGATCAGCCAATTAACTGGAATCGTGAAGGGTGGCGTCAACACCCTTATCCAAACCGTGACTGGCGCGACTGCCGCTCAGACGGCGGCGATAATTGGAGCCGAGGGAATAACAACCGCCTCGCTTGCAGGCGCGGTAGCCGAGGGCGCCACAGCGCTTGGCGCCCAGTTCACTACCGGCGTGGCTACCACTACGGCGGCCACCTATGCGGCGGCCGAGGCGGGTGCAGCAGCAACGGCGGCCAGCTTAAGCGGACAAGCTGCGTCAGCCCTGAGCAGTGCGGCAGCCATGTGGCCACTCGCCGTCATCATGGGCATGTATCAGAGTGGCAAGCTATACGACGCTGGCGTCCGTCCGGATGCTGGCGAGGTTCGCGACAGCGCTGGCGGCACCGCCCTGGGCAACATCGCCATGACGCCCGGCGTCCTTCAGGCAGGTTTTCTGGAGAGTGTTGATAAAGTCCTCGGTAAGGTTGTTGGCGGTAAATGGGCAGCCATCCTTAGCGGCTCGACATTCCACCAGATGGTATGGACTGCTGTCGGTAGCAAGCTATTCGGCACTGGCTACCAGACCAAAGACACCGGGATTCAACTCGGCGTTGAGAATGGAGAATTCGACGCCAAGAAATATACCAAGCAGAAGAAAAAGGGCGGATTGATCTCGGGCAGCAGTAAAACCCGTTTTCTCATCGACGACCTTGATGACGAAACCCTTGGAACGCTTGGGTCAAAGTACAACGATGTTGTCTTAAGTGCTGGCGGCCTGTTCACTGCCCTGGGCGTCAAGCTGAACGAGTCGGTACTCGACGGCCTGAACATGGCGTCACGCAACATCAGCACCAAAGACGCAACGCCCGAGTGGATTCAGGAGCAGCTCGACTTCTTCTTTGCCCAACTGGGTGACGCTGCTGTCGTATCGATCTCCAAAGCCACCGACGCGGGCCTGAGCGGTTACAGCTACGTTGGCTTGCAGGCGTTCGTGAAAAACCTGCAGGACGTGAACAGCATCCTCGGTCACCTCGATGTCGGACTGTACGACATGAGCGTTTCCGGCGGCTTCATGGCTGAGCAATTGTCGCTGTGGGCTGGCGGCATCGAGGCTCTGAATACGGCGGGCGCGGCTTACTACGACGCCTTCTTTACCGATACAGAGAAGACCAACAATGCGCTTTCGGATGTGCGTAACGCATTCGGCGCGCTCAGCATTGCTCTGCCTGATAGCCGCGATGGCTTCCGGGATATGGTGTCCGGCATCGACAAGACGACCGAATCCGGCCGTCAAATGATGCTGACCATGTTCAACATGAGTAGCGCTGCTGATGCTGCCTACAAGATCATTGAGGCCAGGCAGGACACGTACTTCAGCGGGTTCTACAGCGAATCGGAGAACGCTGCTCGCTCGCTGGCTGGCATCACCCAGGAATTCAAAGACGTGAGCGTGGCCCTTCCGGAAACTCGGGCGGGGTTCCGTGAAATGGTTGAAGCGGCGAAAAAAGATTCATCAGCGGCCGGTAAGGCGCTATACGAAACGCTGATGAGCCTCAATGGCGAAGCGGCCAGTGCCTACGACATCCTTGAAACCAAGGCAAAAAGCGCGGCCGAGGCGACGAAGACCTTGGCCGATACTTTGGCCGGCAATGTCACTTCCGCGCTGAGTGCCGTGCAGCGGGCCGTATCCGCCGAGCAGAACGCGCTGACCACTGCCTACAACGCGCGGGCCGCATCGCTCAATGACATGCTGCAAACCGCCCAGTCACGCGTCTCTGATCTGACCTCGGTCAGTGACTCGCTCGAATCCGCTCTCAAGTCCTTGAATGGCACTTCAGCTGATGCTGTGAAAATGATGCGTGCGCAAGCGCTGGCCACATTGCAAAGCGCCCTCGCGACAGTTCGTGCGGGTGGTTCGCTGGCGGGAATTACCGGGCTGGACGATGCGCTCGACGTGGTCAATGCCAACACCACTAACCTGTATTCGTCCATGGACGACTTCGCGCGGGACCAGGGCCGAACGGCCAACGTTGTGGCGGAGCTGAGCGCTGTGAATGGTGTGCAACTCACCACCGAGCAGCAACTCCTGAAGACGGTGACCGCGCAAATATCTGACGCCAAGCTTGAATATGACGCCGAGATGGCGCGGATCGATGCGCAACTCGATCTCGCTCAAGCGCAGGTCGACAAGCTCAACGGGATCGACACGTCAGTGCTGTCGGTCAAGGACGCCATCGCAGGGTTGGGCGCTGCTATTGCTGCGGCCATGGCGGCCACTGCTTCGGCCGCTGGCGCTGCCTCGGGCTATACCGGCAGCGGCGGCGCGCCAAGTGCTTCCGATCTGAACTCTGTCTACAACAGCGTGCTTGGGCGTGACGTCGATCCTACTGGCGCCGCGTATTGGGCTGGCCAACTGGGCAGCGGGGCGGTTACTCCTGCCGGACTGGCTGCGGCTATCAAAGCGGATGCCGCGAAAAACGGCGAGATCCCGGCTTACGCAACCGGCGGGATGATCTCCGGACCTGGCACCGGAACCAGCGACAGCATTCTGGCTCGCCTGTCGGCGGGCGAGTTCGTGATGAATGCCGCCGCTGTTCGCGCTTATGGCCCAGGCCTCCTGGCTCAGATGAACGCTCTGCAATTGCCGAGCTTTGCCGCCGGCGGCGCGCCTGAGCTTCGATATGAAAGCCCGACCCCTTACAGCACGTCGAAATCTTCTTCCTCGGATGAGGAGGGCGGCAGCCGTGAGGAAATATTGGCTGCCCTGAACGCCCTGACCGATGAGGTAAAGGAACAACGGGCCTACCTGCGTCAAACCACCCTCAACACGGGCCGCGCCGATACCCACCTCGACGCCATCCGGACCGTTGGCATCAAAGTTCTGGAGTCGTAAATGGACGTTATTGATCAGGTGGATATCACCCCGGCGATGCTGGTGACAAACGTCCCACTGACTGAGCCTGGCGCGGTGGACTGGGTTGCAGGGAGTTACGCGCTGGGCGTGAAAACCATCAGGAACCGGCACGTGTGGGAGTCGCTTGCGGCTGCCAACACGGCCATACCTGGGGCAGAAACGACGACGCCGCTGAAATGGCTCGACCTTGGCGCGATCAATGCGATGCGGATGTTCGACAAGGGCGCGGCCGTGCTGAAGGGAGAGGCTGGCGCCCAGCAGCGCGTTTACAAAATCGGGACCACGACCACCAACCCGACAAAGATCGATTTCACGATAACGCCCGGACAGGTTGTCAGTGCCATCGCATTGTTCGGCCTGACTGGCTATCGGGCGACCGTCACCATCACCGACCCTATTGACGGCGTGGTTCGCTCGACAACCATCAGCCTGGTGGATGCCTCGGCCAACGGCATGTGGGAGTGGCTGTTCAAGCCCATTCGCCGGAAAACAACGTTCGCAATTCTGGACCTCCCGGCTTATGGGACGGCCAGCATCCGCGTCGTGATTGATGCAGATGTGGGCGGCGTGGCCAGTTGTTCGATGGCATCTATGGGGCCGCTCACCAATGTGGGCGAGACGATCTTCGGAACCACGACCGGCATCACCGATTACTCCACTCGCGAAATCGACGACTTCGGCAACGAAAGCATGATTGAGCGCGGTTTCCGGGATCGGGTGCAGTTCGATGTTCGCATCGTCACCGACGACGTCTCTTACCAGAAATCATTCCTGAGCCGGCTGCGGGCGAAAGGCGCGGTATTCATCGGCGATCCGGCGCGACAAGAAACAATCATCTTCGGTCGTTACCGCGACCTTCAAATCATTATCAGCAATCCGGCAGTGTCGGAATGCGCCCTTGATGTTGGGAGTCTTATTTGATGGCTACTGTCGGCCCAGTTATTGAACAGCTACCAACGGCACCGAACCGGGGTATGTCCTCGGCCCAATATCCGATCATTGCGGATGCTTGGGCGGCCAAGATCGGCCCGTGGACAACGCAGGTCAACGCCACCACTGTTTGGATGGGGCAAGCGGTCGATCTTACGTATTCGGCCAGGGATGCGGCGGCGGCCAGCGCTGCGGCGGCTTTGGCGTCGGCAGGAGCTTCCTCTGGCGCCATGGGGGCCGCCCAAGCTGCGCGTGACGCAGCCGCCGCGTTTGCAAATTCTGCAGCATTGTCAGCCGCAGCCGCCGGTTCAGCGGCGGGCCTTCCTGCTGTGGCGGGCCATGCTGGGCAAGCATTGGTGGTAAGACAAGACGAGTCAGGTTTCGAACTTGCGGTGCTCGGGCAGGCAATCGGTGACCTTCTGATAACCTCCAGAACGCCTGATGCAAGTTATCTACCAGCGGACGGTAGTGTATTTTCCCAGTCGGCATATCCTCTACTGTTTGGGCAAGTCGGGCTTATTTCTGATTTAACCAGAGCAGTGCGTACTGCTATCACCATGCCTAGTTCGACATATTGGACAGGTATGGCATACGGGGCTGGAAGGTTTGTAGCAATAACTGGTTCTTCTATCCCCACCGCAAATGGTCAGAATGGGCAGGCGACGGCAGTATCGACAGACGGGTTGACTTGGACGGCGGGCGGCTCTCTGCCAATTGGTGCCTACTGGCGCTACGTGCGCTGGTGCAATAATAAGTTTATTGCCACCTACAACCGTAATGGAAGCGGGGTAGGTTCTACTACTTGCGCAGTATCTAGCGACGGCCTTACCTGGACCTCTGTCACCCTTCCAGCCAATCGCCAGTGGAGCGATGTAGCGTTTGGAAATGGCAAGTATGTGATGCTCTGTGCAGTCGATGGTATTACTGACCAATTCGGTACCGGTACGGTGGTTCTCACTTCTACCGATGCGGTAACTTGGACACCAGGTACAATGCCGGTAGCGGCCCACTGGGGGAATATAGTTTTTGGTAACGGCAAGTTTGTTGCAGTAGGGGGTATCAACGGTCTAACCGGCTCTAATGCGGCGGCGGTATCTACCGACGGGATTACTTGGACACCCGTTACCCTCCCGGCTAGCGCCACATGGTCCTTAGAGTATGGGCTTGGTATTTTCGTAATTACAGCCCCCGGCATCAATAGAACCTTATTTTCCAAAGATGGGATTAATTGGTCTATCGCCAGGACGGTCACAGGTGCCGAGTTCGGAGGGGGAAAGATAGTGGCAGGTCAGTCGTCGTTTTTGATTACTGGCGGCGGGGTAGGCGCCCCTACTAGTGTCACATATTGTTCGGCAAATGGGGCAATATGGTACCCGGCTGGGATACTTAACTCATCAGCGGATTGGCAGGTCAGTGCGTCTAACGGGAACAGAATATGTTCGGTTGCAAGAAACTTAAACGGCACCGATTATACTAACGTAGCAAGTAGCCTGCTGGAGTTCTTCTTTGATAGAACAACTCAGTTTGCAACTCCGACAGCCCCCGTCAGTTCAGGTGCAGAAGCCTATATTAAAGCCAAGGCGGTAGCATGATTTTATATCAGTGGAACGAAAAAGGTTATTTCTCAGGTCAAGTTGAAATTCTTGACGAGGCTGGGCCTCTGCCACCCAACAGCACACCAATCAAGCCGATGAAGTTAACTGGCAAGCAAGTTGCTCAGTGGTCGGGTGATGGGTGGCTAAAGCTGAGTGAAGTGCACGCCGTAATCCCGGATGCACAGGAGGTGTCAAAGCTCTACGAGACCGCCGTCCAGGCCAAGATGGACGCCGCCGCCATTGCCGCCCGCTACGACAGTATCGCCACGGCTGTGAGCTATGCCGAAGAGCCAGCCGTGCCCAAGTTCCAGAATGACGGCATCGCCTTCCGCTCCTGGCGCTCGAAGGTCTGGGCCTACGCCTATGAGCAGCTTGCCCTCGTGCTGGCCGGCGGCCGTGAGCAGCCAACAGTCGAAGCGTTCCTGCTGGAACTTCCGGTGCTGGAATTGCCCGCATAGTCGTGGTCTTTAATCTTAATGCGTAAGCCTCCGTAGCATTTCGATAAACTCATCTCGATGTTCGATCTGGCGAGCTTTAACATAGTTCAGGGCAGAGATGAAATTAGAGTCCTCGGTAAGACCGACAAGACGTTGGTAGGTAACAATCTGGTGCTCTTCAGTAAGGATATTAGCCGCGAGATATTTTTGCGGATTGTGGCTGAAGTGAGGGCCAGTTGGACGCTTAAGCTTAGTCTTCGAAACTTCTCTCAGGGATACAGGCGCAGTATCATAATCGTCAATCGTTATACCCTTGATATTCAGAAACCTTTTGAATTCATCTCGATCAATCCTCGTCGATAACGGGCCTGCCTTGTTTGTCGAAATCTGCAGCAAGATGGAGCCAACTATGTCTGCATGCCGGAGTTTGACGCGAGCAATTCGGATGAGGCTAGCTTTTCGTGCAGGATGGTCCTCATTCGAGGCTTGGGTAAGGTAAGCGATTGCACTTGGTAACTCGCCTTGGCTCCCGCCGAATTGCGCTAAGAGCAGGTCGAAAAACTTAATCTCTGAGATGAAAGAATTTTCCGTTGTGCTACCCATGCCGGTCTCCTTTGGCACGTTTTCATTAACTACATCACAAATGACAACCTCGGATTCGCAGGGTTCATTGCGAAATATTGCCACTGGTTTAGCGATATCCATCGACTACAAATTTCAGCTATCCCGGCCGCCATTGAGCGGTTTTTTTGTGCCTGGAGAAAAGCATGACAATACCCGTCGGCAAATTCGATGTACGGCCAGACATCCGCTTTATCAGCCGCTGGGATGTTGAGATGCGGCAGGCCATGGGATTTAACGATCTGGTGCACGGACTGATCACCGTGCCGATCACTTTCGTCAGTGATCTTGCATCGATCCGCATCCTTCGGGAAATCTGCCGGTGGTGTGCGGTCACGGCGCTGACTGGCGGCACGCTGGTTGATTCGTATCTGTGGATTCGTGCAGCGCTGATCATCATCGCGGTCGTTGCGCTGGCGATCTACGGCTTGCTGGTCGGCTACGGCATGCGCGCTTCGATTCTGCATGACTGGCTGTACACCTTCGGGCCGCTCAGCCGCAGGGAGTGCGACGACATCTATTACCGCGCATTGACCACTGGTGACGGTACGGCTCGCTGGCGGGCACTGATTTTCTTCCTCGGTGTTCGGCTTGGTGGCCACTGGAGCTATACCAAGACCCCGACAAGTCCGGGCGCGTCTTCGCTCAGCGACTGACGGCTGCGTGCATCTACTCAACCAGGTGGAAATTCTTACCATTGCGCGGATTGGGCGTCATGCCTCGGACGTTTTCGCCCCGCATTGGCGGATGCCCAGGGATGAGCATCAATCCTTCAGCTTCCAGGGCGAACACGATTGCCTGCTTGGTTACATCTCGCAGCAGCCTCGTTCCGGTTTCGAATTGACTAATGGCTAGCACTGACGCGCCGGACCTAAAAGCGAGCGCCTCTTGAGACCATCCAAGGATGCCTCTGGCTTGGGAGCACTGCTCTGCAGTCATGGTCTGCGGCTGGCTGAGGATGAAGTCGATGAACTCCTGATCCTTGTCAGCGTTTTTGTCGTCGCGTGCTCGCTTAAGATCGATGACGTTGGTCATAATTTGCTCATTGTGCTGGATGGATATACAGGCATCGTAACCCAGATTCGAGGGTAAGCAATGTCCGCCCGTCACAGATCACTCACAGGCCCGCCGCGCGCGGGCTTCTTTTTGTTTGGAGAAACGCATGCCTGTTACAGAAAAAGACCGAGACGTGTTGGCCCGCACACTTTGGGCGGAGGCGCGCGGCGAAGGTTTGGCCGGGCAGATCGCCGTAGCCTGGACCATCCGCAATCGCGTAGACATGGATATTCATAACGACGGCCAGCCTGATTGGTGGGGCGAGGGCTACACCGGGGTCTGCTTGAAGCCCTGGCAGTTCAGCTGCTGGAACAAGAACGACCCGAACTTTCCGTTCCTCAGTGGGGCAAGGCCGATTCCGTCCCGCGAGTTCGCGCAGGCGCGCATCGCCGCTGACCATGTGGTCGATGGCAAGCAACCAGACCCCACCGGCGGGGCGACTCACTACTACGCAACGACGATGCCGAAGCCGCCAGCCTGGAGCATTGCCGCGAAGCAAACGCTCCGGCTGGGGCATCATATTTTTTTCAGCGAGGTGAAGTAAGACACTGCACTTTAAGCGACGAGTCATCGCGAGGTCGGACCATCAGCGTCAGCTACCTAACACTTCGACTGAACAGGATTCTACGGTAACCAGAGTGCGCTCAGTTGGATGAAGCATGACCTTCACTTTTTATAGGATTTATAGGATTCGAGAACTTCTTGAAGATATTTCATCTTGTTCATGAGCCCCATTAAGTCAGCACCAAATTGATACGGCAGATCGTGTGTCACGATGGTCAGCCCAGTACTGTGCTTAAACGCGATTGCTACTACCTCCTCTCCTTTGAGATTTACGTAACCGGCATATGCGACCGGATTCATTATGGTCACGTATTTTTTCTGCGTAGTCCCATATGTGTCGAAAAATCCAGCAGCGGCAGCAGTTGTGCCATTTACAACTTCAATCGGCTCACCAGAATCATTGGATCTGATCGCTGCATCTAACACCAGATGGGATTTTTTAGTCTCTCGCGCGGACCACGACCGCGCGTAGAGCATGAAAAATACCAACAAAGCTACGATAATCAAAATTACTAAAAACATTGCCCAATCCTTATGATTTCAATCCAATTCGGTAACCGCAACCCTAAGATCTCTAGCAGGCTAATCGACCATGCATCAGGCGCCAAGTTCCGCCCCCCCCCCTAGCGGTTTCGCTCCTAGCGAACTAGCTTGACGATCTTCGTAACTATAGGACGCTAATGGCTAGCAATACCGGGATCATCAAGCATGAGAACGGCGGCAATCCTTATTCGCCAGGAGTTATTGCTGACGGCGTTCGTCGGGCGTTGGCCTGAGTGCGAAGAAATCCCATCCGCCAGCGGCGGTTGGATACCTCATCCGATGGAGGATGTTGTCCGTCCACCAATGGTGTTTGGGGTGTCCAGCAATCTTTGGAGACCCGGCCTGCAATGCAGGTTGGATGGGTAGCCGGATTGATTCCTCCCCAATACGCAACCGTAAGCGATTGATTTTATTGGAGCGCCAAGCAACAAAAAAGGCCGGGGTTTAATCGGCCTTTTCGAGCTTAATTATTTGATTTACATGGGAAATTTAGCATTGAGTGCGGCATCCCAGGCTTTGATTCCGTAAAGGTGCAACTTGTTGATTTCATCAGCCACGAGCTTGCCCCTTTGGAACGGTGCGAGAAAAAACGGTGACGGATTATGCCATGGACCAGCGGGTTCGGCTGCGACAGGTTGACGTGTTTATTGCAACTTGTCGCCGAAACGCTTGCAATTTGCCTCCGGGAAGAGGCCGCGCGCAGTGTAGGCAGTGTAGGCAGTGGATATTGCAGTTGTGTGATGTGGGTCGTGTCCGGCTTCGCGCCATCTCAAATATCGCGTCAACCCGTAGGACCGGCTGTAGGACCTACGGACGATCGATAAGCCTTGTTGACTTAGCGGGTAATAAAATCGCGAATCCGCTCTGCGGCTTCAATGCACTCGGCCAGCGGCGCTACCAGCGCCATACGCACGCGACCGGCGCCTGGGTTGAAACCGTCCACTTCCCGCGACAGATAGGAACCCGGCACCACAGTCACATGTTGCTCGACGAACAGGTCGCGGCAGAATACGGCGTCATCGGTGCCGACATTCGGCCACAGATAGAAGCCGCCGTCCGGACGCTGGACGTCCATGACCGGCGCGAGGATTGCCAGCACGGCGTCGAATTTCTCCCGATACAGCGCGCGATTGGCACGCACGTGTTCTTCGTCATTCCAGGCGGCGATGCTTGCCAGTTGCGTTTGCACCGGCATCGCGCAGCCGTGGTAAGTGCGGTACAGCAGGAAAGCCTTGAGGATTTCCGCATCACCGGCAACAAAGCCGGAACGCAGGCCCGGCAGGTTCGAGCGTTTGGACAGGCTATGGAACACCACGCAGCGTTTGAAATCCTGACGACCCAACGCCACGCATGCGCTGAGCAAGCCGGCTGGCGGGGTTTGTTCGTCGAAATACAGCTCGCTATAGCATTCATCGGCGGCGATCACGAAGTCATATTCGTCAGCCAGGGCGATGAGCTTTTTCAGGGTTTCCAGTGGAATCAGCGCGCCGGTGGGGTTGCCGGGTGAGCACAGGAACAGAATCTGGCAGCGTTTCCAGACATCGGCCGAGACTGCGTCGAAATCCGGGTTGAATCCGTTCTCGCTCAGGCACGGCAGGTAGTGCGGCTGCGCACCGGCCAGAAATGCTGCGCCTTCGTAGATCTGATAAAACGGGTTCGGGCTGACCACCAGCGCGTCGTCGCCGCGATTGACCACGGTCTGGGTGAAGGCGAACAGCGCTTCGCGGGTGCCGTTGACCGGCAGCACGTTGCGCGCCGGATCTAGCCAGCCGGCCGGTACGCCGAAACGCCGCTCGCACCAGCCAGCAATGGATTCGCGCAGTGCCGGAATGCCCAACGTGCTCGGATAAACCGCCATCTGGTCCAGATTGTCGGCCAGTGCCTTGGCGACGAATTCCGGCGAACGATGTTTGGGTTCGCCGATGGACAGCGCGACCGGGAGCTTTTCCGGGTTGGGCGTCACGCTGCCAAGCAGCGCGCGCAGCTTCTCGAACGGGTAAGGCTGCAGCAGTTGCATCGCGTTATTCATTGGTTTGGTCTCAAGAGCAGGGCGCGCGGGTCGGTGAGCGCCATTGAATCGATTCATGAAGAAAGCGGATCAGATGCTGATGCGCCATTCGCCGCCGGGTTCCTGATCGACACTGAGTTGCTCGACGATTGCGTCCTGCAATTGGCTGCACAGCTGCGGATCGGATAACGGCTGGTTGTTTTCATCGGTGATAAAGAACACGTCTTCCACGCGTTCGCCCAAGGTGGCGATCTTGGCATTCTGCAATGACAGATCGAACTCCAGGAAGATCTTGCCGATGCGCGCCAGCAGGCCGGGCCGGTCGGGCGCAGAGAGTTCCAGGACCGTGACCGGACGCTGGGCGTCATTGTGGATAGTGACTTGCGGCGCAAAAGCAAAGTGCTTGAGCTGGCGCGGCACCCGGCGCTTGATGATCGTCGGGTAATCGTCCGGATTGCGCAGCGCGTCGGTCAGGCCGTCACGAATCTGTTTGATCCGCTCGGGATTGTTGCCAATCGAGCCGCCATCGTTGTCGAGCACGATATAGGTGTCGAGGGTGAACTTGCTGCTGGAGGTAATGACCCGCGCATCGTGAATGTTCAGGTTCAGCTGGTCCATCGCGGCCACGGTTACCGCGAAGAAGTCATGCTGGTCGGGCGCATAGATGAAGATTTGTGTGCCGCCTTCGAACTCGCGCTGGGTGGTTTCCTTGATCAGCACCAACGGGCCGCCATCGACCGGCTGTTGCAGGATCGCATCGCTGTGCCACGCCACATCCCCGGCGGTATGCCGCAGGAAATAGTCATCGCCCAATTGCGCCCAAAGCTGCTCGACGTCGTCCGGATCAGTGCCGCTGCGCACCAGAATATCCAGCGCGGCGCTTTGTGTGCGGCGGATCTGCTCTTCGCGGTCTACCGGATTTTCCAGGCCGCGACGCAGGGCGCGCTTGGTTTCGGTGTATAGCTGGCGCAACAGGCTGGCCCGCCAGGAATTCCACAGTGTCGGGTTGGTGGCGTTGATGTCAGCCACGGTCAGCACGTACAGGTAATCCAGATGAACTTCGTCACCCACGAGCTGAGCGAAATCATGGATCACCTGCGGATCGGACAAGTCCTTGCGCTGGGCGGTGGTGGACATCACCAGGTGGTGGCTCACCAGCCAGACAATCAACCGGCTGTCCCAGCTCGGCAACTGGTGACGCACGCAGAATGCCTCGGCATCCACCGCGCCCAGCTCCGAGTGGTCGCCGCCACGGCCTTTGCCGATGTCGTGATACAAACCGGCGAGATAAATCAGTTCCGGCTTGGGCAGTTTGCCCATGATCTTGCTGGCCAGCGGGAATTTCTCGGACACCTGCGTGTATTGCAGCTTACGCAGGTGCTTGATGAGGTTCAGGGTGTGCGCATCGACGGTGTAGATGTGGAACAGGTCGTGCTGCATTTGCCCGACGATATGGCCAAACTCCGGCAAATACAGGCCCAGAATGCCGTAGCGGTTCATCCGGCGCAGATTGCGATGAATGCCGATTTCGCACTTGAACAGCTCGATGAACAGGCTGGTGTTGCGAATATCGTGGCGGAAATCATCGTTGATCAGGTGCCGATGTTCGCGTAACAGCCGGATGGTATCGGCGCGTACGCCTTTGATTTCCGGATGTTGGGCCATCAGCACGAAGATTTCGATCATGGCGAACGGTGTGCGTTTGAACACATTAGGCCGGGTCGCTTCGATGTAGCCGTCATGCAGCTGGAAGCGCGAATTGAGCGGCTGGGTCACCGCGCCTTCGTCTTCGACCAGAATCACTTCTTCGAAATGCTGGATGATCAAATCGCTCAGCTCGGCGATGCTCATGACCACGCGGTAGTACTTCTGCATGAAGCGTTCGATGGCCAGCTTCGCGTCGCTGTCCTGATAACCCAGCAGGGCGGCGATGCTGCTCTGATAGTCGAACAGCAACCGATCTTCGGAACGGCCGGCCAGCATGTGCAGGGCGTAGCGAACCTTCCAGAGAAATTCCTGGGAGGCGGCCAGCAGGTTGTTCTCGCTTTCCAGCAGGAAGCCTTCGCCGGCCAGTGCGTGCAGATTGAGGGTGCCGTATTGGCGACGGGCAACCCACAGGATGGTCTGGATATCGCGCAGACCGCCGGGACCCCCTTTTACATTGGGCTCCAGGTTGTATTCGGTGTCGTTGTACTTGTGATGCCGGTTCTTCTGCTCGGCGCGTTTGGCGAGGAAAAACTCCTTGCTCGGCCACATTTGCGTCGGGCTGGTGACTTCCAGCATGCGCTGGCGCAGACGCTCCGGTCCGGCAATGGTGCGACTTTCCATCAGGTTGGTGATCACCGTCAGGTCGGCGCGGCCTTCCTGGGCGCATTCGTCGACCGAACGCACGCTCTGACCCACTTCCAGGCCGATGTCCCACAGCAACGTCAGAAAACGCTCGATGGGCTCGCGGAAGACTTCGTGATCGGCGCTGTCCAGCAGAATCAGCAGGTCGATGTCGGAATAAGGATGCAGCTCGCCGCGCCCGTAGCCGCCAACGGCCAGCAGGGCGATGTCGGCTTCTTCGCTCCAGTCGAAGTGATCCCAGGCCTGTTGCAGGATGTTATCGACAAACCAGGCCCGATCCTCGATCAGCCGGCGGATGTCGCGGCCGGACTTGAAGCGTGCGTCGAGCACTTCCCGCGCATTGCGGATGGCTTTCTTGAAGGCCGCAATAGGGCTCGCCTTCAAGGCCAGTTCGGCCTGGAACTGGCCGCGGTCGAACAAATCGGGATCCACCTGCGGCATGGAACTGCTTTCCTTTTATCTATATCGGGCGAGCCTGGGGACCAGAACGGAGATCCGGATCAGGCTGACGTTCGGGCAATGGTGTCGTCGCTGCGCAAGGTAAAGATTTCATAGCCATCGGCGGTGACCAGAATCGTGTGTTCCCACTGCGCGGACAATTTGCGGTCCTTGGTGATCGCAGTCCAGCCATCGCCCAGCAAGCGGGTTTCAGCACGGCCCTGGTTGATCATCGGCTCGATGGTGAACGTCATGCCTTCCTTCAGTTCCATGCCATCGCCGGCCTTGCCGTAGTGCAGAACCTGAGGTTCTTCATGGAAGACCTTGCCGATGCCGTGCCCGCAATATTCGCGCACCACAGAGAAACCGCTCTTCTCGGCGTGCTTCTGGATCACTTCGCCGATATCACCCAGACGGGTGCCGGGACGCACGATTTCGATGCCCTTATACAGGCATTCCTGAGTGATTTTTGACAGGCGCTCGGCCCATTCTGGCACTTTGCCAACATGGAACATCTTGCTGGTATCGCCGTGGTAGCCATCCTTGATGACCGTCACGTCGATGTTCAGCACGTCGCCGTTCTTCAGTGGCTTGTCATTGGGGATGCCGTGGCAGACCACGTGGTTGATCGAGGTGCAGATCGATTTTGGATAGCCCTTGTAGTTCAGGGGCGCAGGAATGGCTTTCTGCTCGTTAACGATAAAGTCATGGCAGATGCGATCCAGCTCTTCGGTTGTAACGCCAGGCTTGACGTAAGCACCGATCATTTCCAGGACGTCGGCAGCCAGGCGGCCGGCGATACGCATCTTTTCGATGTCTTCAGGGGTTTTGATGGTGACTGTCATACGAACTCTCTCGGCACGGCAAGCGTGCGGCTAATACGGAAAGCGGCGATTCTATCAGACCGTCGAAGACCGGGTGATCATGGCTTCCTTATATAGGGGCGCGAAGCCACTAATAAAAGTGTGTGAGAACAAGCGCTTGATCCGGGTTTCGTTATCTGAACTTTTATGATATAAAATGCGCCGCTTTCCGGGGTATGCCCCGCAAGCCCAAACCCACACACGTGTCGACACGATGACCTGGGTGCCTTCGGCTCGAAGCCGCTGGTTGGTCATTGGGATACGTGGAGGCCTAACCCGACTTATCAAGGAACTATCATGTCCCAAGTCAATATGCGCGATATGCTGAAGGCCGGTGTGCACTTCGGTCACCAAACCCGTTACTGGAACCCGAAAATGGGTAAATACATTTTCGGCGCGCGTAACAAGATCCACATTATCAACCTTGAAAAAACCCTGCCAATGTTCAACGAAGCTCTGACTTTCGTTGAGCGCCTGGCTTCGGGCAAAAACAAGATCCTGTTCGTCGGCACCAAGCGTTCGGCTGGCAAGATCGTTGCTGAAGAAGCGGCACGTTGCGGTTCGCCGTACGTCGATCACCGCTGGTTGGGCGGCATGCTCACCAACTTCAAAACCATCCGCCAGTCGATCAAGCGTCTGCGTGAGCTTGAAATCCAGGCTGAAGACGGCACGTTCGCCAAGCTGACCAAGAAAGAGGCGCTGATGCGCACTCGCGATCTGGAAAAGCTGGACCGTAGCCTTGGTGGTATCAAGGATATGGGCGGTCTGCCAGACGCACTGTTCGTTATCGACGTTGATCACGAGCGCATCGCAATCACCGAAGCCAACAAGCTGGGCATCCCTGTTATCGGCGTAGTCGATACCAACAGCAGCCCGGAAGGCGTTGACTACATCATCCCAGGCAACGATGACGCAATCCGCGCTATCCAGCTGTACATGGGTTCGATGGCTGATGCTGTGATCCGTGGTCGTAACAATGTTGCTGGCGGCACCGACGTTTTCGTCGAAGAAGCTCCAGCTGCAGCAGTGGTTGAAGGCTGAGTAACTAACGCCTGGCGTTGACTCAGTACGCAAAAAGGGGGCTTGGCCCCCTTTTTGCCACCTCGAAAACCATGTGTCGGCGTAGTCATGGCGCTGTTGTCATGTATGGCTGTCACCCTGTGTTTTCAAGAATTTTGTACGCCCGATCCGTCGGGTGGAATGGTTTAAGACCTATCCAAGAGGATTTTGAAATGGCAGAGATTACTGCAGCGTTGGTTAAAGAACTGCGCGAGCGTACCGGTGAAGGCATGATGGATTGCAAAAAGGCCTTGACCAAGGCTGGCGGCGACATCGAAAAAGCCATTGATGACATGCGTGCTTCCGGCGCGATCAAGGCAGCCAAAAAAGCAGGCAACGTTGCTGCTGAAGGTGCTATCGCAATCAAGGACGACGGCAAGGCTGCCGTTATCATCGAAGTCAACTCGCAGACCGACTTCCTGGCTCTGCAGGACGATTTCAAGGCATTCGTTGCTGCCAGCGTCGAGAAAGCCTTCACTGACAAGCTGACTGACGTCGCTCCGTTGATCGAAGCTCAGGAAGCTGCACGTCTGGTACTGGTCGGCAAGGTTGGCGAAAACGTCAACATCCGTCGTCTGGCCCGCATCGAAGGCGACGTTGTAGGTTCTTACCTGCACGGCAACAAGATCGGCGTAGTTGTGACCCTCAAAGGCGGCACCGTCGAGCTGGCTAAAGATATCGCCATGCACGTAGCGGCAAGCAACCCTGAGTTCCTGCTGCCTTCGGAAGTTTCGGCCGAAGCGATCGAGCGCGAAAAAGGCGTCTTCCTGCAACTGAACGAAGACAAGATCAAAGGCAAGCCAGCCGAAATCGTTGAGAAAATGGTTGGCGGCCGTATCACCAAGTTCCTGGCCGAAGCCAGCCTTGTTGAGCAAGCCTTCGTCAAAACTCCGGAAGTCAAGGTCGGTGAACTGGCCAAGAAAGCCGGCGCTGAAATCGTTTCCTTCACCTACTTCAAAGTAGGCGACGGCATCGAGAAGCCAGTTGATAACTTCGCTGACGAAGTTGCTGCACAATTGGCTGCTGCCAAGCAGTAAGACGTTTTTTCAACGTCGCCCCAAAGAGGCTGCCCGCTCACGCGCGCAGCCTCTTTGGCAAAGGCAAAAAGGAAAAGGTATTTGTTTTCCTTGGAGAAGTGGCTTACAAGGCTGCATTCTTCCGACGCTGTCGCAGCGTCAAGCTAGAGTTAGCGCAGGCTTAAAGTGCCGGCACAGATTTTTTTTTCAGAAAAACGCCGCAGGAGAGATTCGCAATGGCTCAGCAGGGCAGTGGTTATCAGGCTCGCTATAAACGCATTCTACTCAAGCTTAGCGGCGAGGCCCTCATGGGCTCGGAAGAGTTCGGCATCGATCCCAAGGTTCTGGATCGAATGGCGCTGGAAGTCGGCCAGCTGGTCGGCATCGGTGTTCAGGTCGGACTGGTGATTGGCGGTGGCAATCTGTTTCGCGGTGCGGCGCTGAGTGCTGCCGGTATGGATCGTGTTACCGGCGATCACATGGGCATGCTGGCCACTGTGATGAATGCCTTGGCCATGCGCGATGCGCTGGAGCGCGCCAATATCTCGGCTATCGTGATGTCGGCGATTTCCATGGTGGGCGTGACTGACCACTACGACCGTCGCAAGGCCATGCGTCACCTGAATGCCAAGGAAGTCGTCATCTTTGCCGCCGGTACTGGCAATCCGTTTTTCACCACCGATTCGGCCGCGTGCTTGCGTGCGATCGAAATCGATGCCGACGTCGTGCTCAAAGCGACCAAGGTTGATGGTGTCTACACCGCAGACCCGTTCAAAGACCCGCATGCAGAGAAGTTCGATCATCTGACTTACGATGAAGTGCTGGATCGCAAGTTGGGCGTGATGGATCTGACGGCTATTTGCCTGTGCCGCGACCACAAGATGCCATTGCGCGTCTTTAACATGAACAAGCCCGGCGCCTTGCTGAATATCGTCCATGGCGGCGCTGAGGGAACCCTGATCGAGGAAGGCCAACAATGATCAACGAAATCAAGAAAGACGCTCAAGAGCGCATGCAGAAATCCCTGGAATCCCTGGCGCACGCGTTCAGCCGGATTCGTACCGGTCAGGCGCACCCAAGTATTCTGGGTGGTGTGATGGTGCCGTATTACGGCGCAGACACCCCGCTGAACCAGGTTGCCAATGTCACCGTCAAAGACTCGCGTACCCTGCAGGTCGTCGCTTTCGAGCGCAACATGCTCGCGGCTGTCGACAAGGCGATCCAGAGTTCCGGCCTGGGTTTCAACCCGACCAACCTGGGTGAGTTGCTGCTGATTTCCATGCCGGCCCTGACTGAAGAAACCCGCAAGGGCTTCACCAAACAGGCTCGCGAAGCAGCAGAAGACGCTCGCGTTGCCGTGCGTAACATCCGTCGTGATGCCCTGAGCCAACTCAAGGATCTGGTCAAAGAAAAAGAAATCAGCGAAGACGAAGAGCGTCGCGGTGCTGATGACGTTCAGAAACTGACCGACAAATTCGTCGCTGAAATTGAAGTCGCCGTGAAGCAGAAAGAAGCTGACCTGATGGCTGTATAAGGTTCGGGGCTTTCATGGAAAAGACAAAACTGGCCGGGCCTTCATCGGTGCCGCGTCATGTAGCGATCATCATGGATGGGAACAATCGCTGGGCCAAGAAGCGCCTGCTGCCCGGTGTCGCCGGTCATAAAGCAGGCGTCGATGCTGTTCGTGCGGTGATTGAGGTGTGTGCCGAGGCCAAGGTCGAAGTGCTCACCCTTTTTGCGTTCTCCAGTGAGAACTGGCAGCGCCCGGCAGAAGAAGTCGGCGCGCTGATGGAGCTGTTTTTTACGGCCCTGCGCCGTGAGACCCGACGTCTGAATGACAACGCCATCAGCTTGCGGATCATCGGTGATCGCTCTCGATTCCACCCTGAATTGCAGGCCGCCATGCGCGAAGCGGAATTGAGCACGGCGGGCAATGATCGGTTTGTCCTGCAGATTGCTGCCAACTACGGCGGTCAGTGGGATATCGCCCAGGCTGCCCAGCGTCTCGCCCGTGAAGTCCAGGCCGGGCATCTGCAACCTGAAGACATAACGCCGGAGTTGCTGCAAACCTGTCTGGCAACCGGCGATCTGCCTCTGCCGGACTTGTGCATCCGCACCGGTGGCGAGCACCGCATCAGTAATTTTCTGCTTTGGCAGCTGGCTTACGCCGAGCTGTACTTCTCCGACCTGTTCTGGCCGGACTTCAAACACGATGCCATGCGCGCTGCGCTGGCCGATTTCGCTTCGCGCCAACGTCGCTTCGGTAAAACGAGCGAGCAGGTAGAAGCTGGAGCCCGGGCTTAATGCTGAAACAACGGATCATCACGGCACTGATTCTGCTGCCAATTGCACTATGTGGCTTTTTCCTCCTTGAGGGCGCTGGTTTCGCGTTGTTCATCGGTCTGGTGGTGGTGCTGGGTGCCTGGGAATGGGCGCGTCTGGCGGGTTTCCCTGCCCAGTCCGCACGAATTGCCTATGCCGTGGCCGTGGCCGCCTTGTTGTTAGTGCTCTATCTGGTGCCCGGCCTTGCGCCGTGGGTATTGGTCGCAGCTGTGATCTGGTGGGCAGTGGCGACTTACCTGGTGCTGACCTATCCCGCGTCCAGTACGCATTGGGCAAGTGCCGCCTGCAAACTGACGATCGGCCTGTTGATCCTGCTGCCTGCGTGGCAGGGGCTGGTGCTGATCAAGCAGTGGCCACTGGGCAATTGGCTGATCCTTGCGGTGATGGTTCTGGTCTGGGGCGCTGACATTGGCGCGTACTTTTCCGGCAAGGCGTTCGGCAAGCGCAAGCTCGCGCCGAAAGTCAGTCCCGGCAAAAGCTGGGAAGGCGTGTATGGCGGTTTGCTTACCTGTCTGGTGATTACCGCCATCGTCGGCGTGTTTCGCGGCTGGTCGGTATCGCAGTTCGTGCTGGGACTGCTTGGGGCAGCCATCGTCGTGTTCATTTCCGTGGTGGGCGATTTGACGGAAAGCATGTTCAAGCGCCAATCCGGCATCAAGGACAGCAGTAATCTGTTGCCCGGACATGGCGGCGTCCTTGATCGCATCGACAGCCTGACCGCTGCCATTCCTGTTTTCGCGGCGCTGCTGTGGGCTGCTGAGTGGGGCGTTCTGTGAGTGGTCCGCAACTGATTACCGTGCTTGGGGCGACCGGATCGGTCGGCCTGAGCACCCTCGACGTCATCGCACGGCACCCTGATCGTTATCAGGTGTTCGCGCTCACCGGCTTCAGTCGCACGAGCGAATTGCTGGCGTTGTGCTTACGGCATACGCCGCGCTTTGCCGTGTTGCCGACGCAGGACATCGCTCGCAAGCTGCAGGATGATCTGGCGGCTGCTGGCCTGGACACTCGCGTGTTGGTCGGCGAGCGTGGTCTCTGCGAAGTGGCAGCGCATCCGCAGGTCGATACCGTGCTGGCGGCGATTGTCGGCGCGGCGGGGCTGCGGCCGACGCTGGCGGCTGTCGAGGCAGGCAAGAAAGTCCTGCTGGCCAACAAGGAAGCGCTGGTGATGTCCGGTGCGCTGTTCATGCAGGCTGTGCGCCACAGCGGCGCGGTGCTGCTGCCCATCGACAGCGAACACAATGCGATCTTCCAGTGTCTGCCGGTGGATTACGCTCGTGGCCTTGGGCCGGTAGGCGTGCGGCGCATTCTGCTGACAGCTTCGGGCGGCCCGTTTCGCGAAACGCCACTGGCCGAGTTGCACGATGTTTCCCCAGAGCAGGCGTGCGCTCATCCGAATTGGTCGATGGGGCGTAAAATCTCCGTAGACTCGGCAAGCATGATGAACAAGGGTCTGGAATTGATCGAGGCGTGCTGGCTGTTTGATGCGCGTCCTGAACAGATCGAAGTGGTCATTCATCCGCAGAGCGTGATTCATTCGATGGTGGATTACGTCGATGGCTCGGTGATCGCCCAGCTGGGCAATCCTGACATGCGCACGCCAATCGCCCACGCCCTGGCGTGGCCAGGAAGAATCGACTCCGGCGTCGCGCCTCTGGACTTGTTCAGTATCGCGCGGCTGGATTTCCAGGCGCCGGACGAAAATCGCTTCCCTTGCCTGCGTCTGGCTCGACAGGCGGCGGAGGCCGGCGACAGCGCTCCGGCAATGCTCAACGCTGCCAACGAGGTCGCGGTAGCCGCATTTCTTGATCGGCGCATCCGCTATCCGGAGATCGCGAGTATGATCGATGAGGTTTTGAATCTTGAGCCGGTTATTGCGCTCGAAGATCTGGCCGCAGTATTTGAGGTTGACTCCAAAGCGCGCGTTCTGGCCGAGCAATGGCTCAGCCGCAACGAGCGATAACAGCACACGCAAGAAAGAAAGCCCGGGCTCAGGCGACGGCAACCGAAAATGCCCGCTGAGTCTGTGACTGGAGAAGATTGATGAGCGCGCTCTATATGATTGTTGGCACCCTGGTTGCGCTGGGCGTGCTGGTGACCTTTCACGAATTTGGCCACTTTTGGGTGGCTCGGCGTTGTGGCGTCAAGGTTTTACGTTTCTCCGTAGGTTTCGGGATGCCGCTGGTCAAGTGGCACGACCGCAAGGGCACCGAATATGTGATTGCGGCGATTCCCCTGGGTGGTTACGTGAAGATGCTCGACGAGCGCGAAGGCGATGTCCCGCCTGAGCTTGCCGATCAATCCTTCAACCGCAAGACGGTTTATCAGCGTATCGCCATCGTCATCGCCGGTCCGGTTGCCAATTTCCTGCTGGCCATTGTGTTTTTCTGGGCGTTGGCAATGTTGGGCAGCCAGCAGGTGCGGCCGATTATCGGTGCGGTCGAGCCCGGCAGCATCGCGCAAAAAGCCGGGCTGACTGCCGGTCAGGAAATTGTTGATGTAGATGGCGAGCCCACCAACGGCTGGTCAGCGGTCAATCTGCAACTGGTGCGTCGCCTGGGTGAGAGCGGCACCATTGCCCTCAAGGTGCGCGAGCAGGGGTCGACCATCGACTTGCCGCATCAGCTGGCGCTGGATAACTGGCTCAAAGGCGCTGACGAGCCTGATCCGATCAAATCCCTGGGGATTCGCCCATGGCGTCCGGCGCTGCCGCCGGTATTGGCCGAACTGGATCCGAAAGGCCCGGCGCAGGCCGCAGGTCTCAAGACCGGTGATCGGCTGCTGGCACTGGATGGTCAGCCGCTGACCGAGTGGCAGCAGGTTGTGGATCGGGTCCGCGAACGTCCCGACGCGAAGATTTCCCTGCGCGTCGAGCGTGATGGCACGCAAATGGATGTCCCGCTGACCCTGGCCACGCGTGGCGAAGGCAAGGCCGCTGCCGGTTACCTGGGTGCCGGAGTCAAGGGTATCGACTGGCCACCGGAGATGTTGCGCGAAGTCAGTTACGGTCCGTTGGCCGCTGTGGGCGAGGGCGCGAAGCGTACCTGGACCATGAGTGTGCTGACCCTCGATTCCCTCAAGAAAATGTTGTTCGGCGAGCTATCTGTAAAAAACTTGAGTGGACCGATAACCATTGCTAAAGTGGCGGGCGCTTCGGCCCAGTCGGGCATCGGTGATTTCCTGAATTTCCTCGCTTATCTGAGCATTAGCCTGGGTGTTCTCAATTTGCTGCCTATTCCCGTGTTAGACGGGGGGCATTTGTTGTTTTATCTGATCGAGTGGGCGCGTGGTCGCCCCCTTTCGGAAAAGGTTCAGGGTTGGGGGGTTCAGATCGGTATAAGTCTGGTAGTGGGTGTTATGTTGCTCGCGCTGGTCAACGATCTGGGTCGACTGTAAAGCTTCATTGAGTTGCGAATCTGCCGCATTTTGCGGCAGTTTGTTTATTGCCAGTTGGAATAAGAAAGGACTTCATGAAACGTCTGCTGCTAACTGCGGTTCTTGCCGCACTGATGATCGCCGAAGTTCACGCTGAGTCCTTCACCATCTCCGATATCCGTGTCAATGGCCTGCAGCGGGTTTCCGCTGGCAGTGTATTTGGTGCGCTGCCGCTGAACGTTGGCGAGCAAGCGGATGATGGTCGTCTGGTCGATGCCACTCGCGCGCTGTTCAAGACTGGGTTCTTTCAGGACATCCAGGTGGGCCGTGACGGGAATGTGCTGGTTATCAGTGTCGTCGAGCGCCCGTCTGTGGCGAGCATCGAGATCGAAGGCAACAAGGCCATCTCTACCGAAGACCTGATGAAAGGTCTCAAGCAGTCAGGTCTGGCTGAAGGTGAGATCTTCCAGCGCGCAACCCTTGAGGGTGTGCGTAACGAGCTGCAACGTCAGTACGTTGCCCAAGGTCGTTACTCCGCTGAGGTGGCTACCGAAGTCGTTCCTCAGCCGCGCAACCGCGTTGGCTTGAAGATCAACATCAATGAAGGCACCGTCGCTGCTATCCAGCACATCAACGTGGTGGGTAACACGGTGTTCCCTGATGAAGACCTGATTGGTCTTTTCGAGCTCAAGACCACCAACTGGCTTTCCTTCTTCAAGAACGACGACAAGTACGCCCGTGAGAAACTCTCCGGCGACCTCGAACGTCTGCGTTCCTACTACCTTGATCGCGGCTATATCAATATGGATATCGCTTCGACCCAGGTATCGATCACGCCTGACAAGAAGAACGTGTACATCACGGTCAACGTCAACGAAGGCCAGAAATACAGCGTCAAGTCGGTCAAGCTGAGCGGCGACCTCAAGGTGCCGGAAGATCAGGTCAAATCCCTGCTGCTGGTCAAGCCGGGCCAGGTCTTCTCCCGCAAGGTCATGACCACCACCTCCGAACTGATCACCCGTCGTCTGGGTAACGAGGGTTACACCTTCGCCAACGTCAACGGCGTACCAACGCCGCACGACGAAGACCACACGGTTGATATCACCTTCGTGGTGGATCCGGGCAAACGTGCCTACGTGAACCGCATCAACTTCCGTGGCAACACCAAGTCTGCGGACGAAGTGCTGCGTCGCGAAATGCGTCAGATGGAAGGTGGCTGGGCTTCGACCTACCTGATCGACCAGTCGAAAACCCGTCTTGATCGCCTGGGCTTCTTTAAAGAAGTGAACGTTGAAACCCCGCCTGTGCCGGGTACCGACGATCAGGTGGACGTCAACTACGCCGTTGAAGAGCAAGCCTCCGGTTCGATCACCGCCAGCGTCGGTTTCGCCCAGAGCGCCGGTCTGATCCTCGGTGGTTCGATCAGCCAGAACAACTTCCTCGGTACCGGTAACAAGGTCAGCATCGGCCTGACCCGCAGCGAATACCAGAGCCGCTACAACTTCAGCTATGTCGATCCGTACTGGACTGCTGATGGCGTGAGCCTGGGTTACAACGCGTTCTATCGCACGACCGACTACAAAGACCTCGATGTCGACGTGGCAAGCTATGCGGTAGACAGCCTGGGTGCTGGCATCAGCATGGGCTACCCGATCAACGAGACCTCGCGTCTGACCTTCGGCCTTACCGTTCAGCAGGATGAAATCAAGACCGGTACTTACACCGTTGATGAAATCTACGATTTCGTGAATCAGGAAGGCGACAAATACCTGAACTTCAAGGCGTCTGCCGGCTGGTCCGAATCCACCTTGAACAAAGGTGTACTGGCAACTCGCGGTCATTCGCAAAGCCTGGTGCTGGAAACCACCTTGCCGGGCAGCGACCTGTCGTTCTTCAAGCTTGATTACCGCGCGCAGTATTTCCACCCGATCACCGACAACTACACCCTGCGTCTGCACACCGAGCTGGGTTATGGCGACGGTTATGGTTCGACCTCCGGTCTGCCGTTCTACGAGAACTACTATGCCGGTGGCTTCAACTCGGTACGTGGTTTCAAGGACAGCACCCTCGGTCCACGCAGTACGCCGAGTCGTGGTGCTGACGTGACCGGTAACAAAGGTACGCTGGCTGACCCGGATCAGGATCCACTGCCGTTCGGTGGTAACGTATTGGTCCAGGGTGGCGTAGAGGTCATGTTCCCTCTGCCATTCATCAAGGATCAACGTTCCCTGCGTACTTCGCTGTTCTGGGACGTGGGTAACGTATTCGACAGCAATTGCGGCTCGTCGAAACGGACCACCACTGACAAGAAAGTCGAGTGCAATAACGTCGACCTTTCCGGTCTGGCAAGCTCCGTCGGTGTAGGCGTCACGTGGATCACTGCGCTTGGCCCGTTGAGCTTCGCCTTGGCGATGCCGATCAAGAAGCCGGACGACAACACCGAAACTCAAGTATTCCAGTTCTCCCTTGGTCAGACCTTCTAAGGGTCTGGTCTTAGCTAATGACAACGAATTCCGTAGGAGTAGATCGTGCGTAAGTTGACTCAATTGGTACTGCTTGCAACTGTTCTCGTTGCAAGCCCGGCGTTTGCCGAAATGAAAATCGCTGTCCTGAACTATCAGATGGCTTTGCTGGAATCTGATGCGGCCAAGAGATATGCCGTTGACGCAGAGAAGAAGTTCGGTCCGCAACTGACCAAACTGAAGTCTCTGGAAAGCAGCGCCAAAGGCATCCAGGATCGTCTGGTAAGTGGCGGCGACAAAATGGCCCAGCCTGAGCGCGAGCGTCTTGAGCTTGAATTCAAGCAGAAGGCTCGTGACTTCCAGTTCCAGTCCAAGGAGCTGAACGAAGCCAAAGCCGTTGCCGACCGCGAAATGCTCAAGCAACTCAAGCCGAAGCTGGATCAGGCTGTAGAAGAAGTGATCAAGAAAGGCGCATTTGACCTGGTCTTCGAGCGCGGTGCTGTGATTGACGTCAAGCCTCAGTACGACGTTACTCGCCAGGTCATCGAGCGCATGAATCAGCTGAAGTAAGTCATGACTGTATCCATCAAGCTCGGCCAATTGGCCGAGTTCCTTGGCGCGACCCTACGTGGCGCCGAGGATAAAGAGATAACCGGGCTGGCCACTTTACAAGAGGCCGGCCCTGGTCATGTCAGTTTCCTGGCAAATCCGCAATATCGTAAATTTCTCGCCGATACCCATGCGTCTGCCGTGTTGCTTAAACCTGCGGATGCCGAGTTGTTCGTCGGGGATGCGTTGCTGGTGCCAGACCCTTATCTGGCCTATGCACGAATTTCTCACCTGTTCGACCCCAAGCCCAAGGCTGCACCCGGTGTGCATCCGACGGCCATCGTCGCGGCAGATGCGTTCGTCGATGCCGCTGCCAGTGTCGGCGCGTTCGCCGTCATTGAAAGCGGTGCGCGGATTGCCGCCGGCGTGACCATCGGTGCTCACTGCTTCATCGGTGCCCGTTGTGAAATCGGTGCCGACGGCTGGCTCGCTCCTCGGGTAACGCTTTACCACGATGTACGCATCGGCGAGCGCGTGGTGATTCAGTCGGGCGCGGTGTTGGGCGGTGAAGGGTTTGGCTTCGCCAGTGACAAAGGTATCTGGCAGAAAATCGCGCAGATTGGCGGTGTGCTGGTAGGCGACGACGTGGAAATTGGCGTGAATACCGCCATCGACCGCGGCGCGCTGGCCGATACCCGCATCGGCAATGGCGTGAAGCTGGACAACCAGATCCAGATTGCCCACAACGTGCAAATTGGCGATCACACCGCGATGGCCGCCTGCGTGGGGATATCCGGTAGCACAAAGATTGGTAAACATTGCACCCTTGCCGGCGGTGTCGGGCTGGTGGGGCATATTGAAATCTGCGATGGCGTTTTCATCACCGGCATGACCATGGTGACGCACTCGATCACCGAACCAGGGGCCTATTCTTCGGGTACGGCGATGCAACCGGCCGCTGAATGGCGTAAAAGCGCAGCACGCATTCGCAAGATCGATGACATGGCGCGCAGGCTGCAAAAGCTGGAAAAGATGGTCGAGGCCGTGACCTCAGGCGTTAATGCTTCATCTGATGGCTGATACCTTTTTCATATCAAGCGTGCACAGCCGATAAATTGCCTCCTTGATTTGCAGAGGAGTGCTGCGCACCCGTCGCGCACTCCCAATCTTTACTACAGGCTTCCCCACGAAATGATGGACATCAACGAAATTCGCGAATACCTGCCTCACCGCTACCCGTTCCTGCTGGTGGACCGTGTAGTTGAGCTGGATGTTGAGAGCAAGAGCATTCGTGCCTACAAGAATGTCAGCATCAATGAACCGTTCTTCAACGGTCACTTCCCTGCGCATCCAATCATGCCGGGCGTGTTGATCATCGAAGCGATGGCCCAGGCAGCCGGTATCCTTGGTTTTAAAATGCTTGACGTGAAGCCTGCCGATGGCACGCTTTACTACTTCGTGGGCTCCGACAAGCTGCGTTTCCGCCAGCCAGTGCTGCCGGGCGACCAGCTGATTCTTGAAGCGAAGTTCATCAGTTGCAAACGTCAGATCTGGAAGTTCGAATGCCAGGCCTCGGTCGACGGCAAGCCGGTGTGCTCCGCAGAAATCATCTGTGCGGAACGTAAACTATGAGTTTGATTGACTCTCGCGCAATCATCGATCCGACAGCCATTCTGGCTGACGATGTAGAGGTCGGCCCGTGGTCGATCGTCGGAGCCGGTGTGGAAATTGGCGAGGGTACAGTGATCGGGCCGCACGTGATCCTGCGTGGCCCGACGCGGATCGGTAAACACAATCGCATCTACCAGTTTTCCTCGGTAGGCGAAGACACACCCGATCTCAAGTACAAAGGCGAAGAGACGCGCCTGGTGATCGGCGATCACAACGTGATTCGTGAAGGTGTGACGATCCATCGTGGCACTATTCAGGATCGCGCCGAAACCACGCTGGGTGATCACAATCTGATCATGGCTTACGCGCATATTGGCCATGACAGCGTCATCGGCAATAACTGCATTCTGGTCAACAACACCGCGTTGGCCGGTCATGTGCACGTTGACGATTGGGCGATCCTGTCCGGATTTACGCTGGTGCATCAGTTCTGCCACATCGGCGCCCACAGCTTCTCAGGCATGGGCACCGCAATTGGCAAGGACGTTCCTGCATTTGTCACGGTCTTCGGCAACCCCGCGGAGGCCCGCAGCATGAACTTCGAAGGCATGCGTCGTCGCGGCTTTGCCGAAGACGCCATCCACGCGCTGCGTCGAGCGTACAAAGTGGTTTATCGCCAAGGCCTGACGGTCGATCAGGCGATTGCCGAACTCGCCGAGCCTGCCGCATTGTTTCCTGAAGTGGCTGTGTTCCTCGAGTCCATTCAATCGTCGACTCGCGGCATTACTCGCTAACCATGACTGGCGTATTGCGTATCGCGCTGGTGGCTGGCGAGGCTTCCGGCGATATTCTCGGTTCCGGACTGATGCGCGCCATCAAGGCTCGTCATCCTGATGCGCAATTCATTGGGGTCGGCGGTCCGCTGATGGAAGCCGAAGGCATGGTTTCCTATTTCCCCATGGAACGCCTGTCGGTCATGGGACTGGTCGAGGTGCTGGGGCGTTTGCGCGAACTGCTCGCCAAACGCAAAGTGCTGGTACAGACCCTGATCGATGAAAAGCCTGACTTGTTCATCGGCATCGATGCGCCGGATTTCACCCTCAACATCGAACTTCAATTACGCCGTGCCGGCATCAAGACCGTGCATTACGTCAGCCCGTCGGTCTGGGCCTGGCGGCAAAAGCGGGTGCTGAAGATTCGTGAGGGTTGCGATCTGATGCTCACGTTGCTGCCTTTCGAAGCACGTTTCTATGAAGAAAAGGGCGTGCCGGTCAAGTTCGTCGGGCATCCTTTGGCCGACACCATTCCGCTTGAGGCTGATCGTGCTGCGGCCCGCGTGGAGCTCGGCTTGGGCGATGGCCCCGTTGTCGCGTTGATGCCGGGTAGCCGTGGTGGCGAAGTAGGCCGTCTGGGCACTCTGTTTCTTGATGCTGCGCAGCTGCTGCTGGCTCAACGTCCTGGGCTGCGCTTCGTACTGCCGTGTGCCAGCCCGCAGCGCCGGGCGCAAATCGAACAATTGCTGCAAGGTCGTGAGTTGCCGCTGACGCTTCTCGACGGCGGTTCGCACCTGGCGCTCGCCGCCTGCGACGCGGTGTTGATCGCGTCCGGCACCGCCACCCTCGAAGCCTTGTTGTACAAACGACCAATGGTCGTTGCCTATCGAATGGCACCGATTACCTTTTGGATACTCAAGCGTTTGGTGAAAAGCCCGTACGTCTCCCTGCCGAACCTGCTGGCCCAGCGCCTGCTGGTTCCGGAATTGCTGCAAGATGCGGCGACCGCCGAAACATTGGCGCAGACGCTGCTGCCGCTGCTTGAAGGCGGCCAGGAACAGACTTCGGGCTTTGATGAAATACACCGGACCTTGCGTCGCGATGCCTCCAATCAGGCCGCCGAAGCGGTATTGAGCCTGATCGGTCGCTCGCCTTCACTGTGAGTGCACGAACAATGCAAATGGGTCTGGATTTCAATCTGGTCGAAGAACTGGTTGCCGGCGTCGACGAGGTGGGTCGCGGCCCGCTGTGTGGCGCGGTAGTGACCGCTGCCGTGATCCTCGATCCACGTCGGCCGATTCTGGGTCTGAATGACTCGAAGAAGCTCACCGAAGCCAAGCGCGAAAAGCTCTACGACGAAATTTGCGAGAAAGCCTTGTGCTGGTATATCGCCAGGGCTGAGGTCGAGGAAATCGACGAGCTGAACATTCTGCATGCCACGATGCTGGCCATGAAGCGCGCCGTTGAAGGTCTGATCATTACGCCAAAGCTGGCACTGATTGATGGCAACCGTTGCCCGCAGCTGTCGGTGCCCAGCGCGCCGGTGATCCAGGGCGATGCCCAGGTTCCGGCGATTGCCGCGGCGTCGATTCTGGCCAAAGTCAGTCGTGATCGGGAAATGGCCGCGTTTGAACTGATATATCCGGGCTACGGCATGGGCGCGCATAAGGGTTATCCGACGCCCGTCCATCTGGAAGCCTTGGCGCGACTGGGCCCGACACCGATTCATCGGCGTTCTTTTGCGCCGGTACGTGCAGCCTATGCAGCCCGCGAGATGATGATGTTGAGCAACATGCCGTCATTATCGGTATTCCCGCTGGACTGACAGTGGGCTGATGTTTTGCCAAAGGCCCGGTACAATCCGGGCCTTCGTTTTTTGTTCTAGCGCTATAGGATCACCATGCCGGCTTCTTTCGTTCATCTACGCCTGCACACCGAATATTCGCTGGTCGACGGCCTGGTCCGGGTCAAGCCACTGGTCAAGACCCTGGCTGCCATGAACATGCCCGCCGTGGCGGTGACCGATCAGAACAACATGTGTTCGTTGGTCAAATTCTATAAAGCCTCCATGGGCGCGGGGATCAAGCCTATTTGCGGCGCGGACCTGTGGCTGTCGAACAAGGACGAAGACGCAGCGCTGAGCCGTATCAGCCTGCTGGCGATGAACGCCAAGGGTTATCGCAACCTGACCGAACTGATTTCCCGGGGATTCATCGAAGGCCAGCGTAACGGCCAGGTGATCATCGAGCGTGAATGGGTTGCCCAGGCCAGCGAAGGCTTGATTGCGCTGTCCGCCGCCAAAGAAGGCGAGATCGGCATGGCCTTGCTCGGCAACAATCCCGACGAAGCGGACAAATTGCTCAGCGAATGGATGGCGGTTTTTCCTGACCGTTACTATGTCGAGGTGCAGCGCACCAACCGTCCCAACGACGAAGAGCATTTGCACGCTGCCGTGGCCCTGGCCGATCGGCATGGCGCGCCATTGGTTGCGACCAACGATGTGCGCTTCATCAAGCAGGAAGATTTCGAGGCCCACGAAACCCGTGTGTGCATCGGCGAAGGTCGCGCTCTGGACGACCCGCGCCGCTCGCACAATTACAGCGACCAGCAGTACCTGAAAAGCGCCGAGGAAATGGCCGAGCTGTTCAGTGACTTGCCCGAGGCGCTGGAAAACACGGTTGAAATCGCCAAGCGCTGCAACATTGAGGTCAAGCTGGGCACGCACTTTCTGCCCAACTTCCCGATCCCCGATGGCATGACCATCGATGAATATTTCCGCAAAGTGTCGTTCGACGGTCTGGAAGATCGCCTCTCGGTGTTGCTGCCGAAGGACACTACCGAAGACTACGACGCCAAGCGCCAGGTGTATGTCGATCGGCTGAATTTCGAGCTGGATATCATCATCCAGATGGGTTTCCCCGGTTACTTCCTGATCGTGATGGACTTCATCCAGTGGGCCAAGAGCAACGGCGTTCCGGTTGGCCCCGGCCGTGGATCGGGTGCTGGTTCGCTGGTGGCCTACGTCCAGAAGATTACCGACCTCGATCCGCTGGAATATGACCTGCTGTTCGAACGCTTCCTGAACCCGGAACGGGTCTCCATGCCCGACTTCGACGTCGACTTCTGCATGGATGGCCGCGACCGCGTGATTGATTACGTGGCCGAGAAATACGGGCGCAATGCGGTAAGTCAGATCATCACCTTCGGTTCCATGGCCGCCAAGGCTGTGGTCCGCGACGTGGCGCGGGTGCAGGGCAAGTCTTACGGCCTGGCGGATCGCCTGTCGAAGATGATCCCGTTCGAAGTCGGCATGACCCTGGAAAAAGCCTACGAGCAGGAAGAAATCCTCCGTGACTTCCTCAAGGTCGATGAAGAGGCGGCTGAAATCTGGGAGATGGCGCGCAAGCTCGAAGGCATTGTGCGTAACGTCGGCAAGCACGCCGGGGGCGTGGTTATCGCGCCGACCAAACTGACTGACTTCTCGCCGATCTATTGCGATGAAGTGGGCGACGGTCTGGTTACCCAGTTCGACAAGGACGACGTCGAGGCTGCCGGGCTGGTGAAGTTCGACTTCCTCGGGCTGCGGACCCTGACCATCATCGACTGGGCGCTGAAGACGATCAACCGCGACCGCGCCAAGGTCGATGAGCCGCCGCTGGATATCGCTTTCATCCCGCTGGATGACGCGCCGACCTACCAGCTGCTGCAAAAGGCTGAAACCACGGCAGTGTTCCAGCTTGAATCCCGAGGCATGAAGGAGCTGATCAAAAAGCTCAAGCCCGACTGCCTGGAAGACTTGATCGCATTGGTGGCCCTGTTCCGTCCGGGCCCGCTGCAATCAGGCATGGTTGACGACTTCATCAACCGTAAGCACGGTCGCGCCGAGCTTTCGTACCCGCACGTCGATTACCAGTACGAGGGCCTCAAGCCGGTACTCGCGCCGACCTACGGCATCATCCTGTATCAGGAACAGGTGATGCAGATTGCCCAGGTCATGGCCGGTTACACCCTCGGTGGTGCGGACATGCTGCGCCGGGCCATGGGCAAGAAAAAGCCCGAAGAAATGGCCAAGCAGCGCGGCGGTTTTATTGATGGCTGCACCAACAACAATATCGACCCGGACCTGGCCGGTAACATTTTCGACCTGGTGGAAAAATTCGCCGGTTACGGCTTCAACAAGTCTCACTCGGCCGCCTATGGCCTGGTGTCGTACCAGACTGCCTGGCTGAAGACTCACTACCCGGCGCCGTTCATGGCGGCGGTGCTTTCTGCGGATATGCACAACACCGACAAGGTCGTGACCTTGATCGAGGAAGTGCGGACCATGAAGCTGCGCCTCGATGCGCCGGACGTGAACACCTCGGAGTTCAAGTTCACGGTCAGCGACGATGGCCGGATTCTGTATGGCCTTGGCGCGATCAAAGGCGTTGGCGAGAGCCCGGTTGAAGCCATCACCGAAGCGCGTCAGGAAGGTCCTTTCACCGACCTGTTCGATTTCTGCGCCCGCGTCGATCTCAAACGCGTCAACAAACGCACGCTGGACGGCTTGATCCGCAGCGGCGCGCTGGATCGCCTGGGGCCGTATTTCGAAAGCGAACCCAAAGCCTATCAAGCCAATATCGACCGCAATCGCGCGGTATTACTCGCGGCTCTGGCCGAAGCCATTCAGGCCGCCGAGCAAACCGCACGCAGCCATGACAGCGGTCACGCGGACCTGTTCGGCGGTTTGTTCGTCGAAGAAGACACCGACGTCTATGCTAACCACCGCAAGACCAAGGAAGGCACGCTCAAGGATCGACTGCGCGGCGAAAAAGAAACGTTGGGGTTGTACCTGACCGGTCACCCTATCGACGAATACGAAGGCGAAATTCGCCGTTTTGCCCGGCAACGGATCATCGATCTCAAGCCGGCGCGGGATACTCAAACCGTCGCGGGCCTGATCATCGCGTTGCGGGTCATGAAGAACAAAAAGGGCGACAAGATGGGTTTCATTACCCTGGACGACCGTTCCGGGCGTATCGAAGCCTCGTTGTTTGCCGAAGCGTTTCACTCGGCGCAATCGCTGTTGCAGACCGACGCAATGGTGGTGGTCGAAGGCGAAGTCAGTAATGACGACTTCTCCGGCGGTTTGCGTCTGCGCGCCAAGCGCGTCATGAGTATCGAAGATGCGCGCACCAACCTTGCCGAAAGCCTGCGCCTGACCGTGCATGCCGAGGCGCTGAAGGGCGACCGGCTGCGCTGGCTTGGCGATTTGTGCAAAAAGCATCGTGGCGCATGCCCAATCACCCTGGATTACACCGGCCTGGATGCCAAGGCGTTGTTGCAGTTTGGCGAAGCGTGGCGAATCGATCCCGCAGACAGCTTGATTCAAGCGCTGCGTGACCAGTTCGGACGTGAGAACGTCTTCCTGCAGTATCGCTGAACTCAGCCCTGAATTTTTAATCTCGACCTGAATGCGCCAGTTCCCGTAAGGTATGGCGCTCACGGATCAACCGGCCGGCCTCTTGGCCGTCGACCCAAGACGGATGCCTATGAACCCGAATTTTCTTGATTTCGAACAGCCGATCGCTGACCTGCAAGCCAAGATCGAAGAATTGCGCTTGGTGGGTAATGACAACTCGCTGAATATCGGCGACGAAATCTCGCGTCTGCAGGAAAAGAGCAACACGCTGACCGAAAGCATTTTCGGCAATCTGACCAGCTGGCAGATCGCACGTATGGCGCGTCATCCGCGTCGTCCGTACACCCTGGACTACATTCAGCACATTTTCACCGAGTTCGATGAACTGCACGGCGACCGTCACTTTTCCGACGACGCCGCGATTGTCGGTGGCGTCGCGCGTCTGGAAGGTCAACCAGTGATGGTCATCGGCCACCAGAAGGGTCGTGAAGTCCGCGAAAAGGTTCGCCGCAACTTCGGCATGCCGCGTCCAGAAGGCTATCGCAAAGCCTGCCGCCTGATGGAAATGGCCGAACGCTTCAAGATGCCGATCCTGACCTTCATCGACACGCCGGGTGCTTACCCTGGCATCGACGCTGAAGAGCGCAACCAGAGCGAAGCGATTGCCTGGAATTTGCGAGTCATGGCGCGTCTGAAAACCCCGATCATCGCCACCGTTATTGGCGAAGGCGGTTCCGGCGGCGCATTGGCCATTGGCGTCTGCGACCAGCTGAACATGCTGCAGTATTCGACCTACGCGGTCATTTCCCCGGAAGGTTGCGCATCGATCCTGTGGAAAACCGCTGACAAGGCGCCGGACGCTGCCGAAGCCATGGGCATCACCGCTGATCGCCTCAAGGGCCTGGGCATCGTTGATAAAGTCATCGGTGAACCGCTGGGTGGCGCCCATCGCGATCCTGCCGGTGCTGCCGAGTCGATTCGTCAGGAACTGAGCGATCAGTTGCAGATGCTCAAGAAGTTCGACAACGACGCGCTGCTGGCCCGCCGTTATGAGCGTTTGATGAGTTACGGTCTGTAATCTGGATGCCCCGTGGGAGCTGATTCGTTCGCGAGCCTTCGCGGATAAATCCGCTCCTGCAGGGACGCGCGGTGTCTCTGTTCGCGGTGTCTCTGTAGGAGCGAATTTATTCGCGAGAAGCTATTTCAGGCACCATAGAAGTAGCGTCTTAATCGGCCTCTTCCCGGATGAATACCGTCCCACAGTTGAAATTTGTTGCAATGACCACACACAAACACCCCCACGATCTCCCCGCCAGGCTTGCCCAAGCCCTGGCCCCTTGGCGCCACGCGCCCGTCTGGCACGTCGGTTTCTCCGGCGGCCTGGATTCCACGGTTCTGCTGCATGCGCTGGCTGATCTTGCCCGCCGCGAAACGCTGCCGCCCATCAACGCCATTCATGTTCATCACGGCCTTCAGGCTGCAGCCGATGCCTGGCCTGCACATTGCCAGCAGGTGTGCGATGCGCTGGGCGTGTCGTTGCAGGTGATGGCCGTGCAGGTCAAGGCCGAAGCCAGCCTGGAGCAGGCAGCGCGGGACGCCCGATATGCGGCATTCACTGCGACGTTGAAACCCGATGAGGTGCTGCTGACGGCGCAACATCAGGACGATCAGGCCGAAACCCTGCTGTTCCGCTTGCTGCGGGGCGCGGGATTGCGCGGGCTGGCGGCAATGCCTGTCAGCCGTGCGCTGGGCGAGGGCAGCCTGTTGCGGCCACTGCTGGGAATCTCGCGTGCTGATCTTGAAGCGTATGGCCGAGAGCATCAGTTGGCCTGGATCGAAGACCCCAGCAATAACGACGTGCAATTCTCCCGCAACTACCTGCGCAATCAGGTCATGCCTGCGCTGACTTCACGCTGGCCGCAAGCGGCGGCAAATCTGGCCCGCACCGCCGCGCATCTGGATGAGGCGCAGCAGTTGCTGAACGAACTGGCGGAACAGGATCTTATTGCCGCGCGTTCCGACAGCCTGTTGCCGTGGGTGGCCATCCCGTCGCTGGCGTTGGCACCGTTGGTCGATTTGTCGGCGGCGCGACAACGTAATGCGCTGCGCCATTGGCTCGCGCCCTTGACGCGTTTGCCGGACAGCGACCATTGGCGCGGTTGGGAAGATTTGCGCGATGCAGGGCAGGATGCGCGGCCGGTCTGGCGTCTGGCCGACGGCGAATTGCATCGCGCCGAAGGCCGTATCTGGTGGCTTAGCGGCGATTTCCTGCAACCGCTCAAGGCGGTTTCAGCGTGGGGTAATCTTGCCCGGCCGTTGCGCCTTCCCGGCAATGGCCAGTTGTGCATTGAAGGAAATATTCCGGCGGGATCGTTCGAGGTTCGTTATCGCCAGGGCGGGGAAATCCTGCATTTGCCGGGTCGCGGTCATCGGGATCTCAAGCGTTTGCTCAATGAGCGCGGCATTCCGCTGTTTGTCCGCGGCCGATTGCCGCTGCTGTACCGCAACGGGCAGTTGCTGGCCGTCGCCAACCTGCCGGAACTCAACGCCGATGCCCATGGCGACTGGCGTTTGCAATGGCAGGCGCCGACGAATGACCAAAGTTTGAGCTGAAAGGCCATTTCCGGTAGACTACGCTCCCTTCTTGATACAGCTTCTGTGGATTGTTTTTTAATCGACGGTAGCTGCCGGTTACCAACCCGTTTTTGCTGGGTAATTCTTAAATGTGGCGCGCAATCGACAGGCTTCAGGCCGGTCCGTTTCAACGCAGCAGTTCGGGAGTACACCGTGAATTTTGTCGGTAATCGGGGGCTTCGGCCTTCCTTCGCTTTCCCCGGCGGCTCTGACCGCTTTAACGCAGACTTCTAGGGTTTTTCATGACGCGCTACATCTTCGTCACGGGCGGTGTTGTTTCTTCATTGGGGAAAGGCATTGCCTCGGCTTCATTGGCGGCCATCCTGGAGGCGCGGGGACTTAAGGTCACCATGCTCAAGCTTGACCCCTATATCAACGTGGACCCGGGCACCATGAGCCCATTCCAGCACGGGGAAGTGTTCGTCACCCACGACGGCGCCGAAACCGACCTGGACCTGGGCCACTATGAGCGGTTCATCCGCACCACCATGACCCAGAACAACAACTTCACCACTGGCCGTGTGTACGAACACGTCCTGCGCAAAGAGCGCCGTGGTGATTATCTGGGCGCGACCATTCAGGTCATTCCGCACATCACCGACGAAATCAAACGCCGGATCATCAAGGGCGCTGGCGATGCCGACGTCGCGATGGTCGAGATTGGCGGGACCGTGGGTGACATCGAGTCGCAACCGTTTCTGGAAGCCATTCGTCAATTGCGTTTCGAAGTCGGCGCCAAGCGCGCGATGCTGATGCACTTGACGTTGGTGCCGTACATCGCCACTGCCGGCGAAACCAAAACCAAGCCAACCCAGCACTCGGTGAAGGAGCTGCGTTCCATCGGCTTGCAGCCCGACGTGCTGGTCTGCCGTTCCGATCACCCGATCGACATTTCCTCGCGGCGCAAGATTGCCCAGTTCACCAACGTTGAAGAACGTGCGGTGATCGCCCTGGAAGACGCCGACACCATCTACAAGATCCCCGGCATCCTGCATTCCCAGGGCCTGGATGATTTTGTCGTCGAGCGTTTCGGTCTGCAGTGCGGCGGCGCCGATCTGTCCGAGTGGGAAAAAGTGGTCGACGCCAAGCTCAACCCTGAGCATGAAGTCACCATCGCCATGGTCGGCAAGTACATGGAACTGCTCGACGCCTACAAGTCGCTGATCGAAGCGATGAGTCACGCCGGCATCTCCAATCGCACCAAGGTCAATCTGCGCTACATCGACTCCGAAGACATCGAGAACCAGGGCACCGCTCTGCTCGAAGGTGTCGACGCGATTCTGGTGCCGGGTGGTTTTGGCCTGCGTGGCGTGGAAGGCAAGATCACCGCTGTGCAGTTCGCCCGTGAAAACAAGGTGCCGTACCTGGGCATCTGCCTGGGCATGCAAGTGGCGGTCATCGAGTTCGCACGTAACGTGCTGGGCTGGAAAGACGCCAACTCCACTGAATTCGACCGCAACAGCGCGCACTCCGTGGTGGGTTTGATCACCGAATGGGAAGACGCGACCGGTGCCGTCGAAACGCGTACCGAGACCTCCGATCTGGGCGGCACCATGCGTCTGGGTGCGCAGGATTGCCAGCTTGAGCCAGGTTCTCTGGTTCATGACTGCTATGCCAAGGATGTCATCGTCGAGCGTCATCGTCATCGCTACGAAGTGAACAACAAGCTGCTGCCACAACTGATGGAAGCGGGCCTGAAGGTTTCGGGTCGTTCCGGTGATGGCGCATTGGTAGAAGTGGTTGAAGCGCCGGATCATCCGTGGTTCGTGGCGTGCCAGTTCCACCCTGAGTTCACCTCGACGCCTCGCGACGGTCATCCGCTGTTCACTGGCTTCGTCAAGGCGGCGCTGGTTCAACATCAGAAAAACGCTTGATTCGGGAAACCCAGAACATGGCTCAGAAAACAATCCGTGCAGGTTCGATAGAGATCGCCAACGACAAGCCAATGGTCTTGTTCGGTGGCATGAACGTGCTCGAATCCCGGGACATGGCCATGCAGGTCTGCGAAGAATACGTGCGGGTGACCGAGAAACTCGGCATCCCTTACGTGTTCAAGGCCAGCTTCGACAAGGCCAACCGTTCGTCCATGCACTCTTACCGTGGCCCCGGCCTGGAAGAGGGCATGCGGATTTTTGAAGAGATCAAGAAGACCTTCAATGTCCCGCTGATCACTGACGTTCACGAGCCTGAGCAGGCTGCAATCGTGGCTGAAGTCTGCGACATCATCCAGCTGCCGGCATTTCTCTCGCGGCAGACGGATCTGGTCGTGGCCATGGCCCGCACCGGCGCGGTCATCAACATCAAGAAAGCCCAGTTCCTCGCGCCTCAGGAAATGAAACACATCCTGAACAAGTGCGAAGAAGCCGGTAATGATCAGTTGATCCTCTGCGAGCGTGGCTCCAGTTTCGGCTACAACAACCTCGTGGTGGACATGCTCGGCTTCGGCATCATGAAGCAGTTCGACTACCCGGTTTTCTTCGACGTGACCCATTCCCTGCAAATGCCGGGCGGTCGCGCCGACTCCGCGGGTGGTCGTCGTGCCCAGGTATTGGAACTGGCCAAGGCCGGCATCAGTCAAAGCCTCGCCGGGCTGTTTCTCGAAGCGCATCCGGACCCGGATAACGCCAAATGCGATGGCCCTTGTGCCTTGCGTCTGGACAAGCTGGAGCCGTTCCTGGCCCAGCTCAAGGCTCTGGATGAACTGGTGAAGAGCTTTCCAGTCGTAGAAACCGCGTAAATCCCGCTTCTCCGGGCACACACCCTCCGGTAAAGTGCCGCTTGATCGTTTTCCCCGATGGTTTCATCGGGGTTATCGCCCTGAGGTCTGCCCTGCAATCAAAGCCTCAGCGCGCTGAATGTTTTCCAGCTGCGTCGTTCTCGTCCAATCTTGGAGTGTTTACAACAATGGCAAAAATCGTCGACATCAAAGGTCGTGAAGTTCTCGACTCCCGTGGCAATCCCACCGTGGAAGCAGATGTGCTCCTCGACAACGGCATCATCGGTAGCGCTTGCGCACCGTCCGGTGCTTCAACCGGCTCGCGCGAGGCGCTTGAGCTGCGTGATGGCGACAAAAGCCGTTACCTGGGCAAAGGCGTACTCAAGGCCGTAGCCAACATCAATGGCCCGATCCGTGACCTGTTGCTGGGCAAGGATCCTGTTGATCAGCAAGCCCTGGACCGCGCCATGATTGCTCTGGACGGTACTGAAAACAAAGCCAGCCTGGGCGCCAACGCGATCCTCGCTGTTTCCCTGGCCGCTGCCAAAGCTGCCGCCCAGGATCAGGATCTGCCGCTGTACGCGCACATCGCCAACCTCAACGGCACGCCGGGTGTTTACTCGATGCCGGTGCCAATGATGAACATCATCAACGGTGGCGAGCACGCTGATAACAACATCGATATCCAGGAATTCATGATTCAGCCGGTCGGCGCCAAGACCTTCGCTGAAGGCCTGCGCTGGGGTACCGAGATTTTCCATCACCTCAAGGCCGTACTCAAAGCCCGTGGCTTGAACACTGCCGTCGGTGATGAAGGTGGTTTCGCCCCTGACCTGGCTTCCAACGAAGACGCCTTGAGCGCTATCGCCGAAGCCGTCGCCAATGCCGGTTACACCCTGGGCACCGACGTGACACTGGCGCTGGACTGCGCGGCGAGCGAGTTCTACGAGAACGGCAAATACACCCTGGGCGAAGAGGGCGTTTACGATTCCGCCGCTTTCGCTGATTACCTGGCGGATCTGGTCAGCAAGCACCCGATCATCTCCATCGAAGATGGTCTGGACGAGTCCGATTGGGCTGGCTGGAAAATCCTGACCGACAAGATCGGCGAAAAAGTGCAGTTGGTGGGCGACGACCTGTTCGTGACCAACACCAAGATCCTCAAGGAAGGCATCGATAAAAAGATCGCCAACTCGATCCTGATCAAGTTCAACCAGATCGGCACCCTGACCGAAACCCTGGAAGCCATCCAGATGGCCCAGGCTGCCGGTTACACCGCGGTCATCTCGCACCGCTCCGGCGAAACCGAAGACTCCACCATTGCCGACCTGGCCGTGGGCACGTCTGCGGGCCAGATCAAGACCGGTTCGCTGAGCCGTTCCGACCGTATTGCCAAGTACAACCAACTGCTGCGTATCGAAGAGCAATTGGGTGCGAAGGCCCCGTATCGTGGTCGCGCCGAGTTTCGCGGCTGACTTTGAGATGGTAAAAAGACAGCCGGTGTTGTAAGAACATTCCGCTTTGCCGGATGATCGAGCAGCACCGATGCGGACATCCCTGGCTTTTGTAGGGATGATTGAGCCTGGCGATGCCAGGCTCAATGCCCTCAGTCGCTTATTTCCGTTGTTGGCTCTGCTGTCTTTTTTTACTGGGTCCTGATATTCAATGCGCAGTCCTAACTGGTTGTTCCTTGTCTTGCTCCTGATGCTTGCGGGCCTGCAATATCGCCTGTGGGTTGGTAATGGGAGCCTGGCGCAGGTGGCCAGCCTCACTCAACAAATCGCCGATCAGCATGCTGAAAACGAAGGCTTGCTGGAGCGCAATCGCGTGATGGATGCCGAAGTGCTGGAGCTGAAAAAAGGTATGGAGACTGTCGAAGAGCGTGCCCGTCACGAACTCGGTATGGTCAAGGACGGCGAAACGCTTTATCAGTTGGCACAATGAATGACTCCCTTCCTGCCTTCTGGGCAGTAATTCCTGCTGCGGGCGTTGGTGCTCGTATGGCAGCGGACCGTCCCAAGCAATACCTGCAACTGGGCGGCCTCACAATTCTTGAACACAGCCTGCTTTGTTTTCTCGATCACCCCCGACTCAAGGGTCTGGTGATCAGCCTGGCTGTGGATGATCCTTACTGGCCGACATTGCCCTGTGCGCTGGACTCGCGAATCGAGCGGGTCGACGGCGGCACTGAGCGCGCCGACTCAGTACTCAACGCCTTGCTGCATCTGCATGCCCATGGCGCAGGTGATGACGATTGGGTGTTGGTCCACGATGCGGCACGGCCAAACCTGGCGCGTTCGGATCTGGATAACCTGCTGCGCGAACTGGCTGATGATCCGGTCGGCGGTCTGTTGGCAGTGCCCGCGCGCGACACCCTCAAACGCGCCGACAGCCATGGCCGCGTGACTGAAACCGTGGACCGCAGTTTTATCTGGCAAGCCTATACGCCGCAGATGTTCCGCCTTGGCGCACTGCACCGGGCATTGGCCGACGGCCTGGTCTCGAACGTGAGCATCACCGACGAAGCTTCGGCCATCGAATGGTCCGGGCAGTCGCCAAGACTCATCGAAGGCCGCGCCGACAACATCAAGGTCACTCGCCCCGAGGATCTGGAGTGGCTGCGCCAGCGGCGCGGGCGGTAACACCTTATCCGTAACTGGCTTTAGCCGGGAGGCCGCTCTCCCGGCTAAAGCCAGTCCTACGATTGATCCCGCTGCTACTCCCGATACTCATCCCGCAGCGCCAATCCCTCCTTGAGGAAATCCACCAGCTTGCGCACTTTCGGCGACAGGTGGCGTTGCTGCGGGTACAGCGCCCAGACGGCGGTATTGGGCGGTTGATGGGTTTCGAGCAGGGAAATCAGCGCACCGCTGTGCAAATGCTCCAGCACGTAATAATCCGGCAGCTGGCACAAGCCGACGCCATGCAGCGCAGCGTCCAACACCGCCTGGCCACTGTTGCAGCGCCAGTTGCCCTGCACCCGTTGCGAAAACTCCCGTCCATTTTGTTGCAGCAGCCACGTGTCGCTGCTGCCGATCAGGCAATTATGCCGACTCAGTTCCGACAAACTATGCGGACGACCATAACGTTCGAGGTAGGACGGCGACGCGCACAGGTACATGCGGCGCGGCGCCAGGCGTGTGGCCACCAAGCGGGAATCCTGCAGCCGCCCCAGCCGAATAGCCAGGTCCAGGCCTTCATGAACCATGTCCAGGGTGCGATTGCTCAGTTCGATATCGACCCGCAGTTGCGGATACAGATCGATGAAACGCGTCACCAGCGGCGTGATGAAGCGCTCGCCATAAGCCACCGCGCAGGTCATGTGCAACAAGCCCTTGGGTTCGCTGGTGAGATCGCCGACCGCGCGCAACGCCTCTTCGCGGCCATCCTGCAGACGCTGACAGTGATGCAAAAATGTCGTTCCGGCTTCGGTCAGCGCAACCCGCCGGGTGCTGCGATACAGCAAACGGGTTTGCAGACGTTCTTCCAGGCGGGCGATCTGGCGGCTGATATGCGATGAGGAGACCCCAAGGCGCTCCGCAGCCGCAGTGAACTGCCCGCATTCAGCCACCGCAACAAACTCATCCAGACCTTCCCAGCTGTTGGCGTACATCGATTATCCCTGTACAGCAATAATGTTTTGCTTTCGGCTGGATTATTAACCAATCGGCACTGCTTTACACTCAACGGCTTGTTTTTACCTCGCTGGAGAAGATTGATGATCAAGTCACGCGCTGCTGTTGCCTTTGCCCCTAACCAACCGCTGCAAATTGTCGAGGTCGACGTCGAAGCGCCAAAGGCCGGTGAAGTGTTGATTCGCACTGTTGCCTCCGGCGTTTGCCATACCGACGCCTACACCTTGTCCGGCGCCGATTCCGAAGGTGTATTCCCCTGCATCCTGGGTCATGAGGGCGGCGGGATAGTCGAGGCGATTGGTGAGGGCGTTACTTCCCTGGCAGTGGGCGACCACGTGATTCCGCTTTACACCGCTGAATGCCGTGAGTGCAAATTCTGTCTGTCCGGCAAGACCAACCTGTGCCAGAAGGTGCGCGCCACCCAAGGCAAGGGCCTGATGCCTGATGGCACCACCCGGTTCAGCTACAACGGCCAGCCGGTCTATCACTACATGGGCTGTTCGACGTTCTCCGAATACACCGTGGTGCCGGAAATTTCTCTGGCGAAGATTCCCAAAGAAGCCCCGCTGGAAAAAGTCTGTCTGCTGGGCTGCGGTGTCACCACCGGCATCGGTGCCGTGCTTAATACCGCCAAAGTGGAAGAGGGTGCCACTGTTGCCATCTTCGGTCTGGGTGGTATCGGTCTGGCGGCGATCATCGGCGCGAAAATGGCCAAGGCCTCGCGCATTATCGCGATCGACATCAACCCGTCGAAATTCGACGTGGCTCGTGAGTTGGGTGCTACCGACTTCATCAATCCAAAAGATCACGAAAAGCCAATCCAGGACGTGATCGTTGAACTGACCGATGGCGGCGTGGATTACAGCTTCGAATGCATCGGTAACGTGAACCTGATGCGTGCCGCGCTGGAATGCTGCCACAAAGGCTGGGGCGAATCAGTGATCATTGGTGTGGCCCCGTCGGGTCAGGAAATCTCCACCCGTCCATTCCAGTTGGTGACCGGTCGCGTCTGGCGCGGTTCGGCATTCGGTGGTGTGCGTGGCCGTACCGAGCTGCCGAGCTATGTCGAAAAGGCTCAGAAAGGCGAAATCCCGCTGGATACTTTCATCACCCACACCATGGGCCTGGAAGATATCAACAAGGCATTTGACCTGATGCACGAAGGCAAAAGCATTCGTACGGTCATTCATTTCTGAAAACAGCTGCCGGGAGGTTACGACGTTGAACCTGGAAAACCTTTCCTGCCAGAAAAGCTTCGGTGGCTGGCATAAACGCTATAAACACCACTCCCAAGTGCTTGGCTGCGACATGGTCTTCGCTGTTTACCTGCCGCCTCAGGCTGAGCAGGGCGGCAAGCTGCCGGTTGTGTATTGGTTGTCGGGCCTGACCTGTACCGACGAGAACTTCATGCACAAGGCCGGCGCGCTGCGCATTGCCGCCGAGCTGGGCCTGATTATCGTAGCGCCGGACACCAGTCCCCGTGGCGCGGACGTTCCGGGTGATCCGGACGGCGCCTGGGATTTCGGCCTCGGCGCCGGTTTCTATCTGAACGCCACGCAGCAGCCTTGGGCGCGGCATTATCAGATGCATGATTACGTGGTCAAAGAATTGCCCGCGCTGGTCGAAGCGCATTTTCCGGCTTCGCAAGCGCGCGGTATCAGCGGTCACTCCATGGGCGGCCACGGCGCGCTGGTGTGCGCCTTGCGTAATCCGGGTCGCTACAAGTCGGTCTCGGCGTTTTCGCCGATCAGCAATCCGATGGATTGCCCGTGGGGGCAGAAGGCGTTTTCCCGTTATCTGGGCGAAGAGCGTGCCCGCTGGCGCGAATGGGATGCCAGCGTGCTGATCGCCGAGGCGTCGGAGCAGTTGCCGATGCTTGTGGACCAAGGCGACCGTGATGATTTCCTGGCCAATCAACTCAAGCCCGAAGCGCTGGTGCAGGCTGCGAAAGCCGCCGGTCATCCGCTGACTCTGCGCATGCAGCCAGGTTACGACCACAGCTATTTCTTCATCGCCAGCTTCATCGAAGACCACCTGCGGCATCATGGCGACGCCTTAAACAGCTAACCTTCGCCAAAGTAGGTAGAATCACGCCCTGACTTTTTTCAGGGCGTTTTTTTATGCGTATTGGCCATGGCTATGATGTGCACCGTTTCGCTGAAGGCGATTTCATTACCTTAGGCGGGGTGCGGATTGCGCACGGTTTCGGGCTGCTGGCCCATTCCGATGGCGATGTGCTGTTGCATGCCCTGAGCGATGCCTTGCTGGGCGCAGCTGCGCTCGGTGACATCGGCAAGCATTTCCCTGACACCGACCCACAGTTCAAGGGTGCCGACAGCCGGGCGTTGTTGCGCCACGTGCTGTCGCTGGTCCAGAGCAAGGGCTGGAAAGTCGGCAATGTCGACGCCACCATCGTTGCCCAGGCGCCGAAAATGGCCCCGCATATCGATTCGATGCGCGCACTGATTGCCGCGGATCTTCAGGTTGAGTTGGATCAAGTGAACGTAAAGGCTACCACTACCGAAAAACTCGGCTTCACGGGTCGGGAAGAGGGCATCGCGGTTCACGCGGTTGCCCTGTTGTTGTCCGCATGACGGAACTGGAACTGCTGGGCCCGCGCGCGTATGGCGAGTCGCTGGGCAGCGCTGTGCTCAAGGCAACGGCGGAAGATTTTCAGGTCGACGAAGTGCTGGACATCCCGCTTTCCGGCGACGGCGAACACCTCTGGCTGTGGGTCGAGAAACGCGGCCTCAATACCGAAGAAGCCGCACGTCGACTGGCCAAGGCCGCTGGCGTGCCGCTCCGGACCGTGAGCTACGCAGGTCTCAAAGACCGCCAGGCCCTGACGCGTCAGTGGTTCAGCATCCAGCTGCCAGGCAAGGCCGATCCTGATCTGGCAGCGGCACAAGACGACACGCTGAAGATCCTCAAAACCACCCGCCACAAGCGCAAGTTACAGCGCGGCGCGCATGCGGCGAACGGTTTTACCCTGCGTCTGACGCAACTGAATGGCGACAAGGACGCGTTACAGCAGCGTCTTGAGCAGATCGCCAAGGCCGGGATCCCCAATTATTTCGGCAGCCAACGCTTCGGTTATCAAGGCGGAAACCTGGGTGAAGCTCGTGATTACGCAGGGCGCCAGGCTTTGCCCGAGCAGCGCGCGGTTCGCTCGCGTCTGCTCTCCACGGCACGCAGTTACCTGTTCAATCAGGTGTTGGCCGCGCGCGTGACCGATGGCAGTTGGCAGCGGGCGCAGGTTGGCGACTTGCTGGCCTTTACCGACAGCCGCAGTTTTTTCCCGGCCGGCATCGACGAGTGCAGCGATCCACGTCTGGCGATTCTCGATCTGCATCCGACTGGCCCGCAATGGGGCGAAGGCCCTTCGCCGGCGTCGGCCGCAACTGCTACGCTGGAGAACGACATCGCCAATCGTGAAGCGGCATTGCGCGATTGGTTGATTCGAGCCGGAATGGAACACGAACGGCGTATCCTGCGACTGCCCATTGGCGGGTTGACGTGGCATTATCCCGAGCCTGACATTCTGCAACTGGAATTCGTCCTCCCGGCTGGATGCTTCGCCACTGTATTGGTGCGCGAACTCGTCGATCTGGTACCGGTAGGGCAGACGGACAGCTCATGCGTATTCTGATTTCAAACGATGATGGGGTAACTGCGCCCGGTCTCGCGGCGCTGTATGCGGCGCTGGCCGATTACAGCGAGTGCGTGGTAATCGCTCCCGACCAGGACAAAAGCGGCGCCAGCAGCTCGCTGACGCTCGACCGTCCTTTGCATCCCCACACCTTGTCGAACGGCTTTATCAGCGTCAACGGCACGCCAACCGATTGCGTTCACCTGGGCCTCAACGGCCTGCTGGATACCCCGCCCGACATGGTGGTGTCCGGAATCAATCTGGGCGCCAACCTCGGTGACGATGTCCTGTACTCCGGCACGGTTGCGGCTGCTCTGGAAGGGCGGTTTCTGCAGCGGCCGTCGTTTGCCTTTTCGTTTCTCTCCCGGCAGCCGGAAAACCTGGCCACGGCAGCGCATTACGCGCGCCTGCTGGTCGAGTCCCACGAACAACTGGACCTGCCACCGCGCACGGTCCTGAACGTGAATATCCCCAATCTGCCGCTGGCGCATGTCCGCGGCATCCAGCTGACGCGCCTGGGCCATCGCGCCCGTGCGGCGGCACCGATCAAGGTGGTTGATCCACGTGGTCGCTCGGGATACTGGATTGCGGCGGCCGGTGACGCCGAAGATGGCGGCGCGGGGACTGATTTTCATGCGGTGATGCAGGGGTATGTGTCGATTACCCCGTTGCAGCTCGATCGTACCTATCAGGACGGGTTCAGCAGCCTGAACAAATGGCTGGAGGGCCTTCTCTGATGTCGCGCGAACAAGATGATCTGTTACGCCGTGGAATCGGGATGACTTCCCAGCGTACCCGCGAGCGACTGATTCAGCGTCTGTATGACGAAGGTCTGTCCAACGTGCAGGTGCTGGACGTGATCCGCAAGACGCCACGGCATATGTTTGTCGATGAGGCCCTGGCCCATCGCGCCTATGAAGACACGGCATTGCCGATCGGTCATAACCAGACCATTTCCCAGCCGTACATGGTGGCGCGCATGAGCGAGCTGCTGCTCGCTGCGGGTCCGCTGGACAAGGTGATGGAGATCGGCACCGGTTCGGGCTATCAGACCGCCGTACTGGCGCAGCTGGTGGAGCGCGTGTTCTCGGTGGAACGCATCAAGGTGCTGCAGGACCGCGCCAAAGAGCGCCTGGTCGAACTGAATCTGCGCAATGTGGTGTTTCGCTGGGGGGATGGCTGGGAAGGCTGGCCGGCACTCGCGCCCTATAACGGCATCATCGTCACGGCAGTGGCGACGGACGTTCCCCAGGCGCTGCTCGATCAACTGGCGCCGGGCGGGCGGCTGGTCATTCCAGTGGGTTCAGGCGAAGTCCAGCAGTTGATGCTGATCATTCGTGAAGAAAATGGTTTTTCCCGGCATGTTCTGGGGGCGGTGCGCTTTGTTCCGCTGCTCAATGGGCCGTTGGCCTGAGAACCTTTGGCCCGGCCACTGAATTCTGATCAGCGCCGTTGGTCTATCACCTGTCGCAGCCGCGCGGTCCGGCGAGCTGGCGTGATGTGCAGCAAAGGCTTCAAAAAGTTTAAGCAGTAGCTGCCGCCGTTATTACGGCACAATAGGCAGCTTAAATTCAGTCACCAGTAAAGGGAGTGGCGGGTGAGTCGCACAGTCATTCGGCAGCGTATGTTTTCAAAAAGTTTTCAGCGACTGGTGACTGGCATCGTTCTCAGTGTCCTTTTGGTCGGCTGCTCCAGTACGCCATCGGGCGGCGTTCGGGTCGTGGACCGGAACAATAACGCCGCGCCCCAACGTCCTACGGTGACCACCGGGCAGTACGTGGTACGGCGCGGTGACACGCTTTTTTCCATTGCCTTCCGTTATGGCTGGGACTACAAGGCGCTGGCCGCCCGCAACCAGATCCCTGAGCCTTACACCATCCGTCCGGGTCAGACGATTCGCTTTGACGGGCGCTCTGGCTCCAGCGCCTCAGCGGTCGCGACAGCAGGTCGGCCGGGTGTTGCGCAGAGCAGTTCGTCGACCTCCACGAGCAGTTCAGGCTCGGTCAAAACCACGGTAATTTCCAAGCCGATTTCGGTTGTGCCGGTGGTTATTCCCCCTTCTGGAGACGTGAGAACAGGGCCTGCCGGCCCTTCTCCGACGGGCTGGACGTGGCCCTCCAGTGGTATTTTGATCGGGAAATTCTCTTCAAACGGTAGTTTGAATAAAGGAATTGATATCGCTGGTGATTTGGGACAGCCTGTTTTGGCTGCGTCTGATGGTTCAGTTGTATACGCCGGGAGTGGATTGCGGGGCTACGGCGAATTGATCATCATCAAACACAGCGATACCTACGTAAGCGCCTACGGTCACAACCGCAGGTTGATGGTTCGGGAGGGACAGCAGGTCAAGGCAGGGCAGACAATTGCCGAAATGGGGTCAACGGGAACCGACCGAGTGAAACTGCATTTTGAGATTCGCCGCCAGGGAAAACCTGTAGATCCACTGCAATTCTTGCCACGTCGTTGATTGTTGCCAGCCTGTTCCTGACGTAGAGGGACAGGCTCAAGCGTTGCCATGGAAATAGGCGTCGCTAGAGCTTGAGGTCGAACTCACCAAAGGACTATAACAATGGCTCTCAGCAAAGAAGCGCCGGAGTTTGACATCGACGACGAGGTTCTCCTTATGGAAGCCGGTGTCGTCCTGGAATCCGAATCGGACGAAAAGCAGCACAAAGCTGCAAAAGCTTCGGTTCGAGCCAAGGCAAGAAACTCCACATCGCTCAAGCAACACAAATACATTGATTACACCCGGGCGCTCGATGCGACCCAGCTGTACCTCAATGAAATCGGATTCTCTCCCCTGTTGTCCCCCGAAGAAGAAGTCCATTTTGCGCGTCTGTCGCAAAGTGGTGATCCGGCGGGACGCAAACGCATGATCGAAAGCAACCTGCGCCTGGTGGTGAAAATCGCCAGACGTTATGTCAATCGCGGGCTGTCATTGCTCGACCTGATCGAGGAAGGCAACCTGGGCTTGATCCGGGCAGTCGAAAAATTCGACCCGGAACGAGGCTTTCGTTTCTCGACTTACGCGACATGGTGGATTCGTCAGACCATCGAGCGCGCCATCATGAATCAGACCCGGACCATCCGGTTGCCGATTCATGTGGTCAAAGAACTCAACGTCTACCTGCGGGCGGCTCGCGAGCTGACCCAGAAACTCGATCACGAGCCCTCTCCGGAAGAAATCGCCAACCTGCTCGAGAAGCCGGTGGGCGAGGTCAAGCGCATGCTGGGTCTCAATGAGCGGGTTTCCTCGGTGGACGTGTCACTCGGGCCGGACTCTGACAAGACCCTGCTTGATACCCTGACCGATGATCGTCCGACAGATCCGTGCGAACTGTTGCAGGATGACGATCTCTCCCAGAGCATCGATCAGTGGCTTTCCGAGCTTACCGACAAGCAACGTGAAGTCGTCATCCGTCGGTTTGGCCTGCGCGGCCATGAGAGCAGTACGCTGGAAGATGTCGGGCTGGAGATCGGTCTTACGCGCGAGCGTGTCCGCCAGATTCAGGTTGAAGGCCTGAAGCGTCTTCGGGAGATTCTTGAAAAAAATGGTTTATCCAGTGAGTCATTGTTTCAATAACTCAACACTCTGCTTAGCTAGCTAATTAAACGCTGTTATTTCTGCTAAACAAAAACACCTCCTTGTGGGGTGTTTTTTTTTCTGTCATTTTTTAATCGTAAATACATATAAATACCTGCTGGTTTGATTCTCATTATCTAAGCCGTCCACCCGTGAACGTGCTGCTTTTGCGTACTTTCCCTGTAAGCCTTTACGTACGCGATGTGTAAGTTATTGTTGTTGGATAAAGCAATAGATGCCCCTTTATCTGGAGTGATTTATCGTAACTTATTGAAATTAAAGGGTTTGATATTTGGCGGGCGCAAGGGGTGGAATTTTTTGAAAGGTTTTCGAGGGTTGTTCTGCACGAAAAAAGCACTAATATCAGAACTGTGCCAACGGACAGGCACAGACAGTCAAGGAAGACAGTCAAAGGACATCGCAGGATGCGATTCATCAGGATGATGATTAATGGATTGCAAGGAATAGTACAAAGGGGGGGCGGTTCATACCGCCCCTTTTTTCGTCTGCCCGAAAGTGCGCGGGCTGATAACAAAAAAGGCCCTGTCAGGGCCTTTTTGTACTTGGGTAAATCAGCGTTCCAGGTCTGCGATCTTGCCTGGTTTGCCATCCCACTCTGCAGCATCGGGCATGCCGTCTTTCTTCTCGGTGATGTTCGGCCAGACATCTGCCAGTTCAGCGTTCAGCTCGATGAAGTTCTCCATGCCGGCCGGAACCTCGTCTTCAGAGAAGATGGCGTTGGCAGGGCATTCTGGCTCGCAAAGTGCGCAATCGATGCACTCATCCGGGTGAATCACCAGGAAATTCGGGCCTTCGTAGAAGCAGTCCACCGGACACACTTCTACGCAGTCGGTGTACTTGCACTTGATGCAGTTGTCGGTGACGACGAAGGTCATTTCTAATTCTCTCCTCAGGCGGCGGTAGCAGAGCCCTTCCAGACAGGGTTGCCAGGTTCGGGAAGTTTCCCGGCCTTTGTGAAAACAATGCATTGGCCAAACGACTCACTGGCAGGCTGGCTGCACGCGCTTCGTTCAACTTCAGGTCGCTACGTTTCCACGCGGCTCGGCTTATCTGCTCAAGCCAGGCTAAAAGCTGGCAGCATCCCAAACCGCGCGGGATTCTACCAGCTTGTAACCGTTCACGTCAGATGCGTGTTTGCAGGGTATACAACAACTCTAGTGCCTGACGCGGCGTGAGATCGTCGATTTTGACCTTGGAAAGCTCATCCAGTACCGGGTGCGGCAGACTGGCGAACAGATCGCTTTGCATCGGTGCAGCGGATTTTCCAGGTTTGGCGCGGGGTTGTTCGTGGGGCAGGCTGGTCGTCTCCAGACGTTGCAAATGTTCCTTGGCGCGCACGATGACCTTGGCTGGAACCCCCGCCAGCTGGGCCACTGCCAAGCCGTAGCTCTGGCTGGCCGGCCCCGGCAGCACCCGATGCAGGAAGACAATCCGCTCGTTATGCTCGGTGGCATTGAGGTGGACGTTGGCCACCAGCGGCTCGCTTTCCGGCAGCACTGTCAGCTCGAAATAGTGCGTGGCGAACAAGGTGTAGGCGCGCAATTGGGCGAGGCATTCTGCCGCAGCCCAGGCCAACGACAAACCGTCGAATGTGCTCGTGCCACGACCGACTTCGTCCATCAGCACCAGGCTGCGGTCGGTAGCGTTGTGCAAGATGTTGGCGGTTTCGCTCATTTCCACCATGAAGGTCGAGCGACCGCCAGCGAGGTCATCACTGGAACCGATCCGGGTGAAAATCCGGTCCACCAGGGACAGCTCGCAACTGGCCGCAGGCACGAAGCTGCCGATGTGGGCCAGTAGCACAATCAATGCTGTCTGGCGCATGTAGGTGGATTTACCGCCCATGTTCGGACCGGTAATCACCAGCATGCGCGTGCTGTCATCCAGCGCCAGGTCGTTGGCGACGAAGGGCGTGGACAAGACTTGCTCGACGACGGGATGGCGACCCTGATCAATGCGCATGCAGGGCTCTTCGACGAACCGTGGGCAGTTCAGGTCGAGGTTCAGTGCGCGTTCGCCCAGGTTGCTCAAGACATCCAGCTCGGCCAGCGCCGCTGCGGTGTCCTGAAGCGGCGCGAGGTGGCCGATCAGGTCTTCCAGCAACGCTTCATAAAGCATTTTTTCCCGGGCCAGCGCGCGGCTTTTCGCCGACAGCGCCTTGTCTTCGAACTCCTTGAGTTCTGGCGTAATGAAGCGCTCGGCGCCCTTGAGGGTCTGGCGTCGAATGTAATCCGCAGGCGCCTGTTCCGCCTGCTTGCTCGGCAACTCAATGAAATAGCCGTGAATCCGGTTGTAGCCGACTTTCAGGTTGGCCAGACCCGTGCGTGCTTTCTCCCGGGCTTCCAGATCGATCAGGAACTGCCCGGCGTTTTCACTCAGCGACTGCAATTCATCCAGTTCAGCATCGTAGCCAGTCTTCAACACGCCGCCGTCACGAATGACCGCTGGCGGGTTGTCGATGATTGCCCGCTGCAGCAGTTGCGCCAGCTCCGGGTAAGTCCCGGCGGTTTGCGCGAGCTGTTGCAAGTGCGGCGCTTCCAGATCCGTCATCGCCACTTGCAATTCAGGCAACGCACTCAGCGCATCGCGCAGACGCGCCAGATCTCGCGGCCGGGCGTTGCGCAGGCCGATACGGGCGAGAATCCGCTCGATATCGCCGATTTCCTTGAGTTGCGGTTGCAAGTTCTCGAAGCGGTATCGCTCCAGCAGGCAGGTGATCGAGCTTTGCCGCGCCTGAAGAACCTTCAGGTCACGCAGCGGCCGGTTCAGCCAACGGGTCAGCAAGCGCGTGCCCATGGCGGTCTGGCAGCGATCCATGACCGATTGCAGGGTGTTTTCACGACCGCCGGCAAGATTGGTGTCCAGCTCAAGATTGCGCCGACTGGCACCGTCGAGCACCACGGTATCGTCCAGCCGTTCATGGCGCAGGCTACGCAGGTGCGGCAATGCCGTGCGCTGGGTTTCCTTGGCGTAACCCAGCAGGCAGCCGGCAGCGCCGATGGCCAGCGTCAGGTTCTCGCAACCAAAGCCCTTCAGGTCCTGAGTGGAGAATTGCTGACACAAACTTTTCAGCGCCGAATCGCGTTCGAAATCCCACGGGGCACGACGTCGCGCGCCTTTGCGTTTTTCCGCAGGCAACCCCTGCGGCCAATCGTCAGGGATCAACAGCTCCACCGGATTGATCCGCTCAAGCTCGGCCAGCAGGTTTTCCCAGCCTTTGATTTCCAGCACGCTGAAATTGCCACTGGTGATGTCCAGCACGGCGAGGCCAAACAAACGCTCATCGCCCAGCACCGCGGCGATCAGGTTGTCGCGACGCTCATCCAGCAGCGCTTCGTCACTGACCGTGCCCGGCGTGATGATGCGCACTACTTGCCTGTCGACCGGTCCTTTGCTGGTTGCCGGGTCGCCGATCTGCTCGCAGATCACCACCGACTCGCCCAACTTCACCAGCTTGGCCAGATAACCTTCGGCTGCGTGGTACGGGATCCCGCACATGGGGATGCCCTGGCCAGCCGATTGCCCGCGTGCGGTGAGGGTAATATCCAGCAACTTGGACGCTTTCTTGGCATCCTCGTAGAAGATTTCGTAGAAGTCGCCCATGCGATAGAACATCAGCTGATCGGGATGCTGATTCTTCAGCCGCCAGTATTGCTGCATCATCGGGGTGTGTGCAGACAAGTCGGAAATTGCTTTATTCATCAGATAGTTAGGCAAATTCGTTAGAAAAGGTGGGGCAAATTAAAGGGCATGACCTGCAGCCCCGTCGGGGACGTGGGGCCGGTCAGTCCGGGTATTTGCGATGGGCGCAAGGTTACCACGGGTGCTTCGGCCACGCAGGCCCGCTGCGTGGCGGCTTATTAGTGACTTGGCGTTTCGGGGCGATCACAGAAACGAAATCGCTGTATAGACTTCGTTGCGTCGTCGGCCGATTGAGCGCCGGCTCTTATAGAAAAGGAATTTTATATGGCGAACAAGCGTGCAAGGGATTCAGGTAGCGGGCGCTTCATTCCTGTCGAGGAAGCCAAGCGTCGACCGAAGGAAACCACGGTTGAAACCATCAAAAAGCCAGCGTGCCCGAAAAAGAAAGAATCTTGATGGATGATGAAGGAACGGTTGCCCGCGCAGCCGTTCCCATTCTGGACGCGAGCAATGAAGGAGAAATGTGTTGGACGAGATCACTCAGCTTGCCGCGAACCTCGGCAAACATCTCAAGGCGCTGGATGAACAGGTGACCACTGCTGAATCCTGCACCGGTGGCGGCATCGCCGAAGCCATTACGCGGATTTCCGGTAGCTCGGCCTGGTTCGAGGCCGGTTATGTCACTTATTCCAATCGGCAGAAGCTTTTGCAGCTCGAAGTGCCGGACGAACTGTTTTCGACGGTTGGCGCAGTCAGCCGGGAAGTTGTCGAAGCCATGGTCCGCGGTGCACAGGCCCACAGCGGCGCGCAGTTTGCCGTGGCAGTCAGCGGCGTCGCGGGGCCTGATGGCGGTTCGATCGACAAGCCGGTGGGTACGGTCTGGCTGGCCTGGGGGAATGGCGGAACGCTCATTTCCGAGCGGCGCCAGTTCGACGGTAATCGCGATGATGTACGCCGACAAACGGTAAAGGCCGCGCTAGAGGGGCTGATAGCGCTTGCCCGGACAGAAATTCCAACACAGGGGTAGGCGCGCGCTCAACCCTGTGGAATAATACTGTCTACTTATACAGGTGTTGTGGCCGTCAGGCCCCTAATTGAATTTGATTACGTGAGGACTTCAATGGACGAGAACAAGAAGAAAGCCTTGGCTGCGGCCTTGGGTCAGATCGAGCGTCAATTCGGTAAAGGTGCCGTAATGCGCATGGGCGACCATGACCGCCAGGCGATTCCTTCTATCTCTACCGGTTCGCTCGGTCTGGATATCGCACTAGGCATCGGTGGCTTGCCTAAAGGCCGGATCGTTGAAATCTACGGTCCGGAATCTTCCGGTAAAACCACGCTGACCCTTTCGGTTATCGCTCAGGCCCAGAAAATGGGCGCAACCTGCGCGTTCGTCGATGCGGAACACGCACTCGATCCTGAATACGCCGGCAAGCTGGGCGTAAACGTCGATGACCTGCTGGTTTCCCAGCCGGACACCGGCGAGCAGGCCCTGGAAATCACCGACATGCTGGTGCGTTCGAATGCGATCGATGTGATCGTGGTCGACTCCGTGGCAGCACTGGTGCCAAAGGCCGAAATCGAAGGCGAGATGGGCGACATGCACGTGGGTCTGCAGGCTCGTCTGATGTCTCAAGCGCTGCGCAAGATCACCGGTAACATCAAGAACGCCAACTGCCTGGTTATCTTCATCAACCAGATCCGCATGAAAATCGGTGTGATGTTCGGTAGCCCGGAAACCACCACGGGTGGTAACGCGCTGAAGTTCTACGCTTCGGTACGTCTGGATATCCGTCGTACAGGTGCCGTAAAAGAAGGCGACGAAGTCGTTGGTAGCGAAACCCGCGTCAAGGTTGTGAAGAACAAGGTGGCTCCGCCGTTCCGTCAGGCCGAGTTCCAGATTCTTTACGGCAAGGGTATTTACCTGAACGGCGAGATCATCGATCTGGCTGTGCTGCACGGCTTCGTTGAGAAGTCCGGCGCGTGGTACAGCTATCAGGGCAGCAAGATCGGTCAGGGTAAAGCCAACTCGGCCAAGTACCTGGCGGATAACCCGGAAGTCGGTGCAGCACTCGAGAAGATGATTCGCGATAAACTGCTGACTCCAGGCGTTGACACCAAGGCCGAAGGTTCACGTCCTGCTGTCGCTCCGGCTGCTGACATGGCTGAAGCTGACGTCGATATCTGATAGTTCATGTCCGCGATACTGGATACACCCGCCGCCATCCGGCGAACTGCAATGGACCTGCTCGCGCGCCGCGAGCACGGTCGTGTCGAGCTGACGCGTAAACTGCGTCAGCGCGGCGCACCTCCCGAATTGATCGACCCGGCCCTGGACCGTCTGACGGAAGAAGGGCTGCTCTCCGAATCCCGTTACCTTGAAAGCTTTGTTTCCTATCGCGCGCGCTCGGGCTACGGGCCTTTGCGCATTCGTGAAGAACTCGGCCAGCGCGGCTTGCAGCGTGGGGATATCGAGCAGGCGTTGCGTGAATGCGGCTTGGATTGGCAAGAGATGCTTCAGGAAACCTGGCAACGCAAATTTGCCGGGCACCTGCCGATCGATGCTCGTGAACGTGCCAAACAAGGCAGATTCCTGAGTTATCGCGGTTACCCGCTGGATATGATCGGCCGCTTGCTCAGCGGCCGGGGCGGGGACGACTGATCAGCTAACGTTTACCGACGCACGCTGCTGACGTGGGTGACTGTCGGTATCAACCCAGTTTTCCGGCTGGTTGATATAGTCGACCAACTCTCGCAAGCGGCCGTAATTGCGGCCAGTGAAGGTAAAGGCAAGCCGGGTCAGATGGCTGAACTGAGCCTCGTCATGTTCTTCCCCTGCATAGCTGTGTTGGTGGAAACCTTCCGCCATGCGCAGGTCGGCGAAGGCTTCCTGCATGTGCTCCATCGCCGGTTCGCTGAGGGAGTGATGCATACGGATGACAAACTTGTTCTTCAACCAGCGACTTGAATGGAAGTTGTTGTAGAACTGGTTGATTTCTTCGACCGCGTCTTCAGCGCTGTAGACCAGTCGCAGCAGCTTCATATCGTTGGGCAGGATGTAATGATTGGCTTCCAGTTGAGCCTTGATGAAATCCAGGGCGCCTTGCCAGAAGCCTCCGCCCGGTGCATCAAGCAGCACGATAGGCACCAGTGGACTTTTGCCAGTCTGGATCAGCGTCAGGACTTCCAGTGCTTCATCCAGCGTACCGAAGCCGCCAGGGCAAAGAACCAACGCGTCGGCTTCCTTGACGAAAAACAGCTTGCGGGTGAAGAAGAAGTGGAACGGCAGCAGGTTGCTGGTGCCTTCTATCGTCGGATTGGCATGTTGCTCGAAGGGCAGGGTGATGTTGAACCCCAGGCTGTGCTCGCGACCGGCACCTTCATGGGCCGCCGCCATGATGCCGCCGCCACCGCCGGTGATGACCATCAGGTCGGCTTGCGCCAGTACCTGGCCAAGTTCTCTGGCCAGGTTGTACATCGGGTGCTCGGCAGGCGTTCGCGCGGAGCCGAAGACCGTCACTTTGCGCCGCCCCTTGAATCGATCAAGGGTCCGAAAGGCATTGTCCAGCTCGCGCAGGGTCTGCAGGGTGATTTTCGCGTTCCAGCGGCTGCGATCATCCTGAGCCATGCGCAGCACGGTCAACATCATGTCGCGGTAAAGCGGAAGATTCGGGCTGTCAGGGGCGACGACTTTGATCTGTTCTTCAATTTGCCGGGCGAGGTCGGCACCGTTGCCCTGAAAGTGTGTTGAAAGAAGGTCATTCGGTACGTAAGGCATTCAAAGCTTCTCCATGCGCAGAATCATCATCCTGATCAAAGCTGATCGTTCGAACAGGAAGCCTGGCTCTTTTCGATGATGTGCTTATAGCATTGAAGCTGGCAACGATTGTCTGCGTCGCAATCATGATTTATGGGGATGTGTTGCGCACAGAACACGATGGTCTGCAGGGGGAGAACTCTGTCAGGTGGCGCGCCGCTGAGCAAGCATTGCGCGCCGCCTGTTACTAGCAGGAATCAGTTACTTCTTCACGGCGCAGTCGGTTGCCTTGAACATCTGGGTGGTAACCGGACGATTGGTCTTGTACTCGGTGAACTGATACTTGAGTACCGCGCCTTTGGTCATCAACTGGCGATAGCCGTTGTTGTGACAAACGCTGTTACCCAGTTGATTGCGCACGGCATCCGGATTGGCACGCATCTGTTGTGCCTGCCCTTCGCGCACACTCAGGTGGTTGATCAGCGCGTTGCCTTCAACCGTGTAGCCCTGATCGAGAATGTCTTCGTTGATCGCCCGCGGTGTACCGACGCTGCTTTCCTTCGCGACTTTTTCAAGCATTTTGCTCAGTTCGAATTCCTGCTTGGACGCCGCATTGGCGCACAGCGGAGCAACGAGCAACAGCGTAAGGGTGGGAACGATAAGGCGCAGCATTAAACTCTCCTGATTCAGTGACTGGCCGTTGGACCGGAAACTTAAAAGTACGTTCACTAAGCAGGCTGCCAGATGCAGACGCTTCAGCGGGGGCGAAGTATAGAGGACTAGCCGATACAGCTCCTAGGCCGAAAACAGATTCCTGGCCGGACAGCGCAGCGGTAGACCGCGTGGCTCTGGTAAACTTCGGCAACTTATTACCTTCTCGGGGCAACCCAGTGTCAACGCCTTCTGTTCATCGGTGCACTCAGCCATGAGTCATGCCGTTTCCCGTCTGCGCGATCAACGCCTGGCGCAGAGTACCAAGCCGTTCATTGCCCGCGGATCACGCGCCCCACGTTGCCCCGGCTGTCGGGTGATTTCCGATTATTGCCTGTGCGCCTGGAAACCGACTGTGCCGGCGACGTCGGGCATGTGCCTGTTGATGTACGACACTGAACCGTTGAAACCGACCAATACCGGCTGGCTGATTGCCGACGTGATCAAAGACACCTACGCATTTGGCTGGTCGCGCGTCGAGATCAACCCGCAGCTGCTGGCATTACTGGACGATCCGCAGTGGCAGCCGTACATCGTTTTCCCCGGTGAGTTTGTCGCTGAGGAGCGGGTGGTCAGTGAAGTCAGGCTCGAACACGGCAAGCGGCCGCTGTTTATTTTGCTGGATGCGACCTGGCCCGAGGCCCGCAAGATGTTTCGCAAGAGCCCCTATCTGGAGCGTTTTCCCGTGCTGACCCTGGAATCGGAGCTGCTGTCGCGCTACCGACTGCGCCGCTCCAAGCGCGACGACCATTTCTGTACCGCTGAAGTCGCGGCGCTGTGTCTGGAGCTGGCCGGCGATACCCACGCCAGTGGCGTTCTGGATGCTTATCTGGACGTGTTCACTGCGCATTATCTGGGGGCCAAGTTTCAAAACCCTATTGATGCGCAGGACGCCGCCCACACTCACTTGAAAGCTTTTATATAGATAGCTGATCTGCGGCGCCCACCGGCTGAAGATAAGTGCACAATATGCAATAACGTTTCACCAAGGATGGCGCTTGACCACCCCGGCTTCGCTGGGCATGCTTGGCGCCGCATAAAGGATTGGACGCTTGTTTTTGTTGGTTTGCGTCGAATGTGCTGTGTCGCCCAACGAGCATTTGCTGGCATTTTCGAATGCCTTGCTGAGCAACGATCGGATCGCTGCTCCTATAAAAACAGGATCACCCAATGACCTACGAAATCCTGATTGCCGATGACCATCCGCTATTTCGCAGCGCGCTGCATCAGGCATTAAGCCTCGGCCTCGGCCCGGATGTCCGGTTGGTAGAAGCCGACAGCATTGCTCAGCTTGAAACTCATTTGGGTGAAAAGACCGACTGGGATCTGGTTCTGCTGGATCTGAACATGCCGGGTGCCTACGGATTTTCCGGGTTGGTGCTGTTGCGCGGGCAGTACCCGCAGATTCCCGTGGTGATGGTTTCCGCTCAGGAAGAAGCATCGATTGTCGTGCGCTCCAAGGAGTTCGGTGCCAGCGGTTTCATCCCCAAATCCAGCTCCCTGGAAACCATTCAGCAAGCGGTACGCACGGTTCTTGAAGGCGACGTCTGGTGGCCATCGCAAGTCAACGAACCCGTGAGTGTTTCGGCTGAGGCAAAGGCGGCCAGTGCTGGCCTTGCGAGTCTGACTCCACAGCAGTTCCGGGTGCTGACCATGGTCTGCGAAGGCTTGTTGAACAAGCAGATCGCGTACGAACTGAGCGTCTCGGAAGCGACCATCAAGGCGCATGTGACTGCGATTTTCCGCAAGCTGGGCGTACGCACTCGCACTCAGGCCGCGCTGCTTTTGCAACAACTGGAATCGATTTCGCCAAACTGATTGCGTGAGCAATGCCGTGGGTTCACGCTTTTTTGACTTGTCCTGAATTAACTTCGCCTTTTCTATTCAAGCAGCAGCCTATCTATGTCTCCTTTCAAAGGCCAGACCGGCCTCAAACGTATCTTCAATGCCACCGGCTATTCCTTTGACGGCCTGACCGCCGCTTTCAAAGGCGAGGCTGCTTTTCGGCAGTTGGTATTGCTGAACGTGATCCTGATTCCCGTGTCGTTCCTGTTTCACATCAGTAAGGCCGAGCATGCCTTGTTGATCGCTGTCTGCCTTCTGGCGCTGATCGTTGAATTGCTCAATTCGGCTGTCGAGGCCGCGATCGACCGGATTTCCCTGGAATTGCATCCGCTGTCCAAGAATGCCAAAGACATGGGTAGCGCCGCGCAGTTCATTGCCTTGGGCATGATTGCCGTGGTCTGGGGTTTGATCCTGCTGGGTTGACGCGCAGCCTAGCCAGTCCGGGGCGCTCAGGCGCCAGCCTGATAGATGCTCGGGAGGACGATTTCATCGCTGCGGCGGATGCCCGTGGTGAATGAGCGGCACAGATCGAGAAATTCGCGCATGGCGGAGGTTTGATACTTCTGCTTGTGCCAGATGAAGTAGAACTGCCTGATCAGGTCCAGCTCCGGCGTTTCAACGGCCACCAGGCTGCCGCGCCGGAAAGCATCGCGCAGGGCCAGCCGGGAAATGCAGCCAATTCCCAATCCCGATTCCACCGCACGCTTGATCGCCTCGGTGTGTTCCAGCTCCAGTCGCACATTGAGTGCATTGCGGTGATGGCGCATGGCTTGATCGAAGGTCAGGCGAGTGCCAGAGCCCTGCTCACGCAAGATCCAGGCTTCCTCGGTCAGCTGATCGAGACTGGCATGGCCACGCTTGGCCAGCGGATGCTGCGGCGCACAGAACACCACCAGTTCGTCTTCGACCCAACGTTGCACTTCGATGTCCGGGTGCGTGCAATCGCCCTCAATCAGACCTAGATCAATTTCGTAGTGAGCGACTTGTTGCACGATATGCTCAGTGTTCTGTACGTGCAGCTTGACCTGACTTTCCGGGTGACGCTGCATGAAACTGCCGATCAGCAGGGTTGCCAGATAGTTACCAATAGTCAGCGTCGCGCCGACCGCCAGTGAGCCGAAACCGGATTTGCCGTTGAGCAGGTCCTCGATCTCCTTGGCCTGATCCAGCAGCGCCACGGCCTGGGGCAGTAACTGGCGGCCGGTGGCGTTGAGGCTCAAGCGTTTGCCAGCGCGGTCGAACAGCTGGCAGCTGGATTGGCGTTCCAGTTCGGTTATGGAGGTACTCGCCGCTGATTGCGACAGGGACAGCAGGATGGCCGCACGGGAAACACTTTCCTGTTGTGCGACGGCGACGAAGACCTGGAGTTGACGCAGAGTAAATCGCATATCTATATAACCGATAACCTATATCTTGATAATCCAGTTAACAGATATTGTGTCTGCCACTAGAATATCGCGCAATAGCGCTCTTACCCGGCGCGGGTGAAATTTCAGGAGTTCCTACGTACATGAGCAACATGAACCACGAGCGTGTCCTTAGCGTCCATCACTGGAACGACACGCTCTTCAGTTTCAAGTGCACCCGCGACCCAGGTCTGCGTTTCGAGAACGGTCAGTTCGTCATGATCGGTCTGCAGCAGCCCAATGGCCGCCCGCTCATGCGCGCTTATTCGATTGCCAGCCCGAACTGGGAAGAGCATCTCGAGTTTTTCAGCATCAAGGTGCCGGACGGTCCCCTCACGTCGCAGCTGCAGCATTTGAAAGAAGGCGACGAGATCATCATCAGCAAGAAACCTACGGGTACGCTGGTGCTGGACGACCTCAAGCCGGGCAAGCATCTGTATCTGCTGAGCACCGGTACTGGCCTGGCGCCATTTATGAGCGTCATCCAGGACCCGGAAACCTACGAGCGTTTCGAAAAGGTCATCCTGTGCCATGGCGTTCGTTATGTGAACGAAGTGGCCTACCGCGAATTCATCACCGAGCATCTGCCGCAGAACGAGTTCTTCGGTGAAGCCTTGCGTGACAAGTTGATCTACTACCCGACCGTTACCCGCGAGCCTTTCGAAAACGAAGGCCGTCTGACCGATCTGATGCGCAGCGGCAAGCTGTTCAGCGATATTGGTCTGCCACCGATCAATCCTCAGGATGATCGCGCGATGTTGTGCGGTAGCCCGAGCATGCTCGACGAAACCAGCGAAGTGCTCAACAGCTTCGGCCTGACCGTTTCGCCGCGTATGCGCGAGCCGGGTGATTACCTGATCGAGCGTGCGTTCGTCGAGAAGTAAGCGACGTGCGCAGCTGAATTACAACGTGGGATGTGCTGCAAGGTACATCGCGCTTGTGACGAAAAAACCGCCTGGGGGTCACGGACCAGGCGGTTTTTTTGTGGGCGACGTTTGGTAGGGCGGCTGCGACTCAGCTGGTGGCCGGAATGACCTCAAGCACGCGAATCAGCCCGGCTTGCGGATAATGCCAGCGCACATCCAGATCCCACAGCTGCGCACCGTAGCGACGCTCCGGCGTCGGCACTTGATAAGCCGGTCTCGGGTCTTGAGCCAGGCATTGCTCGATCAGCTCCACCAATGGCTCACCCAGACGCAGCGCGTGTTCATGAGCCTGACGCAGCGCCTCATCCGCCCACTGAACCGGGATCAGCTCAGGCGCGGCACTGGCGATGGTGTTGCTCGCAGTCGGCACGCTGTCGGCGTAAGGCACGTAGGGTTTGATGTCCAGCACCGGCGTGCCGTCCAGCAAGTCGATGCCGGACAACCACAGGCGTCCGGCTTCAACCTTGTCCAGCTTGACCACTGACTGGCCGATGCCATTGGGGCGATGAGTCGCGCGAGTGGCGAACACGCCCATGGATTGATTGCCGCCCAGACGCGGCGGGCGCACTTTCAGGCGCGGCTTGTCTTCCAGTGCCAGGTGAAACAGGAACAATAGCCAGACATGGCTGACCTGTTCCAGACCCTGCACGGCGTCGCCCTGATCAAACGGCGCCACCAGTTCCAGCACGCCGCGAGCCGCCGGAGCGAGCTGAGGCTGACGCGGGATGGCGAACTTCTCCTTGAAGCAGGAGCGCACGTAGCCGATGGGGGAGACGTTGTAGGAATCAGGCATGAGGGTTCCGGCCAGTCATCGCAATTGAATGTCAATCCGTAGGACCGGCTTCAGCCGGGAGAATACCCTCCAGGCTGAAGCCGGTCCTACAAGTCTGGGATCAAGGATGCCGTCTGGATCAGCCGCGAACCCGCAAGGTCAAGCCTTTGAGGAAGTTGCGCAGCAACTGGTCGCCACAGGTGCGGTAGTTGCTGTGGCCGAACTTGCGGAACAGGGCGCTCAGCTCCGGCTTGGACACCGGGAACTCGGCGGCCTTGAGGATGGCGTGCATGTCTTCTTCCTTGAGTTCGAAGGCCACACGCAGTTTTTTCAGGACCGTGTTGTTGGTGATCGGCAGTTCAATCGCTTGTGGCGCACGGCTGTCGTCCTTGCCGCGCTTGAAGATCACCAGGCCATCGAGGAAGTGCGCCATGATTTCATCGCTGCAATCCAGATAACCTTCTTCGTCTTCTTTCTTCATGAAGGCGATCACGTCGGCCTTGGAAATTTCGAAGCCTGCCAGCTTGACGATATCGACGATCTTGCCGTCGCTGATATCAAGCATGTAGCGCACGCTGCGCAGTACGTCATTGTTCATCATGGTGTGTTCGAATCCTGGTGAGGCGGGTGTCACGCCACAGAAGCGAGCCGCTGCAGCACTGAATGAGGAGTGCGTGGGTCAGAACTTTTCTTTCACGGTCATGTAGCGCCACTGGCCTTCGGGCAACTTGCCCATCGACACGCCGCCAATGCGGATGCGGCGCACCGAAACGATCTTCACGCCAACGGCTTCGCACAACTGAGCAATGATGCCCGGCTGCGGGTTTTTCATGGCGAAGCGCAGGCGGTTTTCGTTCTGCCAGCTGGCTTTGACCGCAGGCAATTCCTTGCCCTTGTAGGTCAGGCCGTGATTCAGGCGGTTCAAGCCGTGAGCCACCATGTCGCCGCTAATTTCGACGATGTATTCCTGCTCGATCTTGCTGCGATCATCCGTGAGCTTGCGCAGGATTTTCCAGTCCTGGCTGAACACCATCAAGCCGCTGGCATTGGCCTGCAAGGTCGAAATGGGTTCAAGACGCAGAAAGTGCCCTTTGAGCGGACGCTTGCCGAAGCTGTGCTCTTCCGACAGGGTGCCCGGCGTGATCAGCGCCAGTGCATCGGCGTCGCTCATCGCTGCGGGTTTGTGCAGGATGATCGTTACCGGTTCCGGCGCATCGGCCTTGGCTGCCGGGCTGAGTTCAACGGTTTGCGTATCGACCTTGAACTGCGGTTCTTCGATGACTTCGCCATCCACGGTGACCCAGCCGCCTTCGATATACAGCTCAGCCTCCCGACGGGAGCAGCCGATCAGCTCGATAAGACGTTTGGAGAGGCGGATGGGTTCTGACATGACAAAGAGCCGTTACTTGAGAGAAAGGCGATTATTGTACCCGTGCACGCCCGGTTAATCGCGGCAACATTGCAAATGGGCTGGAATCAGTGGTGACGGCTCGATTGTTGGAGCGAGGCTTGCCCGCGAAGCGGCATACCCACGTCTCGGGAACATCGCGATGTCGGCCAGCACACAGGACCCGTAGGACCGGCTTTAGCCGGGAGGGCGGAAGGTCTGACGACGCAACTACTGAGAATGTACCGGCCTCTTCCCGGCTAAAGCCGGTCCTACGGTTTGCCCCCGTTGCGCAAACGCATGCGCAACATCGGATACGGCTGGCCCAGTCCATCAACCTCGGTACGGCTGACCACTTCGAACCCATGCTTTAGATAGAAGCCCAGCGCCTGCGGGTTCTGCTCGTTGACGTCCAGTTCTTCTATACCGAAATGTTCGATGGCATGGGCCAGCAGCCGTTTTCCCAGGCCCTCGCCGCGATGTGCGGGATCAATGAAAAGCATCTCCAGCTTGGTCCTGCTGACGCCGGCAAAACCGGTGATGTTCATGTGTACATCCCGACAGCAGAACAGCGTAACGCTGTCCAGATAGCGCGAGAGCAGCAGGCTCTTGAGGATCGAGATATACGAGTCGGGAAGAAAGTCGTGGGTGGCACGGACCGAGTCTTCCCAAACCTGCGTCAGTTTCGGATATTCGTTCTTGTTGGGGATGAAAATCTCGTGGTGCTGGTAGTGCATGAGCCTGGCTCCGTCTGGCCGCTGAGCAAAGAAAAGTCGCCAGCCTGTTCGACCTATAAAAAGCCCCGCCGTTTGAAGGGCAGGGCTGATTTTACTTCAGGCTACGAACAGGCGATCAGAGCAGGTCCGCCCACAGATCGTATTCATCGGCGTCGGTCACGCGGCACATGATCTTGTCGCCGGGTTTGACCTGGCTGTCGGCTTCGAGGGCGATATAAACATTACCGTCGATTTCCGGGGCATCGAAGAAGCAGCGGCCTACCGCGCCTTGCTCGTCGACTTCATCGATCAGCACTTCGATTTCCTTGCCGATCTTCATTTGCAGGCGCGCTGCGCTGATGGCTTGTTGATGGGCCATGAAACGATCCCAGCGATCCTGTTTGATCTCGTCCGGAACAATCGGTGCGTCCAGCAGGTTGGCCGGAGCGCCTTCGACCGGGGAGTACTGGAAGCAGCCAACGCGATCGAGTTGTGCTTCGGTCAGCCATTCAAGCAGATACTGGAAGTCTTCTTCGGTTTCACCCGGGAAGCCGACGATGAATGTCGAACGGATGATCAGGTCCGGACACTGTTCGCGCCAGTTCTTGATGCGCGCCAGAGTCTTGTCTTCAAAGGCCGGGCGTTTCATCAGCTTGAGGATTTTCGGGCTGGCATGCTGGAACGGGATATCCAGATACGGCAGGATTTTCCCGGCAGCCATCAGCGGAATCAGTTCATCGACGTGCGGATACGGGTACACATAATGCAGGCGAACCCAGACGCCCAGTGAACTGAGGGCCTGGCACAGTTCAGTCATGCGCGTCTTGACCGGCGCGCCGTTCCAGAAACCGGTGCGGTATTTGACGTCGACGCCATAAGCGCTGGTGTCCTGGGAAATCACCAGCAGCTCTTTGACGCCAGCCTTGACCAGACGCTGCGCTTCATCAAGCACATCACCCACCGGACGGCTGACCAGTTTGCCGCGCATCGACGGGATGATGCAGAAGCTGCAGCTGTGGTTGCAGCCTTCGGAAATCTTCAGGTAGGCGTAATGGCGCGGAGTCAGCTTGACGCCTTGCGGCGGCACCAGGTCGATCAGCGGGTTGTGATTGAGGTTCGGCGGCGCGGCGTCGTGGACGGCATTGACCACTTGCTCGTACTGCTGCGGCCCGGTTACGGCCAGAACACTGGGGTGCACGTTGCGGATGACACTTTCATCGACGCCCATGCAACCGGTCACGATCACTTTGCCGTTTTCGGCAAGGGCTTCGCCGATCACTTCCAGGGACTCAGCCTTGGCGGTGTCGATGAACCCACAGGTGTTGACGACAACGACGTCGGCATCCTGATAGGTCGCGACCACTTCGTAGCCTTCCATGCGCAGTTGAGTAAGGATGCGCTCGGAGTCCACAAGGGCCTTCGGGCAACCCAGGGAAACAAAGCCAACCTTCGGGGCGGAAGGCGTGATAACGGTGGACATGGCGAACCTCGGCGTAAGTGGTGCGTCGGCACCGGCTGGGCGTTGGTATCCGATAGCGGATACGTGCGCCTCTGGTCAAAAAGTGCGCAATTTTAGCGGTCAGTCCTGCGATTGACCAGCTTTATGCAGAGAATTACGACGAGTGCTGCGCTATGCTTCGCGGCGTTACGGGATATGTCGAATTCGCTGGCTTCGATGGCACCTGATAAGTGTCGGCAGGCTCAAAGCATCATCTTGTGTCGAGTGGCGCGAGCCTTGGTTTCTGGAGTGGTAGATGAGTCAAGCAAGCAGTCAGGCTGAGACCGGGCAAAGCGCAGCCAAACCCTTGAGTTTGCTGATGGCGGCGGTGGGCGTGGTATATGGCGATATCGGCACCAGCCCGTTGTATACCCTCAAGGAAGTGTTTCAGGGTGGTTATGGCGTAGAGGTCACACACGACGCGGTGCTGGGCATTCTGTCATTGATCTTCTGGTCGCTGATCTGGGTGGTCTCGTTCAAGTACATGGTGTTCATCCTGCGCGCTGACAACCAGGGCGAGGGCGGCATCATGGCGCTCACCGCCCTGGCGCGACGGGCCTCGGCGAGCAAGCCGAAACTGCAGGCGGTCATGGTGGTATTCGGCTTGTTCGGTGCGGCGCTGTTTTACGGCGACAGCATGATCACCCCGGCGATTTCCGTGCTGTCGGCCATGGAAGGTATGGAACTGGCTTTCGATGGACTCGAGCGCTGGGTAGTACCCATGGCGCTGGTGGTGCTGGTCGGGCTGTTCCTGATTCAGCGGCACGGCACGGCGCGCATCGGTGTGTTGTTCGGTCCGGTCATGGTGACCTGGTTCGTGGTGCTGGGCTTGCTGGGCATTCATGGCATTTTGCGCCAGCCGGAAGTGCTGCACGCCATGAACCCACTGTGGGCCGTGCGCTTCTTTATCGTCCATCCGGGCATTGGCGTGGCGATCCTTGGTGCAGTGGTGCTGGCGCTGACCGGTGCCGAAGCGCTGTATGCCGACATGGGCCACTTCGGCCGCAAGCCGATTGCTCGCGCCTGGTTCCTCCTGGTGTTGCCAGCGCTGGTGCTCAACTATTTCGGTCAGGGCGCCCTGGTGCTCGAAGACCCGGAAGCCGCGCGCAACCCGTTCTACCTGTTGGCGCCGAGCTGGGCGCTGTTGCCGCTGGTGGGGCTGTCAACGCTGGCGACGGTCATTGCGTCTCAGGCGGTGATTTCCGGCGCGTTTTCCATGACGTTGCAGGCGATCCAGCTCGGTTACATCCCACGCATGCATATTCAGCACACCTCCAGCGATGCCCAGGGCCAGATCTATATCGGTGCGGTCAACTGGTCGTTGATGGTTGGCGTGATTCTGCTGGTGCTGGGTTTCGAGTCTTCCGGCGCGCTGGCTTCGGCCTACGGCGTAGCGGTTACCGGCACGATGTTCTGCACCACGATTCTGGTGTCGTCGGTCATGCTGCTGTTGTGGAAATGGCCGGCATTCCTCGCCGTGCCCCTGTTGCTGTGTCTTCTGCTGGTGGACAGCCTGTTCTTCGCCGCCAACGTGCCGAAGGTGATTCAAGGCGGGGCATTCCCGGTAATCGCCGGCGTTGTGTTGTTTATCCTGATGACCACCTGGAAGCGCGGCAAGCAGTTGCTGGTGGATCGTATCGACGAAGGCGGGTTGCCATTGCCGATCTTCATCAGCAGCATCAAGGTCCAGCCGCCGCATCGGGTGCAGGGCACAGCGGTATTTCTCACTGCCCGCGCCGATGCCGTCCCACATGCATTGCTGCATAACCTGCTGCATAACCAGGTGCTGCATGAACAAGTGGTGTTGCTGACCGTGGTTTACGAAGACACGCCGCGAGTACCGGCGCAGCGTCGATTTGAAGTCGAGGCCTATGGCGAAGGCTTTTATCGGGTGATCCTGCATTTCGGCTTCATCGACGAGCCGGACGTACCGGCCGCGCTGAGCCTGTGTCATTTGAAGGAACTGGACTTCAGCCCGATGCGCACCACGTACTTCCTCAGTCGCGAGACAGTGATCCCGTCGAAAATGGTCGGCATGGCGCGCTGGCGCGAGGCGCTGTTCGCTTTCATGCTCAAGAACGCCAACGGCAACCTGCGCTTCTTCAAGCTGCCGTTCAACCGGGTGATCGAGTTGGGTACGCAGGTGGAAATGTAATCCTTCTGTGTGGGAGCGAGCTTGCGAGGCAATCTTCCTGGTTACACAGGGTCGACGTCTCGCCAACAAGTTGGCTCCTACGGAGCGTGATCGGTTTCTGCAGATATAAAAAAATCCCCGCACCTCGATAAGGTTGCGGGGATTTTTTTATGCCTTGCGCAAGCTTCTACTTGCTCTCGGCCTTGCCCTGGCGCTTGTCGATGGCGGCGATCAGGCGTTTGGCCAGAGCCGGGTAGTTCTCGTCGAAGTGGTGACCGCCTGGAAGCTGCAGCTTCTCGCCCACTGCCGTGGTTGCGGTGCAGCCGCTTTCATCCTTCTCTTCGATGCCGTAGACGCACAGCACCTTCTCGGCAGGCAGCTTGGCCATCTCTTCGCCGGTAGTGGCTTCCTTGCCAGCAGTGCCGAGCCAGCCGTCGACATGGATCTCGAAGCTGCCGGTGCGTGCGAAGGCGAGCAGGATAATGCCGTCGATGCGGTTCTGATCCTCAGGGGCCAGGCGGTTGTAGACCGCCGGCATCACGTCAGCACCGAAGGAGTAACCAGCGAGAATGAAGCGCTTGGTGCCCCACTTCTGTCGGTAGTGCTGCATCAGTTCGGTGAGGTCGGCGGCAGTCTGCTCCGGCGTCTTGTGTTCCCAGTAATAGCGCAGCACATCAATGCCCACCACCGGATAACCCAGGTTGGCCATATCGCCGGCCACTACCTTGTCCAGGTCGCGCCAGCCGCCATCGCCGGACATGAACAGCGTCACCGTGTCGGAGGGCTGTGCAGACGGGACTTCCACCACCGGCACGCCGACGCCGCCACCCTTGTCATCCTCGCCGACCAATTTGTGGCGAAGTTCGCTGTTCAAAACCTGTGGCAGCTTGATGTCGTAGTCGCTGATGCTCGTATCTGCGTTGGCCTGATCACGCACAAACGCTGCAGGCGCGTCCTCGGGCGCATCGTTCCATGCCACCATCCAGTGGCCGTGGGGCGCGGTTTTTGGCAGCGCCACGTCGCAGATCACTGGCGCGGGCTCGTCGGCCTCTACCACCGGTGCCGGCTGGGACGGGACTTCCAGGTAAAAACCTACCGAAATCGCCTCTGCATCGTCGTTGTCCTGACCTGCAAGCCAGCGCCAGGCCAATGTCGCACCCGGGCCGATACCGCCGACGATGGTCGGCGCGTCATCCAGCTGTTGCAGGGCGTCGTTGAAGGTCTTTTGTTGCAGGACGCAATTATCCTTGGGCAACACCACCTGAATAATCCGCGCGGCGGCATCCTGGCTCAAGGCCTGCAATTGCTTGTCGGTGAGCAAGTCGTCAGCAGTGACCGCCAATGCAACCCGCACCTTGGTCCGGCTGCCCGGCGTTACATCGGTAAGCGCCGAGCCGTCAGCCAGGGTGGAATGGACGAGGGTGGCCGGCGGAGCAGGGCGGTTCCACACCCAGACCCCCAACGCCACCACGAGAATAACCAGGGCTGCGAGCAAAAAGCGCCAGTAGCGTTGAATCATCAGCGTTTCACCAATCCAGTCAGACCGCCTGCAATCAGGGCGGCAGTATCAGCCAGCGCCACCAGCGGATCGAGTCCGGCGGGCACGGCCATATAGCGAGGTTCCCAGTCAGGCTGGAATTTGTCCTTGAAGCGCCGCAAGCCCTGGAAGTTGTAGAGTTGCTCGCCACGGCGGAACACCATCGAGCCCAAACGCTGGGTCAAAGGTGCGCCACGCCGCGGTTGCAAGCCTGACAACGGCACCATGCCCAGGCTGAAGCGTTCGTAGCCGTGCTGTTTGTAATACAAAATCAGCCCGACCATCATGAATTCCATGGTTAGTTTCGGTGCATCCGGATGCGCGCGCATCAAGTCCAGGCTGGCCAGATCGTGGCGCGACGTCTCCAGCAGGTTGGCGAACGCCACCGGCTTGCCTTCAAAGTGAATGATGGCGATGCGGAAGTGCTTGAGGTATTCCGGGCTGAAGCGACCCAGGGAAAAGCCCTTTTCCCGGACGTTCTTGCCCGTCAACCAGGCGTCGGAGATCACCTTCAGCTCATCCAGCGGTGCCTGACCTGCTTCGTAGATCTCCAGCGACAAACCATCGCGTCCACCCCGGTTCCAGGTGTAGCGCAGGTCTTTCATCTCCTTGCCCTTGGCTTCGATGTCGAAGCGGCGCAAGTCGACCCGGGCTTCTTCGCCCAGCTTGATCGCGGTCAGGCCGATGTCCATATAGAACGGCAGGTTCTCGGCGCGGACCTGATAAAACACCGGGCGCGCGTGGTGGACATCGCACAGGTCGCGGAACTGCCAGATGAGTTCGGCACGCTGCTGGGTAGGTCCAATCGGGTCATACAAGGCCACGAGGCTGCGGCCACGGTGCGAGTACATCAAAAAGGCATCACCACTGGGGTGCAGCAGGATCGCCTTGTCGCCGGTCAACACCAGCCCGCCATCCGGTTGTGATGACGCGTTGACGATTTCGGCGGCCTTGGCCAGCTCTGTCGCATCGGGGAGTTTGATCACCGGTCGTGCCGTGCGCAGCAGCCAGGTCAGCGACACCACAACCAGCAGCACTGCGCTGCCCAGCGCCGAGCGCAGCGCGCGCGGGGCATCGGCATCCAGCGTGAACTGCCACCAGAGTTGATGGCTGTACGGGACGTCCTGATAGGCAAACAGCAGCAGCCAGATCGAAGCGCCCAACACGCAGATGCTAGCCACCAGATACAGCGGCGAGAAAGGCAATTCCAGCAGGCGACTCGGTCGGTAGAACGAGCGACGGAAAACCCCCAGCAGGCAGGCAGTGAGAATCAGCAGGACCGCTTCTTCCCAGTCGAAGCCCTTGAGCATCGACAGCACTGAGCCGGTCACCAGCAAAATGGTGGTCAGCATCCATGCCGCCGAAAGACGCCGGCGCAGGCCTTGAGCCAGCAACAGGCACAGCACGCCAATCAGGCTGGCGCCGAAGTGCGAAGCATCGATCAGGCGATGGGGAATCAGAAAACCGAGATTTTCCAGGCGGGTATCGATTTCCGGAGTCGCGCCGGAGAACAGCAGCACCACCCCGGAAAGAAACACCAGCAATGCCAGAATCGGTGCCGCAAGGCCCGACGCTACACGCATTGCCTGTTTGGTTGGCAACAGGCGCTGGCTTTCGGTGAACAGCAGGGTCAGGCAGGCCAGCAGCAGCGGCAGCACGACGTAGATCAGTCGATACAACAGCAAGGCGGCAGCCAGCGGTGCGGCGCCCAGTTCATTGGCGAACGCCGCGAGCAGAATGGCTTCGAAAACACCCACGCCACCAGGAACATGACTGAGCACGCCCGCAGCCAATGCCAGCAGGTAAACCAGCAGGAACGCGCCAAACGGCGGGGATTGCGGCAGCAGCAAATACAGAACCGTAGCCGCTGCGGCAACGTCCAGCGCGGTGATCACCAGTTGCATCAGCGTCAGGCGCAGGCCAGGCAAACGCAGGGTTCTTCTGCCAGCACGCACCAATAGAGTGTGTGGGATCGTTTGTTCTGGCAGCCGACGGCGATACACCGCCATGGTCAGCAGTGCAGTCAAAACCAGAACGCCGATGGCAATCGCCGCGAGCATCCCGACCGGCAAGTGCAGGGCCAGGGAAGCACCGGACAAATTGCTCAGGGTCGCGAGTGCGGCCAGCGGCGGCAGGGCGCAGCCCAATGACAGGCTGGCGAATAGCGTCATGCGTGCGACTTCTATCGCACCCACGCCTTTGCGCGAATACAGCCGATAACGCACCGAGCCGCCGGACAGCATCGAAAGCCCGACTGCGTTGCCAATGGCGAACGCGGTAAAGCCGCCCATCGCCAGGGTCTTGTTGGGCAGATCAACCCCGGCGTATCGACTGGCGGACCATTCGTAGCCCAGCAGGATGATAAAACCGACAATCATCGCCAGCACGGCGCCTGCCAGTGATGGCACCGGCACACTTAGCAGCGAATCATGCAGCGCATAAAGATCCAGCTCGCTCAGCATGTGGCGGCAAGCGATCAGCGCAATGGCGAAAAGCAGCAGCGTAACGGCCAGGCCGATAGGTTGGCGATACTTGCTCAGCAGCTCCAGCCATTGCAGGCGAGCAGGTTGAATAGGTTGATTCGCCGTGACTGCTTCATTGGGTTCTGACGGGTTGGCGCGCATCAATCACTCCTTGGATCGTGCGCGACAGGATGGAGGTATGCAGCCAAGTTACCAATCCCTACGCAAAAAATATTTCGAGATGTTAGCGCGTCAACGTCTAACGAGCGAATGGAGCGGATTTTGTCTGTGTCACCTAAGCGACTATTGGGTCACAAAAGGCTATCGGCCGACCATGGAAAAACTGTCGCCCACAGCAATATTACGTTACAAGCGTGAAAATGAGATGAAACCTGCAATGCAAAATAGCCTTTTCTGACAAGCGCTTAGCTTCATTGGAGCGGTGTTTTTCTTACAGGCACAAAAAAGGCCACTCTTTCGAGTAGCCTTGTTTGATGTTTGGTTGCGGGAGCCGGATTTGAACCGACGACCTTCGGGTTATGAGCCCGACGAGCTACCAGACTGCTCCATCCCGCGTCTGTGTGGCGGCATTCTACAGCCGAACGACGAGGTGTCAACCTTTAATGCGAAATGAGGGTAAATGAGTGCGGCCAGGCAGGAACCGTAGGACCGGCTTTAGTCGGGAGGGCGGTCTCCCGGCTAAAGCCGGTCCTACAAAATGTTGCGGACCGGCGTATTGCAATCAAGGGTGAAAAACTGACGGACACAAAAAAGGCCACTCTTTCGAGTAGCCTTGTTTGATGTTTGGTTGCGGGAGCCGGATTTGAACCGACGACCTTCGGGTTATGAGCCCGACGAGCTACCAGACTGCTCCATCCCGCGTCTGTGTGTCGGCATTCTACGCCGGATCGCTGTGCTGTCAACCGTTAGTTTGAAAAAACTGCTTTTCCTTCAATCGCTTAGCAGCGTCGATTGGGATTGATGTGGCTGTGACGCCTTGCCATGCGGGGCTATGGGCCAGGTTTGGGCGCTTTTCAGTCAAGGTTTCATGACCATTCACACATCCCGGAGTGCCACATCCTGATGCCAATGAGATACTGCGCGACCTTATCTCTCGCAAATCACCCTACATGACGCAGCGAAAAATCATTCATGTCGACTGTGACTGCTTCTATGCCGCCATCGAAATGCGCGATGACCCGCGCCTGGCGAGCAAACCGCTGGCGGTGGGTGGTTCGGCAGATCGACGCGGCGTGATCGCGACCTGCAACTATGAAGCGCGCGCCTACGGAGTGCGCTCGGCGATGTCATCTAGGCATGCCTTGAAGCTGTGTCCGGACCTGACCATCGTCAAGCCGCGCATGGACGCCTATAAAGAAGCATCGAAGGAAATCCAGACGATCTTTCGCGATTACACCGATCTTATTGAGCCGTTATCGCTGGATGAGGCGTTTCTGGACGTGTCCGATGCGAGCCATTTTGGTGGCAGCGCCACGCGCATCGCTCAGGACATACGCCGCCGTGTGTCCAATCAGCTGCATATCACCGTCTCGGCGGGCGTTGCGCCGAACAAATTCCTCGCCAAGATCGCCAGTGACTGGAAAAAACCCAACGGGCTGTTTGTGATCACGCCGGATCAGGTCGAGGATTTCGTCGCGCTACTGCCAGTCAACAAGCTGCATGGCGTTGGCAAGGTGACAGCCGACAAGCTCGGCAGACTGGGGATTGTCACCTGCACGGATTTGCGTGGTTGGAGCAAGCTGTCGCTGGTTCGGGAATTCGGCTCTTTCGGCGAGCGCTTGTGGGGGCTGGCGCACGGCATCGACGAAAGGCCGGTGCAAAACGACAGCCGACGGCAATCGGTGAGTGTGGAAAATACCTACGATACGGATTTGCCGGATCTGGCCAGTTGCCTGGAAAAGTTACCAGAACTGATGGAAACCTTGTCCGGGCGTATGGCGCGCATCGCCGACAACTATCGGCCTGGCAAACCCTTCGTGAAAGTCAAATTCCACGATTTCACGCAGACGACCCTTGAGCAGTCCGGGGCGGGGCGGGATCTGACCAGTTTCCAGCAGTTGTTGACCCAGGCGTTTGCCCGTGGCGACAAGCCGGTGCGGTTACTGGGGATCGGTGTGCGTTTGCACGATCTGCGCAGCGGTCACGAACAGCTGGAACTGTTCGCGCCCTGAGCACGCAGCAGTGGATGTCAGTGCTTGGCGCCGGGGTCAGCGACCAGGCGACCCGCATCCTTGGCCAGGGATTTCACAAACTCATGCTGCAACTGGGGATCATTACGCGTCAGCTCGATCAGGCTCTGCTCCAGTTCGCTGGCTTCATCTTCAAGCCCCAATTCCGAAAGACGCTTGACGCGATAGACCCACTGGCTGACTTCATCATCTTCCAGGTCATCGTAAATCAGGCTGTGCGCCTCAAGTAACTTGCCACGCAACAGCTTGCTGATGGGCAGGTCCGCATTGGCGTGAACCTTGTCCTGATCGTCTTCGACGCTGAAGTAGATTCGCGTGACGTGGCTCAGGTCCTGTTCGGCAAATGGACTGTCCAGCAGACTCAGGCGCAACACGCCGTTGCGATCAGTGGTCAACTCGTGGGTTTGCGTCCCTGACTTGACCAGCACCGGGCGCTCGTTCCACGGCAGGGACGAATTTTCGATACGCTTGTCCTTTTGGACTTCGTCGATCCCCGCCAGGTTTTGCTGGGCCCGGCCATGAGACGGCGCGTTCATGAACGGGTTGAGCCCGGCCACGCCATAGTTGATCCAGTCCTTGGTCACGCTGTCCGGCAGCTGGCCGAAGGCCAAGACGTTGACCACGTTGGCGCCGACACCGGCCACCACCGCGACGGCACCCAGCGGAATCTCATAGATTTCCCGCCACGGCTGATACGCGGTGTAACGATCGTAGCGGCGGGTGACTTCGAATTCGGTGACTTCAAAGGTCTTTTGTTCATGGATGCGCACGCGGCGCTGAGGCAGCTCAAGGGTCTTGGGCTCACCCATATCAATTTGCAGGGTATGTTCGAGCAATTTGCGTTCGACACGCTCTTCATGCTCGCTGCGCTGTGACAAGTGGTTGGCACAACCGCTGACAAGCAGGCTGGCGCACAAGGCTGTACAGCCGAGGCTTAAGGATCTTCGCTTGAACATGGGATCTCTTGATGCGGATAAGGCGCGGTGCCTGAAATGGGCGCGCTCGTTGTGGCGAGCGCGCCCATGACTCAGCGGCGGATACGGGCCTGGATAAACGACAACACGTCAGCTACCGGCAGGGCCTGGGCCTCAGGCTCGATGCGGCTCTTGTACTCAAGATTGCCTTCGGCCAGGCCGCGGTCGCTGACCACGATGCGATGGGGGATACCAATCAGCTCCATGTCGGCAAACTTGTTGCCGGGGCTGGTTTTCTTGTCGCGGTCATCCAGCAGCACTTCGAAACCAGCGGCCTTCAGTTCGGCATAAAGCTTGTCAGTGGCTTCGCGAACCGCTTCGGTTTCATAGCGCAGCGGTACCAGGGCGATCTGGAAGGGCGCCAGGGTGTCATTCCAGATAATGCCGTTGGCATCGCTGTTCTGCTCGATGGCTGCGGCGACGACCCGGGAAACGCCGATGCCGTAGCAACCCATGGACAGGTTGACCGGCTTGCCGTTTTCGCCAAGGACCTGGCATTTCATGGCTTCGCTGTACTTGGTGCCCAGCTGGAAAATGTGACCGACTTCGATGCCGCGCTTGATTTCAAGCGTGCCTTTGCCGTCCGGGCTTGGATCGCCAGACACGACGTTGCGCAGGTCGGCAACGGTCGGAACAGGCAGATCGCGTTCCCAGTTGACGCCAAAGTAGTGCTTGTCGTCGATGTTGGCACCGATGCCGAAGTCGCTCATCAGTTCTACCGAACGGTCGATGATGCAAGGCAGCGGCAGGTTCAGCGGGCCCAGCGAACCGGCACCGGCGCCGATGGCGTCGCGCAACTCGGCTTCCGATGCCATGACCAGCGGGCTGGCGACCCGTTCTTGCTGGGCAGCCTTGATTTCGTTCAGCTCATGATCGCCACGGATGATCAGTGCGATAAGCTTGCCTTCTTCAGCGGCATGCACCACCAAGGTTTTGATGGTCTTTTCGATAGGCAGGTTGAAGCCTTCGACCAGTTGCGCAATGGTCTTGGCGTTCGGCGTATCAATCAGACGCAGCTCTTCGGTTGGTGCGGCGCGAGAGGTTTCCCGGGGAATCGCTTCGGCTTTCTCGATGTTGGCGGCGTAATCGGAGCCATTGCTGAACACGATATCGTCTTCGCCGGACTCGGCCAGCACGTGAAACTCATGAGAGCCCGCGCCGCCGATGGAACCGTTGTCTGCTTCCACCGGGCGGAATTTCAGGCCAAGGCGGGTAAACACGTTGCAATACGCCTGATGCATGCGGTCGTAGGTTTCCTGCAGGGAAGCCTGATCGGCATGGAAGGAGTACGCATCCTTCATGACGAACTCGCGGCCGCGCATCAAACCGAAGCGTGGGCGGATTTCGTCGCGGAATTTGGTCTGGATCTGGTACAGATTGATCGGCAGCTGTTTATAGCTGTTGAGCTCATTGCGGGCCAGATCGGTGATCACTTCTTCGTGGGTCGGGCCCAGGCAGAATTCGCGATTGTGCCGATCGGTCAGGCGCATCAACTCAGGACCGTACTGTTCCCAGCGGCCGGATTCCTGCCACAGCTCTGCGGGCTGAATACCCGGCATCAATACTTCGAGTGCGCCAGCAGCGTCCATTTCTTCACGAACGATGGCTTCGACCTTGCGCAACACACGTAGGCCCATGGGGAGCCAGGTATAGAGACCGGAAGCAAGTTTGCGAATCATGCCGGCACGCAGCATCAGCTGGTGGCTGACGACGACCGCATCGGAAGGGGTTTCTTTCTGTGTGGCGAGCAAAAATTGACTGGTGCGCATGGGAGGCCGTTGTCGGTTGCTGAGACTAGAAATGACTGGGCATTGTACGGGGCCGAGTTACCCCCGTACAGCGCAAGGCCTCCGAGGGAGGCGATGCTGATTACTTTATTGCCTGAATGAAAAAGCCCGGCATCAGCCGGGCTTTTTCCGAAACGAGTAGCTGAAGTGCGATTACAGGATCGAGATCGGGTAGTCGACAATCAGACGGAACTCGTTGATATCGCCTTCGCCCTGGTCAGCATTGGCACGGTGCCATGCTTGACGGATGCGGAACGACAGGTCTTTGGCTGGACCGGTTTGAAGCACATATTTGGCTTCAAGGTTGGTCTCGTGGTGCTTGCCGTCTTCACCATACAGGCCAGCATAAGCGCTGTTTGCAGGTGTGTTGGTGCCGTCGATGTCATAACCTTTGATGTAGCGGGTCATGAAGCTCAGGCCAGGAACGCCATACGGAGCCATGTTCAGGTCGTAGCGAGCTTGCCAGGATTTCTCACCAGGACCGTTGAAGTCAGAGTACTGGATGGAGTTGTTCAGGAAGATCGAGTCGCCGCCCTTGTTGTTGTCGCCAATACCGATGTAGTCGAATGGCGTATCACCGTTGACCTTCTGGAATGCCAGGGTCAGGGTGTGTGCTGCCAGGAACGAGTAGGCAACGGAACCGGAGAATGCGGTGTTACTGATCTCGCCTGCTTTGGCGCTGCCTTCATCGACGGTGCGATACAGGTTGGCGTCAAATGCCAGGGACTGGGTGTCAGTCAGCGGCAGTGCGTAGTTCACGTTCGCGTAATACTGGTCCCACACGTCTTCAAGCTTGGCACCGTAGAGTGCAACGCCAAGGTTGTCAGTGATCGCGTATTTGCCGCCAACGAAGTCAGCGGTCTTCGCAGAAACACCGGCGTAGGTAGCCCAAATGTTACCGTTGTGGCTGGTGTCGTCCTGGCTGGTGCCGGAGTAGAAGTGACCGCCTTCCAGATCCAGACCTTTGATCTCGCTGCTCTGCAGGCTGATACCGCTGGCAGTTTGTGGCAACAGACGGGAGCCGCCTACTGCGAACACTGGGCTGGTAGGCTGCATGTCACCGATTTTCAGCTCGGTTTTCGAGAGACGGAACTTAACAGCGCCACCGGCTTTGCCGAAGCTGTCTTCGTTCTTGCCCTGGCTGCTGGTGACCAGGTTGCCCGAACCGGAATATTTGTCCTGACCGTCAAGCTTCAGGCCGAAATAGCCGAAAGCTTCAACGCCCACCCCGATGGTGCCTTGAGTGTAGCCAGAGCTGAAGGTTCCCCAGAAACCCTGGGTCCAGTCTTTGTCATCAACGGCGCCGTTTTTCTTGTCGCGATTGAAATAGTAGTTGCGAGCTTTCACATCAAGCGTGCTGCCGTCAACGAAACCTTTTGCTTCTGACTGATCGCTGACGAACGCTGCTGCCGTTGCCAGTTGGGTGCTGGCTGCAGTAACTGCCAGTGCGATTGCGCTCCACTTCATCACTCTCATCGTGACTTGCTCCTTTGGTTTTAAGAAGAGTTGCTGCCGACCCACCTGTTTTTTTATCTGGGACGGCTCTTTCTTTTTTGTGTCGGCGAAACTTATATCACGCTGACAATGGTGGCGATAGTTACAGACCTATCCTTTCGAAATCTTTACGGCGGTGTCGCAAACTGCTCTGTCCATGTCGCAAAAATGCACTGTTTCCATATCGACTTTACAACTACCGCATTACCTTTTTACGACCTAAGCATAGGGTGAAACAGTCTAAGCCCGGTTTCCAAGTAATGCCTGGGCAAGCCTTCGCATTCTCACGATAGCCGGATCCTGTTTTCCGCCAGGGTCCGTGCCAACCTTGTGAGTGATATAGCAACAACCGTGCACAAAGCTCACGCTGATGAGAAAATTTTGTGAAAAATGCAGTATTTACCTCGCTTTTATGAGGTAACTGACTGATATATATAGATTTTAAAGCTTTCTATTTTATTTCAAATCCCTGCGGTTGAAGCGCTTTTGAGTTCGGGAGGCTGCGCGGAACGTTACTTTCTGCCCATCAGCCTGGGTAAATTCTGGGTAGGCAGGCATTTTGGCCGATCGGAGTGGGTTGTTTTGGTGCGCGTCCGGCTCCCGATGCTAGAAGGTGGCTCATGGCTGTGATCTGTAAGCTTTTCGGACCGGTCGGGTGTTTCATCAGGCGCTCAGCAAAACCGCTTGAGGGGATTTGATGCCTGCCAGTCGCGTTTTTTGGGTAGCGATTTGTAACAACCGTAGCACTGCTGAAAACACCCGATCACTGTTCTAAATGAGTGCATTTTGTCAGTCGGCGGTCATTCCTGGTGCAGAAGGGGCTTCTCCACTGCAGTATCCGGGGCTCGCTATCCCCTGCGGCAGGCCGCGCCAAACGTCATGTAACCGAGCCCGGCAGTGAACTCGAACTTATTCCCGAGTATCCTGCTCGGTAATGCGCCATACACTTAAATGAGGGTGCGCAAAAAAACCTAACCTGACGATCAGGAGTTATACCGTGTTCGTTCTCGACTCACGTTTACAGGCAGACACAGTGCCCATTGGCGATTTTTCGTTATGCCGGCTGCTGTTATCCAATGATTCAAACTATCCCTGGTTTGTCCTGGTGCCCAAGCGGGCGGATATTAGTGAAATATTTGAGTTGGCGCTTGAAGATCAGTTGCAGTTGTGGCAGGAAACAACTGTGTTGTCAGTGATTCTCAATAAGGTATTCGCGGCTGACAAAATCAATGTTGCAGCGCTGGGTAATGTAGTTAGTCAGCTACACATGCATGTTATCGCCCGTCGACACAGCGATCCGGCCTGGCCTGCTCCGGTGTGGGGCAAGCATCCCGCGCAACCTTATACAGCGCAGCAGGTATCGACCATCGTGCAGCAGCTGCGCAGCGAGCTGACCGTTGGCTTCACCTTTGCAGAGGAATTGTCATGACTGTTGAAGCACGAGTGACCGAACTCGAAAGCCGGCTGGCTTTCCAGGACGATACCATTCAGGCGTTGAATGACGTGCTGGTGACTCAGCAGCGCGCACTTGACCGTCTGCAACAGCAGATGGCGGCGATGCTCAAACGCCAGGAAGAGCTGGGCAGTCAGTTCGACACCTTCGAGGAAGATGCGCCGCCGCCCCACTATTAATAGGTACTGGCGCAAAAAAAACCGCGATCTCCAGGAGGAGGTCGCGGTTTTTTTATCAGGCGAGACAATCAGCGGCGGGGAAGTGCCGCGATGACGTCTTCTGCTTGCAGGCCTTTGTCGCGGTTCATGACCGAGAACTCGACACGCTGGCCTTCTACGAGGACACGATGGCCTTCACCGCGAATGGCGCGGAAGTGAACGAAGATGTCATCGCCCGAATCCCGGGAAATAAAACCAAAACCCTTGGAGGTATTGAACCACTTCACGGTACCTGTATCGCGATTGGTCATGTCATGACTTTGCGCGGCGGGGGATGGCGAAGATCTATAGAAGCTGATCCCGATGTGCAAGGCGACCGCAAGTGTGGCGGCGATCAGGCCCAGCATGATTGCTGGTTGACCGGCGACGATCTCCAGCGGGACGAGCAGGGTCAGGATTTGAAGAACGACGGCAAGAATGAGCAACGCACTTACAAGGTTTTGCAATTGATGACGTGGGCCCCGGTTCCAATAGGGGATCACTGGTGCAAGCAACAGATTGAGCAGGCCAAAGAACGCCAGATAGAGCGCATCGGGCTGCAGGAGATATGAAGACAAGGCTTCACTGCGCAGGCTGGGGATGAAGGAAAGCAGCAGGGCTGCGGCTCCCGTTAGCAGGTGAACGATTTTCAACATGTTGATAACTCACATTAAGATGGATCACGAGGAAATAGCTGATGACACCCGGTACGCTTCTGGAAAAGTGGAGGCGTGCTGCACGAGCGAGGGTCAGCCTATGCGTTGCAGGAAAAGTCAGCAACGACACGCGGTGTATTTAACAGCAAAGCATGGGGCTACTCAAATCAGGAGCCTGCAGGTCCGTCGGCATTGTTGAAAATGGGTTATGCAAAGCGACCAGCGGTGGGTTTATGCAGTGTCCTGGTGCGGATTTTTTTCTCGACGTGCCAGGGATTTCGATGGCTGAAGCTGCTGCGTCATGGTCATTCTCTTGGTAGAGTGCCCGCTGTACCTGCTGAATAATCCATCTCTAAGGGGCAAAACATGGCAATCGATATTGGTATCAGCGAAGAAGATCGTAAGTCGATCGTTGACGGTCTTTCTCACTTGCTCGCAGATACTTACGTGTTGTATCTCAAAACCCACAACTTTCACTGGAATGTCAGCGGCCCGATGTTTCGTACGCTGCATTTGATGTTCGAAGAGCAATACAACGAACTCGCCCTGGCGGTGGATTCGATTGCCGAACGTATTCGCGCACTGGGCTTCCCGGCACCGGGTACCTACACAACTTACGCTCGCCTGTCGTCTATCAAGGAAGAAGAAGGCGTGCCGAGTGCTGAAGCCATGATCAAAAGTCTGGTTCAGGGTCAAGAAGCTGTTGTCCGCACAGCTCGTAGTATTTTTCCTTTGTTGGATAAAGTCAGTGATGAGCCGACTGCTGACTTGTTGACCCAGCGGATGCAAGTGCACGAGAAAACAGCCTGGATGCTGCGTTCGATGCTTGAGACCAACTAAGGTCGCGACGAGCGACGCACGCGCTGCGTCGCTCATCTGACGAATCTCCGACTCCTCCCTTGGCCCCTGTACCTGCCTTCCCGGCTTGGACTGGCGTTTGTCGATTTTTTTTTGCGACTACATAAATATTAAACACCTGCTTAACATTCAGGTCGGTTATCACCAGGCGGAAAGTCTGTTTCGCCTATCAATTGTAGTGATCTCCTACACAGTATGAGTATTGGCTCTACTGGCTATAACGTCGGGATTCGGGCTTTATAAGCAGGCACATTTATTTATTTTTAAATGTTTCTTCATGAAGTCTGAATTGATCTGTGTAGAGGAAATATCACCATGGTTCGAGGGGTTGAGCGCGACGTACAAGACTTAAACCGTCACGGAAAAATACGTAATGATCCTTTTGTCGAGGATTTCAACATGAATCTGGCGCAACCGCATTCCAAGTCGGTGCGCCTCAATGGGTTGGCAACTTGCCTGCGGCTGGAAAACGTTTACTGGAACATTCTTGGAACCATTGCCCGGTCAAACAACTGTTCGGTCAATGCGGTGCTGTCCTACATCGACAGGGAAGTTCATTTGCGCTACGGCGGCGTGAAGAACTTCAGCGGCCTTATCAGGGTGGTCTGTGTGGCTCATGTCCTGAAAGGCGATAACCTGGATCTGGTCCAGGCGTAGGTTGGATACGCTCCCATTTTCTGCGGGCTCGCCAGCGTGGCGGGCCCGCTCTGTATGCGTCCTGATGCTTGCGTTTCGTGATGCGTGAGCGGCTGCGACGAACTTATCCTGCCGGGATGGGTTCGTGCGGCTGCACGGCTTCGATTAACCCTATATAATCCCCCGCCTTGCCAAAACGGGCATGCTTCTGCGCAAACAGAGCGCCCAGCGATGAGCTGACAGCTTGAACTGCATGCCTGGGCTCTTGCACTATTGAGCGCAAGCCAAGAGCGAAAGCTCCACGAATTTCGAATTACGGAAGTGAAACCACCATCATGATGCGCAGCCATTATTGCGGCCAACTGAACGAGAGCCTGGAAGGTCAGGAAATTACCCTTTGCGGATGGGTCCACCGTCGTCGTGACCATGGAGGGGTAATTTTCCTCGACATACGTGATCGCGAAGGCCTGGCCCAAGTGGTCTTCGACCCGGATCGCGCCGATACCTTCGCTGCCGCCGACCGCGTGCGCAGCGAGTATGTCGTCAAGATCACCGGCAAGGTGCGTGCTCGTCCAGCAGGCGCAGTGAATGCCAATATGGCCTCGGGCGCCATCGAAGTGCTGGGCTACGAGCTCGAAGTACTGAACGAGTCGGAAACCCCGCCGTTCCCGCTGAACGAGTACTCGGACGTCGGCGAAGAAACCCGCCTGCGTTATCGCTTTATCGACCTGCGTCGTCCGGAAATGGCCGAGAAGCTGCGTCTGCGTTCGCGCATCACCACCAGCATCCGTCGTTACCTTGATGAAAACGGCTTCCTGGACGTCGAGACGCCGATCCTGACTCGCGCGACGCCGGAAGGCGCCCGCGACTATCTGGTGCCAAGCCGCACACATCCGGGCAGTTTCTTTGCCTTGCCGCAATCGCCGCAGCTGTTCAAGCAGCTGTTGATGGTTGCCGGCTTCGATCGCTACTACCAGATCGCCAAGTGCTTCCGCGACGAAGACCTGCGTGCCGACCGTCAGCCCGAATTCACCCAGATCGACATCGAAACCAGCTTCCTTAATGAAGAAGACATCATCGGCCTGACCGAGAAGATGATTCGTCAGCTGTTCAAGGAAGTGCTCGACCTGGAATTTGGCGATTTCCCGCACATGACCTTCGCAGAAGCCATGCGTCGTTATGGTTCGGACAAGCCGGACCTGCGTAACCCGCTGGAACTGGTCGACGTTGCCGATCAGCTCAAGGACGTCGACTTCAAGGTGTTCAGCGGCCCGGCCAACGACCCGAAATGTCGTATTGCCGCTCTGCGTGTTCCAGGCGGGGCAAGCATCCCGCGCAAGCAGATCGACGATTACACCAAATTCGTCGGCATCTACGGTGCCAAGGGCCTGGCGTACATCAAGGTCAATGAGCGCGCCAACGGCGTTGATGGTCTGCAGTCGCCAATCGTCAAGAACATCCCGGAAGCCAACCTCAACGTGATCCTTGATCGTGTTGGCGCGGTGGATGGCGATATCGTGTTCTTCGGTGCGGACAAAGCCAAGATTGTCAGCGAGGCCCTGGGCGCGCTGCGGATCAAAGTCGGTAACGACTTCAAGCTGCACACCTGCGAGTGGGCACCGATGTGGGTCGTGGACTTCCCGATGTTCGAAGAGAACGACGACGGCAGCTTCACTGCGCTGCACCACCCGTTCACTGCACCCAAGTGCAGCCCGGAAGAGCTGGAAGCCAATCCGGCAACCGCTCTGTCCCGCGCCTACGACATGGTGCTCAACGGCACCGAGCTGGGCGGCGGTTCGATCCGTATCCATCGCAAGGAAATGCAACAGGCGGTCTTCCGCTTGCTGGGTATTGCCGAAGACGAGCAGCAGGAGAAGTTTGGCTTCCTGCTCGACGCCCTGAAATATGGCGCGCCACCCCATGGTGGTCTGGCATTCGGTCTGGATCGTCTGGTCATGCTGATGACCGGCGCCCAGTCGATTCGTGAAGTCATTGCCTTCCCGAAAACCCAGAGTGCAGCGGACGTGATGACCCAGGCGCCTGGCGTGGTTGACGCCAAGGCGTTGCGTGAATTGCACATCCGTTTGCGCGAACAGCCGAAAGCCGAGTAATACCGGGCGGGGCGTATCGCGTCACCACTGACGTCGATGCGCCCCGTTTGCGTTTTGGCCGGGCAAGCTTGTGTCGGTTGTGCTGCGACACACATGAACGTGTTGAAAAGAATCTGGAGCGAGATATGGCAGGTCATTCTAAGTGGGCGAACATCAAGCACCGCAAAGAGCGTCAGGATGCCAAGAAAGGCAAGATCTTCACCAAGTGGATTCGTGAGCTGACCGTCGCTGCCCGTCAGGGCGGTGGTGATCCGGGCACCAACCCGCGTTTGCGTCTGGCGCTGGACAAGGCTCTGGGTGCCAACATGACTCGCGACACCATCGACCGCGCGGTTGCGCGTGGCGCCGGTGCTGCGGAAGGTGACGATGTTGAAGAGCTGGGTTACGAAGGTTACGGGCCAGGTGGCGTGGCGGTCATGGTCGAATGCATGACGGACAATCGCAATCGCACGGCGGCAGCGGTTCGTCATGCATTCGTCAAATGCGGTGGCAATCTGGGGACCGACGGTTCGGTTGCCTATCTGTTTGATCGCAAGGGGCAGATTTCCTTTGCCGCAGGCGTTGATGAAGACGCACTGATCGAAGCCGCCATGGAAGCCGATGCCGACGACGTGGTGACCAACGAAGATGGCTCCATCGACGTATTCACGTCCTTCGCCGGTTTTTATGCCGTGCGCAACGCCCTTGAGGCCGCCGGTTTCAAGGCTACGGACGCCGAAATCGTCATGCTGCCGACCACCAGTGCCGTGCTGGATCTGGAAACCGCTGAAAAAGTCCTCAAGCTGATCGACATGCTCGAAGACCTGGATGACGTGCAGAACGTGTATTCCAACGCGGAAATTCCGGACGATGTCATGGAGCAGCTTGGCTGACAGCGTGCTGTCAGCGCTATACAGAAGCCGGAGATCCGACGCGGTGTTGCTCACATCGCTATCGGCCTCCGGCTTCTGCCTTTATGCTGCGCTCTTTGCTATGCGTCACTTCTCAAGCTGCAGGCGTTATGACTCTTATTCTTGGTATCGACCCCGGTTCGCGAATTACCGGCTATGGCGTGGTGCGTGACACCGGTCGCGGTTGTGTCTACGTGGCGTCGGGTTGCATCAGAACCGGAAGCGGCGAGCTGCACGAGCGCTTGCAGATTGTCTATCGCGGCGTGCGCGAGGTCATTCAAACCTACGGCCCGGTAACCATGGGCATCGAAAAGGTCTTCATGGCGCGCAACGCTGACTCGGCCCTCAAGCTGGGGCAGGCGCGGGGTGCGGCCATCGTTGCCGGCGCCGAGGAAAGCCTGGAAATCGCCGAGTACACCGCGACCCAGGTCAAGCAGGCGGTAGCGGGGACCGGCGGTGCGAATAAAGAGCAGGTCATGATGATGGTCATGCATTTGCTCAAGCTGACCCAAAAACCGCAGATCGATGCGTCGGATGCTCTGGCAATCGCCTTGTGCCACGCGCATACCCGATCCAGCCTGATTCCCCACGGCCTGGGGACTGCGCGAAGTCGCGGTGGCCGGTTGCGGTTATAGCGCAAGGGTCTGGCTGTGAATTATTTTTTGCTTGCAGGGCGTGTCACTCCTGCAATGATTGCGACCATTGATTTACCGTTGGCCCTGCCTGGGGTCGGCGCTATGAAAGGATCCGATACGTGATTGGACGCTTACGCGGCTTTTTGGCCGAGAAACAGCCGCCGCATCTGGTGCTGGATGTCAACGGCGTCGGTTATGAGCTGGAAGTCCCCATGACTACACTCTATCGACTGCCGCATGTTGGCGAACCGGTGACGCTGCACACCCATTTGGTGGTCCGCGAAGACGCGCATCTGCTCTACGGTTTTTACGAAAAACGTGAGCGCGAACTGTTTCGCGAGCTGATCAGGCTCAATGGCGTCGGCCCGAAACTGGCGCTGGCCTTGATGTCGGGTCTGGAAGTCGACGAGTTGGTGCGTTGCGTGCAAGCTCAGGACACCTCGGCCTTGACCCGAATTCCGGGAGTGGGCAAGAAAACCGCCGAGCGCCTGCTGGTCGAGCTCAAGGACCGATTCAAGGCCTGGGAAACATTACCTGGCACTTTTACCCTGGTTTCCAATGGCCCGAACGTGCTGGAACCGGTAGCGTCAGCAGAGTCCGACGCGGTCAGCGCGCTGATTTCCCTGGGCTACAAACCTCAGGAGGCGAGTAAAGCCGTCTCCGCGATCAAGGAAAAAGACTTGAGCAGTGCTGATTTGATTCGACGTGCCCTGAAGGGAATGGCTTAAGTGATTGATGCTGACCGCCTGATAACCGCCACTGGCGGCCGTGAACGTGACGAACAACTGGATCGCGCGATTCGCCCCCTCAGCCTTGCCGACTACATTGGCCAGCCAACCGTGCGCGAGCAGATGGAGTTGTTCATCCAGGCCGCCCGCGGTCGCAACGAGGCCCTGGATCACACGCTGATCTTCGGCCCGCCGGGCCTGGGCAAAACGACACTGGCCAATATCATTGCCCAGGAAATGTCGGTATCGATCAAAAGCACTTCCGGTCCGGTGCTGGAGCGACCGGGTGACCTGGCAGCGATCCTGACCAATCTGGAGCCCAATGACGTGCTGTTCATTGATGAAATCCACCGGTTGTCGCCGATTGTCGAGGAAGTGCTGTACCCGGCCATGGAAGACTTCCAGCTGGACATCATGATCGGCGAAGGTCCGGCCGCGCGCTCAATCAAGCTCGACCTGCCACCGTTCACCCTGGTCGGCGCGACGACCAGGGCCGGGATGCTGACCAATCCGTTGCGCGACCGCTTTGGTATCGTCCAGCGTCTGGAGTTCTACAGCATCCCCGACCTGACGACGATCGTGACCCGTTCGGCAGGGATTCTCGGCCTGCCCATCGAGCCGGAGGGCGCTTTCGAAATCGCCCGTCGCGCGCGGGGCACGCCACGTATAGCCAACCGGTTGCTGCGTCGCGTTCGGGATTTCGCCGAAGTGCGCGGCAACGGGCAAATCACCAAATCCATCGCCGACCTGGCGTTGAACCTGCTGGACGTCGATGAACACGGTTTCGATCACCAGGACCGGCGTCTGCTGTTGACCATGATCGAGAAATTCGACGGCGGTCCGGTGGGTGTCGACAGCCTGGCGGCGGCAATCAGTGAAGAACGTCACACCATCGAAGATGTACTCGAACCCTATTTGATCCAGCAAGGCTATATCATGCGCACACCTCGCGGCCGTGTGGTCACGCGGCATGCTTACCTGCACTTTGGTTTGAATCTGCCTTCACGGATGGGGGAAATGCCGGTCGCGGAAGATTTTGTCGAGAATAATGACAATTAAAAAGCTGCCGACCACCGATTTATTCGGGGTTTGCGTGGTCAGACTGGCAGTTGCGTGAATCTGACCGGGAATATCCTGCAAAACCTTGAAAAACAGTTGCCTGGCGGATTGGCAAGCTGAGGAGTAAGCACTAGAGTATGCGCGCGCAAAACGGGGTTCAGTCGTTCGCACATCGTTGTCGGGTTTATTACGAAGACACCGATGCTGGCGGCATCGTCTATTACGTCAATTATCTGAAATTCATGGAGCGGGCTCGTACCGAGCGGCTGCGGGAATTGGGGTTCGCCCAATCCGCGCTGGCGGGGGAGAACCTGTTGTTCGTCGTGCATTCCAGCGAGGCGCGTTATCACAAGCCGGCGCGATTGGATGACGAACTGCTGGTCAGCGCCGAAGTAATCGAATTGAACCGTGCCAGCCTGCGCTTCAAGCAACAGGTCAGGCGGGCTGCGGATGCAACGCTGCTCTGTGAAGGGCAGTTTTTGGTGGCGTGCGTACGCGCCGATAGTTTGAAACCCCGGGCCATTCCCGAAGCTTTGCGTGCGGCCTTTGCCGACCAGAGCGGCGCGGGTACACATTCAGAGCAGGAGATAAAGCGTGGAAGCTAACGTCGTCGACCATTCCTCCATGTGGAGTTTGGTCAGTAATGCCAGCGTCGTGGTTCAGTTGGTGATGCTGATCCTGGTGGCTGCTTCAGTCACTTCGTGGGTCATGATTTTTCAGCGCAGCAATATGCTGCGCGCTGGACGGCGTGCGCTGGAAAGCTTCGAGGAGCGTTTCTGGTCCGGTATCGATTTGTCCAAGCTGTATCGTCAGGCCGGCAGCAACCCGGACCCTGATTCCGGTGTCGAGCAGATCTTCCGCGCTGGTTTCAAGGAATTCTCCCGCCTGCGTCAACAGGCCGGCGTCGATCCTGATGCGGTCATGGAAGGTGTGGCGCGTGCCATGCGCGTGGCTATTTCCCGTGAAGAAGAAAAACTTGAAGCCGGCCTGTCGTTTCTTGCCACTGTCGGCTCCACCAGCCCCTACATCGGCCTGTTCGGTACCGTCTGGGGCATCATGAACTCCTTCCGTGGCCTGGCTACCGCACAACAGGCGACACTCGCCACTGTTGCGCCGGGTATTGCCGAAGCCTTGATCGCAACAGCCATTGGCCTGTTCGCGGCGATTCCTGCAGTAATCGCTTATAACCGTTTCGCCGCTCGCAGCGAGACCTTGATCAGCCGTTACTACACCTTCGCCGACGAATTCCAGGCCATCCTGCACCGTAAAGTGCACACCAGCGAAGAGTGAGCAGGTAATTCCCAATGGCTTTAATCGCTCGAGATCGACGCAAAAAACGCAAGCCGACCGCTGAAATGAACGTGGTGCCGTACATCGACGTGATGTTGGTGCTGCTGGTCATCTTCATGGTCACTGCACCCATGATCAATCAGGGCGTGAAAGTTGATTTGCCCAAGGTCTCCAGTGAGGCTTTGCCGCAAGACAACAACAATCAGGTCCTGACCATTTCGATCAAGGCTGACAAGACCTACTACTGGAACCTTGGCAGCGAAGTCGATACCGACAAGCAGATGGACAAGGCAATGACCCTGCCGCAGCTGACCTCGGCGGTGACCAAGATCGTCGCCTCCGGTCGTGAAGCGGGCAAGCAGACGCAGGTCTTCATTCGTGGTGACAAAACCGTTGATTACGGCTCGGTGATGGGCACGATGGGCGGGTTGCAGAAAGCCGGGGTCGGCAATGTTGGTTTGATTACTGAGGCACCCTGATGCAGCCAATTCGAGAGCCTTCCGCCTCGGAAAGCTACTTCTGGCCTGGTATCTGGGCCGTGGCCCTGCACATCCTGATTTTTGGCCTGCTCTTCGTCAGCTTCGCCATGACTCCGGATCTGCCGGAATCCAAGCCTATCGTTCAGGCAACGCTTTACCAGCTCAAATCCAAGAGCCAGGCGACGACCCAGACCAATCAGAAGATTGCCGGCGAGGCGAAGAAGTCCGCTGCGCGCCAGACTGAAGCCGAGCAGCTGGAACAGAAATTAGTCGAGCAGAAAAAGCAGGAAGCTGTAAAAGCTGCGGAACAAAAGAAAGAAGAGGCAGCTCAAAAAGCCGAGGAACAAAAGGCTGACGAAGCTGCACAGAAAGCTGAGCAGAAAGCAGAGGAAGCCAAGAAGGCCGATGACGCCAAGAAAGCCGACGATGCGAAAAAAGCTGACGAAGCCAAGAAAGTGAATGACGCTAAAAAGGTCGAAGAGAAACAACTGGCTGACATAGCCAAGAAAAAAGCCGAAGAAGACGCCAAGAAAAAGGCTGAAGAAGACGCTAAGAAAGCCGCCGCAGAGGAAGCCAAGAAACAGGCTGCCGATGACGCGAAGAAAAAAGCGGCAGAAGACGCGAAGAAGAAAGCCGCAGAAGACGCCAAGAAAAAAGCGACCGAAGACGCCAAGAAGAAATCCACAGCCGATGCGGCCAAGAAGGCGCAGGAAGCTGCGCGTAAATCGGCCGAAGAGAAAAAGGCTCAGGCCTTGGCTGATTTGCTCTCTGACAAACCGGAGCGGCAACAGGCGTTGGCGGACGAGCAAGGCGATGAAACGGCAGGTAGTTTCGATGATTTGATTCGTGTTCGCGCTTCAGAAGGTTGGAGTCGACCACCGTCAGCGCGCAACAATATGTCGGTAATACTGCAGATCGGGATGCTGCCGGACGGTACGATATCGTCTGTGTCGGTAGCCAAATCCAGCGGCGACGGTCCGTTTGACAGTTCTGCGGTAGCAGCGGTCAAGAATATTGGGCGTTTAACAGAAATGCAGGGCCTGAAGCCGGCTGACTTCGCTCCCTATCGTTCATTCAAGATGACATTCACACCTGGAGATCTAGCCTTGTGATCAAGCTTTTTCGAGGATTGCTAGTAGTCGTTCTCTGTTGTGCAGCCACATTGGTCGCCGCAGATGAAAAGAACATTCTGGTCACCAGCGGCAGTGACCGTGCCACCCCGATTGCTGTCGTGCCGTTTGGCTGGCAGGGCGGGGCGGTGTTGCCTGAAGATATGGCGGAAATCGTCAGCAATGACCTGCGTAACTCGGGTTATTACTCGCCTATTCCAAAGCAGAACATGATCAGCTTGCCGACCCAGGCCAGCGAAGTCATTTTCCGTGACTGGAAAGCGCTGAATGCGCAATACGTGATGGTAGGCAATATTGTTCCTGCTGGCGGTCGTCTGCAGATTCAATACGCCTTGTTCAACGTCGCGACCGAACAGCAAGTGTTGACCGGTAATGTTTCGGGGACCAACGATCAACTGCGCGACATGGCGCACTACATCGCTGACCAGTCCTTCGAAAAGCTGACCGGCATCAAAGGCGCGTTCTCTACCCGTATGCTGTACGTGACGGCTGAGCGTTTCTCGGAAAACAACACCCGCTTCACTCTGCAACGTTCGGATTACGACGGTGCCCGTGCAGTGACGCTGTTGCAGTCCCGTGAGCCGATCCTGTCGCCGCGTTTTGCACCGGATGGCAAGCGCATCGCGTATGTATCGTTTGAACAGAAGCGTCCACGTATCTTCGTTCAACATATCGATACCGGTCGCCGTGAGCAGATCACCAACTTCGAAGGCCTCAATGGCGCGCCTGCATGGTCGCCGGATGGCAGCAAGCTGGCGTTCGTGCTGTCCAAGGATGGCAACCCGGAAATCTACGTGATGAACCTGGCTTCCCGTGCCTTGAATCGCGTGACCAATGATTCTTCGATCGATACCGAACCGTTCTTCGGCAAGGATGGCTCGACGATTTACTTCACATCGGATCGTGGCGGCAAGCCACAGATCTATAAAACCAACATCAGTGGTGGCGGTGCCGAGCGAGTTACCTTTATTGGTAACTACAACGCTAACCCGAAATTATCGGCCGATGAAAAGACGCTGGTAATGATTCACAGGCAGGACGGCTTCACGAATTTCAAGGTTGCAGTGCAAGATCTGGCCCGGGGAAGTGTAAAAATCCTCACAGATAGCAACCTAGATGAGTCGCCTACTGTCGCACCCAACGGCACCATGGTAATCTACGCCACCCGCCAGCAGGGCCGGGGAGTCTTGATGCTCGTGTCCATTAATGGACGCGTAAGGCTCCCGCTTCCTACCGCTCAAGGCGAAGTCAGAGAACCTTCCTGGTCCCCTTACCTGAACTGACGCGGCGCTACACGTTTTGCTTAACACACTGGGGTTCATTAGGAGTTTCAAGATGGAAATGCTGAAGTTTGGTAAGTTTGCTGCGCTGGCTCTGGCCATGGCTGTAGCTGTAGGTTGCTCGTCCAAAGGCGGCGACAATGCCGGTGCAGGCGCTGCTGTTGATCCAAACGCTGGTTACGGCGCAAACACTGGTGCTGTTGACGGTTCCCTGAGCGAAGAAGCTGCTCTGCGCGCCATCACCACCTTCTACTTCGAATACGACAGCTCGGACCTGAAACCAGAAGCCATGCGCGCTCTGGATGTTCACGCCAAAGACCTGAAAGGCAATGGCGCTCGCGTCGTTCTGGAAGGCAACACCGACGAACGTGGTACTCGTGAGTACAACATGGCACTGGGCGAGCGTCGTGCGAAAGCCGTTCAACGCTACCTGGTACTGCAAGGTGTTTCCCCAGCTCAGCTGGAACTGGTTTCCTACGGCGAAGAGCGTCCAGTTGCTACCGGCAACGACGAGCAGTCCTGGGCTCAAAACCGTCGCGTCGAACTGCGTAAGTAATTTGACATGCGAACGTGCCGACGTGCTCTAACCGTTTTGGCCCTCACCCTTCCACTTGTTGCGTGGGGTGCGGCTCCTGTGGTCGATAACAATTCTGGCTCTGCCAGCAGCAACAGTTATCCGCCAGCGGGTTATGGCACGTCCGGCGCCTATGCCGGGGGAGGGGTTTCGGCTCCTCCCTCGGCACAAGGTCAGCTGTTCATGCAGTTGCAACAAATGCAGGACGAAATCGCGCGTTTGCGCGGTATGGTCGAGGTCCAGCAAAACGATATCCAGCGCATGAAACAAGAAGCGCTCGAGCGGTATCAGGATCTGGATTCACGCATAGGAGCAGGCGGCCCAGCCGCAGCGGCTACCAATAATTCTCAACCCGGTGGCGGTGAAATCAACGCCAGCGGAGCACCTGTAGCGCCGGCGTCTCAAGCGCCCGCCGCAGGTACTGAAACGCCCGATCCGGCCAAGGAAAAGCTTTATTACGAAGCTGCCTTTGACCTGATCAAGGCCAAGGATTTCGATAAGGCCAGCCAGGCTTTCACTGCTTTCCTGCGCAAGTATCCAAACAGTTCATACGCGGGCAATGCCCAGTATTGGCTGGGTGAAGTGAATCTGGCCAAAGGCGACCTGCAAGGCGCCGGTCAGGCATTTGCCAAGGTCAGCCAGCTTTATCCCAAGCACGCCAAGGTGCCGGACTCGCTGTACAAGCTCGCTGATGTCGAGCGCCGTCTCGGTCATACCGACAAGGTAAAAGGCATTTTGCAGCAGGTTGTCGCCCAGTATCCGGGCACATCGGCTGCGCAGCTGGCGCAACGAGATCTGCAGCGTCTCTGACGTTCTGACCCGAAACTCAAGAAAGCCGCGCTTGTCGCGGCTTTTTTCGTTAGAATTCGGCACCCGAAATTCCGGTATTTAATACGCTTCTCTGGATTCTGCGTGTGCAGGGTGCTTTGAAGTGCCTGACGGAGGCGGACGGCCTGTTTAGCTGTTACGCCCGTGGCCCCTATGCAAGACACATTACGTATCACCGAAATCTTTTACTCGTTGCAGGGTGAAACGCGTACAGCTGGCCTGCCCACTGTATTTGTTCGTCTCACTGGCTGCCCGTTGCGTTGCCAGTATTGCGACAGCGCCTACGCCTTCAGTGGCGGTACGATTCAAACGCTGGACGCCATTGTCGAGCAAGTGGCGAGCTACCGCCCTCGCTACATCTGCGTGACTGGCGGCGAGCCGTTGGCCCAGCCCAACGCCATTCCATTGCTCAAGCGGCTCTGTGATGCCGGTTACGAGGTTTCGCTGGAAACCAGCGGTGCCCTTGATATCTCGGCAGTGGACACCCGCGTCAGTCGCATCCTCGATCTCAAGACACCTGGCTCTTTGGAAGTCGCACGCAATCGTTATGAAAATATCGATCTGCTGACCCAGAGCGATCAGGTCAAATTCGTGCTGTGTTCGCGCGAAGACTACGACTGGGCGGTTTCCAAGCTGATTCAGTACGGTCTGGAGCGTCGTGCGGGCGAGGTGCTGTTTTCACCGAGCCACCATCAACTGAACGCTCGGGATCTGGCCGACTGGATCGTGGCCGACAACCTGCCTGTACGCCTGCAAATGCAGCTGCATAAATTTCTCTGGAACGATGAGCCGGGGCGCTGAGATGAGTGAATCAACCATGACTGAAAAACGTGCGGTAATTCTGTTGTCTGGCGGCCTGGATTCGGCAACCGTCGTGGCCATGGCCCGGGCTGAGGGTTACGCCTGTTACACCATGAGCTTCGATTATGGCCAGCGCCATCGCTCGGAGCTCGATGCGGCGGCGCGCGTCGCCCGCGACCTTGGTGCTGTCGAGCACAAGGTGATCGGCCTGAATCTGAATGGCATGGGCGGCTCGGCGCTGACCGACAGCTCCATCGCTGTCCCGGAAACCCCTGGCGAAGGGATTCCGGTGACCTACGTTCCGGCACGCAATACGGTCTTCCTGTCGCTGGCCCTGGGCTGGGCAGAAGTGCTCGGCGCACGGGATATCTTCATCGGCGTCAATGCGGTGGATTATTCGGGTTACCCGGATTGCCGGCCGGAATTCATCGAATCGTTCCAGCGCACGGCCAATCTGGCCACCAAGGCCGGCGTCGAAGGTAACGGCTTCACGATTCAGGCGCCGCTGCAGAATCTGAGCAAAGCCGAAATCGTCCAGGCTGGAGTGCGTCTGGGCGTCGATTACGGCCTTACGGTTTCCTGCTATCAGGCGGACGATCAGGGCCGCGCTTGCGGCAAATGCGACAGCTGCCGCCTGCGCGCAGAGGGCTTCGCAAACGCCGGAATTACTGACCCAACCCGTTATTTTTAAATTAATTACAGTTAGGTGTTGAATTACTCATAGAAATCAGTAATATACGCGCCACGCAACAGAGGGTCGTTAGCTCAGTTGGTAGAGCAGTTGGCTTTTAACCAATTGGTCGTAGGTTCGAATCCCACACGACCCACCATTTTTAGATGTAGTAGTTGTAAAGCTGTAAGGCCCGTGAAAATGTGGCCTTACAGCTTTTTTTTGCGTCCGGTTTTTACCTCGCAGGTTCGGATCGGATCCATCCAGTTGCAGCGAAGCTTGCCCGCGAATCAGGCGCCTCGGTGGGCCAGGCATACCGCGTTATCGTTCTTCGCGGGCAAGCCTCGCTCCAACGAGATAGAGCGACGTTTTGAGCGGGTCAGGGGGAAAACAAGCAGGCAGCAAAAGTCCATTCCCGTTGGAGCGAGGCTTGCCCGCGAATCAGGCGCATCGGTGGGTCAGGCATACCGCGTTATCGTTCTTCGCGAGCAAGCTCGCTCCCACAGGATTGGTATCGCTCCAACAAGCGGGCAGCAAAAAGCCCCGTCAGACGCTGTCTTACGGGGCTTTTGTCTTACAGCGCCATGTCGGCCGCTGGATTGCTTTTCTTCGGTGCTGCGGGCTTGTCAGAGGTCGGAGCTGGGGCCACAACCTGATTGTTCACAGGTGGCGGCGGCGTCAGGTGCAGGACTTCGGCGGTGTAGGCCCATTCCTTGGCAACGGCTTCCGGGCTGGTGTTCAGCTTGGTGCCGTAGCTCGGAACGATCTGGTGCAGTTTTTCCTGCCAGGCCGGTGTTGCGACCTTGTCCTTGAAGACCTTCTCAAGCACGCTCAGCATGATTGGCGCAGCAGTCGACGCACCAGGTGACGCGCCGAGCAGGCCGGCAATGCTGCCGTCCTGAGAAGCAACGATCTCGGTGCCCAGCTTCAGTACTCCGCCTTTCTCTTCATCACGCTTGATGATCTGCACGCGCTGACCGGCTTGCCACAGACGCCAGTCTTCTTTCTTGGCGTGCGGGAAGTATTCTTTCAGGGCGTTGTAGCGGTCGTCATCCGACAGCATCAGTTGACCTGCCAGGTATTCAACCAGCGGGTACTGCTCGACACCAACGCGAGCCATCGGCCACACGTTATGCAGAGTAGTGCTGGTCAGCAGGTCCAGGTACGAGCCTTCTTTCAGGAACTTGGTGGAGAAGGTCGCGAACGGGCCAAACAGGACGACGCGCTTGCCATCCAGCACGCGGGTGTCCAGGTGCGGAACCGACATGGGCGGTGCGCCGGTCGATGCGATGCCGTAGGCCTTGGCCATGTGCTGCATGGCGATGTCCTGGTTCTCGGTGACCAGGAACGAACCACCAACCGGGAAGGCGGCGTAATCCTTGGCTTCCGGGATGCCCGACTTCTGCAGCAAGTGCAAAGCACCGCCGCCAGCGCCGATGAACACGAACTTGGCGTCAGTCGTGGTTTCGGTGCCGTCTTTCAGGTTCTTGTACTCGACGCGCCACGAACCGTCTTTATTGCGAGTGATGTCCTGCACTTCGCTGGACAGCTTCAGTGTGAAGTTAGGCTGGGCTTTCAGGTGGCCGACGAACTGACGAGTGATCTCGCCGAAGTTGACGTCCGTACCGATCGGGCTCCAGGTGACCGCGAGTTTCTGCGCCGGATCACGACCTTCCATCATCAGCGGAACCCACTTCCTGATCTGTTCTGGGTCCTCGGAGAACTGCATGCCGCTGAACAGCGGGCTCGCCTGCAGAGCGTCGTAACGCTTCTTCAGGAACTTGATGTTGTTGTCGCCCCACACGAAGCTCATGTGCGGCGTGGAGTTGATGAACGAACGAGGGTTCTTCAGAACATCGTTCTTGACCTGCCAGGACCAGAACTGACGCGAGATCTGGAAGGCTTCGTTGATTTCGATCGCCTTGGAGATGTCGACCTTGCCGTTCTTGTCTTCTGGCGTGTAGTTCAGCTCAGCCAGGGCAGAGTGACCGGTACCGGCGTTGTTCCAGCCGTTGGAGCTTTCCTCGGCGACACCGTCAAGGCGCTCGACCATTTCCATCGACCAGCCCGGCTCCAGCTCGTTGAGCCAGACCGCGAGGGTCGAACTCATGATGCCGCCGCCGATCAGTACCACATCGACTTTCTTGGTCTCGGCTGCATGAGTAGGCATGATGCCCATCGACATGGCCAGGCCCAGCAGGGCCGTGTTCACTTTCTTCAACATGCTGTAAATCCATATGGTAGGACGCCATGCGCCTGCCTTGCTGATCCGGATTCTTGCGGCTCACGGTAAGCCGGAAGATTTCCGTCACCAGTTTCGGAAGGTGATGGGCACACAAGGCTTAATAAAGCTTAGCCTCACTTTTATGTCCCGCCTGTGCTGACTTTTTATTAGTCATTGGCTTCAGCTACTTGGGGCGACACTGATTTTGGTAACTCATTGGCTGACAGGCCCGGAGATATCCGGCCCATCTGCAAACCCTTGCTCGTCAGTTCCGGCAAGCGCTAGCGCTGCGACGTTGTGCCCCATGGTGCCGAAACGACGCTGGGGCATAATTCGCTGATTTGTCGCGAGCACGGTTTGTTGGGGCGGCATGATATCGGATCGCAGCGTCAATGTCGTAGCGTCGAAACAATATCAGTGCGCGAGTCTGTCGCTTGAAAGTGCGAGTAAGTGGCGCAATGCCGCTAATGACGGTGGTCAATGCCGCGCAAATCATTGGTAAATCCATAGTGGGCTGGCTAGAATCCGCTCCGCCTTCAGCGGCTTGATCGACCGGTTTGCCCCCGTCCAGATCAAAACCGAACCTACGACCCAAGGTCGACATACTGATAAAAGCTGGAAGGCCCGTGAGAAACGAGGAATTCCGGCTTTTTTTGTGTCTGCCTTTCGGGTGTAAACTCGCCTTACGCGCTATAGAGCGCCTTCAGGTCCCGCGAACATGACGCAGATTTCCGAACGCCTTCTGGTCCAGGCCCATCTCGATGCCAAGCAGCCTAAAGAGCTGAGCCTCGACGAACAGGCCCATTACCGCGCTGCGATTGCTGCCGAACTCAAGGCGCAGGACGCCGTGTTGGTGGCCCACTATTATTGCGACCCGGTTATCCAGGCCCTGGCCGAGGAAACGGGTGGCTGCGTGTCCGATTCTCTGGAGATGGCCCGTTTCAGCAACAGTCACTCGGCCAAGACCGTGCTGGTGGCTGGTGTGCGGTTCATGGGCGAAACGGCGAAGATCCTCAATCCCGAAAAACGCATATTGATGCCGACCCTTGAGGCCACTTGCTCACTGGATCTGGGTTGCCCGGTTGATGAGTTCTCCACCTTCTGCGATCAGCATCCTGAACGCACCGTGGTGGTTTACGCCAATACCTCGGCGGCGGTTAAAGCCCGGGCAGACTGGGTCGTGACCTCCAGTTGCGCCCTGGAAATCGTCGAAAGCCTGATGGACAACGGCGAGAAAATCCTCTGGGCGCCGGACAAGCATCTGGGTCGTTACATCCAAAGGGAAACTGGCGCCGACATGCTGCTGTGGGACGGTGCCTGCATCGTCCACGAAGAATTCAAATCCAAGCAGCTGGAAGACATGAAGGCGCTGTATCCGGACGCGGCGATTCTGGTGCACCCCGAGTCGCCGGAATCGGTCATCGATCTGGCAGACGCCGTGGGCTCCACCAGCCAGTTGATTGCCGCCGCACAGACGCTGCCGAACACGATGTTCATCGTGGCGACCGACCGGGGCATTTTCTACAAGATGCAGCAGCTGTGCCCGGACAAGATCTTCATTGAAGCGCCTACCGCCGGCAACGGCGCAGCCTGCCGCAGTTGCGCGCATTGCCCATGGATGGCGATGAATACCCTGGAGCGCACGCTGCAATGCTTGCGTGAAGGCACTAACGAAATATTCGTCGACCCGGCGGTGATCCCCAATGCCGTACGCCCGTTGCAGCGCATGCTGGACTTCACCCGCGCAGCGCGGATGAAACTGGCGGGGAATGCTTGATAGTCCTGCGGCAAATAAGTCCTGTTGGAGTGAAGCTTGCCCGCGAAGGCGTCGATCCAGACGATAAAGATGTTGTCTGGAAGACCGATTCGCGGACAAGCCTCACTCCAACGGACCGGCCTTAATTCATCAAATCCTTGACCATCCGCTCCTGATCCAACAGCTCTTTCTGTCGGGCATCGATGCGTGATGCCAGCTGGAAGTTGTTGTTGGAGCGGCGCTTGGCGAAGTCCAGTTGCTGGATCGCCTGGCGGAAATCTCCCACCAGTGCGAAGTATTCGGCGCGGGCTTGATGCAAGCCGACGGTATTGCCGTTCAGGCCACGGGTTTCGGCGACCAGATACCAGATGTCCGGATCGTCAGGACGATTTTTCAGCAGGCCATTGAGCGACTTTTCGGCTTCGGCATTGCGATTCTGCTTCAGCAAAACGTCAACCCGCACCTGATTCAGTGGATAGTTGTCCGGAAACATGTTCAGCATCCGATCAACCCGCTGCTGCGCATCCGGCAGGCGATTGTTGGTGATGTCCAGATCGATCTGCGTGAGGTTGTAAGTGATGTCGTTCGGCGACTTGTCGAGCAGCGGCTTCAGGCTTTCGCGAGCTTCGTTGAGCTGTCCGGCCTTGATTTGCGCCAGCGTCAGGCCATAACGGGCCGGCTCGGATTTTGGATTTTCAGTGAGCTGGGCACGGAAGCGTTTCGCGGCAATGCCCGGCGTGCCTTCATAGATGAGCGCAACGCGTGCACGCATCAGCTGATAACGCAGGCTGTCTTCCTTGCCGCCGGGTTTCGATTGCTCGGCGCGGTTACGGGTGTCGGCGATGCGCGATTCGGTAACCGGGTGAGTCAGCAGGAATTCCGGCGGCTTGGCGTCAAAGCGGTATTGACGCGCCAACCGCTCGAACATGGTCGGCATGTTGCGTGGGTCGTACCCGGCCTTTTCCAGGTTGAGAATGCCGATGCGGTCAGCTTCCTGCTCGTTCTGCCGGGAAAAGCGCCGCTGCTCTTGAATGGCGGCGGCCTGGGAGCCGGCAATGGCGGCAATGCCCGCGTCTCCGGCGCCAGCGGCGGCCATGACGATACCGGCGAGCATGGCGGCCATTACTGGCACCTGCATGCGTTGCTGGGCTTCGACGCCACGCGCGAAGTGGCGTTGCGACAAGTGAGCCAGTTCGTGGGCAAGTACCGAGGCATATTCGCCTTCGGTCTGGGCATTGAGGAACAGCCCGCCGTTGACCCCGACGATCCCGCCCGGAGCGGCGAAGGCGTTGAGTTCCGGGCTATTGATCAGGATGAACTCAAGGCGTCGGTCCTGAACCTGGCTGGTTTCGGCCAGTTTATAGACTGACGTCTCGACGAAGTCCTTGAGCTGCGGGTCCGACAGTTGAGCTACCTGACTGCGCAACAGGCCGAGCCAGGCGCGTCCCAGTTGGTGTTCCTGTTCCGGAGAAACGATGGAAGAACTGGCGTCGCCCAGGGAGGGAAGGTCGTAGGCATGGCTCGGAACAGCGAGCAGGCAGGCCAGCGTCAGGAGTGTGGATCGCAGAAAATTCATCCATGGAACTCTAGGTTGAAGACCCCGTACTGTAGCTGGCTCAATGGCTTGCTGACCAGAGTGCGGTATTCTTTGTGTCCTGCCTGAAATGTCTGACCTGTTTTTTATCGCTGCTTTGCGATTTGATGTGCCTGCCTGGAGAGAAACGATGTCTGACGCTTTAACGCGCCCGCAAACGTGTGACGCCCAAGTCGATGCAACCGGGCTCAACTGTCCGTTGCCGCTGCTCAAGGCCAAGCTTGAACTCAACCGCCTGGCCAGTGGCGCCGTGCTTAAGGTGATTGCCACAGATGCCGGTTCCCAGCGTGACTTCCGTACCTTTGCCAAGCTGGCGGGGCATACGCTGGTGCATGAAGAAGCCGAAGACGGCGTTTATCAGTATTGGCTGCGCAAGGCTTAGCGGTAGCGGCTTTTTATTTTCCAAAAGGATTTTTGATGTTCAAGGTGCTTCGCGACTGGGTGCAACGCTACTTCTCTGATGAAGAGGCGGTGGTGCTCGCAGTATTGCTGTTTCTGGCGTTCACGATCGTTCTGACGCTGGGCGGCATGTTGGCTCCAGTGCTGGCCGGGATGGTGCTGGCGTTTCTCATGCAAGGCCTGGTGAATCTGCTGGAGCGGCTGCGCGTGCCCGAGGGTGGCGCGGTGGCGCTGGTGTTCACCTTGTTCATGGGCGCGCTATTGGTGTTTCTGCTGGTGTTGGTGCCGTTGCTCTGGCATCAACTGATCACCCTGTTCAACGAGTTGCCGGGCATGCTCGCCAAGTGGCAATCGTTGCTGCTGTTGTTGCCTGAGCGCTATCCGCATCTGGTCTCGGACGAGCAGGTGCTGCGCGCCATCGAGGCTGCACGAGGCGAAATCGGCAAGTTTGGCCAATGGGCGCTGACGTTCTCGCTGTCGAGCCTGCCCTTGCTGGTCAACATCATGATTTATCTGGTGCTGGTGCCGATCCTGGTGTTCTTTTTCCTCAAGGACCGGGAAGTCATCGGTCGCTGGGCGCGTGGCTATCTGCCTCGCGAGCGCGCGCTGATCACCCGGGTTGCCGAGGAAATGAATCGGCAGATCGCCAATTACATTCGCGGCAAGGTCATCGAGATCTTCGTCTGCGGCGGGGTGACTTACATCGCGTTCGTGGCGCTGGGGCTCAACTACGCAGCCTTGCTGGCGATGCTGGTGGGGGTTTCGGTGGTGGTGCCTTACATCGGCGCGGTGGTGGTTACTGTGCCAGTGGCGTTGATCGCCTTGTTCCAGTGGGGCTGGAGCGACCAGTTCATCTATCTGATGGCGGTCTACGGGGTGATTCAGGCACTGGACGGCAACGTTCTGGTGCCGCTGCTGTTCTCGGAGGCTGTGAATCTGCATCCGGTGGCAATCATCTGCGCCGTGCTGCTGTTTGGCGGGCTGCTGGGCTTCTGGGGCGTGTTCTTCGCAATTCCCCTCGCTACCCTGTTCAAGGCCGTGCTCGACGCCTGGCCGCGCAATGAGCCCACTGTGGCGCCCTTGCTGTAGTCAGACTCAACAGTATTCGCTGCGGGCCTGTTGCAGGCGCGCAGCGAAACATCTCACGTATCAAGCGTTATTCAGCGCCTGCGCCTTCTCAAGCACCGCCGCCACATGGCCTGGCACCTTCACACCGCGCCATTCGTGACGCAGCACGCCATCCTTGTCGATGAGAAAAGTGCTGCGATCGACGCCAAGGTATTCCTTGCCGTACAGCTTCTTCAGCTTGATCACGTCGAACAGCTGGCAAAGGGCTTCGTCCTTGTCCGAAATCAGTTCGAACGGGAACGATTGCTTGGCCTTGAAGTTCTCGTGAGTCTTCAGGCTGTCGCGGGAGACGCCGAAGATGACCGTATTGGCTGCCTCGAAGGGCGCGACATGGTCGCGGAAGTCCTGGCCTTCGGTGGTGCAACCCGGCGTGTTGTCCTTGGGGTAGAAATAAACAACGACCTGCCGGCCCTTGAGCGCGGACAAGCTGACCGCTTGCCCACTGGTGGCCTGGGCCTGAAAGTCGGCGACGGGTTGATCTACTGCTACGGCCATGAAACTTCCTTACATTGGGGCTTGTGGGCGCCACGGTTCGATCAGCGCATCGAGGTTCAACGCATCGGCGAAATCAAGGAATTGATCGCGCAGCCAGCTGATCTGAATGCCGGCGGGCAAAGTCACGGTAAACGTCGCATTGAGCATGGTGCCGCCAGTTTGCGGCGCCAGATAGGTATCGCAGATCAGGTTTTCCAGCTCGACGTTGTGGTCCATGAAAAACTGGCACAGCTCATTGATGATGTCCGGACGATACGCAGAACTGACGTAAGCCACGTAAGGCAGCGCCTCAGGACGGCTTTCGAGCGTGGCGCTGCGCACGACGCTGGTGGTGAAGGCGTGCTTCTTCGACAGGCCGGGCAGGCCGGTCTCCATACGGGCCAAGGCATCCCAGCTACCGGAAATCTGCAGCACCAGCGCACTGTATTCGCCATGCCGGGTCAGGCGTGAGCTGACCACCGAGCAACGGTTTTCATGACTGGCGCGGCACAGAACGTTGGTCAGCTCCATGGGGTTTGCGCCAAGGGCACTGATGACAAGGAATTGTTCGCGAACTGTGGGGGTGGACGACATGCAGCATTCCTAGACGATGAGCGGTCGGTACATTTTTGGCTTGCTGGCCCCTTTCGTTGATCGACAGCGCCGGACATCAACCATAACCCCGGCGGGGTGCGTCTGCATAATGAAGACGTAGCAGGCCGCAACAGCGCTGGAGCAGGGGTTCTGACGATAAAATCGATCAAAAGAGTGAGGCGAGCAGGTGACCAGTACCGATCAAAGAACGAAGGGTAGCGAAAACCATCGCTCAGGGGAATGCTCACAGTACGGTACTTCGCTTGTGCAAGGCTGATAGCGCCAGTACCATTACCGCTCTCTTTTTCCGGCAGGAGCGGTTGCATGATTGCGGGCAGTATGGTGGCACTGGTCACACCCATGGATGCACAGGGACGTCTGGACTGGGACAGCCTGAGCAAACTGGTGGACTTCCACCTGCAAGAGGGCACCAACGCCATTGTTGCCGTTGGCACCACAGGTGAATCGGCCACGCTCGATGTGAATGAACACATCGAAGTGATCCGTCGCGTGGTTGCCCAGGTTGCAGGGCGTATTCCCGTCATTGCTGGCACAGGCGCCAATTCGACGCGCGAAGCGATCGAACTGACGACCAATGCCAAGAACGCCGGCGCTGACGCCTGCCTTCTGGTGACCCCTTACTACAACAAGCCGACTCAGGAAGGCCTGTACCAGCATTTCCGGACTATCGCCGAAGCCGTCGATATTCCGCAGATCCTGTACAACGTGCCTGGCCGAACGGCTTGCGACATGCTGGCCGAGACGGTGATTCGTCTGTCCACCGTGCCGAACATCATCGCCATCAAGGAAGCCACGGGCGACCTGCAACGCGCCAAGGACATCCTGGCCGGCGTGAGCAGCGACTTCCTGGTGTATTCCGGCGATGACGCGACGGCGGTCGAACTGATGCTGCTGGGCGGCAAGGGCAATATTTCCGTGACGGCCAACGTGGCGCCACGGGCCATGAGCGATCTGTGTGCCGCAGCGATGCGTGGCGATGCCGTCACAGCTCGTGCGATTCATGAAAAACTCATGCCGCTCAACAAGACGCTGTTTATCGAATCCAACCCTATCCCCGTGAAATGGGCCTTGCATGAAATGGGTTTGATGCCGGACGGTATCCGTCTGCCGCTCACCTGGCTCAGCCAAGCCTGTCACGAACCGCTGCGTCAGGCCCTGCGCCAGTCCGGCGTCCTGGTTTAATGAGGAAGCACTACGCAATGAAGCGATTGGCCGGACTGTCCGCACTAGCCTTGATTATCTCCAGCACCAGTGGCTGCGGTTGGATATGGGGTGAAGATGGTTACTTCCGCGATCGCGGCAGTGATTACCTGCAAGCCACCCAGACAGCACCGATGACGCTGCCTGCTGGCGTCACGGAAAAACGTCTGGACCCGCTGCTGCCGATTCCGCGCAACGTCACTGATGACGCGCAGAAAACCGGCGAATACGTGGTTCCTCGTCCGCAGCCGCTTTCGGTTACTGCCGATGCCAGCGACTTCAGCCTGCAAAAAAGCGGTGACGCTCGCTGGGTGCTTGCCCAGCGTGCGCCTGCCGAAGTCTGGCCAGTGGCGCATCAGTATTTCGAAGATAACGGCTTCCGTATTGCCGAAGACCGTCCGCAGACCGGCGAATTCAGCACGACCTGGCAGCGTCTGGACGAGCTTTCCGCCTCCGTCGCCAAGCGTCTGAGCACCACCGGCACTGCCGCTGATGCCGAAACCCGCGTGCGGGTTCGTATCGAGCCGGGCGTGCAGCGCAACACCAGTGAAATCTACGTCGTGAGCATCCAGCGTCCAGCTGGCAGCACCGCAGAAGTCGATTTCCCGGCGCGCACCACCAATCTGGGCCTCGATTCGGCGCTGACCGATGACTTGCTGGCCACGCTGAGCCGTAGCGCAGAACAAGGCGGTTCGGTATCACTGGTCGCAGCACGCGACTACGACACCCCAAGCCGTGTCGCACTGACCGAAGACGGCAGCGGCAACCCGGTTCTGAACGTAGGATCGGATCTGAATCGCGCGTGGTCCAGCGTCGGTCGTGCCTTGAATCAAGGTGAGTGGCGCGTTGAAGACATCAACCGCAGCCTGGGTCTGTACTACATCAACCTTGCCGAGAAAGCCAAGACACCTGAAAACGAGCCCGGCTTCTTCGGTCGTGTTTTCGGTAGCAAGGAAAGCAAGGAAGAGATCGATGCTCGCGCCGAGCGCTATCAGGTTCGCCTGAGCAAAGTGGGTGACAGCGTGCAGGTAACCGTCGAGAAGAACATCAACACCGTCGCGCCGGCAGACATTGCCCGTCGTGTACTGGGTGTCATTCAAGACAACCTGGGTTAAGTGCGTTTCGCAGTATTAGGCAGCGGCAGCCAAGGGAACGGCACGCTGGTAGCAAGCAATGACACGTATGTGCTGGTCGATTGCGGTTTCTCGTTGCGAGAAACCGAGCGGCGCCTGGCGCGACTCGGGATCAGTGCCCATCAGTTGAGCGCGATTCTAGTGACCCACGAACATGCCGATCATGTGCATGGAGTAGGTTTGCTGTCTCGGCGCTACAATCTGCCGGTCTACCTGAGCAGTGGCACGTCGCGCGGGATGCGCAAACCGATCGAGGCTGCCGGGTTCCTCGTGGGTGGTCAGGCTTTGCAGTTGGGGAGCTTGAACATCGATGTGGTGTCCGTGGCCCACGATGCGCTGGAACCGACGCAGTTTGTCTTCAATGACGGCCAGCGTCGATTCGGCTTGCTGACCGATCTTGGCTCGTACTGCCCTTCGGTGCTGCAAAGCTACCAGGGCCTGGACGCGTTGATGATCGAGGCCAACCACTGCCGGGACATGCTTGCCCGTGGTCACTACCCGTACTTCCTGAAGCAGCGGGTCGGTGGCGACGAAGGACATTTGAACAACCATCAGGCCGCAAACCTGGTGAATGAACTGGGATGGCAGGACCTGCAGCATCTGGTCCTGGCCCATCTGAGCAGCAAGAACAATCTGCCGCATCTGGCCCGGCAATGTTTCGTCGACACCCTCGGGTGCGATCCGGACTGGTTACAATTGGCCGATCAAGATTCAGGGCTCGACTGGCGACATATCGCCTAGCCCATCTACTTAGCAAGCGGAGCCCATCATGGAAAAACGTGAAGAACTCTACCGCGGCAAAGCCAAATCGGTGTACACCACCGACGACGCTGACCGCTTGATCCTGCTGTTTCGCAACGACACTTCGGCGTTCGACGGCAAGCGCATCGAACAGCTGGACCGTAAAGGCATGGTGAACAACAAGTTCAACGCCTTCATCATGCAGAAGCTCGAAGAAGCGGGCGTTCCGACCCAGTTCGACAAGCTGCTGGGCGACAATGAATGCCTGGTCAAGAAACTCGACATGATCCCGGTCGAATGCGTCGTGCGTAACTACGCCGCCGGCAGCCTGGTCAAGCGTCTGGGTATCGAAGAGGGCACCAAGCTCAATCCCCACACCTTCGAACTGTTCCTGAAGAACGACGCCATGGGCGACCCGTTCATCAACGAATCCCACGTTGTGGCGTTCGGCTGGGGCACCGCCGAGCAACTGGTTCGCATGAAAGAACTGTCGCTCAAGGTCAACGAAGTGCTCAACAAGCTGTTCGACGACGCTGGCCTGTTGCTGGTGGACTTCAAGCTCGAATTCGGTGTATTCCACGGCGAAATCGTCCTGGGCGACGAATTCAGCCCTGACGGCTGCCGCCTGTGGGACAAGGAAACCCGCAAAAAGATGGACAAGGACCGCTTCCGCCAGGGCCTCGGTGACGTTATCGAAGCCTATGAAGAAGTCGCCAACCGTCTGGGCGTTCCGCTTTAACCCGGAAAAAACGTGCAAGCGCTTGATAGCACAAAATAAATTAGCAAAAAGATTCGCCTTCTGCGTTTGAGCTGTTATGATGCGCGCCGTTGGAGAGATGCCAGAGTGGCCGAATGGGACGGATTCGAAATCCGTTGTACTGGCGACAGTACCTAGGGTTCAAATCCCTATCTCTCCGCCATACAAATGAAAGCCCCAGAAGTTTTGCTTCTGGGGCTTTTTGCATTTGGGAAAATTTGGGGATGGTGATTGGCTTCTCAACCTTCCTGCAGTATTCGCAACCGGGCTCCGGTTACGAATGACGGGTTGTCCTGGCGTGCAACTCTACGCCCATCGCACGCATCACTTTGATTATGGTGTCAAAGCGTGGCTTCGCACCCGGAGCCAGTGCCTTGTACAGGCTAGCTCGACCCAAGCCCGAGTCCTTGGCAATTTGTGCCATCCCACGGGCTTTGGCTACATGCCCAACAGCTCGGATCAGTTCGTCGGTGTCGCCGTCAGCAAGGACTTGGGTAAGGTACTCGTTGATTGCCTCGTCGCTATCGAGGATTGCCGTCATATCAAACGGCACCAGAGTGGTGGTCATGATCAAACCTCCTTCGCCACTGTTTTCGCCTGCTTGATGTCAGCAGGCTGAGTTGATTTATCGCCGCCGACCAGTAGAACGATAATAGTCCTGTCCCTGGTGGTGAAATAGATCCTGTAGCCAGCGCCAACAGCTACCCGCATCTCGGATACTCCTTCACCTACAGACTTCACATCGCCTAGATTGCCTGCAGACGCGCGTTCGATTCGGCGTGCAATGGCGATTTTTGCCTGGATGTCTCGCAATGTCTCGCAATGTCGCAAGCCATTGAGCAAAAATGCTTGTTTGCCGAATCGTGTACATATAAGGGTAGTGTATCCAAATGAAGACAGTTTGTGTGCGGCGGTTTGTCTGATTGCCCAAGAAAGTTGAATCATGATCATTCAGTCACAACCGCCGTTTACGCGACAAATTGCGCCGTGAATGACGAGAGGCTTCGGGATAGCTTAATTGACGCCTGACAGCGTATGAGGTGAATATCTACCGCAGACGCCAAATGGAATTGGCTGAGAATGATTTCGACCCCGCTATCGATTGCGGGGCTCGCATTTGGGGTAATGGCACAAAGGCCGCCGCCCATCCAGGAACCAAGGCAGGATTCACAATGACAAACGCCGAGCTCGAAAAAATTCAAATCGAGATCACCAAACTGGCAGCCGAAACCCGCAAGCTGGTTGCCGAGGCTGGCAAGCTTGGCGCCGAGTCAGGCAAGCTCTATGCAGAGGCCGGAAAGATGACTCTCGAAACATTCTGGTATCCCGTGGCAATCGCCAGCGGCATGATTGGCGCAGTGGTCGCCGTGACCACACTGGTCATCAAATTGCTTAACTAAACACCCGTTAACCCCGCAGTTTTCCCGTTTCAGCCCCGCAACAATCCTAGACCCTGCGCGTTAACCACTGCCTTGAGCCCTTCATAACTCGCCAGCGTCGCATGTGCCGTCGTGATCCCATGTTCATGCGTCGCGGTAATCACCACCACACTTGCGCCTGCCGCTTCTGCTGCCGCAATCCCGGCTGGCGCGTCTTCGAAGACCAGACAATCCTTGATATCTACGCCCAGCCGTTTGGCGGCGAGCAGGAAGCAATCCGGTGCGGGTTTGCCTTGGCTGACGTCTTCGGCGGTGATCAGGTTGACGGGTAATTCCAGGCCTGCGGCTTTCAGGCGTGCTTGGGCCAGGGCGCGTGGAGCAGAGGTGACGATGGCCCAGCGTTGCGCAGGCAGCGAAGCGAGGAAGCAAGCCGCGCCAGCAACGGAGACGACACCGTCCACGTCCTCGATTTCGGCTTGGGAAATGCCCTCGGCCTCAGCGATCGGATCGAGTCCCGGCAGGTTCAGGCGGCGAATGGTGTCGACGCTGCGCACGCCATGAATGGTCGGCAAGAACGCCGCAACGTCCAGATCGTGCCGCTGCGCCCAAATCGTCCAGACCCGCTCGGCTGCGATGATCGAGTTGAGGAGGGTGCCGTCCATGTCGAACAGGAAAGCTGAAAAGCGTTTTTGATCGAGCATGTACTACCTCAGGTTGATAGTGGTTGTGCGAGGGCGTCTAAGGCCGTTGAGCGATCAACTTGATCCCCAGCGCGTTGAGCACCTTTAGCACTGTGTCATAGCGGGGTTTGGCACCGGGGGCCAGGGCTTTGTACAAGCTCTCCCGACCCAGGCCGGTTTCGCGCGCCAAGCGGCTCATTCCATGTGCTTTAGCCGCTTCGGTCAAGGCCTGCAGGAATACATCGGGGTTTTCGTCCTCAAGTGCCGCAGTCAGAAACTCGTGAATGGTTTCTTCATCACTCAGGTAGGCAGACGCTTGGAATGGGGTTAGTTGGCTCATTGCTCTAGCTCTCCCTCGATTGTGTTCAAAATCTGTCTGGCGTGTTTTATGTCGCGCCATTGTGAGGATTTGTCCCCGCCGCACAGCAGCAGATAAACCGTTGCGTCCCGGCGTGAGTAGTACACTCGATAACCTGGTCCGGTATGGATCCTCATTTCATTGACGCGATCACCCACCATCTGCGTGTCACCGAAATTCCCCATTTTGGCAGCTACCAGTCGCGCCGCAATTCACGCTTTGCTTTAGGGTCCTTCAGATTGCTCATCCATGAGTTGAATTCTGCCGTCACAAGGAGAAAATATTGGGGCTGAGAAGTGTATTCCTTCGGATACATAATCGACAATGTCTTCTGGTCTGAAAGGTCCTGATCATTCCAGCTTCAAACGGCGGGCTTCGCCAATTTTGCGTATTTGCAAAATAATTCAGGGCTGCGGCTGGCGGTCGCGTGCTGCTCGGCGAAGATACTTCGCATTTCTTTGCCACCCTTTAGCCATGTAGTAGCGGCGAAATGTCGCAACACGATTTGGCGCGAGTAAGATATGCACCTTGATTTCACTGCCCCGATTTTTCGCGGCTGGCCCTGATGCGCTCCTGAAGAGATTCCAGCGGCCAGCCACGGTGGTACGAACCGAACACGAGTAGACGAGAAAAGGCGATAACTGAAAATGACCAAGACTTCGCGACCTTTATATATTTCCTATGCTGGCCCTTCGCTGCTGGAAATGCCCCTGCTGAATAAGGGCAGTGCTTTTACCCCGCAAGAGCGGGTCGAGTTCAATCTGATCGGGCTGCTGCCGCAGAACGTCGAGACCATCGAAGAGCAAGTCGCACGGGTATTCAGCCAGTACAACCAGTGCGCGAGCGATCTGGACAAGCACATCTACCTGCGTTCGATCCAGGACAACAACGAGACGTTGTTCTTCCGCCTGCTGGATTCGCACCTGGATGAAATGCTGCCGATCATCTACACGCCGACGGTTGGCCAGGCGTGTCAGGAATTCTCGAAGATTTACCGCACGCACCGGGGCCTGTTCATTTCCTACCCGGAACGCGACCGTATCGACGACATCCTGCGCAGCGCCACCAAAGACCGCATCAAGATCATCGTGGTCACCGACAGCGAGCGCATTCTGGGTCTGGGCGACCAGGGCATCGGCGGCATGGGCATTCCAATCGGTAAATTGTCGCTGTACACCGCATGCGGCGGGATCAGCCCGGCGTACACCTTGCCTATCGTGCTGGATGTCGGCACCAATAATCAGGAACTGCTCGACGACCCGATGTACATGGGTTGGCGCCACAAGCGGGTGACGGGCAAGGAATACGAAGACTTCGTCGCGCTGTTCATCGAAGCTGTGCAGCGTCGCTGGCCGGACGTCTTGCTGCAGTTCGAAGACTTCGCCCAGACCAACGCCATGCCGTTGCTGGAAAAGTATCGCGACGAGCTGTGCTGCTTCAACGACGACATCCAGGGCACCGCTTCGGTTGCCGTGGGCACGCTGCTCGCCGCCAGCAAGGCCAAGAATGAAACCCTGGGCCAGCAACGCGTGGTGTTCCTCGGTGCGGGTTCTGCCGGTTGCGGGATCGCCGAACACATCATTGCCGCGATGGTGATCGAAGGCTTGAGCGAGGCCGAGGCCCGCAAACGCGTGATGATGGTCGACCGTTTCGGCTTGTTGACCGACAGCATGGATAACCTGCTGGACTTCCAGAAGAACCTGGCCCAAAAGGCCGGCGACATCGCTGGCTGGTCAAGTGGCGATGGCTATCCGGAATTGCTGGACGTGGTCAGCAATGGCAAGCCGACTGTGCTGATCGGTGTATCCGGCCAGCGTGGCCTGTTCACCGAGCAAATCATTCGTGAAATGCACAAGCACTGCGCCAAGCCTTTGGTCATGCCGCTGTCCAACCCGACGTCAAAAGTGGAAGTGACCCCGCAGGAAGTCCTGACCTGGACCAATGGCGATGCATTGGTGGCAACCGGTAGTCCGTTTGCTCCGGTGACTGTAGGCGATCGCACGTTCCATATCGCGCAGTGCAACAACTCCTACATCTTCCCCGGCATTGGCCTGGGTGTGATTGCGTGCAAAGCCACGCGTATCACCGACAAGATGCTGATGGCTGCGTCCAACGCGCTGGCTGAATGCTCGCCAATGGTCACTGGCAAGGGTGATGCGGTATTGCCGCCGCTCAAAGAGATCCAGGAAGTCAGCCGCAAGATCGCTCTGGCGGTTGCCAAGCAGGCTCAGGCCGATGGCGTGGCGCTGGATACTACCGAAGAGATGTTGGTCGAGGCGATCCAGCGTAACTTCTGGATGCCGAACTATCGGTCGTATCGTCGCAGCGCTGTTTAAAGCTCGACGCAGGACCTGAGGCCGCCGCAAGGAAACTTGCGGCGGCCTTTTTTTGGCCAGAAACGGGCTGACGATTCTGCACTAGAGCGCCGTCGGCAAGCGGCATAAACTCGGTCCATGAATCTACCCATCGAACCTGCGCCGTTGTCCTACGCCGATAAGCTCAAAGCCATGCTGGATGGCGACAGTCGCTACGACGGCGAGCTTTTCAGTTCGGCGCCAGCCACTGGCCGCAAGATATCCGCCCAGACCAAGCCCCGCGAACCGTTGCACTTCATGCGCCTGTCCACGCCGCTGGGGCCCATGCTTGCCATGGCAGAACAACGCGGGCTGGTGATGCTTGAGTTTCTTGATCGGCCGATCCTGATGCGTGAACTCGAAGAGCTGCGCGCTCGATTCGGCTACGCGATGACGCAAGGGGACAACCCGCATCTGGAGCAGATCGACGACGAGCTGGCGCGTTATTTCGCTGGCACCTTGACCCGTTTCGACGTCGCGCTGCATACGCCCGGCAGTGTTTTCCAGAATCAGGTCTGGAGTGCGTTGCGCCAGGTGCCGTATGGCACGACCTGTACCTATGGGCAGATCGCCGTTTTATTGGGTAAACCGGGTGCCAGTCGTGCGGTAGGGCTGGCGAATGGGAGTAATCGCATGTCCATTGTCTTGCCTTGTCACCGGGTGATCGGCGCCGATGGATCGCTGACCGGCTATGGCGGCGGCAAGCCACGCAAGGAGTTCCTCCTGCGCCTGGAGCGAGTGGCGATCCAGATGGCGGATCAACAGCAGTGGGCGTTCTAAGCCGGTTTCTCGCGCTAAGGTTTTGAGTTCTCGTGGAATTTTCCTACCTGAAAAGAAGCTGAACAAGACTATTTGTTCTCATCCTTTTCACAAAAAATTGATGGCTGCCTGACTAAAGTTTGCTACGTCGGAGGAGTTGCCGGATGTGTGCCGCTCCGACGTATTTAAACTCATAAAAGCAGACTGTTATGTTGAAAGTTAAAGCCATGCGCCCCGAGCTAGTCACCTTGCTCGCCAGCAGTTTTTTATTGTTAGCGTTTAACGTGACGCTATGGAAACACTTGTTTGCGATCACCGCTTCCGACTGGACGGGAATCGCCATGCGCGCCGCCTTCGGTGTGATGATTTTCTGTGTGTTCAATATTTTTCTGACCCTTTTTGCATTCAAGCGAATATTGAAGCCTGTTCTGATCCTGTTGTTCTTTATCAGTGCTGGCGTTGCTTACTTTATGGGTGAGTACGGCGTCATGATTGACGCCGGGATGTTTCGTAATTTTGCGGAAACGAATGCCACTGAAGTACAAGGCCTGTTATCTGTAAAGTTAGGCCTCTATATTGTATTTCTCGGCTTGCTGCCATCGTTGTTATTGCTCAAGACCCCAGTTAATTATCGCCGCTGGTACCGGGAACTGATCAGCAAGGTATTGGTGAGTGTGGCGTGTGTGGCGGTGATTGGCGGTGTCGCTCTGGCCAATTACCAAGGGTTGTCGTCATTGTTTCGTAACCACCATGAGCTGCGCTTGATGGTAGTGCCGAGTAATTATATCGGCGCATCGTTCGGCTATCTTAAAGAACAGGCGGTTTCGGCCCAGCGACCATTCCTGGCCGTTGGCGAAGATGCCAGGCTCGCGCCGCAGTGGGCGGAGCGCAAACGCAAATCATTGACCGTGTTAGTTGTGGGTGAAAGCGCGCGTGCCGAGAACTTCGGCATCCTTGGCTATGGCCGTGACACCACGCCCAACCTGAGCAAGGAACAAGGCCTGATCGCTTTTACCGACGTGCATTCTTGCGGCACCGAGACTGCGGTTTCCGTCCCGTGCATGTTTTCCAACATGGGCCGCAAGGATTACAGCGCGGTCAAGGCGAAAAACGAGGAGGGGCTGCTGGACGTCATCAAGCGTGCGGGTCTGAATGTGGTCTGGCGTGATAACCAGTCCGGCTGCAAGGGTACCTGTGATCGGGTGACCTTGCAGGATGTCAGCAACCTCAAGGACCCGGTGTTGTGCGCGAGTAACGAATGCCGGGACGAAATCCTGCTTCAGGGCCTGCAAAGCTTCATCGATAACCTGGATAAGGACACCGTTCTGGTATTGCACCAGATGGGCAGTCATGGCCCGGAATACTTCAAGCGCTATCCCAAGGAATTCGAGAAGTTTACCCCGGTGTGTGAAAGTAACGCGCTGAATAATTGCACTCGCGAAAGTATCGTCAATGGCTATGACAATACCTTGCTGTATACCGATCACGTGCTGTCGAGCCTTATTGATATCTTGCGTAGTAATCAGGCCAAGGTCGATACAGCGATGCTGTATCTGTCGGACCATGGTGAGTCGCTGGGTGAGTACAATCTGTTCCTGCATGGCACGCCTTATATGTTGGCGCCGGATCAGCAGAAGCATGTTCCAATGTTTGCCTGGTTTTCCGATGCCTATAAAGCGTCTTTTTCGGTTGACACCGGTTGCCTGCAAAAAGAGCGTAATGCACCGCTGAGTCAGGACAATCTGTTTCACTCCATGCTCGGTTTACTGGAGGTCAATACCAAGGTCTACAACCCGAGCCTGGATATGTTTGCCGGCTGCCGTGGGTTACCCAGCAATGGCGTCCTGGCAAATGAATAACATGGGCGAGAAACCCCGACCGGGGTTCGTTCGGCGATTCAGCCTGTGGCGTGACGAGCAACTGGCGCGCCATGCATTGAAGGCGGCGGGGGAGCCGGGCCTGGTCCTCGATCTGCCAAGCGGCACGGGAAAGTTCTGGTCGGTGCTGGCCGAACACTCCAATCGCGTGATCCTCGCCGGGGATCAATCCGCGGACAAGCTGGCCCTGGCCGAGAATCACTGCCCAACAGCTGTGCTAAAGCGCATCAAGACATTTCAGACCTCAGCGTTCTCCATCGACCTCAATGACAACGCGGTGGATTGCATTTTCTGCATGCGGCTGTTCCACCATATTGCCGACAGCGAAGAACGTTCGGAGATCTTGCGCGAGTTCTACCGCGTCAGCCGCGACACCGTGATTGTTGCGTTGTGGGTCGATGGCAACATCAGGTCGTGGCGTCGCAAGCGCATGCAGACCCAACGCGATAGTTGCGGACTGCCAGCCGCGAGACGCAGCCGGTTCGTCGTAGGCAGGACCGCAATCAAGGGCGAATTCGAGGCGTCCGGCTTCAGGATCCTCCGCTATTACGACTTTCTTCCCGGGTACGCCATGTGGCGGGTGTACGTGCTGCGCAAGATCAACCAGTAATCCGGTCAGTGGTCGGTTTGGTACGGATTTCGGCCAAAAACCCAAGATGAAGATGTTCAACACTTGTAGGACAGATGCGCGGTAAGCACCCATGGCGATATATACTGCGCGCCATTCTTCATGGGAGAGCCGTGTGGCCATCGATATTCACTGGATTCGCGACGACGCCAGCCTCGCCCGACATTGCGCTCAATGGCAGGCATTGCCTTTTGTTGCCCTCGACACTGAATTCATGCGGGTCGACACCTTTTATCCCATCGCTGCGCTGCTGCAGATCGGTGACGGTTCCTGCGCCTGGCTGATTGATCCGCTGTTGATCAATGATTGGCGCCCGCTGTCTGCGTTACTGGAAAACCCGGATGTCATCAAAGTGGTCCACGCGTGCAGCGAGGATCTGGAAGTCCTGCTGCGGCTGACTGGCAGTCTGCCAGCGCCATTGTTTGACACCCAGCTGGCGGCGGCCTATCTGAACCTGGGTTTTTCCATGGGTTATTCGCGACTGGTGCAGGAGGTGTTGAACATCGACCTGCCCAAGGGCGAAACCCGTTCTGACTGGTTGCAGCGTCCGCTGTCGGAAACCCAGATCAGCTATGCCGCAGAAGACGCCGTGCATCTGGCTGAGGTCTACAACATCCTGCGGCCGCGCCTTTCGGACGACAAGTACGCCTGGGTGCTGGACGATGGCGCCGAGCTGGTCGCCAACCTGCGCCGTGAAGTCGACCCTTACGAGGTGTACCGCGAGGCCAAACTGGCCTGGAAGCTGTCCCGCGCTCAATTGGCTGTGTTGCGTGAACTCTGTGCCTGGCGTGAACACGAGGCCCGCGCCCGTAACCTGCCGCGCAACCGCATCGTGCGTGAACACTCGCTGTGGCCGCTGGCCAAGACGCAGCCGGACAATCTCGGCGCGCTGGCAAAGATCGACGACATGCACCCGAAAACCGTGCGCCAGGACGGCGAGTTTCTGCTAGATCTGATCAAACGGTCCGGCAGCGTGCCGCCTGAGCAATGGCCTCAGGCGTTGCCCGAACCTTTGCCGATCGACGCCGCGACCCTGCTCAAAAGCCTTCGTGCGTTGGGTCAACGCTACGCCGAGCAACTGGACATGGCGCCAGAACTGATGCTGCGCAAGAAAACCCTAGAAGCACTGCTCAAGAGCGGTTATCCCGACGGGCCTTATCAATTGCCAGAGTCGTTGCGCGGCTGGCGTCGCGACCTGATGGGCCAGGCGCTGCTCGACCACCTGGCCGGTACCGGAGAACAGTCTTGAAGCGTATTTGTTCGATCTATCGCAGCACCAAGAAAAACGAAATGTACCTGTACGTGCTGAAAAGCGACGTACTCAAGCGTGTTCCGGTTGAGCTGATGGTCGCCTTCGGTACGCCGCATCACGCGTTCGATCTGGTGCTCAGCCCGGAGCGGCAACTCTCCCGGGAAGACATCCACAAGGTTCTGGAGAACCTCGACAAGCAGGGTTATCACCTGCAGATGCCGCCGGCTGAAGACGAATACATCGAGCACTTGCCGGAAGAGCTGCTGCGTCGCAACGATCCGATGTGAGCACTCAAGTCCCCTGCGCCTGCGGGCCAGGGTGTTAAATCTGCTTTTTGCATACGCGACCAGGATTTGATCAGGCCCGATCTGCCTTCAGTCGCCTGTTTTGTTTCTAAAGGTTTTGAGCCATGCGCGTTCTGATTGCTGAACACGATTACCCTATTTACACCCAATTGCTGCGCCAGGCTGCTCCGGAACTTGAAGTCATGAGTACCGGCGACTCGGCTGAATTGTCGCGATTGGCGGCCGATTGTCCGGTCTGGCTGGGTCAGCCTGATCTGCTGGCCAACCTGCTCCGTCAAGGCCATACCCCGCAATGGCTGCAATCGACCTGGGCGGGCGTCACGCCGCTGCTGGTCGACAGCCTGAGCCGCGATTATCGTCTGACCCGTGCCGTGGGCATTTTCGGTCAGGTGATGGCTGAATTCGTCCTGACCTACATGCTCGGCCATGAACGCGAAGTGTTGGCGCGCCTGATGAGTCAGGTCGAACGCAAGTGGGACAACCGCGCCAGTCAGAGCCTGGCAGGTCGCAAGGTGTTGATCGTTGGCGCTGGCGACATCGGCCTGAGCGTTGCGCAATTCCTTACACCCTTTGGCGTGCAGGTCTATGGCATTGCGTCCCAGGCCCGCACCCAGGCGCCATTCGTCGAAGTGGCAGCCATGGCGGATCTGGACCGTCTGGTGGGCGAGGTGGATTACGTGATCAATCTGCTGCCGAACACGCCAGAGACCCACGACCTGTTCGATGCCAAGCTGTTCGCCAAATTCAAGCCGACCGGTTTGTTCATCAATGTCGGACGCGGCGTTGCCGTGGTTGACGCTGATCTGGTCGAGGCATTGAAGGAAGGGCATCTGGCTGGCGCGGTCATCGACGTCTGCCGTCAGGAGCCACTGCCCCAGCGCCATCCGTTCTGGACTGCCTGGGGTTTGCTGCTGACCGGACACAGCGCCGCGCCGACCTCGCCGACGGCCATGGTCGAGTTGTTCGTCGCCAACCTGAAGGCTTTCGAAGCGGGTGAAGCGTTGCGTGGGGAAGTGGATTTCTCGCGGGGGTATTAATGTAGGAGCCAACTTGTTGGCGAGGCGGTATAGGCGGTGGACCAATACCGAAGCCTCGCGAACAAGTTCGCTAAGGGTTCAGAGGGTGAAATCACCCTCAGCCGCCAGCTGGGCCACTGGTAGGCGTGGGCTTGGGACTTCTCGACCTTGCAGGAATTCAGGCAGGGTTGATTTATCGCCCAGCTTGCCGATTGCCACTGCTGCGTGGATTTCGTAGCCTTCCGGAATATTCAACTCCTGACGCGTGCGCTCCTTGTCGAAGCCGGCCATGCCGTGGGTGTACCAACCGCTCAGGCTCGCTTGCAACGCCAGATGGCCCCAGGCGGAGCCGGTGTCGAAGGTATGCCACAGCGCTGGCGACTCTTCAGTTGCGCCGGGTGCAATGAACGTGGTTTTCGAGATCACGATGACCAGCGCCGAAGCATGTTGTGCCCAGGACTGGTTGAATTCGACCAGCAGGCTCAGGTAACGCGCCCAGTTTGGCGTATCGCGACGGGCGTACAGAAAACGCCAGGGTTGCGAGTTGTAGGCCGACGGCGCCCAGCGAGCCGCTTCGAAGAAGCTCAACAGGGTTTCCTGGGGGATGCTTTCGCCGGTAAAGGCGCGGGGCGACCAGCGTTCAGTGAATTGTGGATCGATAGGGTGATCGGCGATGCGTGGATTTGTGCTCATGAGAATCCTGAATAGAAGGGAATTGCAGACGCTCAAGCAGATGGGCCGTGGACGGCAGGCATCGCGGAAGTCCGGGAGGTAGCGGCCTAAAACTACTGCGCTGCTGGCAATCTGACAAGTCCTGGCTACCGGCAGTCGTAAGCGCTTGGCCCGCGCCCTTTGTGCCACTAGACTGGCGACCTTTTCATTGTTGATGCTGATTGCCCGAACCATGGCCGCTAAAGTCGAACCCTTCTGGATACGCAAGACCCTCGATCAGCTCGATTCAACCGAGTGGGAATCGCTGTGCGACGGCTGCGGCCTGTGCTGTCTGCAAAAGCTTGAGGACGAGGACGACAACAGCGTTTATTACACGCGTATCGCCTGCAAGTTGCTCGATCTGAAAACCTGTCAATGCACCGATTACAGCAATCGCCGGGCGTCGGTGCCCGATTGCATTCAGCTCACGCCGGGTCAGGCGGACGAGTTCAAATGGTTGCCGCCAACCTGTGGTTATCGGCTGGTCAGCGAAGGCAAGGACTTGCCGCTGTGGCATCACCTGGTGTGCGGCGATCGCGATGCCGTGCATCGGGAGCGCATCTCTCAGTCCGGCCGCATGCTCAGTGAAAACAGCGTGGCCGAGGATGATTGGGAAGACTATCTGATCTTTCGCGCGGGGTAGGATTGGTAGTCTGTAGGTACCGTCTGGGTCTTCATCACACCGTTGACGTCAATCTCGTAGGACCGGCTTTAGCCGGGAGGCGGCCGGTACATTCGTAGCAGTTGCTGCGTCAGACCTTGCGCGCTCCCGGCTAAAGCCGGTCCTACGGATTTGCTTGGTAACTGACGCACCCGTTCGCCAACAAGTTGGCTCCTACGCGAGCATCAAACCTCAGCTTTAGGCTTGGTCAGTGCATCAACGCCATCGGCAACGACGTTTTCAGCAGTCACTTCCGCCTTGGTTTTCAGCAAGCTCAGTTCATCACCCGCGCGCTTGATGCGCGCTTTGGCTGTGTCCAGATCGCTGCGGCTTTTCTCGATCAGGCTCTTGGCCGAGCAATGTCCGGTAATGCCACGTGCCAATACAGCGCCACCAATGGCCAGCTGGATCAAACCGAAGATTCCGCCACGACGCAGGCCTTTGCCCATCATCAATACGCCGCCTGCCAGAGAGCCGACTCGCTCCCAGCCATGAACGTTCTGTGGGGTATGGCTTTGGAATGGGGTGCTGTCGATGCGTTCAATGATCGGGGTGTCGCTCATGATCGTTCTCCATGAAGAGATGAATTCGGTTCAGTAAAACTGACTGCCGCCGTTCGGAACTGTTCAATGCATTTGTCAGCAATCGTGCCACTAGTCGGCTTTTTCTCTACCGAACTGCGGCCCGGAGCGCGTATTGATGCCTTTGGCCATGCGATCGTAAAGCACGACATTGACGGTCGCGGCGAGGTTCATGCAGCCGGTGGTGGGGATGTAGACGACGTCTTCACACCAATCGCGGATTTCCTGGTCCAGCGAGCCATCTTCCGGGCCGAAGATATAAAGGGCGCGATCAGGATGGGTATATTCGGGCAACGGCCGTGCGCCTTCGACCAGTTCCACGGCCACCGGAATACAGCCCAGCGGCAGGATGTTTTTCAGGTCATCAATGCCGATCAGGGGAATGTCCTGATGGATCTTCTTGGTATCGGTGACGAAATCCCGGGCGCGCTCGTAGCGTTTGCCGGTGTAGAACACCGACGCCACGCCATAACAACCCGCAGCACGCATCACGGAGCCGACGTTTTCCGGAGACTTGGGGTTGTACAAGCCGATGCAGGCGTAACGTTTGTTGGCCACGGGGGAAATGCTCGCTGGGAAAAGCGGGCGATTATACGGCGACCAACCGCGCGTTATTCGTCTTTCTTCATCAGCCCCGCCAACGCCGCGAACGGGTTGTGGGTCGCCTTGGCGATTTTCGGGCTGCTGGTGGAGCTTTCCGAGAAATACTGCTGGTCGGTGTAGCGCGAGTGCTCGTTATCGTGACAGTACAGGCACAGCAGCTCCCAGTTGGAGCCGTCCTGCGGGTTGTTGTCGTGATTGTGGTCGCGGTGGTGGACGGTCAGCTCGCTCAGGCGTTTACCGGCGAACTCACGGGCGCAGCGACCGCACACGTGCGGATACATGCGCAACGCCTTGTCGCGATAACCCATTTCGCGGTCGCGCTGGGCGTCGGCCAGGATGCGATCCAGCTTGGCGGTGTGGGATGGAGGGTTGGCCGTGCTCATGGGGTCACCTGTGTCATGTTCATTCGTTGAAAACGGTAATGGCCCAAGTCTAGCGCTTCGCGAAGCGTTCAGCCCTTGAGTTTTTCCGCAATCCAGATGGTGTGGCGCGTGCCCTTGTTGCCGTGGGCGAAGACTTGCACCTCTTCGGCCTTGAAGCCGGCCTTGCGCAGCTTGTCGGAAAACTTCTGATCCGCGCTGGCGGACCACACCGCCAGAATCCCTTTCGGACGCAAGGCCTGGGCGCAAGCGGCGAGGCCGCCAGACGAATACAGCCAGCTGTTGGACTTCTGGGTCAGGCCTTCGGGGCCGTTATCGACGTCGAGCATGATCGCGTCGAAACCGTGGGGTTCGCTCTTCAACACTTGGGCGACGTCACCGATCACCACCTTGGCGCGTGGGTCGAGCAGCGGATTGCCGGACTTCTCGCCCAGCGGGCCGCGATTCCATTCCACAACGCCCGGCACCAGTTCGGCGACCAACACTTCGGCGTTCTTGCCCAGATGCTTCAAGGCCGAGGCGAGGGTGAATCCCATGCCCAGACCGCCGATCAAGACCCTCGGTTGCAGGCGCGGTGCGACCTTCTTGCAAGGGATTTCCGCCAGCGCGTCTTCGGAGCCGTGCATACGGGTGTTCATCAGTTGGCCGCCATCGCCGCCCTGGATCTTGATCACGAAATCTTCGCCGTATTCGAACAGGCACAGGGCACCGCCGTTATCGGGAATGGCGGTGGTGTCGAGCAGGACGAAACGTTTCATTGAGCACTCATCGGAAGAAGGCGGTGGCAAAAAGTTGAACACGGTCTCAAGGCAAGGAGTAGCCTGAGCCGCACAATGTGACGGGCTGGCATGTGAGGCCATTGATGAAAGGTTCTATTCTAACGGCGATTGTCCTGACGACGCTCTCGTTAAGTGTCGTGCAGGCGGACAATCTGCAACCGATTTCGCCGGCGCCAGAACCCGGTTCACCGGGCACCGCGACACCCACGCCGTACCCGCAGGTCGTGCCGCCGAGCATCCCCAAGGCTGGCGGAACGCAAGGCAACTCGCCTTTGCTACCCAAGATTGAAATGCCCCGACCGCCCAAGGATCAGCCATTGCCGACGGTCGAAAGCGGCCCGGCGGACAAGGACAACGTCCCTAAATAAAGGCGCTGCGTCTGTCAGCTCAGCAACTGGCCATCGACCATGCGCAAGCGTTTGGACAGCGAGGTGGCCAGGGCGCGAATGATCTTTGCGGCGATCTTTGGCGTTTCGTCGAGCATCTTGTCCAGGGAATCCCGCCCCAGATTCAACAGCTGACAGTTCGACGCGGCGACACAACTGGCCGAACGCCGTTCGCCGTCCAGCACCGCCATCTCGCCGAAAGCCCGGCCGCGCCGCAACGTGGCGATTTCCACCTGTTGGCCGTCGGCATTGAGCTTCTGCACCGACACCGAACCCAAATGGATGATGCACATGAATGTGCCGGCATCTCCTTCGCTGAAAATCGCGTCGCCCTGGCTGATGGACGTCATGTTGAAATAGCCGGCCGCCGCCTGAAATTCAGCAGGCAGCAGGGCATCGAACAGGGCGCAGTCCATAAGCATGTCGCGGATTTCATTGTTCAGGTAAGACGGTTGTTCTGACATGGCTCGGTCTTGTTATGAATAAGTGCTGGCCGGACGACAGCAAGCGTCCGGCCAGATGTTAGTAAGACAAACATTTCAGGCCGAGTTCAAACGGCCAGCTGCAAAACCTTGAAGATAAAACCGTACTCCAGCGCCACGTCGCGCAGCCCCTGATAACGCCCGCTCATGCCGCCATGGCCTGCGCCCAGTTCAGTCTTGAGCAGCAGCAGATTGTCGTCGGTTTTGTGAGCGCGCAATTTTGCCACCCATTTGGCCGCTTCCCAATACTGCACGCGACTGTCGTTGTAGCCAGCAATCACCAGCATCGCCGGATAGGCCTGCGCGCGGACGTTTTCATACGGCGCATAGGCCTTGATACGCGCGTAAACGTCGGGCTCTTGCGGGTTGCCCCATTCGTCGTATTCGGTGACGGTCAGCGGCAGATCGGGATCGAGCATGGTGTTAAGCACATCCACGAACGGCACTTCGGCAATCGCCGCCTTGAATAAGTCAGGACGCTGATTGAGCACCGCGCCAATCAACAGCCCGCCTGCGCTGCCGCCACTGATCACCAGTTGCTCGGCGCGTGTGTGGTTGTCAGCGATCAAGTGCTCGGCGCAGGCAATGAAATCGTCAAAGGTGTTCTGCTTGTTTTCCTGTTTGCCGTTGCGATACCAGGCTTCACCCAATTCGCCGCCGCCGCGCACATGGGCAATGGCAAATGCCACGCCGCGATCCAGCAGGCTCAGACGTGCGTGGGAAAACCACGGATCGAGGCTTTCGCCGTAGGCGCCGTAGCCATACAGGTACAGCGGTGTCGACTGGCCGAGCAACTCACGCTTGACCACCAGACTGATGGGGATCTGCGTGCCGTCCCTGCCCGTTGCCCAGATGCGCTGGCTGACATAAGCGTCGGCATCGAACGGGCCGAGCACCGGGGTTTCCTTGAGCACCACCTGATCGCCGGTCGCCAGGGTCAATTGACGGACTTGCGCCGGGCGATTGAGTGACTGGTAGCGCAGGCGAATCTTGTCGCTGTTGAATTCCAGGGAGTCCTGCACGTAAAGGCTGTAAGCGGCGTCCGGCAGATGCACGCGATAGACCGGCAGACCTTGCGGGCGAACCTCGATGATTGGCAGGCCACCTTCACGCAGGCTCAGGGTCAGGCCTTTGGCATTCAGGCTAAAGCCATCGAGCATCACGCTTTCGCTGTGCGGCACCAGCACCTGCCAGTCGTCACGGGTGGGCACGCCGCTGGGCTTTTCTGCGGCCTGATACAGCGCGAAGTTGATGCCGTCCTGATTGCTGCGGATCAACCAGCTCCAGTTGCCGTCCACCTGGCCGTGATCCACGGAATATTCGTGACCTTCAGCCCGGGGCGCCATGCACACGAAGGCGTGTTCAGGCTTTTCGGCATCCAGCACCCAGGCTTCGCTGGTGGTTTTGCTGTCCAGGCCAAGGATCAGCTGCCGCTCTGAGCTGCTGCGGTAGCAATGCAGGAAAAACCGCCCGTCCGGCTCGTTGAACACCAGATCCGCCGAATCATTGCCCAGACGGTGGCGATACAGCTTGTGCGGACGATGAGAGTCGTCCAGTTCGCCGAAGAACAGCGTCTGGCTGTCATTGGCCCAGGTCATGCTGCCGTCGCAGTCTTCGAAGGGCAGGGTGGTGACCTGGCCGCTGCTCAGCTCCTTGACGTAAAGCTGGTAAACCTCTTCGCCGCTGGTGTCCAGGCTGTAGGCCAGCCGCTGGTGGTCCGGGCTGATGCTGAACGTGCCCAGGGAAAAGAAACCACCGCCCGCCAGTTGGTTGGGGTCCAGCAGCATTTCTTCGCGGCTTTCGTCTACCGTTTGCGAGTCGTCCGCCGGGCGCGGGCAGCGATAGTGCCGGGAGTATTCATCGCCCTCGGTGGTGCGGGTGTAATACAGATACGGCCCCCAGGGCGAAGGCAGCGAGAGATCGGTCTCCAGGATGCGGCCCTTGATCTCTTGAAACAGCGTCTCGCGCAATGCATCCTGATCGGCGAGTTGCGCGTGCTGATACGCATTTTCTGCCTTCAGATAATCAAGCACTTCGTCGCTGTCGCGGTTTTGCAGCCAGGCATAAGGATCGGCGCCATCGGTTTTTTGCGCGATGGGGGCGCTGGGAATCGGATGTGATGAAGACATACTGGGCGCTCATTGGTGGCTGTGCGCTATCGAATGTGGACTGCCAATTGATGGCATGTGGCACTGATAACTGACGCCGGGGAAGCCGGGTTGGCGAAAAGCCGTTATCATAAGCGCCTAATTACCTGCCTTACCACGGACGTCATGACCGAGAACGACTATACGATCGCCTGGGGCCTCTACGCATTTGCTGCGTTGGGTTGTCTGCTGGTGTGGTTCCTGATGACACGCTGGATGTGGCGCTACCTGCGTGAGCCGCTGCTGGTGATCGCTGCCGTCCTGCTGTTGACCCCGACCATCATTGATCCAGTGAAGGAAAAATTCGCCCCGGCGGTTGCCATCACGGCCCTGGACTTATTGTTCAAGGTCGGCAGCAATGTCTGGCGCGCGGTGTCTGATCTGGCCATGTACGGCATGATCGCCTTCGGCCTGTACCTGCTGTTTGTGCTGATTCGCTGGCCTCTCGAGAAAAGCTGGAAGGCGCGCCATCCGCAAGTCGCCGCCGAGCCAGCCACCCCCGCGCAGGAACCGCAGGACGAGCCGTTCGCCGATGACGACCGCTTTGATCGCAAACCTGCCGCGCCCGGCGTCGGCAATCGTTCTCGGGTCGAGCCACGTCTGTAGGCGCTGGACGCCAAACGCGCCGCTGAACGCCCTCAAACGAGAACCTGAACATGTGTGAATTACTGGGCATGAGCGCCAATGTCCCGACCGATATCGTTTTCAGCTTTACCGGGCTGATGCAGCGTGGCGGGCGTACCGGCCCCCATCGCGACGGCTGGGGCATTGCCTTTTACGAGGGTCGCGGCTTGCGTTTGTTCCAGGACCCTGCAGCGAGCAGCGAGTCAGAAGTCGCACAGTTGGTTCAGCGTTATCCCATAAAAAGCGAAGTGGTGATCGGGCACATCCGCCAAGCCAATGTCGGTCGCGTGTGCTTGTCCAATACTCATCCGTTTGTCCGAGAACTCTGGGGCCGTAATTGGTGTTTCGCCCACAACGGTCAGCTCGCGGACTTCACTCCCCGAGCCACGTTCTATCGACCCGTAGGCGACACCGACAGCGAAGCTGCGTTTTGCGATCTGCTCAATCAGGTGCGCGAGGCGTTTCCCGAGCCGGTGGAAATCGAACAGCTGCTGCCGTCGCTGGTCGAAGCCTGCAGTGAATATCGCAGCAAAGGCGTGTTCAATGCCCTGCTCAGCGATGGCGACTGGCTGTTCTGCTTCTGCTCGACCAAGCTGGTGCAGATCACCCGTCGCGCGCCATTTGGTCCGGCCCGTTTGAAGGACGTGGACGTCATCGTCGATTTCCAGGCGGAAACCACTCCCAATGACGTGGTGACCGTGATTGCCACCGAACCCTTGACCGAAGACGAGATATGGCATCGCTACGAGCCGGGCCAATGGGCGCTGTGGCGGCGTGGCGAATGCGTTGCCCAGGGCAATGCTTGAGAACATCGACCCAACTGAGAGGGATCTAAATGCTGCGAAGTTATCTGCGATTGGTCTTGTTTACCGTGGGCCTGTTGTTCGGGGTACAGATTCCTGGTTTTGTCAGTGATTACGGCAAGCGCGTCGAAGCGCACCTGATCGAGGCCCAGCAAAGCATCAAGGGCTACAACGCCACTGCTGCGCAGTTCTTCAACGGCGACGTGCAGGCGCTGATCCAGCATTACCGCGAAAGCGAAGACCCGGTATTTCGCAGCGACGCCGACAGCATCAACGCGCTGCTGACCCGCACGCAGATCCTCGAACGCGAATGGCTGGCCATGCAAGGTCCGTGGTATGCCCGGGCGCTGCATGTGGCCATCGCCGCCGACGCCGATATCCGTCGCGAAACCTGGAATGGTTACACCTGGCAGGTGCTGCTGGCCCCTGGAGTGATCGCTTGGGGTATCGTTTGCGCGCTGGTGCTGGCGCTGCTGATCGAGACGTTCTTCCTGATGCTTGGCTGGGTCGCCACGGGCGGGCGTCGCAAGCACAGACTGGAGCGGGATTACTGACACAAACAGTGGACCCGTAGGACCGGCTTCAGCCGGGAGGACAATCGTTCTAACGATAGAGCTGCTGTGAATGTGCCAGTTGCTCCCGGCTAAAGCCGGTCCTACGGATCGATCAACATCCCTCATCACTTTTTCTTATCCATCCCACCCGCTTTTATTAGTTGGACGTCGCGTCCGCTAGCCTCCAAAAATGCGCTGTACCTGACAGGCTCGTCGCAACGCTGCCCTTGAACACAAATGGCGCGTTAGACTCAGGCTTTGTTGTCCGAAATTACTTACGCACACAGGAGATACGCCCATGGGCCGCCTGTTACTGAACTGCGATATCGGCGAAAGTTACGGCGCCTGGACCATGGGCATGGACGCCGAAGTCATGCCGTTCATTGATTGCGCCAACGTCGCCTGCGGCTTCCATGCCGGGGATCCGAGCGTGATGCGCAAGACCGTCAGCCTGGCGCTGGCCAATGATGTAACGATAGGCGCCCATCCGGCCTATCCGGATCTGGTCGGCTTCGGTCGCCGCTCCATGGCGTGCAGCCCGCAGGAAATCCACGATCTGCTGCACTACCAGATCGGCGCGCTGGACGGCATTTGCCGCGCTCAGGGCGGGCGAGTGCGATACGTCAAACCTCACGGCGCGATGTACAACGACATGATGGCCAATCCCGTTCAGCTGCGTGCGGTCATCGAAGGCATCGCCCGCTACGACGCGCAACTGCCGCTGATGCTGCTGGCGATGCGCGACAACAGCGCCGCCCAGGCGATTGCCGACGAGTTTGGCGTACAACTCTGGTTCGAAGCGTTCGCTGATCGAGGCTACGACGCAGAAGGGCGCTTGATGCCGCGCCAACAGCCCAGCGCCGTTCACCATGATCCGGAAATCATCATCGCTCAGGCCATGACGCTGGCGCGTGGCGAACCGCTGACTGCCAGCGATGGCACCGCGCTGCACCTCAAGCCGCATACGCTCTGTGTGCATGGCGACAACGCCAGTTCGATTGCTGCCGTGCAGCGCATCCGCCAGGCATTGGACGAGCAGTTCGCCTTATGAAACTGCGTATTGAAGTGGTGGCGATCGATTGCCTGATGGTGCGGCTGTTCGATGCCATCGACGAAACCAACATGCCCTGGATGCTGGCTGCTACGGCCCGTTTGCGGGAGAGTTTCGGCGTGCATCTGGTTGATCTGGTGCCGTCTTACACCACCTTGATGGTGCACTACGATGTGCTCGCCCTGAATCCCGATCAGGCCCGGGAGCTGATCCATCAGGCGCTGCGCGATCTGGCCCCGGACCCGACGGCGCGTGGTCAGCATCATGTGTTGCCGGTCTGGTACGACCTCAGCGTCGGCCCGGAATTGACTTTGTTGGCGCGGCGCAGCGGCCTGGAAACCAGCGAAGTGATTCGTCGTCACTGCGAGCGCGAATATCAGGTATTCGCCCTGGGTTTCGCGCCGGGCTTCGCGTTCATGGGCCTGGTGGAAGAAATTCTTGCCGCGCCACGCCTGAACACACCACGTAAGCGCGTCGCGGCCGGCAGCGTCGGCATTGCTGAACGGCAGACCGCTGCTTACCCGGTGGTTTCCCCCGGCGGCTGGAACCTGATCGGGCGTACACCGAGCAAACTGTTTGATCGTCAACGGGACGGCTACAGCCTGATGCAGCCCGGTGACAGCGTGACCTTCGCCGCAGTCGATCACGCGGAGTTCGTGCGCCTGGGCGGCGATGACACACCGCTGGAGGTGCAGCCATGAGCGCGCTGTTGATCGAAAACAGCACACCGTTGTGCCTGTTGCAGGACGCGGGGCGTTTTGGCGTACGGCATCTGGGCGTGACTCAAGGCGGGGCGCTGGATTGGGTGTCCATGTCCTGGGCCAATCGCCTGCTGGACAACCCGCTGGATGCTGCGGTGATCGAAATCACCCTGGGTGGTTTGACGTTACTGGCCGAGGCGGATTGCTGCCTGGCCTTGGCGGGTGCTGACCTGGGCGCGATGCTCGACGACCGGCCGGTCCAGCCATGGCGCAGTTTTTTCGTTGGCAAGGGCCAGCGCTTGCGCTTGCGCCAGCCACAACTCGGTGCCCGGGCTTATCTGGCCGCCCCCGGCGGTTTCGACGCGCCGAAAGTGCTGGGCAGCTGCGCGAGTGTTGGTCGCGAAGAACTGGGCGGTCTCGATGGCTTGGGCAAAGCGTTGGCCAAAGGTGATCGGCTGGGTTATTCAGGGTCGGCTTTCGTACTGCGCACGCTGACCGAACAGCAGATCCCGAACTTCCATGACGCTGCGCCGCTGGACGTGGTTCTTGGTGCGCAAATTGGCGAATTCAGCGGCCTGAGCCTGTTCGACGTGTTCAACAACAACTGGACCCTGGACAGCCGCGCCGACCGCATGGGCATTCGCCTGCTGGGGCCGGAACTGATTTATCAGGGCGCACCGATGATCTCGGAAGGTATCCCGCTCGGCGCTATCCAGGTGCCACCCGACGGCCAACCCATCGTCCTGCTCAACGACCGGCAAACCATCGGCGGCTACCCACGACTTGGCGCGCTGACGCCACTTTCCCTGGCGAGACTCGCCCAGCGATTGCCGGGAAGTACCTTGCGGTTAAGGCCGATAGTGCAAAGCGTTGCACATCAGCGGCATGTTGAGTATTTACAAAAGTTAGCGAGTTAAATAACAAGCCGGCTCATTCGCCGGCTTTTTGTTGTAGCCGATTTCGTACAAGTCGCTGGGAAGCGCCTTGCTATAAAGTCAGGTCAGATACTTTTCATTGCTGCCGTTAACCAAAGGACAACGGTTGATAGGGGAGAGTGTTATGTTTGATCCGCAAGCAGGTATGACACATGGTACTCGTGTGATAGGGCTTGGTCATAAGATACATGTCGGTATGACTTACTGGCAATCGATGACCGCTCGCTACGAAGAGCTGGTCGCGGCAGGAGATATGACTGAAAGGTTGCAAGTTATTTACGATTCCAGAATGGCAACGGAGGGCATCGTTTACACGCTTGATGACAAAAACAAATTCCGCATTGTGTCAGGAGAAGAAAAACTGTGGAAGGGCTGTGCTATAGCCAGGGACTACGGGCTCGAGGATTGGGAAAGTAATATCTATGGTGAGTTGAGTACCTATGATTTTTCCATCCTTAGAGCATTGCATTATCAGGCTCTGTACAGGCTGGAAGATATGCAGCTGGAATTTGATGAGTTCAAGGAGCAGATACGCGTATCGCTCCCGGATTTGGCGGGCAAGAATTTTGGATTCACCATCAATGAGCATGGCAGTCTGGAAATTACCTCACCCGACGGCGCCTTGACTGATCGAGAAAAAAAACAGCTGGAGGCCTGGATCAATGACCGAGACCGATTGAAAGAGTTGACCTTTGATCATGCCAAACTCGTCACCTATATTTTGAAGCATGATCCTCGGCTGGGAGTTGAAGACTCGATGGTGACGCTGGGAAATATCAGTAAATTTATTGATTACGGCGTGCTCCTGCAATCCTGTGCGATACGACCAGGTAACGAAAACTCGTGGATGGAGCAGTTGCAGAGAAATGTGCGAGAAATGACTCGGGAGCAGGAGGCAGACAGGGCGAGTGAAAACAACCCTGGCAAAGTTTAAGCCTTGGGCCGAAGCATCGCGCATCAGCGGCATGTTGAGTATTTGCGCGGGTTAATCGGCAATTGCTGATACCTGTTGGCGCGAGGTAATCCAGTAGGAGCCGAGCTTGCTCGCGAATGCGTCAGGTCAGCCAATAGATATGCCGCCAGGTAAACCGATTCGCGGGCAAGCCTCGCTCCAACGGATCCGGGTAATCCTGTAGGAGTCAAGCTTGCTCGCGAACATATTATTTAGAAAGAAAACGCATCCCTTCTTCCAAACCGCGCAAGGTCAGCGGATACATTTGATCTTCGATCAAGTCCCGCACGATATTGGTCGAAGTGGTATAGGCCCAGGCGTCTTTCGGATAGGGATTGATCCAGATGAGTTTCTTGAACTTGGCAGTAAAGCGTTGCATCCACAAGTAACCGGGCTCTTCGTTCCAGTGTTCAACACTACCGCCCGCTTGGGTGATCTCGTAAGGCGCCAATGAGGCGTCGCCGATGAAGATGACTTTGTAGTCTGCGCCGTATTTATGCAGCAGATCTTGCGTGGAGGTGCGCTCCGAGCCGCGTCGAGAGTTGTTCTTCCAGACCGATTCATAAATGAAGTTAAGGAAGTAGAAGTATTCCAGGTGTTTGAACTCGGTCTTGCAGGCCGAGAACAATTCCTCACAGATCTTCACGTGGGCGTCCATCGAACCGCCGATGTCGAACAGCAGCAATAACTTGATGGTGTTGCGCCGTTCCGGGCGCATCTGGATATTCAGCAGTCCGGCGTCGCGAGCGGTGTGGTCGATGGTGCCGTCAATGTCCAGTTCTTCGGCCGCACCCTGGCGGGCAAACTTGCGCAGGCGGCGCAGGGCGATCTTGATGTTGCGGGTGCCCAGCTCGACTTGATCGTCGAGGTTCTTGTACTCGCGCTGATCCCAGACTTTCACCGCCTTGCCTTTGCGCTCGCCAGCATCGCCGACCCGAATACCTTCCGGGTTATAGCCACCCGAGCCGAACGGGCTGGTGCCGCCGGTGCCGATCCATTTGTTGCCGCCCGCGTGGCGCTCTTTCTGTTCTTCGAGGCGTTTCTTGAATTCCTCGATGAGTTTGTCCAGGCCGCCCAGCGACTGGATCTGCGCCCGTTCTTCTTCGCTCAAGGAACGTTCGAACTCCTTGCGCAACCAGTCTTCGGGGATCAACGCCTTGAGGTGATCGTCGAGCTTTTCCAGCCCGTTGAAATAGGCGCCGAATGCCCGGTCGAACTTGTCGAAATGCCGTTCGTCCTTGACCAGGATGGTGCGCGCCAGATAGTAGAACTCGTCCATGTCAGCGAAGGTGACTCGCTGTTTCAGGGCGTTGATCAGGTCCAGCAGTTCGCGCACCGAGACCGGCACCTTGGCTGCGCGCATTTCGTTGAACAGGTTGAGCAGCATGGCTGTCGTCTCTTTGCAGGATCAGCGATTGCCGCGACGGCTCATGAATGCAAGGCGTTCCAACAACTGAACGTCCTGCTCATTCTTGACCAGCGCCCCGGCCAGCGGCGGAATGGCTTTGGTCGGATCGCGCTCGCGCAGCACCGCTTCACCAATGTTGTCGGCCATCAGCAGTTTCAGCCAGTCGACCAGTTCCGAGGTGGAAGGTTTTTTCTTCAGACCGGGCACTTTGCGCACATCGAAAAACACGTCCAGCGCTTCGCTGACCAGCTCTTTCTTGATGTCCGGATAATGCACGTCGACGATTTTCTGCAAGGTAGTGCGATCAGGGAAGGCAATGTAGTGGAAGAAGCAGCGGCGCAGGAACGCGTCCGGCAGCTCTTTTTCGTTGTTGGAAGTAATGATGATGATCGGGCGGATTTTGGCCTTGATGGTCTCGTCGATTTCGTAAACGTAGAACTCCATCTTGTCGAGTTCTTGCAGCAGGTCGTTGGGGAATTCGATGTCGGCCTTGTCGATTTCGTCGATCAGCAGAATCACCCGTTCTTCGGCCTCGAATGCTTCCCAGAGCTTGCCCTTCTTCAGGTAGTTGCGCACATCGTGGACTTTATCCACACCCAGTTGCGAATCACGCAGGCGGCTGACGGCATCGTATTCATAAAGGCCCTGATGCGCCTTGGTGGTGGACTTGATGTGCCAGGTGATCAATTTGGCGCCGAAAGACTCGGCCAGTTGTTCAGCGAGCATGGTTTTGCCGGTGCCGGGTTCACCTTTGACCAGCAGCGGGCGCTCCAGGGTAATTGCCGCGTTGACCGCCAGCTTGAGGTCGTCAGTGGCGACGTATGCGCGGGTGCCTTCAAACTTCATCGGTAAATCCTCAAACAAGGTGTGCGGACTATAACGCGCAGCCCCGGCCACTGTGAACGCAGACCGGGCATTCAATCGGTGAATGGGCGGTCCCACGATGACCTAGCCCTTGCTCCCGTCATACCGCGCATTGAACGCCTGGACGAACGCATTGCGCAGAATCTGCAAAAACGCCTGAAACGCGCTGATGTCCTGTTTGTGCACGCTGCCGCTGAGGTTCACGCGGGTGGCGAACTGGTTTTTGCTCTGGTTTTTCAGCACGGTTTCGCCGGTGCCGACCACCGCTTCCCAGATCGAACGGAAGAAGCCTTTGTTCTGATTCTCGACATCCTGCTGCCAGTTGAAGACATCAACGTCGCGCAGCAGCGGCTTGATATAACCGGTCAGTTGGCCTTTATTGGCCTGCGCTTCAATGACCAGATCGCCGCTGCCGGCGTTGAAGTCGAACTTGCCGTACGCCGAAGCGAAGTCGTTGAGGCGCTTGAGTTCGATGTCGGTGGCGCGCAGGCGGAAGTCAAAATCTTCGAAGTTGCTGAACGGATCGAACGTCGCCGACGATTCCAGGTTCGCGTGGCCCAGCAACAATGCCTTGCCTTCGAAACGCGCGTCCCGCTTGCCTTCGACGTCTTCGACATTGGTCAGGTTATAAAGGCTGGCATTGACCTTGTCGGCTTCGATTTTCACCTTCGGTGTGGTGGTGAAGTTGTTGAAGGTGATAATCCCGTCCTGAATACGCACTTCGTTGAGCGTAATGGGCAACAGCTTGTTCATCTGCGCGCGCCAGTCGGTACCCTGACCGGTCTGCGACGCTTGCTTGTTGGCGCCGCCATCGACGAAGTTCAGCTCCGGACGCTGAAACAGTACTTCGGCCACCACCGCATGGTCGTACCACAGCGAATGCCAGCTCACCGCCAGGTCGATGACCGGTACGTTGACAAACGGCACCGGCACCTTGCCGTCGACCTTGACGATATTCAGCCCATTGATCCTGTATGCACCGCGCCACAACGCCAGGTCGACATCCGTGACCTGCCCGCGGTAATCGCCCATGTCGGCGAGCTTGTCGTTCAAATAGTTGCGCACCACATAGGGGAGGGCGATGTGCACAGCAATCAGCAGCACGACGACTCCCGCGAGGGTCCAGAGTGGCCAGCTGTAGCGACGTTTCATGATAGCGGTCTCGGGTTTTGTTCAGTGGTTGACTGCATGCGCGCGCATCCGTTCGCTGCGACTGGACGGCCGCAGGGCTGGGGGCATAGGCTTTGGTTTTAAAAGTCCCTTAACGAACGTGCACAAGGACACCACCATGAGCCGTATCTACGCTGACAACGCCCATTCAATCGGTAACACGCCGCTGGTGCAGATCAACCGCATCGCACCGCGCGGGGTCACGATTCTGGCCAAGATCGAAGGGCGCAATCCCGGTTATTCGGTGAAATGCCGGATCGGCGCCAACATGATCTGGGACGCTGAAAGCAAGGGCAAACTCAAGCCCGGCATGACCATTGTCGAACCGACTTCGGGTAACACCGGCATTGGCCTGGCTTTTGTAGCCGCCGCCCGCGGCTATAAATTGATGCTCACCATGCCGGCCTCCATGAGTATCGAACGCCGCAAAGTGCTCAAAGCGCTGGGTGCCGAGCTGGTGTTGACCGAACCCGCCAAAGGGATGAAAGGCGCCATCGAAAAAGCCGAAGAACTTGTGGCCAGCGATCCTGAAAAATTCTTCATGCCGGCGCAGTTCGAGAACCCGGCGAACCCGGCGATTCACGAAAAAACCACGGGTCCGGAAATCTGGAACGACACCGACGGCGCCATTGATGTGCTGGTCGCTGGCGTCGGCACCGGCGGTACGATTACCGGCGTGTCGCGCTACATCAAGAACACCGCGGGCAAGCCCATCCTCTCAGTCGCGGTCGAACCCTTGGGTTCTCCAATCATCACCCAGGCGCGTGCCGGTGAAGAGATCAAACCCAGCCCGCACAAGATTCAGGGCATCGGCGCCGGTTTCATCCCGAAAAACCTGGACCTATCACTGGTCGACCGGGTGGAACTGGTCAGTGACGAAGAAGCCAAAGCCATGGCACTGCGGCTGATGCAGGAAGAAGGCATTTTGTGCGGGATTTCCTGCGGCGCGGCCATGGCGGCAGCGGTGCGTATGGCCGAAACGCCGGAAATGCAGGGCAAGACAATCGTGGTGATCCTGCCGGATTCCGGCGAGCGTTATTTGTCGAGCATGTTGTTCAGCGACCTGTTTACCGACCAGGAGCTGCAACAGTAACAATATCTTTAGTCTTGCCAGCTTTTGGTCAGGTCGGCTTGCGTTTATGATGGCCGGCTCGCGAACCGCAAAGGGGTTGTTCCAGATCATTCTGGGCGGTTCGCCAGCCGCATAAGATCCACGATTTTCCAGCACTACGTTCAGCGCTTGGCCATTGCCTGTATCGAGGAGAGTTAGATGACGTTTTCATTTGCTGCCAAGGCATCGATTCTGATGCTATTTCTGGCCAGCACGCTGTACGTGCATCTGCGCGGTAAAGCGCGGTTGCCGCTGCTACGTCAGTTTGTTAACCACTCGGCGCTGTTCGCACCTTATAACGCCTTGATGTACCTGTTTTCCAAAGTGCCGTCCAAGCCGTACCTGAACCGTCAGGCCTTCCCCGAGCTGGACGTGCTGAAGAACAACTGGGAAACCATCCGCGACGAAGCCATGCATTTGTTCGACGAAGGTTATATTCGCGCGGCTGAAAAGAACAACGACGCCGGTTTCGGTTCGTTCTTCAAGAAGGGCTGGAAACGTTTTTACCTCAAGTGGTACGACAAGGCCTTGCCTTCCGCCGAAGCGCTTTGCCCAAAGACCGTGGCCTTGGTCAACAGCATTCCCAACGTCAAAGGTGCCATGTTCGCGCTGTTGCCGGGTGACAGCCATTTGAACCCGCATCGCGACCCGTTCGCCGGTTCCTTGCGTTATCACCTGGGCTTGTCGACGCCCAACTCCGATGACTGCCGCATTTATGTCGACGGTCAGGTGTACGCCTGGCGCGACGGCGAAGACGTGATGTTCGACGAAACCTACGTGCATTGGGTCAAGAACGAAACCGACCAAACCCGCGTCATTCTTTTCTGTGACATCGAACGCCCGCTGCGCAGCCGCTTCATGACCCGCATCAATCGCTCGGTCAGCGCCTGGCTGGGCCGCGCCACCGCGCCGCAGAACCTGGACGATGAACGCGTCGGCGGCATCAATCGCGCTTACGCCTGGAGCAAGAGCTTCAGCGACGGCTTCAGCGGCAAGGTCAAACAACTCAAGCGCAAGCATCCCAAGGCTTATCGGGTATTGCGCCCGGTGCTGGCGGTGGTGGTGCTGACGTTGCTCGGGTATTGGTTGTTTGGTTGAAATAAACCTCGCCCACACGATGAATCATTCGTAGGACCGGATTTATCCGGGAGGGGGCCTGTCTCGTCGCGACGTGATGACCTGACAAAACCCGATACTTTAAGACCGGCGCCCTCGCGAATAAATTCGCTCCTACGGAGCGCGGGCCAGCCCGCTATTGCTTAACTCATGCGCCGCTGGTTATAGTCGGCGCTGGCATTGCTGAAACCTTTTGTTGCAATGCCTCCTCATCCCTCAAGAAGACGAGCGCCATGCCTGCTTCCCACATTCAGTTGAAGTTCGACGCCGCAGCCTTTGCTGCTGCCGAGCCGTGTGGATGCAAACAGCTCTCCTTCATGCGTTACCCGCCACCTTCCCCTGTGAACACGTCGGTTGCAGCACCGCCAGGCGTCGTCCTGCCGGTTTGACTGGCCGCTTCTAACCAAGCCGCGCCTGTCGATACAACCGCAAAAAAATCGCCAAACACATCGTTGGCCCGAACTTGCCGGGCCTGCCAATGCGTGTCCGATCACAGGTGGTATCCATGTTCATCAATACAAAACTGGCTTCGTTGGCCACTACAACGTTATTCGTCCTGCTGTGGAGCAGCGGGGCGATTTTCTCCAAGTGGGGGCTGGCCCACGCGTCGCCGTTCGCTTTTCTGCTGATCCGCTTCCTGCTGGCCCTGATCGCCCTTGCAGTATTGATCCCGATGCTCGGCTACAAGCTGCCCGCAACCGGCAAACCGCTGCTGTATGCCGCCGCGACCGGTGCCGTGTTGCTGGGGGCTTATCAGATTTTCTATCTGCTGGCGCTGGACCTGAAAGTCACGCCCGGTGTGATGGCGACCATCATGGGTGTGCAGCCGATCCTCACGGCGGTGGTCATGGAGCGCAATCGGGCCTGGACGCGCCTGTTCGGTCTGGGCCTGGGATTGGCCGGATTGATTCTGGTGGTCTATCAGAGTATCGGTCTGGGCGGGATGTCCATGGCGGGCATGCTGTTTGGCTTGCTGGCGATGATCAGCATGACCTGCGGCTCGATCATGCAAAAGCGCATCACCGATAACCCGCTGGGAACCCTGCCGGTGCAATACCTGGCCGGCGCGCTGCTGTGTGGCGTGTTCGTGCCGTTCCAGCCATTCCACTTCGAAATCAGCACCGGCTTCATCGTGCCGGTGCTGTGGATGGGGCTGGTGGTCTCGGTGCTGGCGACGTTCCTGCTGTATCGATTGATCGCCCAGGGCAATCTGGTCAACGTCACCAGCCTGTTCTATCTGGTCCCGGCCGTAACGGCGATCATGGATTACCTGATCTTCGGCAACCGGCTGGCGATGCTGAGCCTGTTCGGCATGCTGCTGATCGTGGTAGGGCTGATGTTTGTGTTTCGTAAGCCGAGTTGACGCCTGACTGCGGCAGCGCATCCCGCGATGGTTTGTAGGACCGGCTTCAGCCGCGAGGGTATTTCTCCCGGCTGAAGCCGGTCCTACAGCCGGTGCTATCTCCTGAAAATCAAAGTGCCTTCGCTGACGCCACGGCCGCAGGCCTCAACACCAGCCACAACGCCACCGCAATCAGCGCGCCGCCATACAGGTGCGCCATGGACAGCGGCTCATCCAGCAGCAATGCCCCCCACAGCACGCCGAATGGCGGAATCATGAAGGTCACGGTCATGGAGCTCAGGGGGCCGATGCTGCTCATCAGGCGGAAATACAGAATGTAGGCGAACGCCGTGCAGATCAGGCCCAATCCCAGCAGCGACGCCCAAACGCTAATACCACCCCAATTCGCGGGAGGATCGGTGATCACCCGATAGCCGAACAGGGGCAGAAGCAGCAGGGTGGCGCCAAGCATGCTGCCCAGTGCCGAAAGCCGACTGTCCAGACCGCCTTGCTGATCCAGCCAGCGTCGGGTCAGGAATCCTGCGAACGCGTAGCAGGTCGTCGCCAGCAGGCAGGCCAGTGCGCCGGTCAGCAATTCCAGATTGAACGCCACCGGCCCTGCTCGCGTCAGGATCCCCACGCCCACCAGGCCGAGGAACACGCCAATGATTTTCACCGTCGAGAGTTTTTCGCTGAAGAACAGACCGCCAACCAGCACGCCCATCAGCGGCGTAGTTGCGTTGAAGATCGACGAGTAACCGGCTGGCATGACCTGCGCCGCCAGCGAATACATGGTCGCGGGCAGCCCGGAGTTGATCACGCCTAGCATCATGCAGGTCTTGAGCTTGCCGCGAAAATCCCAGTCGATGCGCATCAGCCAGAGAATGACCAGTAGCCCGACCGCCGCAATCGACACGCGAAAAAACGCGGTGGGCACGGTGCCCAGCACTGGCGCGATGATGCGCATGAACAAAAAGCTCGCGCCCCAGATTGCGGCCAGCGCGATCAGGCGAGTAATGTCGGCAGGTTTCATGGAAAGTCCTTCCTTGGCAGAAGGCCGGGAGTTTTACCGGGAGGCGAGGGCGGTTGCAATCTTTGCTGACGATTTTGCTCACCCGTCCAGATGCCTCAGGCGCTGCTAAGCTGCGGCATACGAATCCAGCAGAGATCCCCAAATGTCCACGCCATGGCCCGCCGCTGATATTGCTCGCATGATCCTGGACGGTTTCGATGATTATCGGGAGGATTTTCGGCAGATCGCTGACGGTGCCCAGGCCCGTTTCGAGCAGGCGCTGTGGCAGGAAGCCCAGCGCGCTTCGGCGGCGCGGATCAGTCTTTATGAAGAGAAGGTCAGCCAGACCGTCAAGACCCTTGAATCCGCCTTCGCCGCCGAGCAGTTGCTCAACGTGACGTGCTGGCCGCTGGTCAAAAGCGCTTACATTCAGCTGATTGACGTGCGGCTGGACGACGAACTCTCGGAAACCTGGTTCAACTCGATTTTCTGCGGGCTGTTCAGTCATGACTTGATCAGCGACGGCTGCATGTTCATCCACACCACCCGACCGACCTTGCGCCATCACGAGCGCGCCGCCCAGACGCGGACCTTTCACCCGCAAGGTGATTTGTCCGGCATGCTGGAGCAGATTTTCAGCGCCTACCGGTTCAGCGTTCCCTATGCCGATCTGCCCGGCGACCTGCAGCGACTGGAAGCACAGCTGCGCGAGAGCCTGCCCGACTGGGTGTGCAAGGACCCGAACCTGAGCGTCGAACTGTTTTCATCGATCCTGTTCCGCAACAAGGGCGCGTATCTGGTGGGTCGGGTGTTAACCCTCGACGAGCAATGGCCGCTGGTAATTGCGCTGCTGCATCCGGAAGGTCAGGCCATTCGGATCGATGCGCTGATCACGGACGAAGCCGAAGTCTCGATCATTTTTTCCTTCACCCGCTCGTACTTCATGGTGGATGTGCCGGTGCCGGCGGAGTTCGTCAGCTTCCTCAAGCGCATCCTGCCGGGCAAACACATTGCCGAGCTGTACACCTCGATTGGCTTCTATAAACACGGCAAGTCGGAGTTCTATCGCGCGCTGATCAATCATCTGGCCAGCACCGATGATCGCTTCATCATGGCGCCCGGCGTGCGCGGCATGGTCATGAGCGTGTTCACCCTGCCGGGCTTCAATACCGTGTTCAAGATCATCAAGGACCGGTTTTCGCCGTCCAAGAACGTCAACCGCGCGACCGTCATCGAAAAGTACCGGCTGGTGAAAAACGTCGATCGGGTCGGGCGCATGGCAGATACCCAGGAGTTCGCCGATTTTCGTTTCCCGTTGAGCAAATTCGACCCCGATTGTCTGACCGAACTGCTGCAAGTGGCGGCGTCGACTGTGCACGTGGAGGGCGACACTGTGTTGATCCGCCACTGCTGGACCGAGCGGCGCATGACTCCGCTGAATCTGTACCTGGAACACGCCAACGACGCGCAGATCCGTGAAGCGCTGGAAGACTACGGCTTGGCGATCAAGCAATTGGCCGCCGCGAACATCTTCCCCGGCGACATGCTGCTGAAAAATTTCGGCGTCACCCGCCATGGGCGCGTGGTGTTTTATGACTACGACGAGATTTGCTACCTGACCGAAGCCAACTTCCGCCACATCCCGGCGCCGCGCACCCCGGAAGACGAAATGGCCTCCGAACCCTGGTATTCCATCGGGCCGCATGACGTGTTCCCTGAAGAATTCCCGCCGTTTCTGTTTGCCGATATCAAGCAGCGGCGGCTGTTCGACAGCCTGCATGGCGAGCTATATAACGCCGATTACTGGAAAAGCCTGCAGGATGCGATTCGCGCAGGCAAGGTGATCGATGTGTTCCCGTATCGCCGCAAAGAAAGGCCGTAACGCCTCCGTGCGATTCTGTAGGAGGGAATTCATTCCCGAAGAGGCCCGCGCTGATACCAGATGTCTTGGATGACTACGCCGACGCCTTCCCGGATAAATCCGGTCCTACGGGATCGCGCCGATTTCGAAATTGTGGGACCGAATTTATTCGGGAAGAGGCCGGAACATCCGACGCATCTCTAGCGCCCGGAATGCCGCCTTCCCGGATAAATCCGGTACCACGGGTTAATTCAAACTCACATGCCGACTCAACAACGCGCGCAACGCCGCAGGTTTAACCGGCTTGGCCAAAAAATCCAGCCCGGCGGCGTGGACTTGCGCGATAAGCTCCGGGCGCCCGTCGGCACTGATGACCACGCCTGGCACCGGTTCTCCCAGGCGGGTGCGTAGCCAGGCCATCAACTCGGTGCCGGTTTCGCCCTCGTCCAGATGGAAATCCACCAGCGCCAGTTGCGGCCGCACGCCTTGTTCGAGCAACGCTTCGCATTGCTGACGATTGCGCGCGGTCCAGACCTGGCAACCCCAGCGGGTGAGCAGGCTGTTCATGCCGATCAGGATGCTGTCTTCATTGTCAATGCACAGCACCTGCGTGCCGCCGAGCATTGGACGATCCGGCTCTCTGACCTTTTCGGCGGCTGGCGTCTGGATCCGGGCCAGTGGCACGCTGACGCTGAACACACTGCCTTTGCCGGGCCAGGAGCGGACCTGTAACGGATGGCCCAATACGCGGCACAGCCCGTCAGCAATCGCCAGCCCCAGTCCCAGGCCTTTTTCGGCGCGGGTCTGGTGGCTGTCCAGCCGTTTGAACTCCTCGAAAATAACCCGCTGCTTGTCCTCCGGAATACCCGGTCCACGGTCCCAGACTTCCAGACTCAAATAGGTGCCACGGCGTCGCACGCCCAGCAATACCGGGCCTTTGGCGTAGCGGAAAGCGTTGGTCAGGAAATTCTGCAGCACGCGTCGCAGCAGTTTCAAATCGCTGTCCACGCGCAACGACGTGCCGCGTAGACGGAATTTAATCCCTTGCTCCCGAGCCAGCGCCTTGAACTCAGCGCCGAGGGGATCGAACAAGGTGTTGAGGGCAAATGGCTGGCGATCCGGGTTGATCTTGCCGTTTTCCAGGCGGGAAATGTCCAGCAGATCGCTGATCAAGTCCTCGGCCGAGCGTAGCGAACTGTCCAGATGCTGCACCAACTGTTGGGCTTCGGCGGACATTTCCCCGTCCTGATGGGACAGCGCTGCGGAGAACAGGCGAGCCGCATTCAACGGCTGCATCAGGTCATGGCTGACTGCGGCGAGAAAGCGGGTTTTCGATTGGTTGGCCGCTTCGGCAGTGCCCTTGGCATCGGTCAGTGCGACGTTCAGCTGCGACAGCTCACGAGTCCGTTCCGCGACCCGCTGCTCAAGGCTTTCATTGGCGCCAATGAGCGCATGCTCGGCATCGCGGAACGCGGTGATGTCGGTGAAACTCATGACAAAGCCGCCGCCGGGCATGGGATTGCCGATCAACTCAATGACGCGACCGTTGGGGAACATCCGCTCCGAGGTGTGTGCACGGCCCTGGCGCATCCAGTGCAGACGACGGGCCACGTGAACTTCAGCCTCGCCGGGGCCGCACAAGCCACGCTCGGCGTTGTAGCGAATGATGTCGGCGATGGGCCGGCCGACGCTGATCAAGCCTTCCGGATACTTGAACAGCTCCAGATAACGATGATTCCACGCCACCAGTTTCAGGGATTGATCGACAACGCTGATGCCCTGAGTGATGTTCTCAATAGCACCTTGCAGCAAAGCCCGGTTGAACTGCAGCACCTCGGAGGCTTCGTCGGCGATACGCACCACGTCTTCGAGTTGCATCTCCCGACCTTCGATGGCTGCCTTGACCACCGCCCGGGTCGATGACGCGCCCAGTACCCCGGCCAGCAAACGCTCGGTGTGGGCGATCCAGTCGGCGTTGGCATTCTGGTTCGGGTTGAAGCCTTTGCCCTGGCGGTAGGCAAAGCGAATAAAGCTTTGGCGTGCCCGTTCCTCACCCACGAAACGCGCCGAGAGGCTGAGCAGGTCTTCGATCTGCACGGCCAGCAACGGGCGACTGCTGGGCCGTACATGAATTTCCTGACCAATGAAACGGCCGGCCTGCCAGTGCTCGGATACCCGCGTGCGGGAAATTACCGACACCCAGCCAAACAGAATGAAGTTGCCGGCCAGGGACAACACCACGCCTTGGGTCAGCGGGGTGATCGGCAGATTCAGCGGATTGCCGTGCAGCCAGGCCAGCAGCGGAAAACTGCTCAACGACCAACCCATGCCGTGGGCGGCAATAGGCAGCACCAAGGTGTAGAACCAAAGAAAAATGCCTGCAGCCAGCCCGGCGAACACACCGCGTCGATTGGCCTGCTTCCACCACAGCGCGCCAAACATCGCCGGGGATAGCTGAGTAATGGCGGCGAAGGCGATCTGGCCGATAGTCGCCAGACTCGCCGTCGAGCCCAGCAGCCGATAGCAGACATAAGCCAGCAACAGAATCACCACGATGCTGACCCGGCGCACCGACAGCATCCAGTGACGAAACGCCTCGAACGGTCGTTCGGTGGTTTTGCGGCTCAACAGCCAGGGCAACAGCATATCGTTGGAAACCATGGTCGACAGCGCGACGCTGGCGACAATCACCATTCCCGTGGCCGCCGAAGCGCCACCGATGAACGCCAGCAAGGCCAGCGACGGATGTGCATGGGCCAGCGGCAGGCTGATCACGAACGAGTCGGGCAGTACCGAACCGGGCAGCAGCATTTGCCCGGCCAGTGCAATAGGCACCACAAACAATGCCGCCAGGGCCAGATAGGCCGGGAACACCCATTTGGCCAGGCGCAAATCCTGCGGGTCGATATTTTCCACCACCGTCACGTGAAACTGACGCGGCAGGCAGACAATCGCCATCATCGCCACGCCGGTCTGCACCACCATGGACGGCCAGTTGATGGTTTCCTTCCAGTATTGCTCCAGGCGCGGCGCGAGCATGGCCTGGTTGAACAGATCGTCGAAGCCGTCGTACAGGCCGTAAGTGACAAACGCCCCGACCGCCATAAAAGCGAACAGCTTGACCAGCGACTCGAAGGCGATAGCGAGCACCATGCCGCGATGGTGTTCGGTGACGTCCAGCGTGCGGGTGCCAAACAGAATGGTGAACAACGCCAGCACCAGCGACACGATCAACGCGGTGTCCTGCGCACGGGTGCCGGTCGCGTCGGCCACCGCACCGATCAGAATATTCACCCCGAGGACGATGCCCTTGAGCTGCAAGGCTATATAAGGCAGCACGCCCACCAGACAGATCAGCGCCACCACCACCGCCAGCGATTGCGACTTGCCGTAGCGCGCGGCGATGAAGTCGGCAATGGACGTGATGTTTTCCTGCTTGCTGATCAGCACCATCTTCTGCAACACCCAGGGCGCCAGCAGCATCAGCACGATCGGCCCCAGATAAATCGGCAAGAACGCCCACAACTGCTCGGCCGCCTGGCCCACCGCACCGAAGAACGTCCAGCTGCTGCAATACACCGCCAGCGACAAGCTATACACCCACGCCCGCACTCGCGGCGGCAACGACGTAGTGCGCCGATCACCGTAAAAGGCGATGGCGAACATAATGGCCATATAAACCAGGGCAACGGCAGCAATCAGCCCGCTGGACAGCGACATAGAAATTCAAAGCCTCAAGGACAAGCTTGCTAGTCTCGCATGCTGGCCGGGGGTTGGAGGAGCGACTTTAGTCGAGAGCGCCGAGCAGCCTGCGCCAACGCCTTCCCGGACACGACATAGCGCGGGCTCGTTGGAGCGAGGCTTGCCCGCGAAAGCGTCCGGTCAGTCGACGGTGTATTGATGGGTGAATCGGTTCGCGGGCAAGTCGGAACGCCGCACGCTCGCTCCAACGGAATCGTACTTCCTTGAGGTTTCGGGCTGCCAGCACCGACGCCCTTCCGGATAAATCCGGTCCCACGACATAGCGGTCCAGCTGTAGGAGCGAATTTATTCGCGAGGTGGGCGGGGCTGGAGCTAAAGATGCCCTGGCATGGGCTTGCCGGTCGGTGGGTCAAGCACCTTGGCCTTAGCCAGCTCGCGGATTAGCGATTCGCTGGGCTTTTCCGGCTGTACATTGGCCAATCGTGCTTCCAGCCATTGCAGCTTGCCGTCCCAGGCGGGTAGCGGCGCGGGCGGCAGGGGAACGATGTCGTTGATTTCCGGGACCTTGGGGTTGGCGTAGGAGTAGTTCGCCAGTATTCGCCAGATTTTTTCGTAACGTTCGGCGCGCTCAAGGTCTTCCGGTTGGGCGAGGTAATACAGCGGGTCATCCGGACCACGAAAACCTTTACTTAAACGTGAGGCCGAGCTCTCCTCACCAGCCGCTACCCCCATTTGCAACGCTTCAAGCGCCTCCTGGTATCGCCCTTTGTTTTTAAGGTTGACGCCTAATTCAACAGCAGCTTCACCGTGCCCCTGCTCGGCGGCACATCGGCGCATCTGTCGGGCAATATCCGGGGCGATAGCAATGGGTGCCAGCTTATCGCCCACATCGTATTGGGCCTGGGCACTGCCCGTGTCGGCGGCCTTGCGGAAGTAGCGCATGGCCATTTCCGGGTCCTGCTTCAACCCCGCCGCACCCTGCTCCAGGAAAATACCGACAAAGTAATAACCGGTCGCTACGCCTGCGTCGATCAGGTTCTGACTCAAGCGCAAATACTCATCGCCACTGACCTTGAATTGACCCCGCATACCGCCGTTCTGCAGGTTGATATTGGCCTTGGGGTGGCCGTTTTCAGTGGCGATCCGGTAAAGCCTTTGGATCTCGGCATCGACGGTCTTGTCCTGCTTGAGCTGGTTGTTTTTTTGCAGCCAGCGGGCGTACCGGAACAATACGTCGGACTCGGCGGACGGTTCGGGGAAGGTTTCGTGTACACAGGTGAAAGCCAGGTTGGCCTTGATCTCCTTGAACGCATCCAAAGTGATTTTTGAAGAGCGCGCATCGGCGGCACCACAGCCAAGCAGTGTCACGCTGACTAGTATCAATACGAAGAAGCAGCGCTTCATCCAAGCAGCCCCCACTCAACCACTTCGTCACGGAATGTCGTTTTATCCGACAGTGGCCAGGGACGAAGGTGGTAGCGTTCGACGGTCTGAATCGGAAAGGCCTCGCCCTCTTCGAAGTGGCGGATTACCTCACGCCTTCTGATCGTGCGTTCCGAGGACCAGATGACTTTCCAGTAGCCGATACGCGGGCAGGCTTCGCCGCTAAAGCAGATGAGCAAGGGGAAATTGGCCTGACTGAAGCCTGGCGAACCGGGCATGGGTTTGCCAGTAGCCGGGTCGAGGACCTTGGCCTTGGCCAGCTCATTGATCAGCGCTTCGCTGGGCTTTTCGGGTGGGACATTGGCCAGTCGTGCTTCTAGCCATTGCAGCTTGCCGTCCCAGGCGGGCAGCGGGGCTGGCGGCAGGGGAACGATTTCGTTGATCTCGGAGACTTTGGGATTCGCGTAGGAGTAGCTCGACAAAATCTTCCAGATTTGGTCATAACGCTTGGCGCGCTCCAGGTCCTCCGCTTGGGAGAGGTAGTCTATGGTATTGGAGGGAGGGGGGTTGCGAAAGGCTTTAGCCAATCGGGAAGCCGAAGTGCTGCGACCACCAGCCACTCCGAGCTGAAATGCTTCAAGCGCCTCCTGGTATCGCCCTTTGTTTTTAAGGTTGACGCCTAATTCAACAGCAGCTTCACCGTGCCCCTGCTCGGCGGCACATCGGCGCATCTGTCGGGCAATATCCGGGGCGATAGCAATGGGTGCCAGCTTATCGCCCACATCGTATTGCGCCTGGGCGCTGCCCTGATCGGCAGCCTTGCGGAAGTAGCGCAAGGCCATTTCCGGGTCCTGCTTCAACCCCGCCGCACCCTGCTCCAGGAAAATACCGACAAAGTAATAACCGGTCGCTACGCCTGCGTCGATCAGGTTCTGACTCAAGCGCAAATACTCATCGCCACTGACCTTGAATTGACCCCGCATACCGCCGTTCTGCAGGTTGATATTGGCCTTGGGGTGGCCGTTTTCAGTGGCGATCCGGTAAAGCCGTTGGATCTCGGCATCGACGGTCTTGTCCTGCTTGAGCTGGTTGTTTTTTTGCAGCCAGCGGGCGTACCGGAACAATACGTCGGACTCGGCGGACGGTTCGGGGAAGGTTTCGTGCACACAGGTAAAGGTCAGCCGGGTCTTGGCTTCAGCAATCGGGTTCATGGGCATGTCTCTGGTTTGGAGAGTGAAAGCATCGCCCGTGTTACAGGCGGCCAGCAGCAGGCTCGACAGCAATAGAAGTCTGCGCATCAGTCGAGGTCTGCCCGGGTCTTTTTGCCGTAATAAAACTCAACGAGAGGTACGGATGGAGTTCCCCCCTCTTCTTGGAGATCTTTGTTTTCCTCGATGTGTGGTGGTCTAATTTCCCCGGACACCTCTATAGGTGGAAAATACATCTATCGAGGAGCTTTCCATGACTAAAAAACGCAAAACATTCGATGACAGCTACAAGCTGGAAATCGTAAAGATGATCAAGGATCAAGGGCTGACCGTTCCACAGGTTTGCCGGGATCAGAATATCGGTGAAACGGCGGTACGACGCTGGGTGCAGCAGTATGAGGCCGAGCAATTGGGGCAGGCCGGAATTGGTAAGCCGTTGACGTCTGAGCAACAGCGCATCCGGCAGTTGGAGCAAGAAAACCGGCAGCTCAAGATGGATAATGACGTCTTAAAAAAGGCTACGGCCTTCTTTGCCCGCGAGCTGAAGTGACGTATCGACTGGTTCGGCAGCTGCAACAGAAGGCTTATTCGGTGGCGTATCTTTGTCGTTTACTGAGCATCAGTCGATCCGGCTTCTACGAAGCACAGAAGCGTGTTGAAGCGCCTGTTCAGAAGAGTTGTCCTGTCGTTGTGCAACTCAAGGCGTCGTTTGCCGAGAGTGGCGGCTGCTATGGCAGTCGCCGCTTGCGTAAGGTTTTGCAGGCCCAAGGCATCGAAGTGGGCCTTTATAAAATCCGCGGTTTGATGCGTGCAAATGGCCTGCGCTCTGCCTGGAAGCGCAAGTTTGTGCACACCACCGATAGCAAACATGACCTGCCGATTGCCGAGAATGTTTTGAACCGACAGTTTGAGCCCGAGGCTGTGAACAAGGCCTGGGTGGCGGATATCACCTACATTCGAACTCGCAGCGGCTGGCTCTACCTGGCGGTAGTGTTGGACTTGTTCTCGCGCAAGGTGGTGGGATGGTCGATGGCCCCAAACATGCCAGCGGAGTTGGTGTGTAGCGCGATGCAGTTGGCCATAGCACAGCGCCAACCGCCACCGGGCTTGATCGCTCATTCGGATCGCGGCAGCCAATACGCCAGCGCGAGTTACAGAACGCTGCTAGCCAGAAGCGATATGCAGCAAAGCATGAGTCGAAAAGGTAACTGCTGGGATAACTCAGTAATGGAACGCTTCTTCCTGAGCTTGAAGATGGAGCGGGTATGGCGGCGCGATTACGCCAACCATGCCGAAGCAATACGCGACATCACTGAATACATCGTTGGGTTTTACAACAACGAGCGACTGCACTCAAAACTGGGATATCTGCCACCGACCGTTTACGAACGGGCGATGGCGTCGGAACAACCTATCGAGGTGTCCGGAATGAGTTGACCACTACAATGAGAGTCCCCCACTCATCAAATGCGACACCGGGATCATCCTGCGCCCCCCTCCCTTTCGTATGCAGCTTCCACAACCGCCGCCGCAACGCCTCGGTCACACTCGCCCACTCGTGGGCAATGTTCATTTCACTGTCGACCCGCATGCTGCGGGTGTTGATGTTGGCCGAGCCCTGGGTGGTAAAGACGTCGTCGATGATCATCAACTTGGAGTGGATGTACACCGGCATCCAGTCCTTGCCCGCCGGGGAGTCGTCGGCGACCAGCGAACAGATATGCACCTTCAGGTTGGGGATCGCCTGCAGAACAATCGGGCCGTCCTCAACGTCCTTGATTTTCCGATCCAGATCGGCTTGCCACTGCTTGAGTTCCTTTTGCCCAACGTGGTCATGCAGATCGGGGGATGGCCGGGGCGGTGCATCTTTTTTGATCTGCTCGATGCGGCGCAGCTTCGTTAGCCCGGGAATGGTGTCGGCGCGCCCGAGACTTTCGAGCATGAGCTGGGTTTTCACGGTTCCTTTACCCATTCCATCGTCGCTGGCATTGGTGATGACGAACAGGTGCAAGGCGCCATGCACGCCGGGGTCGCGCCCGCCTGAACCATGTCCGTCCGCGACCCCCTTGATCAGGTCGGCCAGGGGCGGCCAGCGGAAGTACTGGTTTTCGATATAGATGAACTGCCTGGCGTTGTTAACGGCCTTCAGGTAGAGCTGCTCGATTTCAAATATTTCTTCTTGCGGCTGGGTGCGAACCAGCTGAGCCATTTGCCGCAGGGCACCGGGGCTGCATTGCAACTGTGGTCCTAATTCCTTGGCCAGGCGTTTTTTGAGCAGGTCGTCGCCAGTCTCCTTGTGCCAGGCCGAGGCGAAGTTGTGGTGCAGGTGTTCCAGAATAGGCCCACTGAGCTGGCAGGAAATATCCTGACGTGGCGTGTCGCCACGCGGGCCCACATTGGGTGCAAGCTTGGTTTGCTTGGTGCGGTTCAGTGCCGAATGCGCGTCGGTATCCCAATACTCGTCAAGCATGTTATGGCCCATGACGAAGCCAGTGGCGCGCTCGGGTATTTCGTAATCGACCAGAACGGTTTTTTGGTGATGGCTCGGCGTCAGTCTCTGCACCAGGCGCATTTTTGTGCTGATCTCAGCGTCGAGGCTTTCATATTTGAGCCAATGGGCAATCTCGCTCCGTTCATCCTGGCTGAAGCCGCGGCCGACGAAGACAGGACGACGCAGATCACGTCCCAGAGCTTTGTCGCCGCTGACCGCACACTCGGCATACCAGTATTTGTCGAAGGCGTATTGGTCTTCGGTACTGTGTTGCAGTTCTTTCTGCAGGATGCGTAATTTGCCCTTGCCTGGCAGGTTGGTCTCGCCCGCTGCACCGGCAAGGTTCAACGGAAACTCCCAGCCCAGCACTCGAACTTCTACGCCTTGGCTGGCTTTGAACATCAGCAATTCACCAATGCTGGGCACGCATTGGTTGCGTATGAAAAACATCGACGGCTGAAAACCCCAGCAGATGATGTCGATGGTCTTGGTGGCTTGGGCGATGGCCAGATGCACCGCGCGAAAGGCCTCCTCGCCATTGACCAAGGGCTGGTAGGTCGCCTTGCTCGGGTGATATTTGGATTTTTTCACGTACCACGGCAAGGTACAGGTCACCTCGTTGGTATCTTGGAGCGCCACTGGCGTTACGATGTCCTCTTGAGTCATTGGGTTTCCTCCTTGTCTCTGAGTCCGTGCAATATTTCTGCGTACTCGTCACGGTGATTGGTATGCGAACCGGACTGACTCACCTCGACATACGTGTCTGAAGGGTGGTTATGCAAACCACCGTTGGCCAGTTGCCCCTGCTCGGGATTACGGTATTTGCCTGGAACCGGAATCCGGTAGCTCGTCCCGCTGGCCAGCTCCAATCGGTACTCACGGGTCACGACCTGATGGTCAATCGGCATTTGCCCCGTCTGATCCAATACACCTTGCTTCAACAACGCACCGTCGGCGTAAAGCTTGTAGGGCATGCCTGCCATATCTTTGCCGCTCGCATTGGGGGAACTTGACAAATTGAACCGCAACACCTGGCTGGACAGACTTTCGCTGGACAGGATCTGCGGATAATCCGGGTGCGTGGCTGTCATGCTGGCAGCGCCGCTGTATTCATAACTCGCGGACTTGACGTTGTAGTCCCCCGCCGAGCCGGATTCGATGCTGTTCGCGTCGAGGGTGATGTAGCTGCCGCCGCCGTTGAGGATGATTTTCTTTTTGGCGGTGATGTGGATTTCATCTTCGGTGCTGGTGATCTTCAGGCCATGCCGGGCCAGCAGTTCCAGGCGGTCGTTTTGTGCCTGGATGTTCACCGGCCCCTGATTGGCGATCAGTTTGATGCCCATCTTGCGCACGAACAGGCTCATGCCTGCGCCCACGCCGATAAACAGGCGTTTCACCACGCTGATGTCGGCTTCGGCGCCCGCGTTGAGCATCAGGTTTTTCTGCGCCGCCAGTTGCAGATGCTGGCCGCTGGTCAGGGCGATGCCTTTTGGGGCGCTGAGCAATAACACCGAGGTCTTGAGCTGTTCGAGATCCTGTTTGAGCAGGTTCAGTTGCGCCTGAACATCGGCCGGATCGGCATTGGCTGCTTCCGCGTCGACCGACAGGTTTTGCAATTGCTCGCCAGCCTGTTGCAGCCGGTCGATGGCCTTGCTTATGTCGAGCACCTGGCCTTGGGCTTTGGCTTGTTCATCCGCACTAATAAAAATGCCTTTGCCACCCCGAATCGCCCCCCAGCCATCGGTCCGCAGTTCAAACCCTTCGCCGCGTTTTTTCTTCTCGGCGTCCACCAGATGCCCAAGATTCAGCTGGCTTTTGCCGCTGTGTTCGGTGCTGAGTTTGATGTGCTCGGAGCCGCGCAGGTCTTCCATGCGCAGTTTGTTGTTGGCCGGGGTGCGCAGGACGTTGCGGGTGTAGTCGCGTTTGCGCAGGGTGACGTGGTCCGGGCGGCGGTCATCGTGCAGGGCGTGGGCGATGTAAGGTCGGTCGGGGTCGCCTTGTTCGAAGGCGATGGCCACTTCGGTGCCGGCAATCAGCGGCAGATGCAGGCCGTGGGTGTCGCCGGCATAAGGGCGCGCGAGGCGCAGCAGCATGCTTTCCTGGCCGGGTTTCCAGCTGTCGCGGTCGAACAGGAAGTTGACCCGATAGTAGCCATCCCGGTCGATTTCGGAGTAAGGGGCGTTTTTCTGCGGGCTGGTGACACGCGCCGGTACGGTGCCGGCGATTTGCGGCTTCGCCACCAAGGGCGGGCGGAAACAGACGGTTTCCGAATAGGGGATGGCCTCGAAGGTGACTTCGAAACTGCGATCACGGGCGGCGCAAGTGTTCAGTTGGGTAATGACTGCGCCCGGCGCGAAGGCCTGCGGAGCGCCGGTGATTTTCAGAACCTGACCGAGGCCCAGCGTCGCGCTGCTGCTGGCACCGCTGAGTTGGGTCTGGCCGTTGAGGTAGCGCTCGTGACGCAGACGCGCGTAGAAAAAACCGCTTTCGCTTAACAGGTCTTCATCCTGAGCAATCCGGTCGCCGAGCACGGTGTAGGGTTCGGCGTAGTGGTAAGCCTCGCCGTAGGTGGTTTTTGCGCCTCGGGTCTGATCGACTTCGCCGTTGAGCCAGGCATTGGCATCGCGATGGTGATAAGCGCGAAAGTTGATGTTCTTTTCCACCACTTGGTGGCTGGTTTGCAGTTGCCACACACCATCCTGCCCGCTGCTGGTAAAACCAGACGGCGAACGCAAGGGCAGTTCGACACCGAACTGGTAATGACGCTGGTCGTCATGAAACTCAACAACATCAATCTTCAGGCGTTGGTCGACGGTGAAGCGAAACCAGATACCCACTTCGGCCAGCAGCCGGGTAATAAACACCAAGTCGCTTTCGCCGTACTGCATGACCTGTTCGCGCCTGGGGTAGTCGCGCGCCAGTTTGAACAGAAAGTCCTGGCCTTCGAAGTTGTGCCGACTGCGCAGAATGCTCTCGACAATAGTCGGCACCGACTGGTGCTGATAAATGCGGAACTGCTTGCCCTTATCGAGCAGTGCCAGACGCGGTTGCAGGGTCAGAGCGTAATGGGCTTCATCGTTGGAATCGGACAGGCGCTTGAAGCCGGTGACCACGCCATGCAACGTGCGCAGCGGCGGCTCGGGCACGACGGAAAGGAAGTCCGGCGTCATCTTCGGGTACTTGGGCGGCAATCCATGCAGACTGAACGTTGCGGCCCGACCGAGCATCTTCTCGACCGCAATGTCCTGCTGCGCAGAGGTGAACTCCACGTCGTACTTGAACGGCTGGCTCAGATGTTCTTCGCCCTTGAAAGTCAGGACGTCGAGGGATGCATCGACATCACTTACTTGCAGTTTGTGGCGGCTGTGGTCGAAGAAAGCGCGCAGTTGGTTTTGCATATTCAAGCATCCTTGGAAGTGGGCTGTGGCTGTGTCGTCCGTGACTTAGGTATATTTGAACTCAACTACTTGTCCCGTGCACTTTGAAGTTGTCTGCCTGAGCTGTATTGGTCGTTACCAGCTGCGCTGGGCGCCAGCTAGTCCAAGGGTCATGGACTGTTTTCTGCCGGGCGACAATGAATCATCGCAACTGCATAATCCATAGTGGAAAGTGCAAAGGAGAAATTTCCGAATGCTTTTCGGATTGTTCCTACAGATAATTATTATTGACTTGATATTGCTGATGGTGAATGCGGGGGTTGCAGTCGCGCAGTAAATAAGGATTCGTTAACAGGTGTTGCCCGCGAAGTTGTCAACTCAACCGCTAAATATATTGACTGGAACACCGATTCGCGGGCAAGCCTCGCTCCTATGCTTTGCGTCGAATCAATCCATGCGCTTATCCATCCGCACTTCCATCACCTCCAACACATCACAACTATCCTGCAACAACAAACAAGCTGCCTGCGCAACATGGGCGAGGTGTTTTTCGTCGGGGTCTTTGAGGTCGGCGGTGCTCAGGCAGGCCATGAGGTTTTTCACGGCGGTCAGGCGTTCGACGGCGCAGTGGTGCAGGTCGGGGAAGGGCGCGTTTGGGTTGATGAAGAGGACGGTTTTTGGATTTTGATTCAGCGGGGTGTATTGGGTCATTTTCTTAAAACCATATGTGTTTTCTGGACCTGTCTCCTGTTTCGTCGCCAAACAAAACTGGGTGACAGCTGTACGCAGGTTGGCGAACCGGTCACATATACCCGGCAGATCCGAAGATCTCCCACGCACAGCTGCCATAAATGCTGCCCACACCAAAATGAAGACAACCGAGCGCTGGAGCTGTTGCGTATATGTAGATCGGATCGCCAAATCCGGTCGCTGATGTGCAGCGACGGGGCGAATCATAGGGAGATGGTTTGTTCGGTGCAACCGCTGGCCGGATGATGGCGGGTTCGTTGGATCGAGGCTTGCCCGCGAATCAGGCGCCTTGGTCAACCAGCCCCATCTCGTTATCGTTCTTCGGGGACAAGTCCCCTCCTACCGGTTGGGTAAGCTTTGGTAGGACCGGACTTGTCCGGGAAAGCGTCGGGTTTGCCAAAGAGATCTTCAGCGCTTGCTCCAGCGTCTTCGGGGACTTGCTCCAACGGGATCGTGTTTTCTTGAGGTTTCTGGTCACCAGCGCCAACGCCTTCCCGGATGAATCCGTCCCCACGGGATTTTGCTCACTCAATAAGGTCGGATTTCCCTGCACAATCAGAAACGTCCTATCGACATAACGTAAGCGAACGTCTTCAATGTGGCTCGCACTGGATCAACCTTCCAATCGCAACGCTATTCAGGACCACGGACGATGAGCCACCCGTCACAATTCACGCTGTTAGGGAAACGCCGCTTCCTGCCGTTTTTCATTACCCAGTCCCTTGGGGCGTTCAATGACAATGTGCTCAAGCAGTCGTTGATCCTGGCGATTCTCTACAAGCTGGCCATCGAGGGCGATCGTTCCATCTGGGTCAATCTGTGTGCCTTGCTGTTCATCCTGCCGTTTTTCCTGTTCTCGGCGCTGGCCGGGCAGTTTGGCGAGAAGTACGCCAAGGATGCGTTGATCCGTCTGATCAAGCTGGGCGAGATCGGGATCATGCTGGTCGGGGCGGCGGGGTTCGTGTTGGGGCATTTGTGGCTGATGTTGCTGGCGTTGTTCGCCATGGGCACGCACTCGGCGCTGTTCGGGCCGGTGAAGTATTCGATCCTGCCGCAGCACCTGCGTGAAGACGAGTTGGTGGGCGGTAACGGTCTGGTGGAAATGGGCACGTTTCTGGCGATCCTGGCCGGCACCATCAGCGCCGGGGTGATGATGTCCACTTCGGGCTACGCGCCGCTGGTTGCCGGTGTCATGGTGTTGGTGGCGTGCCTGGGTTATCTCGCCAGCCGCAGTATTCCCCGCGCGGCCGCCGCGACGCCGGAGATGAAGATCAACTGGAATATCTTCAGCCAGTCCTGGGCCACGTTGTGCATGGGCCTGAACCAGACACCCGCGGTGTCGCGCTCGATTGTCGGCAACTCGTGGTTCTGGTTTGTCGGCGCGATCTACCTCACGCAGATCCCGGCCTACGCCAAAGAATGGCTGTACGGCGACGAAACCGTGGTGACGCTGATTCTGACCGTGTTTTCCATCGGCATTGCCGCAGGCTCGATGCTTTGCGAGCGCCTGTCCGGGCGCAAGGTTGAGATCGGACTGGTGCCGTTCGGCTCCATGGGGCTGACGGTGTTTGGTTTGCTGCTGTGGTGGCATTCGGGACAGATGCCGCAGAACGTCATGGCCAATGACTGGCTTCAGGTGCTGTCCTTCAGTCAGGCGTGGTGGGTGCTGATCGATATTCTGGGCATCGGCGTCTTCGGCGGCTTTTACATCGTGCCGCTGTACGCACTGATTCAGTCGCGTACCCTGGAGAGCGAGCGCTCCCGGGTGATCGCCGCCAACAACATTCTCAACGCGCTGTTCATGGTGGTTTCGGCGCTGGTGTCGATCCTGCTGCTCAGCGTTGCCAAGCTGTCGATCCCGCAGCTGTTTCTGGTCATCTCGCTGATGAACATCGCGGTCAACACTTACATCTTCAAGATCGTGCCCGAGTTCACCATGCGCTTCCTGATCTGGCTGCTCAGCCATTCCATGTACCGCGTCGAGCATCGCAACCTGGAGCTGATTCCCGATGAGGGCGCTGCGCTGCTGGTTTGCAATCATGTGTCGTTCGTCGATGCGTTGCTGATCGGCGGTGCGGTGCGGCGGCCGATTCGTTTCGTGATGTATTACAAAATCTACAACCTGCCGGTGCTCAACTTTATTTTTCGCACCGCCGGGACCATTCCGATTGCCGGGCGTAACGAAGATTTGCAGATCTACGAACAGGCGTTCAGCCGAATCGCCCGGTACCTCAACGACGGCGAACTGGTGTGTATTTTCCCGGAAGGCAAGCTGACCGGCGACGGGGAAATCGACGAGTTCAAGGGTGGCATGATCAAGGTGCTGGAGCAGACTCAGGTGCCGGTGATTCCGCTGGCATTGCAGGGTTTGTGGGGCAGCTTTTTCAGTCGTGATCCGAACAAGGGCGTGTTTCGGCGCTTGTGGTCACGGGTCACTGTGGTTGCCGGGCCAGCGCTGGCGGCCGACGGTTCGGCACCCGCGCAGGCTCGGGAACAAGTGGCGCTGCTGCGCGGAAGCCAGCGCTGAGCCAGTTTCAGTGCTTGAGCAGCCAGGCGTCGATGGCCGCGTAAACGCCGGGGATGGCTTCGCTGATGCCGCTCATGCGCAGGAAGTCATGCGTCAGGCCGTCCTGAATGTTCAGGGTCACCGCCGTGCCGGTGGCGCTGAGCATTTCGGCGTAAGCCACGCCTTCATCGAACAGCGGATCGAATTCGGCCAGGCTTATATAAGCGGGCGCCAGCGGCTTGAGGTCTTCGGTCAGCAACGGCGACATTCGCCAGTCGCTGCGCAGCGCCGGGTCGGGACTGTAATGCTGGTAAAACCACTGCAACGTTTCGCTTTCCAGCAGAAATCCTTGGTCATAGCGCTGATGGGACGTTCGCGTTCGCGAGGCGTCGGTCACCGGATAGAAAAGTAATTGCGCCTTGGGCCGCAGCTGAATGCTCCGGGATTCAAGCACGGCGCTGATCGCCAATACCGTGGCCAGGGTTGCACCGACGCTGTCCCCTGCGACGCTGATGTGGCGGTTGTCGATGTCGAGGTTTGCGGCGTGTTCGGCCAGCCAGTTCGCGGCGTCCAGCGCGTCATTGACCGGCGTCGGGAAGGGCGCTTCCGGCGCCAGACGATAAGCGGGTGCGAGTACCGACTGGCGACCACTGGCAGCCAGGCGACGGCATATCGAATCGTGGGAATCCAGGCTGCCGACCACGTAACCGCCGCCGTGAAAGTACAGAATTCCCGGTTGTGGCGTCGGTTCTTGCTGCGCCACGCGGTACAGCCTCGCCGCGATGTGCTGGCCATCACGGGTCGGGATCGACAGCGTGCTGACCTCAATGGTGGCGGGCGGGCAAGGGTCGAGCACTTGCGAAGTCTGTTCGAATTCGGCGCGTGCCTGCTCGACACTCAGCGCGTGCATCGGGCGACTCTTGCCGCTCAGGCGACCCATCTGCGCCAATTCCAGAAAACCTTCGAGGTCGGGGTCCAGAGGCATTGCGTGTTCCTTTCGTAGTCTATTGAGTGACCGGTTCCGCAGCGGATAGCACATGCAGCAGGCCATTGAGCAGCGTTGGGTGATTGAGCAACTGGTAATGCCCGGCCGGAATGCGAATGTTCGCCACCGCTCCGCTGATCCGTGGATGCTCGGCATCGCTGGCGCTGGCCGCCCACCAGCAATGGGCGGTGCTCGCGGTACGGGGCAGCGCGTCGATCTGGCGTGACAGCACCTTGAGTTTCATGGCGACGCAGAAGGTGTGCGCCAGTTCGTCGCTGCTGATGCTGGCGTAGGCCGAAGTCGCCGACATACCGGACTGAACGCTGCCGATCAGGCCTTGCAGCGCATCGACGTTGCGCTTCGTGCCGAGGTCGAACGCTGGCAGTTGCTCTGCCGACACACCGAGGATCACCGCGAGGAAACTGCGCAGGTCGGCGTTCCAGTCATCTTCGACAGCGGTTTGCGCTGCGCTGGGCACGAAGCTGTCCACCAGACCGAGAAACTCGACGCGCTGGCCCTGACTTTCCAGCTCCTGAGCGACCAGCACCGCGAGGGTTCCGCCCAGCGACCAGCCCAGCAAGTGATAAGGGCCGTCGGCCTGTTTCTGACGAATGTACTGCGCGTAGTCGATGGCCATGGCCGTGAGGGATTCATCCTGCCAGTCGCGCTGCAACAGCATGCGGCATTGCAGGCCGTAGACGCTGCGCTTGCCGTCCAGGCGCCGGGCCAGCGGCTCGTAATCGAAGACGGTGCCAAAGCCCGCGTGCAGGCAGAACAAAGCTGGTGCGTTGCTGTTGCGGCTGTTGAGCAACAACAAAGGGTCGAGGTTTTGCCCTTCGTCCGGATTGCCATCCAGTGCAAAGCCGGACAGCTCGGCGATGGTCGGTTTGCTGATCATGTCGCGCAATTTCAACTGCACCGGCAAACCGCTGGCGCGCACCTTGGACAGCACCTTGAGGATGCGCAGGGAATCGCCGCCCAGCTCGAAGAAGTTATCGGTGACGCCAATTTGATCGACCTCCAGCACCTCTTGCCAGATCGTGGCCAGGCCGCGCTCGACATCGTTGCGTGGGGCTATGAACTCGCGGCCCTTGAATTCCGGGGCCGGCAAGGCCTTGCGATCCAGCTTGCCGTTGGCATTGAGGGGGAATTCGCTGAGCGTGAGGATCTGCGCGGGCACCATGTAATCCGGCAAGTCAGCTTGCAGCTCGCCGCGCAAACGCTGGCCAAGGTTGGCTTGCGCAACGGCGACCACGTAGCCGATCAGCTGTTTACCCGCTGGGTTTTCCCGGGCCACCACCACGGCATCCTGCACGCCCGGCATGGCACGCAAGCGTGCTTCGATCTCGCCGAGTTCGATGCGGAAACCGCGAATTTTCACCTGATTGTCCAGCCGCCCGAGGTAATCGATCACCCCGTCGGCGCGCTGGCGAACCCGGTCGCCGGTGCGATACAAGCGTCCGCCATCGCTGGCAAAGGGATCGGCGACGAAGCGCTCGGCGGTCAGGCCCGGACGACGGTGATAACCCCGCGCCACGCCCTGACCGCCGATGTACAACTCACCGGCCACGCCGACAGGTAATGGATTCAGCGCTTCGTCGAGGACATACAAACTGCGCTCGCCGACTCGCGTGCCGATGGGCGCATACACCGCGCCGCAGGTGGCCTGCACGTCGACCTTCCACAACAGCGGCGTGACCACCGTTTCCGTTGGCCCGTAGCCATTGGTGAGGAACTGCGGCTTGAGGGCGCGCTTGACCCGTTCGAAGTTGGCATCGGCCACGGCATCGCCGCCGAAGCAATAGATGCGTACCGGTGGTGGCGGCTGGTCCTGGGTTTCCGCGTATTCGGCCAGCTGTTGCAGATAGGCGGGCGGGAAGCAGGCAATGCTGATCCGGTGGGCGTGCAGCGCGTGCCAGGTTTCTTCCGGTGTCCACAGACGATTGTCGCGCACCACCAATTCGCCGCCGCTGAGCAATGTCGACAGCCAGCGTTCCTGGGCGCCGTCAAAGGCGAAGGACATGAACAGCAATTCCCGGGTCTGCTCGTCCATGTCATAACGCTCGGCGATTGCCTTGCAATGCATGCGGATCTGCCCATGACTGACCGCGACGCCTTTGGGCTGGCCGGTCGAGCCCGAGGTGTAGATCAGGTACGCGAGGTTGGAGTCCTGCACCTGATTTGCCGGGCAGGTGTGCGGCAGCGAACCCAACTCAAGGGCGTCCAGGGCGATCAGGCCCGGCGCGATCCTGGCAAAGCGATCCCGCAAACTGCTGTGGGTGATCAACAGGTGCATCGCCGAATCACCGACAATCCAATGGATGCGCTCCTGGGGATAATCGATGTCCAGCGGCACATACGCGGCGCCGGTTTTCATCACCGCGTAGAACGCGACGATCACGTCCACCGAGCGTTCCAGAGCGACGCCGACGAAGGTCTCCGGGCCGACGCCTTGGCCGAGCAAATAATGGGCCAGACGGTTGGCGCGACGTTCCAGTTCGGCGTAGGTCAGCTGGTGGTCGGCGCAGGTCACGGCCATTGCGTCCGGACGTTGCACGGCGTGTCCGGCGATCAACTCAGCCAACAGCGGGGCGGCTGTCATCGGCTCGGCCATCAGGTTATTGCCGCGCAGTTGCCGACGCTCGCTGGCGTCGAGCATGTCCAGGCTGCCGAGGGTGGCGTGGGGATTATTCAGCAAGGCCAGCAACAAGGCCTCGTAGCTGCGGCGGATTTGCTCGCTGGCCGCAGCGCTGAAGCGGTTGCGCAGGTACATGAATTCGATGGTCAGCGTGTCCTTGAGCATCACCGCCAGATCCATGGCGAAGTCGGTGACGCCACGGGCGCTGACCTCGCCGAAGTGCAGGTTGTGTTGCGTCGCCTGATCCAGGCGTTCGTCCAGCGGATGGTTTTCGAAGACGATAATGCTGTCGAACAACGCCTGGCCACTGTTGCCGGAGCAGCGCTGAATATCGGCCAGGGAGGCGTGTTCGTGATCGCGAATCCCCAGGTTGCAGGTTTGCAGCTGCGCCAGCCAATCGGCGACGGTCTGGCGCGGGTCGGGTGTCTGGATGATCGGCAGGGTATTGATGAACAGCCCGAGCATTTCATCGGCATGGTCCAGGCTGGCGGGACGTCCAGCCACCGTGGCGCCGAAGCACACCGTTGCTTGCCCGGTGAAACGCTGCAACAGCAGCAGCCACGTGGCCTGGATCAATGTGTTGGGGGTGATGCGCAGGCGCTGGGCCTGTTCCCGCAACTGGTTGGTTTGCTCCTTGTCCCACTTCAGGTACAGCGCTTCGTGGCCTTCGAGACCAACGGCTGGCGCAGGCGCAATGCTGCTGGCCAGCAGGGTCGGCCCGCTGAGGTCCTGCAGCTGGGCTTTCCAGAAATGTTCCAGGGTTTGCTGGGACTGGGCCTTGAGCCAGGCGATGTAATCCCGATAGCGCCCGTGTTTCGGCGCCAGCGGCTGGCCGCTGTAATGCTCCAGCACTTCGCCGAGCAGGCGCGAGCTGCTCCAGCCATCCATCAAAATGTGGTGGCTGGTCCAGATCAGGTAGTGGGTCTGCGCATCGAGTCGGACCAGCGTCAGGCGCATCAACGGCGCGGCGAGCAGATCGAAACCCTGGGCGGCATCCAGATCGACCTGTTGTTGCAACTGCTGCGGTTGTACGTTGCGGTCTTGCCAGTCCAGCTGCTGCACGGCAATGCTGGCATGTTTGTAAACCAGTTGCAGGGGTTCGGCCAGCGCACTGGCGGACCAGAAACCACTGCGCAAAATCTCGTGGCGCTCGATGACCGCATTCCACGCGGCAATGAACCGCGCCACATCAAGGCCCTGCACCGACACCGCCATCTGGTTCAGGTACAGCGCCGCTTCATTGGCTTCCAGGGTGTAGAACAGCATGCCCTGTTGCATCGGCGACAGCGGGTAGATGTCTTCCAGTTGCGCCAGCGGCACCGGCAGCGAAGCCAGTTGCGCAGCGTCGAGACCCGCCAGGGCGAAGGCGCTGGCGTCGGTCGGGCCGGTTATTTCCTGATCATCAACACGCGCCACGCTGGCCAGATGTTCCACGGTCTGGTGCTGGAACAGATCCTTGGGCGTGAAGTGAATGCCGTTCTGCCGGGCGCGGCTGACCAGCTGAATCGAGATGATCGAATCGCCGCCCAGATCGAAAAAGTTGTCGCTGATGCCGACGTGCTCCAGCTTGAGCACGTCCTGCCAGATCGCGGCAATGCGTTGTTGCATAGCTGTATTCGGCGCGACGTAAACCTGTTGCATCTGGCTGGCATCGGCAGCGGGCAGGGCTTTGCGGTCCAGCTTGCCGTTGGGCGTCAGCGGCAGTTGTTCGAGGAACATCAGCTGCGCCGGGATCATGTAGTCGGGCAAGTCCTTGCGCAGGGCAGTGCGGAGGCGTTCGCGCAGCGCGGCTTGTTCGGTGTTGTCGCTGACTGGTTGCGCCAGCACCACGTAGGCGACCAGCTGTTCACCCGTCACGCCCGGCTGCGCAACCACGGCAGCGGTGCGTACCAGCGGTTGGGCTTGCAGACGGGTTTCGATTTCCCCCAGTTCGATGCGGAAGCCGCGAATCTTCACCTGATGATCAAGGCGGCCGAGGTATTCGATGATGCCGTCGGCGCGATAACGGCACAGGTCGCCGGTGCGATACAGCTGCGCACCGGACGCGCCGAACGGGTCCGGAACGAAGCGTTCGGCGGTCAGCTCGGGTCGCTTGAAATAACCCCGGGCCAGGCCCCTGCCGCCAATCAGCAGTTCTCCGGCGACGCCAATCGGTGCCGGTTGCAGGTCGGCGTCGAGGATGTACAGCGTGGTGTTGTCGATGGGACGACCGAGCCAGGGTTTAGTGTGGCTGCGGTCGAGTCGATGGCTCGCCGACCAGATGGTGGTTTCGGTGGGGCCATACAGATTCCACAGCTGGTCACTGACCGTCAGCATGCGCGCAGCCAGGTCATCGCTCAGGGCTTCGCCGCCGCACAGCAGTTTGCAGCCTTGCAAGGCTGCGCGCTGGGGATGGTCGAGGAGCATGCGCCAGGTCGAAGGCGTCGCTTGCAGGACGCTGACGCCCTGACGCCGGACGATGTCCAGCAGCGCCTGCGGATCGAGATTGACGTCGTTGCCAGCCAGGATCACCCGCGCGCCAACGCTCAGCGGTACGTAGAGTTCCAGGCCGAAAATATCGAAGCAGAACGTGGTCAGCGACAGCAGCCGGTCATCGGCCGCGATGCCCGGCTCGGCGGCCATGCTTGAGGTGAAGTTGCGCAGCGCGCCGTGGGAGACCATCACCCCTTTGGGTTTGCCGGTGGAGCCGGAGGTGTAAAGGGTGTACGCCAGATTTTCCGGAGTGGTCGCAACGTCGGGATTGTTTTCGGAAAAGGCGCCAAGACTACTGGCCGGATTATCCAGTACCAACGTTTTCAGGCCTTCGGTAATTGGCAGTTGGTCTTGTACGTGGGCTTGGGTCAACAGCAGCTGTATGCCGCTGTCCGCGATCATGTAGGCCAGGCGTTCTTCGGGATACGTCGGGTCCAGCGGCAGGTAGGCGCCACCCGCCTTGAGGATCGCCAGCAAGCCGACGACCATTGCCACGCTGCGTTCAACGGCGATGCCCACCAGCACTTCCGGGCCGACGCCTTGCTGGATCAGACAATGGGCCAGCTGGTTGGCGCGACGGTTGAGTTGCGCGTAAGTCAGGTGTTGCCCGGCGACGATCAGCGCGACGGCCCAGGGATTTTTTTGCACCTGGTCTTCAAACAGCCGCGCGACGTTGTGGGTCGGCGGATTCTGGCTGACCGGTGTGTTCCAGCCCTCGATGATCAAGGCGCGTTCGGCGTCATCCAGCAACGGCAAACCGGCGACGAGTTGTTCCGGGTCGCTGACGATGCTGCGCAGCAGGGCCTGCCAATGGCGGGCCAGACGCTCGATAGTTTGCGCATCGAACAGGTCGGTGGCGTAGGTCAGCGAGGCGCTGAAGCTGTCTTCAGTCAGCGAGGTGTTCAGGGTCAGGTCGAACTGCGCGGTGGGGTTGTCCCAACCAAGGTTGTCGATGGTCAAACCGGCCACCTGGCTGTGGGCCGCCGTGGCGTCCGCGCCCTGATGATTGAACATCACCTGGAACAGCGGGCTGTGGCTGAGGCTGCGTTCCGGATGCAGCGCGCCGACCAGTTGTTCGAAGGGCAATTCCTGATGGGCCTGGGCATCCAGCGCGGTTTGCCGCACCTGTTGCAACAGTTGGCTGAAGCGCGTGTGGTCGCTGAACTCGGCCTTGAGCACCTGGGTGTTGACGAAAAAGCCGATCAGTCGCTCGGTTTCCATGCGGTTGCGGTTGGCCACCGGCACGCCGACGCGGATGTCGTTTTGTCGGCTGTAGCGATGCAGCAAGGTCTGGAACGACGCCAGCAGCAACATGAACAGCGTGACGTTGTGCTGTTGCGCCAGTTGCTTGAGGGCCGGCCCCAGTTGCGCGTCCAGCACCACGTCCAGTTGCGCGCCCCGGTAACTTTGCTCGGCGGGACGCGGACGGTCGGCGGGCAGCTCCAGCACCGGTTGTTCGCCGCCCAATTGCCGGGTCCAGTAATCCAGCTGGCGCTCGCGTTCGCCGGCTTCCATCCAGTGCCGCTGCCAGATGGCGTAGTCGGCGTATTGAATCGCCAGTTCCGGCAGCTCGGGCTCAGTATCGCCGCTGAACGCGGCATAGCATTCGATCAACTCGGTGACCATCACCTGCATGGACGCGCCATCGGAAACGATATGGTGCTGAGCCATGACCAGCACATGTTCATGCTCGCTCAGGCGCAGCAGCTCAGCCCTCAGCAACGGGCCATTTTCCAGGTCGAACAGTTGCGCGGTGGTTTCAGCAATGAAGGCTTTTACTTCGGATGAGTCGCCGGTTTTGGCGTTGCGCATACCCAGCTTGATGCGCTGCGCATCGGCGACGACTTGCACGGTGCGCTCCTCGACCAGCTGGAAGGTGGTGCGCAAACTTTGGTGACGAGCGATCAGCGCGTTGAAGCTGCGCTCCAGGGCGGCAACATCCAGCTCGCCGAGCAAATGCAGGGCCATGGGGATGTGATACGCCGCGCTGTGCGGGTCCAGTTGCCAGAGAAACCACTGGCGTTCCTGGGCGAAGGACAGCGGCAATTGCGCAAAGCTCGACTGCACTTCGGGGATCGGCAGGTTGGCCGGGGACACGCCTTCTTCAAGCATTTTCTGCAAATAGACAGTGCGTTTTTCCAGCGGCAAGGTGATAAAGCGCCGGGCAATTCTCGAAGCGGTCGTGCGGTCCATCAAACTTCCTCCATGTCGTCGAGCAGTGCTTCAAGCCTGCTCAATTTCGATGTGTTCACGGCATCGCCGTCCTGCTCCAGTGCGCTGGCAAAAGCCCCCAATGTCGGGGCCTGGAACAGCTGTTGTGGGGTCAGCTGCAAGCCGAGCTCCAGTTGCAGGCGCGACACCACCTTGATGACCAGCAGCGAATGCCCGCCCAGCTCGAAAAAGTTATCGGTCAGGCCGACGCGTTCCAGCTTCAGGACGTCTTGCCAGATCCCGGCGATTTGCTGCTCCAGCTGGGTTTGCGGGGCGATGTACTCGCCTTGGCCCTGGCTGGCGTGGGGTTCCGGCAGGGCGTTGCGGTCGAGTTTGCCGTTGGCGGTCAGCGGCAGGTTGGCGACAAACAGCAAGTGCGTCGGAACCATGTATTCCGGTAGCTGCTCTTTGAGCGCGGCCTTGAGCGCTTCCCGGCTGGCGAACGATTCGTCGGCCACGATGTACGCAATCAGTTGCTGACCGTCGCTCCCGTCACGGGCCAGAACAACGGCTTGTTCAACGTGGGGCTGCGCCAGGAGTTGCGCTTCGACTTCCCCCGGTTCGATACGGAAACCGCGAATCTTCACCTGATGATCGCTGCGCCCCAGATAGTCGATGCTGCCATCGGTGCGATAACGGGCCAGATCGCCAGTGCGATACAAACGGCTGCCATCGTCGGCAAACAGGTTGGGAACGAAGCGCGTTGCGGTCAGATCCTGACGATTCAGGTAACCCCGCGCCAGACCTGCGCCGCCGATATACAACTCGCCGATGCAGCCTTTGGGCACCGGATTCAGCGCGCCGTCCAGCAAGTACCAGGCAAGGTCGGCCAACGGCGCGCCAATCGGGCTGGAGGTGTCCTTGAGGAAATCATCCCGGCTGATCGCCCGATAGGTGACGTGAACCGTGGTTTCGGTGATGCCATACATGTTGATCAACTGCGGCGAGCGATCACCAAACTGCTCGAACCACGGCCGCAGACTTGGCACGTCCAACGCTTCGCCACCAAACACCACATAACGCAGCGCCAGACTTTGTTGTGCCGCGCAGGCCACCGCCATCAAGGGCTTGAAGGCTGACGGCGTCTGGCTCAACACCGTGACGCCGTGTTCGATAAGCAGCTCGTGGAAGGCTTGCGGGCTGCGGCTGACGGCGTGCGGCACGATCACCAGCTTGCCGCCGTAGAGCAGCGCGCCAAAGATTTCCCAGACCGAAAAGTCGAATGCGTAGGAGTGAAACAGCGTCCACACGTCCTGCTTGCTGAAGCTGAAATGCTGTTCGCCGGCCTTGAACAAACGCAGGGCGTTGGCGTGGGTCAGCAACGCGCCTTTGGGCTGGCCGGTGGAGCCGGAGGTGTAAATCACGTAGGCAAGATTGGCCGGATCGATGCTGATCACCGGGTTGGCGTCGCTGTAGCCGGATGCGCCGTCGTCGAGCAGCAGCACTTGAATATCCGCGTTAATCGGCAATGCGCTGAGCAGCGAACCCTGGGTCAGCAGCACACCAATGCCGCTGTCCTGAATCATGTAGCTCAGGCGATCTTCGGGATAGGCCGGGTCCAGCGGCACATAAGCGCCACCGGCTTTGAGAATCGCCAGCAGGCCGATGATCATTTCCAGACTGCGTTCAACCGCCAGGCCAACACGCACTTCCGGGCCGACTCCGCGTTCAATCAGCTGGTGTGCAAACTGGTTGGCGCGCTGATTGAGCTGTGCGTAAGTCAACTGCTGGCCGTCGCAGGTCACGGCGATGGCGTTCGGGGCGCGAGCGGCTTGAGCTTCGATCAACTGGTGAAGAGACTGCTCGACGGGGAACTCGCTGCGGGCCGGATTCCATTCCTGCAGGGCGGATGTGCTGTCGCTAAGTGTCAGTTCGCCTACCGGACGCTCGACGTTTTCTCGTAGCCCATTGAGCAGTTCAAGGGTCTGCCGGGCAATGGCGGCAATGACCTGCGGGCTGAACTGCTGACGCGAATAGTTGAAGCGCAGCGCCAGGCTTTCGGCGGCATTGATAATCAGCGTCAGCGGGTAGTTGGTCTGCTCATGGCTGCTGATATTGGCGAAGCGCAGACCTTGCGGCGCGCCTTGTTCCAGTGCCTGGGAAATCGGGTAGTTTTCGAACACCAGTAACGTGTCGAACAAGGCTTCGCCCGCATGCCCGGCCCAGCGTTGCACATCAGACAGTGCGCTGTGTTCGTGTTCGCGCAGGTTGAGGTTCTGCGCTTGCAGCACTTGCAGCCATTGGCTGACGATCAGTTCCGGGCGGGGATCGCTCACCACCGGCAAGGTGTTGATGAACAACCCGACCTGCTGCTCAATCCCGGCGATCTGCGTCGGCCGACCGGCAACAGTGGCGCCGAAGCACACCGCGTCCTGACCGGTGTAGCGTTGCAGCAGCAGCGACCACGCGCCTTGCAACAGCGTGTTGAGGGTGACTTTCTGCTGTCGGGCGAACTCGTTCAAGGCAAAGGTTTGTTCGGGATCCAGCGCCAGGTTGTAGTCGGCGTGACCGGCAGGCGCATCAACGGCAGGCGTCAGGTGGCGGGCCAGCAGCAGCGGCTCGTCCAGTGCCTTGAATTGCTCGCGCCAGAAGGTCTCGCTGGCGGCGTGATCCTGCTGTTGCAACCAGTCGATGTAATCCCGATAGCGACCTTGATGCGCCGCGACCGGCCGCGCGCTGTAGCGTTGCAACACTTCGCCCAGCAACTGCGAAGTGCTCCAGCCGTCCATCAAAATGTGGTGGTGGGTGAGGATCAAGTGATGGCTGTTGTCTGCGGTTAGCGCGGCGATCAGGTTCAGCAGCGGCGCCTGGCTCAGATCGAAACCCTGCTGCAATTGCTGTAGCGCCAGCTCATTCAGCGCCTGTTGTTGATTGGCAGAGCTGCGCAGATCCAGCACGCTGAACGGCATGTTCAACTGCGAACGAACCACTTGCAGCGGCTGCTCCAGTTCACCACTCCAAAGGAACGAAGTGCGCAGGATGTCGTGCTGGTCGATGACCGCTTGCCAGGCCTGACGGAATAATTCCGCGTCCAGGCCGCTGACGTCCAGACGCATCTGGTTCAGGTAATTGCCCGCCGCCTGCTCGTGCAAAGTATGGAAGAGCATGCCTTGCTGCATTGGCGCCAGCGGGTAGATGTCCTGGATGTCTGCGGCGGCAATCGGCAAGTCGTTCAGCTGTTGCTGACTGATCTGCGCCAGCGGGAAGTCTGAAGGCGTGATGCCGTTGTGTTGCGCGCAATGCTCGATCAGCTCGGCCAGTTCCCGGGCGTACTCATCGGCCAGGCGCTGGATCAGCGTTTCATCGAACATCTCGCGGCTGAAGGTCCAGCCCATGCTCAGTTCGCCAGCGTAGACCCGGCCGTTGAGGGTCAGCCAGTTGCCAAGCGGCTCGTCCGGGCTTTGCTCGGCGCCAGCGTTTTCGTCACAAGGGCTGAACAGGCTGTCGGCGGCGCTATCGAAACTGCCGTCGAACTGGCCCAGGTAATTGAAGGTGATGCGCGGCGTTGGCGCGCGCTCCAACTGAGCGCGAGTCGCCTCGTCGCCCAGATAACGCAGCAGGCCAAAACCGATGCCTTTGTCGGGGATGGCGCGCAGTTGCTCTTTGACGGTCTTGATCGAGTCCTCGAAAGTTGTCGCCGCCGAGAGTTTCACCGGGTACAGACTGGTGAACCAACCCACGCTGCGGCTCAAGTCGATATCGTCGAACAACGCTTCGCGGCCGTGGCCTTCCAGCTGAATGACGCTGCTGTCGCGTCCGGTCCAGCGGCTGATCACGCGGCTCAGGGCGGTCAGCAGCAGGTCGTTGACCTGGGTGCGATACGCCGCTGGCGCCTGCTGCAACAACTGGCGGGTGAGGGTTTGATCCAGCCGGGTTTGCACGGTAACAGCCAGGGCATTATCCAGACGGGCTGCGGGGCGGGCACCGGGCAATTCATCGGACGCGCCCGCCAGTTGGCGCTGCCAGAACGGCAGTTGCTGTTGCAGCGCTGCGCTTTCTGTTGCATAGGTTTGCAGGTGTTCGCCCCAGGCTTGAAACGCGCTGGTTCGGGCGGGCAGGGCAATTGGCTGGCCTGCCTGCAACTGGCGATAGCTGCTCTGCAAATCCTCGAACAAGACCCGCCAGGAAACGCCGTCCACCACCAGGTGATGGATCGCCAGCAGCAAGCGTTGGCTGCCGTCGTCGAGGCTGACCAGCACCGCGCGCAGCAAGGGACCGTCTTGCAGATTCAGGCTGCGTTGCGCGTCGTTGCCCAGCGGCGCAAGGTCAGCAATATCGCTGATGTTTGCCTGCCATAGCTCGAAGCGGCTGGCTTGCATGGATTGATAAGCGGACGTCCAGCCGTGGGGCGTCTGGCTGAAGGTCAGGCGCAGCGCATCGTGATGGGCGAGCAGCGCGCGCAAGGCCTGCTCAAGGCGGTCAGCGTCCAGGGTGACGTTTGGCTTGAGCAGCACCGACTGATTCCAGTGCTGCGGCTCGGTCAGATTCCTGGCGAAGAACGCCTGCTGAATCGGCAGTAACAGTGCCGCGCCGGTTGCCGGGCCTTGCTCGATCATCTGGCCGACGTCATCGATGCGCGCGACGTTGGCCAAGTGAGCGATGGTCTGATGCTGAAACAGTTCTTTGGGGCTGAACTGGATACCGGCCTGGCGCGCGCGGCTGACCAGTTGAATGGAGATGATCGAGTCGCCGCCCAGGTCGAAAAAGTTATCGCTGATGCCGATGGTTTCGCGCTTGAGCACGTCCTGCCAAAGCTCGACCAGACGCTGTTGCAGCTCGGTGCGCGGCGCAACATAAGTGGTTTGCCGTTGTGCGGCATCGGGCGAAGGCAGGGCCTTGCGGTCCAGTTTGCCGTTGGCGCTCAGGGGCATTTGTGCGAGAAACACCCATTGGCCTGGCACCATGTAATCGGGCAAATGCTCGGCAAGCCGGGCCTTGATCGCCTCCTGCAAACGGCTGTGACGACCGGTTTCGGCAGGTTGCACGGGCACCACGTAACCCACCAGTTGCTGGTCGACGGCGAGGACCACCGCTTCACGAATGTCCGGCAGTTGCAGCAGGCGGGTTTCGATTTCCCCCAGCTCGATGCGCAGGCCGCGAATCTTCACTTGATGGTCGATGCGGCCGCGATAGTCGATGACGCCGTCGGCGCGATAACAGGCCAGGTCGCCGGTGCGATACAGACGCTCGCCATCGCCAAACGGGCTGGTGACGAAGCGTTCGGCAGTCAGCGCCGGACGCTGATGGTAACCACGGGCCAGGCCCGCACCGCCCAGGTACAGCTCGCCGATCACGCCGACTGGCACCGGCTGCAATTGCCCATCAAGGATGTGCGTGGTCAGGTTGGCGATAGGCTGGCCGATGGGCACGCTGTCGCGATGTTCCTCGCGGCAGGTCCAATGGGTCACGTCGATGGCCGCTTCGGTCGGGCCGTACAGATTGAACAGGCTGGCGTTGGGCAGTTTAACGAACACCTGTTGTTGAGTGTCCACCGGCAGGGCTTCGCCGCTGCAAACGATGCGTTGCAAGCCAGTGCAGCGCTGCACGGTTTCGTCGAGCAGGAAGGCTTGCAGCATCGAGGGGACGAAATGCAGGGTGGTGACCTGATGGCGTTCGATCAGCGCCACCAGTTTCGCCGGATCGCGATGATCCCCTGGCGCGGCCATGGCCAGGCGCGCACCGGTCATCAACGGCCAGAAAAACTCCCAGACCGAGACGTCGAAACTGAACGGGGTTTTTTGCAGCACGGTGTCGCGGCTGTCCAGCCCGTAAGCCTGCTGCATCCAGCACAGCCGATTGGTCAGCGCCGAATGCCGGTTGCCGGCGCCTTTGGGTTTGCCGGTGGACCCTGAGGTGTAGATCACGTAAGCCAGGTTTTCCGGGGCGACTGTGATCTCGGGATTGCTCGACGGCAAGCCGGAAAGATCCAGTTCGTCGAGGCTGAGGATGTTCAGCCTGGGCTCGGTGGGCAGCTGGCTGAGCAGCTCTTTTTGCGTCAGCAGCAACTGGATGCCGCTGTCTTCGATCATGTAGGCCAGCCGCTCGCGGGGGTATTCCGGGTCCAGCGGCACATAGGCGCCGCCCGCCTTGAGAATCCCCAGCAGGCCGATCACCATGGCCACGCTGCGTCCGACGGCGATGCCTACCAACACTTCAGGGCCGACGCCCAGCGCCATGAGTTTGTGCGCGAGTTGGTTGGCTTGCTGGTTGAGCTGAAGATAGCTCAGGGATTGCTCGGCAAACACCAGCGCCGTGGCGTCCGGCGTTTGCTGCGCGTGTTGTTCGATCAGGCGCTGCACCGGTTGCTCGAGGGGATAAGCCGTTTGCGTTGCGTTCCAGCCCTGGAGCGTCTCAAGTTCTGCTGCGCCGAGCATCGACAGCTCGCCGATCCGTTGTTCTGGAGCATCAAGCATGGCCTGCAACAGGTTCTGCCAATGTTGGCCGAGACGTTCGATGGTTGCGGGCAGGAACAACTCGGCACGGTATTCCAGCTCGGCGCGAATGCTCTGTCGCGAATAGTCGATATCGATGCTCAGGTCGAACTTGGCTTGCGGCAAGGCGACCGGCAGCGAGGTCAATTGCAGTTCGCCCAGTTGCAGGGTGGTTTCGACAGGCTCGGCAATGCGCCAGTTGAGCAGGGTCTGGAACAGCGGATTGGCCTGGGTGCTGCGTTGCAGGTTCAATCGATCCAGCAGCAATTCAATCGGGTAATCGGCATGCTCCAGCGCAGCCCGTGAAGCGTGACGCAGGTCATGCAGGAAGTCGCTGACGGATTGATCCGGGTTCAGGCGCGCACGGTAGATCTGGCTGCTGACAAAAAAGCCCACCAGTTCCTGAGTTGCACTCTGATTGCGCGTGGCGTTGGGCACGCCGACGGTGAAGTCGCGCTGACCGCTGTAGCGGCTCAACAGCAATTGCCACGCGCCCAGCAGCACGACGAAAGGCGACACCGTGTGCTGCTGACAGAACCCGTGCAGCTGTCGGGAAAATGCTTCGGGCAGCGTCAGCGCAACGCTGCCCTGGCGGTTGTCGCGCACGGCGCTGGCCGGGAAATCGGTCGGCAACGCCAGGGTTGGCAAGTCGTCACCCAGATAGCCCTGCCAGTATTCGGCGGCCTGATCGTGAGCCTCGGTGCCCACGTATTCTTCGCGCTGCCAGCGCGCGTAGTCCAGGTATTGAATCGCCGGGCGCTTGAGAGGCTTGGGATCGCCGAGGCTCAGGCGCTGAAAGGCCGTGACCAGGTCCTGCATGAGAATCGGATTGGACCAGGCATCGGAGACGATGTGATGCAAGGTGAGCAGCAACACGTGCTCCTGCTCGTCGAGCTTGAGCAGCGTGGCGCGGATCAGCGGCGCGCTGCCCAGATCGAACGGCCGAGCGGCTTCAGCGGCAATATGGCCGGGAAGTGTGTTGCGATCATCAAGGTTGATTCGGGCCAGATTCAGCTGCGCGTTGTGATCAACAAGTTGCCGGGGCGTGCCGTCGATATCCTCGAAGCGGGTGCGCAGGATGTCGTGGCGATCCACCACCTTGCGCAATGCGCTTTCCAACAGCGCGCCATCCAGCTGACCCTTGATCGACAAGGCGCGAGGCAGGTTGTAGGCGGCGCTGTCCGGGGCGAATTGCTGCAACAACCACAAACGCTGCTGGGCGAACGAAACCGGCATCGAGCCTTGTGCAGTCGAGGCCTTGATCCCGTGTTCAGTGCCTTGCTCATCAGCCATGAGCAGGGCGAGCAGGTCGTCGTCGGGTTGTTGATTGAATTGATTCATGATCGCTCTCGTCGCCGTCGGCAGAGGAATTGGCTTTGTCAGGAAGACGAAGGGGGGAGGGGCAGATTTAGCGCCGTGGGACCGGATTTATCCGGGAAGGCGTCGGTTCGGACTCTGCCTCTTCTGCGACTTGAAACCCTTCGCGAGCAAGCTCGCTCCCACAGGTTTAATTTCATTTCACGCCATCGCCCGCTCGCTCACCACCTGCCCGGCACTCATCCGCACCAGCTGATCCGCCACATCGAAATAGCGGTCGTCGTGGGAGATGACGATGATCGTCTTGCCCAGGCGCTTGAGGTCCGGCAGCAGTTCGGTGTAGAAAATCCGCCGGAAGGTCGGGTCCTGGTCGGCCGCCCATTCATCGAACACCAGCACCGGCCGTTCATCCAGCCAGGCATTGATCAGCGCCAGTCGCTTGCGCTGGCCGGTGGACAGATCGGTGGTGGTAAACGCGCCATCGCGAACGCTGACTTTGTGGGCGATTTCCAGACGTTCCAGATAGCGCGTAGCGTCGCAGGGCAAGGTCTTGTCGTTCTGCACCAGATCGTCGAACAGGTAGTAATCGGCGAAGACCGTGGTGAACATCTGCCGATAGTCATCCAGCCCTTCGGCGTCGACCTTGTTGCCGTTGAGGCGCACTTCGCCCTGTTGCGGCGTGTACAGGCCCAGCAGCAGCTTGATCAACGTCGTCTTGCCGCAGCCGTTCTCGCCGACGATAAACAGGATTTCCCCTGGTTCGATACTGAGGTTCACCGGGCCCAGCTTGAACGGCGCGCTGCCTTCCACAGGCGGGAACGCGTACTGCACGTCGCGCAGTTCCAGATGATCCATGCTCGGTGCGGGCTTGTCGGCGGCTTGCAGCAGCAAGTGCGGTTCCGGCGAGGAGAAGCGCTCGGACAGGTCCGCGATGCGCCGGAAGGCGATTTGCGCGCGGCTGACGATGGGCAGGTTGCCGATCAGGGTTTCCAGCGGGCCTTTCATGTACAGCAAGACCAGCACGAAACCGCTCATTACCGCCGGGTCGGCGCTGGGCCACAGGCTTTGCAGCGTCAGCGTCAGGCCGATGACCACGAAGAACAGCATCGAGCCCAGACTCTTGGCGATCACGAAGATATTGATCGAGCGCACATGGGTGTCGCAGATGTGGTCGGCGGTGCCCTGAATGTTCTTGGTCAGCATGGCATGCCGACGCGGGCGATGGATGCGCAGTTCCTTGGCGCCTTCGGCAATCGCCGAATAGTGCTTTTGCAGATTGTCTTCGGCTTCACGGGCGGCGTAAAAACCCTTGATGCCTTTCGACTGGGCGACGAACTGCACCGCGCAGCCGATGCCGATGGCGAGCAGAGTGATGAGGAAAATCGGCCAGGACAACACCGCCAGGTAACCCAGGCAACCGACGATGACCGTGATGGAAATCGCCAGTGGCGCGAAGGCGAAAGCGAAGTCGCTGATGGTGTCGACGTCGCGGGTCAAAACCGGGATCAAACGGTGCGTGCGGTAGCGTTCGATCTGTTCGATGGGCGCGGAAAGCACCTTGGCGCCCAGATCCTTGCGCAACTTGGCGATGATGTTTTGGCCGACGTAATTGGTGCCGATGTCCGCCGCAATCGTACTCAGCAGCGCCAGCAGGCACAGGCAGGCGAACGCGATGACGACGCCGCGACTCATGCCGCCGTCGCTGTGCAGCCCCTGATTGACGGTGGCCAGCAGCGCCGTGACGCTCAGCCCGCCGATGATGCCCAGCAGGACAGAAGCGATGACAATGGGCCGATAGGGCTTGAGCAGGCTCAAGAGTTCACGTAGGGCGCTGCGCGGTGCTGCGGACATGGGCTACCTCGGTCGAGACAATGACGGGTTGTCAGTGCAAAGGAACGAGTGATGAGGCGGGGGATTTAGCGGGGGGCGGTTGATTGGGTGTTCGGAATGCGCCTGACACGGGCACGCACACATTCGTAATTGGATGGACTCGCCCAAGCCGAGGCGTCTGTAGCGCCACGGTGGCATTCTTAAGAAGCCAACGACAGCGAGGGCGAGTCCATGAAAAAGCATACGACCAAAAATAACGCCTTGTCTTCAGCCGACGTGTCGGCTTGTTCGACAGTGGCGGTAGATCTTGCCAAGAATGTGTTCCAGGTGGCCGGGGAAGATGCCCTTGGTCAGGTCATTTACGAAGAGCGGATCAAGTCACGCGAAACCTTTGTGGCCTTTTTACAAAAACTGCCGGCAGGCGTGACGGTGCTGATGGAGACCGGCCCTGGCGCGCAGGCTTGGGCGCGGCTGTTGCAAGCACAAGGCAATCAGGCGCGAATTTTACCGGCGCAACATGTCGCCAAACATCGTAGCGGTGCCAAAAATGATCGCAACGATGTGCTGGCGATATTGCGTTCAGGACGAGATGTAAACATTGCGCCAGTGCCAGTCAAAAGCACCGCACAACTGGCCATGCAGGCTCTGCATCGTGCTCGACAAGGGTATGTAAGGCGGCGCACTGCAATGGGTAATCAGATACGCGGGCTGTTGCTGGAACAGGGTATTGCCATGGCGCAAGGGGCGGTGACCCTCAGCCGAAATGTCCCACGTATATTGGAAGATGCCATCCAGCCATTGCCGGATATGTTGCGCGAGCTGATTGATGAAATGCTGGGCGAATGGAGCCATCTGGGTGAGCGCATCGATGTACTGACGGGCCGTCTGGAAGCAGCAGCGCGCGAAGATGAGACAGCAAAGCGTCTGATGACAGTGCGCGGCATCGGCCCAATCATCGCCACGGCCTTGCTGGCCAAACAGACTGAGCCTGAGCGTTTCGCCAATGCCCGAATGTTTGCTGCCTACTTCGGCACGGTGCCCGAGCAGCACAGCAGCGGGCAAAAAATCCGATTGGGAGGAATTTGCAGACGCGGAGATGGCTATATTCGCAGCCTGTCGATTCAAGGAGCGCACGCCGTGTTAAGGCAGGTGAAGCCTGATTCGGAGCATCCCGATGATCGCCGGCTACGACGCTGGCTAAGTCAGCATGGTCAAAAAGGAGCAGCCGTAAGGTTGGCCAATAGAAACCTGCGCATCGTCTGGGTGCTGCTGCAAAACAATCAGACCTATCGTCGTCAGCCTGCAGGTTGCCAGGAGGCGACGATGAATCATTAATCAACAGAGTTCTGCCACCGGGGTGCTGAGTCACCTCAACCGCTGCTGAAGAACATTGACCCCAGGTCAGACCGTCGCGGATAGATGCCTACGGTCCTACTGGCCCTTTGAGGCCTTAACGTAATCGGCATACCGCGAGCTTACCCAATGTTGGCCAGAAGCCGTAACGCTTCCTCGAACAGGCCTTATACATAGATGCAACCGGGTAGCAGTGTTCAAAAGCAGGTTGAAAGTGTGGGCGAGTCCATACATAGGACCGGCTTTAGCCGGGAGGAGGCCAGTTTATTCACTGCAGCTCTGTTGTCAGAACTCTCGCCCTCCCGGCTAAAGCCGGTCCTACGGGGCTCAGGTACAGCCCCGACACCCGTCTCACAAATCCCTTACTACCCTGAACCCCAGCCAGTCGCCGCGCAGGTATGGGCGCAGGTTATTGCGGTTGCCGGAGCGGGAGAAGATTGGCGCTTCGGTCCAGTCATTGCCGCGAATGCCCTGCAAGGTACAGTCGCCGGTCAGCCACGGGCTGCCGTCGGTGGGGGCGCCGTTGTAGCTGTCGTTGTAGCAATCGGCGACCCACTCGTAGACGTTGCCGTGCATGTCGTACATACCAAACGCATTGGGCGCGAAGCTGCCGGCTGGTGCGGCAAAACTGAAACCGTCTTCCGGGCCGTAAGTGTTGGCGTGTTTGGCGATGCTGTATTCCTTGCCTTCATCCAGCGGGAACGGGAACGGCCCGGAAGTGCCGCCGCGCGCCGCGTATTCGCGCACGGATTCACTGACCATTCGGTAAGCCTTGCCGGTTTTTTTCGACAGCCAGGCGACGTAGGCGGTGGCTTCCTTGTAGTCCATGCACACCGCCGGGTGGCGATTGGTCATGGTGTAGCGCGGCTTGCCGGCGATGCATTCGCGGCCGGGGCGTTTGTCGCCGTCCGGCATCGTGTAGCCGGTGTCGCGCAGGTAGGCGTTCCACTCGCCGCTCAGGACCTGGAAGCGGCTGATGGCGAAGGGTTTCTTGAAAGTTACGTCGTGCTGCGGCCCTTCATCGGGTTGTCGGCCGACTTCATCGTCAGGCGAGCCCATGCTGAACGTGCCCGCAGGCAACACCACCAGTTCCGGGCAATCCTTGCAGTCCCTGAATAAGCTGCCTGGTTTAGCCTCGGGAGTGGCAGCCTGAATCATGGTTGGCAACAGCAGCGCGAGCATAGCCGCACCCAGCAGCGTGGCCATCTTGCGTGACGCGAATACATTCATGGCACCGTCTCATTGTCGGAAAAAGGCGTGTCAAAGCGGTTTTGCGGCGTCTTGTACCTGTTGCCAGACGCGCATGAAATTGCCGCCCCACAACTTGGCGATATCGGTTTCGGAATAGCCGCGTTGCAGCAGTTCGGCGGTAACGTTGCGGCTCTCGCTGACGTCCTTCCAGCCCTTGAGCCCGCCGCCTTCGTTGAAGTCCGAAGCGATGCCCACATGATCGATGCCGATCTTGCGCACCGTATAGTCGATGGCGTCGCCGAAGTCCTTGAGGCTGGCTTTGGGTTCGTCATCCAGAATCGCGTACAGGCCGCTGGCGTATTGGCCGAATTTTTGTTCCGACCACGCGGCGATCACCGGGTCGCCGGGCATCAGCGCCATGGCCAGGTTGGGCAGCGGCGGCAGATCGAAGCGGGCGCGCAGGTCATTGAGTTTGTCCTGGCTGGCCTGGCTCAACGGTTTGAGGTACGCCGGGAAGCCGACGATCTGCACCACGCCGCCGCTGTTCTTGATCAGTTGCATGTCCTTGTCGCTGAGATTGCGCGGGATATCCACCATGGCGCGCGGCACCGAGTGCGAGGCGACCATGGGCGTGCGACTCAGCTGGCTGACCTGCACCAACGCTTGGTCGGACATGTGCGACACGTCGATGATCACGCCCAGATCGTTCAAGCGCTGCACCGCCTGCTTGCCGATGTCGGACAAGCCGTCGAACGCGTCGGCGGTGTCGTTGAGGAACGGCAGCGGGCGTGACGAATCGGCCCAGTCGTTGTTGCCGATGTAGCTGAAGCCGAACATACGCATGCCGCGCGCCGTCCATTTATCCAGCAGGTTCAGGTCATTGCCCAACGGATAGGCGTTGAGCATGCTGATGAAAATCGCGAATTTGCCTTCGCCTTGCAGGCGCCGCATGTCGTCGGGGGTGTAGGCGATGCCGACCTGATTGGGGAAGTCCCGGGCCATGCCGGAAATCGCCTTGTAACGGATTTCCTGTTGATTGCGCGCCTCTGCGACGAAGCCTGGCGTCGGGCGGTGAGGGGCATTGTCGCCGTTCCAGATTTCCGGCCAGCCGAAGATGGTCAGCGCCCCTGCGGACAAGCGTCCACGCCCGGCCTTGACCAGGTCGAACTGGCCGTTGCCGTCCTTGTCCGCTTCCTTGCCTTCGGTGCCGAAGCTCAACGGCAGGGTGATGTGGCTGTCGAACGAGACGATGCGTTCCTGCAACGCTTCGGCCTGTTTCATGACCTTGAGCGGGTAACTCGGATAGCCGCTGAACCAGAGTTCCCAAGCCACCGTGGCCGCACCGATGGTTACGGCCAGCGCCAGGGGCAGGCCGATGTATAACGCTTTTCTGTTCATTGCGATCCCGGGAATCAGCCGTAGAAGTGCAGGCTTTGCTATCTGGGAAGAACGAGTGGTTGGCGGGGAAATTTAGGCGGGATGCCATGGCGGGTGGAATACCCGTGGGGGCGGATTCCCCCAAACATGGAATTTCCCAAGGGTTGAACTCTGCTTCACCTTAAATTTCCCCGCCAATCCAACGTTCTAGCTTGGATAACGCCCGTTTCAGGGCTGATACAGGTAGGGCGATGACGATTTCTCGACGAGGCTTTCTGGCGGGCCTGGCACTGACCGGTGCTGTGGTGCCGGCTGCCTATTACGCGCATCGCGAGTTGAAAGGCCCCGATGAACCGATCACTCCCGGCGAAGCATCCTTTGATGTGGCGGACGCTGCTGGCCGGCAATTGGCGGATACCTTGCGGGGCGTCTGGGATATTCGTCTTGAAGGCGCCGACGCCGGGCTGGACGGCTTGCCCCGCGAAGGGCTGGAAATGTTTCTCGACATCGCCCCGCGTGGCCGGGGCATTCGTGGTCTGCTGGATACCGGCGCCAATCTGCGTGGCGACCGTGCGCCGCGTTACAGCCTGCTCGGTGATCTTGCCGTGGCCAATGGCGCGACGCTCACTTGGCGCCTGACCTCTGCGGATGCGCAGGACGAAACGCCTGCCTACGAATTCACGGCTGTGCTCGATGAAGTCTGGGCCGCGTTTGGCAACGCAGGCAGCGCGACGCTCAGCGGGCGCATTTATCGGCTGGATCGCGACCCTGCGCTGATCGAACTGGACAATCGCTTCGTGGCAGTCAAGCGGTTGTTCCCCGAAGCCCGCGAGCGCATCGGCCTTGAACCGGCATTGCTCGCGATGCTGATCAGCCCGGAACATCGCCTGTTCCACCAGCTCTGGCACGCGTCCCGGGACAAATGGCACAAGCTGTCCGAGAGCAAGCGCGACGCCCTGCGCGGGATCGGCTGGCAGCCGGGGCCTCGGGAAAAGGAGCGTGACGCACGCGGGCCGCGCAAGGATCGTAACGGCTCGGGCGTGGATTTTTTCTTCATGCACCGGCACATGCTGGATTCGGCGCGGGCGGTGCAGGAGCTGCCGTCGTGGCAACGCTTCCCCATGCCGCAGCCGCAATTGCAACGCGATCGCCAGGGGTTCGCCCGTTACTTTGATAACCACGACGGCTGCGCCTTGCCGCCGACCTGGCGCGCGTCTGGCGATGACGAGTACAGCCAGTGGGTCAGCGACGTGAAAAGCGCCGAGACCTACCACACCAATTTCGAAGTCTGGGAATCTCGCTATCGCGACCCGCGTTACCTGTCGACGCTGACCCTCGGCCAGTTCGGTTCCGAGGTGGAGCTGGGTTTGCACGACTGGCTGCACATGCGTTGGGCATCGGTGCCGCGCGATCCGTCCAATGGTCAGCCGGTGCCCATGGCCCGCGATCCCGCCGACTTCGCCCCGCGCTGGTATGAGGCGCAAAACGACTTTTTGGGCGACCCGTTTTCGTCCCATGTGAACCCGGTGTTCTGGGGTTTTCATGGCTGGATCGATGATCGCATCGAAGACTGGTTTCGCGCCCATGAGCGCTTTCATCCGGGGCAAGTTCAGCGTTTGATGGTCAACGGCGTGCACTGGTTCGCGCCGGGTCGCTGGGTGGAAATCGACGACCCGTGGCTGGGTCCGCTGACCCATGGTTGCAGCACTGCGCCCGGTCTCAACCCCGGCAAGACCATGGAGAGCGACCCGGAAGTCATGAAACTGGCGCTGAAGATTACCTTCGGCGACGAAAAGAAAATCGCCAACCTGTTCCGCCGCGTGCCAAGACGGCCGTGGTATGCGCGGAATATTTCGGTGAAGAGGTGGTTTTGGTGAGACGCCGCCCTTGCGGGTCCAAATCTGTGGGAGCGAACTTGTTCGCGAAGGGGGTTCAGGCGCCGCTGATGTGGTGCCCGAGCCGCCGCCCTCCCGGATAAATCCGGTCCTACGGGTTCAGCGCCGCCCGCTCGCTCCCGCAACCGATCACCTCACATCCTCCACCCACCCCCCAACGCCTTGTACAGCGCAACGCTCGCCTGCAACCGCGATAGCCGCAGTTGGACGCTCTGTTCCTGGGCCTGATACAGCGTGCGTTGGGTGTCCAGCACGCTGAGCATGTCTTCCGCGCCGGCCTGGTAACGGCTTTCGGCAATCTGGAAGGCGCGTTGGGCTTGTTGCAGTTCTTCGCTTTGCCATTGCCGCTGCTGATCCAGTCCGGCGATAGCATTCAGGGCTTTTTCCACATCGGCGAAGGCGCTGATGATTGCGCCGCGATAGGTTTCCAGCAGTTCTTGCTGACGGGCGATAGTCTTGTCGCGTTCGGCGCCGAGGCGGCCGTTGTTGAAGATCGGTGTCAGCAGCCCGCCGCCCAGGTTGTAGAACGGACTGCGCAGGATGTCCGACGCCACGTCGCCGCCTGAGCCGAAACTCGCGCTCAGGGTTAACTTCGGCAGCATCGCGGCGCGGGCCACCTGGATGTCGGCCTGCGCAGCGGCGAGCCTGGCTTCGGCGCTGGCGATGTCCGGGCGGCGACTGAGCAATTCGCTGGGCAGGCCGGGGCTTGCGTCGGGCCAGTTCAAGTGCTCGAAAGATTGGTGTTCCAGGGTCAACTGCTGAACCGGCTGGCCCAACAATGTGGCAAGGGTGATGCGCGCTGCTTGCGCCTGTTGCCGAATCAGTGGCACTTGCCGCTGTTGACCGGCGACCAGACTTTTCTGCCGGGCGAGATCCAGGGCCGTGGCCGAACCGGATTGAAAACGGGTCTGCACCAGCGCCAATACGTGCTGCGCATTGGCGAGATTAAGCTCGGCGATGCGGGCTTGTTCGTCCAGGGCCAGGCTTTGCACGTAGCTGTCGGCCACGGCGCTGAGCAGCGTCAGCTCGACGGTGGCCTGATCGAACTCGCTGGCTTGCAGGCTCTGCTCGGCGCTGCGTCGTGTCGCTGCGTTGCCGCCCCAGAAATCCACTTCATAGCTGGCGCTGAAACTGACATCGAAAAACGTCGCAGTGGGCTCGGCCTCGTAGGCATCGAGCTGGCGATAGCCTTTGCCGCTGATCAAGCGTTGTCGATTGGCGTTGGCGCCGCTGGTGATTTCCGGAACGTTGGAAGCGCCAGCAATGACGCTGTCCGCTCGGGCCTGCCGAACCCGCGCCATGGCGGCGGCCAGGTCGTAGCTACCGGCTCGCGCCTGTTCGATCAGCCGGTTCAGTTGCGGGCTGTCGAACTGTTGCCACCATTGCTGGCCGGTCTGGCGGTCGGCGGCGGTCCACGGCGATTGCCAGGCAACAGGCACGGCGATGCCGCTGTTGATCGGCGGGGGCGGGCTGGCACACGCGCCGAGCAGCAGGCACAGAGTGAGAAGACATGGGGTCAAAACGCTGAGTCTGGGTTTCATCAGAGGGCTATTCACTGGCAGGATCTATTCACTGGAAAGCGCCGTGACCGGATCGAGGCGGGCGGCCTTGCGGGCGGGCATGAAACCGAAGACCACGCCGGTGACCAGCGCGCAGGCGAACGCTCCAGCCACGGCGCTCAGGGAAAACGCCACGGCCACTTTGCCGAGCAGCAACGCCGCGCCGATCAGCAGCGCAAGGCCGATGCCGGCGACACCGCCGACCACCGAAAGCATCACGGCTTCAGTCAGGAACTGGCGCAGGATGTCGCGCTGGCGTGCGCCGGTGGCCATGCGAATGCCGATCTCCCGGGTTCGTTCGCGGACGGTCATGAGCATGATGTTCATCACGCCGATACCGCCCACCAACAACGAAATCGCCGCAATCGACCCAAGCATCAACGACAGGGTGTTCTGGCTGCTGGCCTCGGCCTGGATCATGGCGGCGTTGTTGGTCAATTCGTAGTCGCGCTTGCCGTTGTGCAGGCCGAGCAGCAACTGGTCGATGGCCTTTTCCGTGTCCTTGACCTTGCGCGCATCGGCAGCGGCGATCACCACGTATTCGGGGTTTTCCTTGCCGAACAGACGCACGCTGGCGGCGGAGTAGGGCACCACCACGCGCAGGTCGCTGTCCTTGTCACCGGAACTGGCGCCTTTGGTCGCCAGCACGCCAATCACCCGGAACGGTACATTCTCGATAAGGATGTAGTGCCCCAGCGGATTGGTCTGGCCGAACAGTTTTTCCCTGACCCGTTCGCCAATCACCGCCACTGCGGCAGCGGAAGCTTCATCGGCATCGGTGAAGAAACTGCCTGCCGACATCGGCCAGTTGAAGATGCTCTGGAACGACGTATTGCTGCCGCCGACGTAGACCCGTTGATCGAGGTTGCCGTAGCGCACTGCGGCGTAGTTGCCATTGATCGGCATGACCTTATGAACCTGCGGCAGCACGGCCAGTGCCTTTACGTCGCCCAGGCTGACGATGCCCTGAGGTGCACGCGGGTTGGCGGCCGTGCCGTTCAGGTAAATGATGTTCGAACCGAACGCGCCCATTTGCGCCATGACTTTGCGCTTGCTGCCTTCGCCTACGGCGAGCATGACCACCACCGACGCTACGCCGATGATGATGCCGAGCAAGGTCAGCGCCGTGCGAAACCGGTTGATCCACATCACCCGCCACGCGGCTTGCACCGCTTCGACCAGCTCGCCTTTCCAGGCGCCCTGATCCTGGCTGCCCTGACTCAGGCGCTGCTTCAAATCCACCGCTTGCAGGCTGCCCGACACCGGCTGTTCGGGCTCGGCCGTGTCCTGAACGGTATCGCTGATGATCTCGCCGTCGCGAATCTCGATGACCCGTTTGGCTCGTGCCGCAACTTCCCGGTCGTGAGTAATCAGAATCACCACATGACCTTGCAGGGCCAGCTCATCCAGCAAGGCCATGACTTCCTCGCCGCTGTGGCTGTCCAGGGCGCCGGTGGGTTCGTCGGCGAGAATGATGTGCCCGCCGTTCATCAAGGCGCGGGCAATCGATACCCGCTGTTGCTGACCACCGGATAACTGATGCGGGCGATTGGCGCTGCGGCTGGCCAGGCCCAGGCGTTCCAGCAGGGCCGCAGCCCGTGCGTGGCGTTCACTGGCGGGCATGCCGGAATAGATCGCCGGCATCTCGACGTTTTCCTGGGCCGAGCCGGAAGCGATCAGGTGATATCCCTGGAATACGAAGCCGAACGCTTCGCGCCGCAGCCAGGCCAGTTCGTCGCTGTTTAGCCCGGCGACATTTTCCCCGGCGAACAGGTAGCGACCGCTGGTGGGCCGGTCAAGGCAGCCGAGGATGTTCATCAAGGTCGATTTGCCGGAGCCGGAGGCGCCGACGATGGCCACGAACTCGCCGGGATAAATCGCCAGGTTCACGCCGCGTAATACATCAACCTGAGGCGTGTCGCCGCCGCCGTAGGATTTGCGCAGATTCTGCAGCTCGATCAGTGGCGTGCTCATCAGCCGCCACTTCCGCTGGCCGGGCCGAGTAGCAGATAGTCGCCTTCGGCGAGGCCTTCCAGCACCTCGGTGCGCAGCCGGTCGCTGATCCCGGTACGCACTTCTCGTTGCTGGATGTCGCCATTTTTCGCCACCACCTGAACCGTACGGCTCTGGCTGTCACGGCCGGGTTGCAGTGCGGCGACGGGCACGGTCAGGGTTTGCCGGGCCTGGCCATCGACGAAAAACACTTGCGCGGTCATGTCCGCCATCAGCGCCTGATCGTCGTTTTCAACGTCGAGCAAAACCGTATAAAGCACCACGCGACCGCTGCTGCCCTTGCCCGCAGCGACCGGACTGCCGCTACCCTGGCTGAGTTGCTCCAGCGGGATCGGCGCAATCGGCAGGATTTGTCGCACCGTGCTCGGCCAGCGTCGCCCGCCACCGCTAAGCGTCGTGAAGTATGCCTGCATGCCCGGTTTGACGTGGCCGATGTCGGCTTCGGAAACTTCGGCCCACACCGTCATGGGCGAGAGGCGGGCGATGCGCAGGATCAACGGCGTGCGTTGCTGGGCATTGAGCGTCTGACCGACCCGAGCGTCCAGCGCGACGACGGTGCCGGTCATCGGTGCATAAATCTTGGTGTAGCCCAGCTCGGCTTCGTCGCTGCGCAGACTGGCCTGGGCCTGGAGAATCTGCGCCTGAAACATTTCCGTGCGGGCCTTGGTGCGGCGCAATTCGGCCTCGGCGCTCTGCACGTCTTCCTCACGGGTGGCGCCGCCCGCCGCGAGGGTCTTCTGGCGTTGCGCACGTTGCCGGGCGAGGTCGTGTTCGGCGCGTTGTTCCTGCAATTGGGCCTCGAGGTTTTCGATGGCATAGCGCGCGGCGTCGAGGCGGGCTTTTTGCGTTGAAGGATCGATCTCCACCAGCAACTGGCCCTCGGTCACCTGCGAACCGATTTCCACGTGGATCTTCTGAATCTGCCCCGAAGCCTGAGCGCCGACGTCCACGTAGCGACGCGGCTGCAAGGTGCCCAATGCCGTGACGCTGCTTTCTATATCGCCACGCACCACTTGCACCGTGGCCAGATCAGCCCGGCCAGAAGGCAAGGCGTGCCAGGTCGCGTAGGCGATCACGGGAAGCAGGCACAGGGCGATGAACAGCAGGCGTCGGGCGGAGCGGGGCGGTTTCATGCAATGGATGACCGTCAAAGGCAAGGGATTGAGTGGTAAACGTGACGCAGGGGCGGGAATTTAAGGCAGTGTCCCGGTGCCGTGCAGTCTGCGTGGGAGCGAGCTTGCTCGCGAAGACGATGGCCGCCATTCGAGCAATGCGTTGGCCGTAAGGGCCTCTTCTCGAGCAAGCTCGCTCCCACGACCCTTGATTGTTAAATTTTATTTCACAGCCCTCGTTCCCTATTGCAACAGGCCACCTTGCTGGCCATCCCGATTGAGTGCGCAACACCTCCTGAGGACACTGGAATGACACAGGCTCTTGCATCTGCCGTGGTTCACGATCTGATTGGCATCGGCTTCGGCCCCTCCAACCTGGCACTGGCAATTGCCTTGCAGGAGCGCGGCGAAGCGGCCGGTGCGCTGGACGTGTTGTTCCTCGACAAACAGGCCGATTACCGCTGGCATGGCAACACGCTGGTAACCCAGAGCGAGCTGCAGATTTCCTTTCTCAAGGATCTGGTTACGCTGCGCAATCCCACCAGCCCGTTCTCGTTCGTGAACTACCTCAAGGAGCACGGGCGTCTGGTGGACTTCATCAACCTCGGCACGTTTTACCCATGCCGCATGGAGTACAACGACTACCTGCGCTGGGTCGCCGGGCAGTTCGGCGAGCAAAGCCGTTACGGCGAAGAAGTCACCGCCATCGAGCCGCTGCTGCACAAGAACAAAGTGGAAGCGCTGCGCGTGTTGTCCCGGGATACCCAAGGCCAGAATCACGTCCGCACCACGCGTTCAGTGGTAGTCAGCCCAGGCGGTACACCGCGAATTCCCGAGGCGTTCACGGGCCTGAAAAATGATGGTCGGGTGTTTCATCATTCCCAATACCTGGAGCGCATGGCCAAACAGGCGTGCGTCAACGGCAAGCCGATGCGTATTGCGATCATCGGCGGCGGGCAGAGCGCGGCAGAAGCGTTCATCGACCTCAATGACAGCTTCCCGTCGGTGCAGGTGGACATGATCCTGCGCGGCTCGGCGCTGAAACCGGCCGACGACAGCCCGTTCGTCAACGAAGTGTTCTCGCCGGAGTTCACCGACTTGATGTTCAGCCAGGGCGGTGCGCAACGCGAACAGATGATCCGCGAATACCACAGCACCAATTATTCGGTGGTGGACATCGATCTGATCGAGCGCATCTACGGTGTGTTCTATCGCCAGAAAGTCTCCGGCATTGCTCGCCACGCCTTCCACAGCCTGACCACGGTGGAAACCGCCACGGCTACGGCGCAGGGGATCGAAATGGTGATGCGTAATCTCGCCAGCAACAAAAGCACAACCCAGGTTTACGATGCCGTGGTGCTGGCAACCGGCTACGAGCGCCAGTTGCATCGCCACCTGCTGGCGCCCTTGGCTGAGTACATGGGCGATTTTGAAGTGTCCCGCGATTACCGGATCAAAACCGATGCGCGCTGCCAGGCATCGGTCTACATGCAGGGTTTCTGCGAAGCCAGCCACGGCTTGAGCGACACACTGCTGTCAGTGCTGCCGATTCGCGCCGACGAAATTGCTGCGTCGTTGTATGCCAACGTGGCCCAGAGTCATCGTGGCGCCTCGGTGCCGGAACGGGTGTTGGCGGTGGGCTAACAGTCGGTTGCAGACCGCAATCTGAACCCTTCCTGAACAACCGGAGCGTTGCCTGTCTTTATCGGGCAACCCCGGTTTACCCGGCCAAAACCCAAGGGTATGCTTCGCGCCACAACCCCCCAATGGAGTCCCACGTGGGTACATGTTCGAGTGACAGTAGTCGGCAGGTTCTTGCAACCTGCACACACTTGGCACGTTAACGCGCAGCGTCGCTCCTGCCGTTATCTTGCCCAAGGCGAGAAACGGCATCCCTGGTAACCGGTCCCCTGCGGCCGTCCCTTCGAAGCCTCCTCATCGATACTGAAATGATCAGCAGCTGATCGCGGCGTTGTTGCGCCTGCGTTTGCCCGCTGTACGGACGCGTCTGTCTTGCGACAGGCGAGCCGCTCCGTGCCCTGCCTCAAGGTTGGGCTGCGACGGCGGTACCCGCGTGGTTCTCCTGTTATGCAGTAAGGAGACGGCCTTGAAAATGTCCTTCTTGAAAGAGTTATTCGCCAGTTTTCTACGCAGCCGTCACATTGATCGGCATTTCCGGCGGCTGACGATTTTCGAAAGCATCGCGCCCGCCAGCGTCAGCCGTGAAGTGCCCGATACCCTGGCGCAAACCCTGAGCAAAGCGTCCCGCAGTGACCCGCAAAACCTGCTGGCCGATTTGCACAGCCACGCCGATGGCCTGAGTGAAAGTCAGGCATCGACGCGCCGCGAACAAGTCGGGCTGAACGAAGTGGCCCACGAGCAGCCTTTGCCGTGGTGGCGGCATCTTTGGCACTGCTACACCAATCCGTTCAACCTGCTGCTGACCTTGCTGGCGTTGATTTCGTTTCTGACTGACGACCTGGAAGCCACGGTGGTGATCTCGACGATGGTGGTGCTGTCGAGCCTGATGCGCTTCTGGCAGGAAGCTCGCTCCAACAAGGCGGCTGATGCGCTCAAGGCCATGGTCAGCACCACGGCCACGGTCCTGCGCAGGCTGGAGTCGGGGGAGCAGGTTGAAAACCAGCAGCGTAATGGCGGCCTGTCTGAACGCATCCGGCGCATCGAGCTGCCGATCCGCTTGCTGGTACCCGGCGACCTGATTCACCTGTCGGCCGGGGACATGATTCCCGCCGATTGCCGTTTGTTGAGCGCCAAGGACCTGTTCGTCGGGCAGGCGGCCATGACTGGCGAATCCATGCCCGTGGAGAAATTCGTTTGCCAGCAGGAAGCTGAAGCCAGCACGCCGCTGGACCTGCAGAACATTCTGTTCATGGGCACCAATGTGGTGTCCGGTTCGGCAACGGCCGTGATCGTGACCACCGGCAATCGCACCTATTTTGGCGCGCTTGCGCAGCGGGTTACCGCCACTGACCGGGCGACCACATCGTTCCAGGCCGGAGTGAACAAAGTCAGCTGGCTGCTGATCCGCTTCATGATGGTCATGGCGCCGCTGGTGCTGTTCATCAATGGCTTCACCAAGGGTGACTGGACCGAGGCGGTGCTCTTCGCTTTGTCGGTTGCAGTGGGGCTGACCCCGGAAATGCTGCCGATGATTGTCACCTCGACCCTGGCCAAGGGCGCGGTGGTCATGTCGCGCAAGAAAGTCATCGTCAAGCGCCTGGACGCCATCCAGAATTTCGGGGCGATGGATGTGCTGTGTACGGACAAGACCGGCACCCTCACCCAGGACCGCATCTTCCTGGAACGGCATGTGGATGTGTGGGGCGACGAGTCCGATGCGGTGCTGGACATGGCCTATCTCAACAGCTACTACCAGACGGGACTGAAAAACCTGTTGGACGTCGCGGTCCTTGAGCATGCGGAGGTGCATCGTGAACTGAATGTGGCGACGGCGTTTGCCAAGGTCGACGAGATCCCTTTTGACTTCACCCGGCGTCGGATGTCAGTGGTGGTGGCGCAGTCGGACCGGTCCCATCTGCTGATCTGCAAGGGTGCCGTGGAAGAGATTCTCAGCGTCTGCTCTCAGGTGCGGCACGGCGACATTATCGAGCCGCTGGATGCCGACTTGCTGGCGCGGGTTCGGCACGTCACCGCCCGCTTGAATGACGAAGGCTTGCGGGTGGTGGCGGTCGCCGCCCGTGAATCCCTGGCGCAGAAAAATAGCTATGGCGTCACCGATGAACAGGCGCTGACCCTGATCGGTTACGTGGCCTTTCTCGATCCGCCCAAGGAAAGCACTGCGCCTGCCTTGAAGGCCTTGGCCGAATATGGGGTGACGGTGAAAGTGCTGACCGGCGATAACGAGCGGGTCACCGCCAAGATTTGCCGCGAAGTCGGCCTCGCGCAACAGGGACTGCTGTTGGGCAGCGATGTGGAACGCATGGACGACCAGGCGCTGGCCCAGGCCGTCGAGACCCACAACGTGTTTGCCCGCCTGACGCCGGCGCACAAGGAGCGCATCGTTCGCCTGCTCAAAAGCAATGGCCATGTGGTGGGTTTCATGGGCGATGGCATCAACGATGCGCCCGCACTGCGCACGGCGGACATTGGCATCTCGGTTGACACGGCGGTGGATATCGCCAAGGAAGCGGCCGATATCATTCTGTTGGAAAAAAGCCTGCTAGTGCTGGAGGAGGGCGTGCTGGAAGGGCGGCGCACTTTTGCCAACATGCTCAAGTACATCAAGATGACGGCGAGTTCCAACTTCGGCAATGTGTTCTCGGTGCTGGTGGCGAGCGCATTCATTCCGTTTCTGCCGATGCTGCCGATGCACCTGCTGGTGCAGAACCTGCTCTATGACGTCTCGCAGATCGCCATCCCGTTCGATAACGTCGATGAGGAACTGCTCAAGAAGCCGCAGCGCTGGCAGCCTGGCGAGATCGGGCGCTTCATGCTGTTTTTCGGTCCGATCAGCTCGGTGTTTGACATCATCACCTTCCTGATGATGTGGTTCGTGTTTCGCGCCGACACGGCGGCACATCAAACCCTGTTCCAGTCCGGCTGGTTTGTGGTGGGCCTGCTGACCCAGACGTTGGTGATCCACATGATCCGCACGCCGAAAATCCCCTTTATCCAGAGCCGTGCCGCGACACCACTGGTGATCATGACCGGGATCATCATGGCGGTCGGGATTTTCCTGCCCATGGGACCGTTGGCCGGCTATTTCAAATTGCAGGCCTTGCCGCTGATGTACTTCGTGTACCTGCCGCTGATCCTCCTGGCTTACATGGCGCTGACCCAGGCAGTAAAAGGCTTCTACAGCCGTCGTTTCGGCTGGCAATAAGACGGATCGAGCGATGTTGCGGCAGCATCGCTCGACCCTGTCAGATCAATCCCACTGCGGCGCAAGGCTGGCCGGGCTGGTCAGGCGATGGCCACGGTCCAGGGCGGCAATTTGCGCCATGTCTTCGTCGCTCAATGTCAGGTCGCAGGCCTTCAGATTGCTTTGCAGATTGGCGCGTTTGGTCGACGACGGAATCACCGCGTAGCCCAGTTGCATGGCCCAGGCCAGCGTTACTTGCGCCGGAGTCGCGGCATGACGCTTGGCGATCTGCTCGATGACCGGGTCCTTCAGCACTTCGCCATAGGCCAGGGTCATGTACGAGGTGATCTGAATGCCGTGCTCTTTGGCGAATTCCGCCACCTTGCGGTTTTGCAGGTACGGGTGCAGCTCGACCTGGTTGGTGGCAATGTTCTGCGCGCCGACCACGTCGATGGCTTCCTGCATCAGGGCCACGGTGAAGTTGGAAATGCCAATCTGTTTGGTCAAACCCTGCTGCTTGGCTTCCAGCAGCGCGGTCATGAATTCGCGCACCGAGACTTTGCCCTGCGGCGATGGCCAGTGGATCAACGTCAGGTCGACGTGATCGGTTTGCAACTTGGCCAGGCTTTCCTTGAGGCTCGGGATCAGCTTGTCGGCGGCGAAATTATCGGTCCAGATCTTGGTGGTGATGAACAACGCTTCGCGTGGCACGCTGCTGGCGGCGATGGCCTGGCCGACTTCAGCTTCGTTGCCGTAGATCTGCGCCGTATCGATGACGCGGTAGCCGACTTCAAGACCATTGGTGACCGAATCGATGACGACCTGATCCTTGAGGCGGAAGGTGCCAAGGCCAAATGCTGGAACTGTCATTGCGGTACTCCGTGAAGGTGAAAGATAAGACGTGACCCAGTATCCCGGCTTGGTCCTTGAGGAAAAACAGTGGAACCGGAAAGGGATAATTGCCTGGCAATCACGAATGAGCCTGTCTGTTTGGTCAGTGTCGGGGCGAGATCGTTCCTGCTGATTGAGGGTTACCTGTTCATGTCCAGAATCATGCAAGTGGTGCTGCCGATGGCGTAGAGCCGGTCATCGACGTCGTACAAACGCCCTTCGGCCAAGGCGGTGGAACGGCCGATATGCAGCACTTTGCCTTCAGCGCGAACCGGGCCGGTGCCATGACTCAGGGCGCGGACATAACTGATGCGCAGGTCAAGGGTGGTGTAGCCCTGGCCTTTCTTGAGCCGGGTATGAATCGCACAGCCCATGCATGAGTCCAGCAGCGTCGCGGCATAACCGCCATGCACGCTGCCCAGCGGGTTGTAATGCCGGGCATCGGGAGTGCCCTGGAAGATGAACTCGCCCGGCGACCAGCGCAGCGGAATGAAATCCATCAATTCCCCGATGGGCGGGCAGGGCAGTTCGCCACGTTTGATGCGCTCGAGAAAATCCGTCGGCTCCATGAGCGCCACTTCCGCCAGGCTCGTGGTGCCCGCCGGGCCGAGGCTGGCGCGGATGGCTTGTTCCTCTTCCAGCCAAAGGGCGGTTTTTTCGTCGCGGGAGAAGTTTTGCATGGCATTGACTCCGTGTTGGGCACTCAAGAAACATGAAAGATTACGACCATAATCCTGCGATTTAATTACGGTTGCAATCTCAAAAATCTCCGGCGATGGGGAAAGGGTTCAGCCGATGCTGTCGCGCTTCACGAAATGCTTGTGCATGTCCAGCGTCAGGGATTCGATGCGTTCGGTCAGGGACTTGGTCAGCTCCGTCAGTCGGGTGTTCTGCTCCAGCAACGTCAGCATCTGCTCGGCGTTTTGCGCGGCCATCGCCAGACGCTGCTCGTTGGCGACAGCCAGGTCTTCGCGGTGCTGGGCATCGGCGTCGGCATTGGCTTTATCCCGCGCGGCCTGACGCGTCTGGGCGAGCAGGATTAGCGGCGCGGCATAGGCCGACTGCAGGCTGAACGCCAGGTTGAGCAGGATGAAGGGGTAGATATCGAAATGGGTCAGGCCGGTCGCATTGCAGGCAATCCAGAGCAGGACGATGACGGTTTGCGCACCGAGGAACGTCGGCGTGCCGAAAAACCGGGCGAAGGCTTCCGCTTTGAGGGCAAACGAATCGTTGCCGAAGGTGCTGGTTAAATGCGCGTGACGTTTATGAAAGCGCAGATGGTCGACAGTTTTTACAGCGGGCTCGGTTGAAGCCTGCCCAGGCGCAGCGGTATTCATGGCGGATTCCTGATAACCAATACATGCGGCCACTATAGGCGCTTGTGCAGGGCTGGTGCTTCAGGAGCGCTGAATGATTGCTGAACACTTTTGAGCTGACGGGGATCCGGTCCCACATGCTTGGTGTTTAATCCACCGGTTCAGGATGCAGCGGTTTGGACAGGTGCATGATGCTCGCGTAGTCGTAGACGTACTGGCGTCCTGCATGGCTGGTCTGACGCAGTTGGTCGATCAGCAGTCGCTCTTTCTTGTTCAGGTATCTGAGCCCAGGATGGTCACTTGACTTGAGGTGATCACGTTCATGGGCGTCAGGGAAAGTAATGACGTTTGTCATGAAATATCTCCTACTTACTAAGTCCTTGCTTCCGGCTATTCAGTCCCGGTCACGGGTTTTTGTGGCGACGGCCCACCATACCCAGAAAAAGCTGGAGCGATCAACCCTGTAAATGAATAGCGGATCACACTATCTGTGTGACTTCGAACGATTGCTTGCTGCCATTGACGGTGATTTCCAGCTCATCTCCTTCGAACTTGCCCAGCAGGCTTTGGCCCAGCGGCGCTCGGGCCGTGATCACCGTGATGACGTCGTTTTCGAGACGAATCTTCAGACCAGCGGCATCCGGGCCGAGGAAAAGATGCTGTTCTGCACCGGTTTCGGTTTGCAGCGTTACCAGATCGCCGGTCTGGATACCCCGTTGCTCATCGAAGGGCGCCATACTCAATTTCTGATAAAGCAGCAGCGACTGGCGAATCTCTTCGACGCGGCGCGCCTGGCCTGCCGCAAGGTACGAAGCTTCAAGGCCGAGCGTGTCGTACTTGTTCTCGGCGATGTTCTCTTCGTGGGTCGCGGTTTCATAGGCGGTCTGCGCGGCCCGCTGGGCAACGCCCAGATCGACCTTGAGTTTGTCGATGATGGCTTGCAGGACGGTTTGCTTGTTCATGGTCTATCCGCAGAACTGAATCACATTGGCGCGGCTCTTGTCGCTCGGCGCCGTTCGGTCTTGTTGCAGCCAGAAATTGCATTTCGGCGCACTGAAGCTTTTTTGCTGCTGTTCCTGGGTTTGCTCCATGGCCTGCCGCGCTTCGCTCTCGCGCAGATTCTGTTCGTACTTCTCGAACATGGTCTTTTCCGACTCGGCTGGCGCGGCGGCTGGCGCACTCAATCGAGTGACCGCGTTGCTCACCGCCTGAGTCTGCGCCTCGGGTATGGCTCGCAACACCAGCACGCCAGTCAACACCACCGCAGCGATCCCAAGCCAGATGCCCAGTGCGATACAGACGATGAGCTTCAATGGATGGACTGAGACGTTCAGCTCGCGACGACTTGAAAGGGGCATGACGTGTTCTCGGCGTTGACGGCAGGTGATGGCGATTGTGCCATGACCTAAGGCTGGTGGATGCGGGTTGTTCTGACGGACAATCAGCGTTTTTGATTCTCGGGCCGCAGGGAGCCGCAAATGAAAGCCTCGTGGGACATTTTTTGCAGCGTCGTTGATAACTACGGCGACATCGGCGTGACCTGGCGCCTGGCCCGACAACTGGTGGCCGAGCACGACGTGGCGGTGCGTTTGTGGGTCGATGATCTGCAGGCTTTCACGCGTCTGTGTCCAACGGCCAATGCGCAGGCTGCGCAACAGTGGCAGGAGGGCGTCAGCGTTCACCACTGGCCCAAAGAATGGCAACCCGTGGAAGTCGCTGACGTGATCGTCGAGGCATTTGCCTGCCGATTGCCGCCTGCGTACACCGAAGCCATCCTGCAATGCTCGCCAAGGCCAGTGTGGGTGAATCTGGAATACCTCAGCGCCGAGGAGTGGGTTGCCGGTTGCCATGGTTTGCCGTCGGTGCAGTCCAATGGGTTGCGCAAATTCTTCTTCTTTCCGGGATTTCGTCCGACGACCGGTGGCCTGTTACGGGAAAGCGGGCTGATCGAAGCGCGTCAGGCGTTTCAGCATGACAAGGCTGCACAGGGCAATTTCCTGCAGACGTTAAGCGTGAAGCCTGAACAGGATGCCCGGCTGATTTCGCTGTTTGCTTATGAGAATCCGGGCTTGGGCGGCTGGCTGGATGTGTTGTCGACGGACAGCCGACCCACTCATCTGCTGGTTCCGGAAGGCCGCATCCTCGGCGATCTGCAACGCTGGCTGGGCGTCGACAGTTTGCAGGCCGGCGCGCTGGAAAAGCGTGGTGCCTTGACCGTTCAGGTGTTGCCGTTCGTCAGGCAGGAAGATTACGACCGGCTGTTATGGTGCTGCGATTTCAACGTCGTGCGCGGCGAAGACTCTTTCGTGCGTGCGCAATGGGCGGGGCGACCGCTGCTTTGGCACATCTATGAACAGGACGACGATGCGCATTGGGCCAAGCTCGATGCCTTTCTTGAGCTCTACCTTGCGGGGCTCTCGCAGCCTGCCGCACAGGCCCTGACCGATTTCTGGCGGGCCTGGAATGCCGGGCGCAATGGCAGTGCAAGCTGGCTGGCGCTGACGCAACAATGGCCGGAAATTGAAAACCACGCGCAACGCTGGTGTCTGGAACAGGCCTCGCACGCTGATCTTGCTGCGGCGCTGGTACTGTTTTGTGGAGTTTCGTATGATACGCGGCCTTGAGATTAGGCTCTGTACGAAAAAGACCTTTCTGCCCCACGGGAAAGCGGTTTCTCGTACAGAGCCTCGGCAACTTCCATCCAAATTCGGATATACGCAATGAAAACTGGTAAAGAACTCAAACCCGGTACCGTGATTCGTCTCGAAAACGATCCTTGGCTGGTTCAGAAAGCTGAATTCACCAAGTCCGGTCGTAACAGCGCGATCATGAAGACCAAGCTGAAAAACCTGCTGACCGGTTACAAGACCGAGATCGTTTACAGCGCTGACGACAAGCTTGATGACGTGATCCTGGATCGCAAAGAAGCGACCCTGTCCTTCATCAGCGGCGACACCTACACGTTCATGGACACCACTGACTACACCATGTACGAGCTGAACGCTGAAGACATCGAAGCCGTTCTGCCATTCGTTGAAGAAGGCATGACCGACGTTTGCGAAGCGATCTTCTTCGAAGAGCGCCTGGTTTCCGTAGAGCTGCCGACCACCATCGTCCGTGTAGTTGACTACACCGAAGGTTCGGCTCGTGGCGACACTTCCGGCAAGGTGATGAAGCCTGCCAAGCTGAGCAACGGTACCGAGCTGCAAGTTGCTGACTTCATCGAAATCGGTGACCGGATCGAAATCGACACCCGTGACGGCGGTTCCTACAAAGGCCGTGCTAAATAAGCACAGCTTTTACCGCAGTAACACTGTCTAGTTACAAAGAAGCCCGCAGCGATGCGGGCTTTTTTGTGGGCGGCGTTTAGACCGTTACATGCAGACGCACATCAACGTTGCCGCGAGTGGCGTTCGAGTATGGGCACACCTGGTGCGCAGCTTCGACCAACTGCTCTGCGTCGGCTTGTTCCAGGCCTGGCAGGTTGATGTTCAGGTCGATGTCCAGACCGAAACCGCCAGGGATCTGGCCGATGCCGACGTGGGCAGTGATCGAGGCGTCTGCCGGAATGGTGCGTTTGCTTTGACCAGCGACGAATTTCAGTGCGCCGATGAAGCAGGCCGAGTAACCGGCAGCGAACAATTGCTCAGGGTTGGTTGCCGCACCGCCTGCGCCGCCGAGTTCTTTTGGCGTGGCGAGTTTGACGTCGAGGATGTTGTCGCTGGAAACAGCACGACCGTCACGGCCGCCGGTTGCAGTTGCGATTGCTGTGTAGAGAGTGTCCATGGCGTTGCCTCGCGAAAAAGAGAACTGATGGTAGGGATTGGTTTTGAAAAAAGTTGTCTGCTTGCGCTAAATGTTTGTGCGCTAACCGAGCATGAAGCAAATGTAGCGCACGAATAGTTTGCGCGCAAGATAATATTTTAACCCTCTGAATTTGAGATGCTCTGTTGGAGCGAGGCTGTAGGACCGGCTTTAGCTGGGAGGGCAATTGATGAGCGGCTCGCGACTGAAGTCGCTCCTACAGTCGCTCCTACGGTCGCTCCTACAGTCGCTCCTACGGCCGATTCGCGGGCAAGCCTGGCTCCAAAAGGGAGGGGGTCTAATCAAACATGCTCACGCAAATTCCCGCGCAGCTGCAGCAGGTCGCTTTGCATTTTCTGCAGTTTCTCCAGATCCAGGCCGCTGGCGGAGAGGATGCAGCCAGGCACTTGCATGGCTTGTTTCTGCAAGGCGCGACCTTGCTCAGTCAGACGCAGCAGGACCACGCGTTCATCTTCCCTGCTGCGCGTGCGGGTGATGAAGCCTTCGCCTTCAAGGCGTTTGAGCAGCGGCGTCAAGGAGCCGGGATCGGTCAACAGACGGGTGCTCACGTCGCCAACGGTCAAGCCGTCCTGCTCCCAGAGCACCATCATCGCCAGGTATTGCGGATACGTGAGGCCCAATGCCTGGAGCAGCGGTTTGTAGACCTTGGTCATCAGCAACGAGGTCGAGTAGAGGGCGAAACACAGCTGATTGTCGAGCAGCAAGGCTTCGCATGGCTCCGAGACGTCGGGTGTAGAGATATCGTCTGCGTTCATGGGCAGTCCTTTTGTACGAATGTGTCGTTACCAAACAATTTAGTGCCCTGATCTTTAATGCGCCAGATAAATTCCGGTCTCGGTCAGCGCTATTCATTTGCCACTCCCGCGAGAATGCGTAGCATGCTTGCCAATAATTCGGGGGAAGCGGTGTGATCGACGTAGTGATGTTTGTGTTGTTGGGCGCCGCCATGGGCACATTGGGTGGGTTGTTCGGAATTGGTGGCGGCCTGGTTGCCATCCCGGCGCTGGGCGTGCTGTTCGGGCTGGATCAGCAACTGGCACAAGGCACCGCGCTGTTGATGGTGTTGCCCAACGTGTTACTGGCGTTGTGGCGCTACAACCAGCGCAATCGTATTTCGCTGCGCAATGCCATGATGCTGATCATTCCCAGTTTCTGCTTCGCCTGGCTGACTTCGCTGTGGGCGGTGCGGCTGGATCCACAATCCATGCGTATCAGTTTCGTGGTCTTTCTCATCATCCTGACGGTGTTTAACCTGGTGCAGATGTATTGGCGCAAAGGCGATGCCAGCACCGACCTGCGGCACACCAATCGCTTGTGGTTGCTGGGTGTCGGTTCCGGCATCACCGGCGGTTTGTTCGGGGTCGGTGGCGGAGTCATCGCCACGCCAATCCTGACCGGGTTCTTCGGTGCGACCCAGGTTGTCGCCCAAGGCCTGGCGCTGGCACTGGCGACCCCAAGTACCGCAATCACCCTGTTTACCTACGCACTGCATGACCACGTCAACTGGTCGATGGGCATTCCCCTGGCAATCGGCGGGCTGGCGAGTATCAGTTGGGGGGTGAAACTGGCTCACTCGCTGCCCGAGCGCCTGCTGCGTTCGCTGTTCTGTGGCTTTCTGGTGATCTGCGCCGTAGTCCTTGCCTTTAAAGTTTGAAGCCTTCGGCGATGTGTTCGGCCAGGCATTCGGTGATGGGTGAAACGCTGTGCGGATTGCGCAGCAGCACGATGCTGGCCAGCGGCAATTGCGGCAAACCCTGAGCCTCGCCGATGATGCGCAGATCCGGCGTCAGCAGGCTTTCCAGCTGCGCAGTAATCGCCAGTCCCGCAGTCACTACAGCGCTGATTGCCGCGAGGCTGGCGCTGGTATAAGCGATGCGGTAATCGCGCTGCATGGTATCCAGCGCATTGCAGGCCCAGGTTCGGCAGAAACAGTCGGTATTGAACATCGCCAGCGGCAATGGCGTGTGTTCATGGGGCGAAAAGCCCTGCGCCTCCATCCAGACAAAACGTTCCTGACGCAGAATCTGCCCGATCTCGGTGCCCGGTTCGCGGGTGACGATACTCAGATCCAGGTCCTGACGCTGCAACAGCTGTTTCGACGGCTCGCAGTGCACTTCAATCTGCACCAGAGGATAGGCCTGGGCGAAGCGCGACAGGATTCCGGGTAGAAAGCGCATGGCGTAATCATCGGGCGTACCGATTTTTACCATGCCCACCATGTGCGGCTCGCGCAGGGTGTTGAACACTTCGCCATGCAGCTTGAGGATTTTGCGCGCATAGCCGAGCAGCACCTGGCCTTCTATCGTCAGGCTGACGCTACGGCCCTGCTTCTGGAACAGCGGGCGCTGAATCAGGTCTTCTTCAAGCCGTTTCATCTGCATGCTGACCGCCGACTGCGTGCGGTTTACCGCTTCGCCCGCACGGGTAAACCCGCCCTCGTCGGCGATGGCGACAAAGGTACGCAGCAGTTCTGTGTCGATACTCGGGAAGCTGGCCAATACATCAATCTCCCAGATGCAGTGCATAAGAAACATTCGTTGGATTGATCTTAGCTCCAGCGCGAGACTTTAGTCATCCCACTTGGAGGGCAAGATGATGAAAGGTCAAAAAGGTTATGTGCTGGTGCTTAAAACCCTGTCTCATGATTCGTGGATCGAGCGCTTGCTCCGGTCTGTGAAAGGCCACGTTTCGCGTTGGTACGAGCTGCATCAGCAGCGTCGGCAACTGGCCGAGTTGAGCGATGAGGCATTGAAGGATCTCGGTCTGAGTCGCGCGGATGTCTATAAGGAAACCGAGCGGCACTTCTGGGTCGATCCGATGAAGCGCTGACAAGAGCCGGTGCTATCAGGTAGCGTTGGGGTTCACAGGGAGCCTCGCATGCCGTTAGAACTGTCGCTCAAACAAGCACGTCGCATGGCGCTGGCCGCCCAGGGTTTCAACGGGCGGCAGCCGCCAGCGATCGTCAAGTCCAGCCATGTCACGCAATTGATCCAGCGCCTGGGTGTTTTGCAGATCGACTCGGTCAACGCTCTGGTTCGCTCCCATTACCTGCCGCTGTTTTCCCGCCTGGGCTACTATTCCCAGACACTCCTCGATCAGGCCGCCTGGAGTCAGGGCCGCCATCGCAAACTCTTTGAATACTGGGGCCACGAAGCCTCGCTGCTGCCCATCGAACTGTATCCCTTGATGCGTTGGCGCATGCAGCGCGCGGCTCAGGGCGAAGGCATTTATCAACAGCTGGCGACTTTCGGTCGCGAACAACAGCCGACCATTGCCCGAGTTTTACAGGCCGTTCGCGATCAGGGCGCGTTGGGCGCAGGCAGTTTGAGCACCCGCGAGGAGCGCGCCGGGCCATGGTGGGACTGGAGTGCGGAAAAGATGGCGCTGGAATGGCTGTTTGCTGCGGGTGAAGTGACGGTGGCCGGGCGACGGGGGTTCGAACGGCTCTATGATTTGCCCGAGCGAGTGCTGCCAGCAGCGATTCTGGATCACCCCGAAGTCGGCGAAAACGACGCGCAACAGGGCTTGCTGCTGCACGCGGCAGCGGCGCTGGGTGTCGGTACCGAGAAAGACCTGCGTGACTATTTCCGCCAGGACCCGTTGCCGAGCCGGGTGGCGCTGGCCGAACTGGTAGAAGCCGGCGCACTGCACGTCGTCCAGGTCCAGGGTTGGCGTCAGCCGGGATTCTGTCTGCCGGACAGCAAGGTCCCGCGCAAGGTGGCGGCCAGCGCCTTGCTCTCGCCATTCGACTCACTGATCTGGGAGCGGGCTCGCACCGAGCGGCTGTTCGACTTCCGCTATCGGCTGGAGATTTACACACCCCAGGCCAAACGGATTTATGGCTATTACGTGCTGCCGTTCCTGCACCACGAACGCATCGCCGCCCGCGTCGACCTGCGCGCCGAACGCGCCTTTGGCCGTTTGGCCGTGCATGCGGTGCACGAAGAAGAAACCGGGCTGGACGAGGAGGGCATGCACGCGCTGGCGAGCAATCTGCGGCAACTGGCAGATTGGCTGGGGTTGCCGCAGGTGCAGATCAATTGCCAGCGGGGGAGTGGCAGAAAATTACAGTGGGCGTTTGAAGCGTTGCTGTAGGAACCAACTTGTTGGCGAGGCCTCGTTTCAGAAGCTTCGCGAGCAAGCTCGCTCCCACACAGTCTGCACAGGAGGTTAGCGCTTGACCTGCTTCAACGTCTCGGCAATCAAGAACGCCAGTTCCAGTGACTGATCGGCATTCATTCGCGGATCGCAGTGGGTGTGATAGCGATCCGAAAGGCCGTCTTCGGTGATGGGCCGCGCGCCGCCGATGCATTCGGTGACGTTCTGGCCGGTCATCTCGATGTGGATACCGCCAGCGTAGGTGCCTTCGGCCTGGTGGACCTGGAAGAACTGTTTCACTTCTCCAAGGATCTGTGCGAAGTCGCGGGTCTTGTAGCCGCTGCTGGCCTTGATGGTGTTGCCGTGCATCGGGTCAGAGCTCCACAGCACTTTCTTGCCTTCACGTTCCACGGCGCGAATCAATTGTGGCAAGTGGTCGCCGACCTTGTTGGCGCCCATGCGCGCGATCAGGTTCAAGCGACCGGGATCGTTGTCCGGATTGAGGATATCGATCAGGCGGATCAGGTCGTCGGTGTTCATGCTGGGGCCGACCTTGACCCCGATCGGATTGTTCACCCCACGCAAAAACTCCACGTGTGCGCCATCCAGTTGCCGGGTGCGGTCGCCGATCCACAGCATGTGCGCGGAACAATCGTAAAAATCGTTGGTGAGGCTGTCGCGACGTACGAAGGCTTCTTCGTAGTTGAGCAGCAAGGCTTCATGGGCGGTGAAGAAGGTGGTTTCGCGCAGTTGTGGCGAGGTGTCCATGCCGCAGGCGCGCATGAATGCCAGGGTTTCGTCGATGCGGTCGGCCAGTTGGCTGTACTTTTCCGCCAGCGCCGAGTTGGCAATGAAGTCCAGGTTCCATTTATGCACCTGATGCAGATCGGCAAAGCCGCCCTGGGCGAACGCGCGCAGCAGATTCAGGGTCGCCGTGGACTGGTGATACGCCTGCAACAGGCGATCCGGGTCCGGCACGCGGCTTTTCTCATCGAAACCGATGCCGTTGACGATATCGCCGCGATAGGCCGGAAAGGTCACGCCGTCGATGGTTTCGTCGTTGGCCGAACGCGGCTTGGCGAACTGGCCAGCCATGCGCCCGACCTTGACCACCGGGCAGCCCGCCGCGAAGGTCATGACGATGGCCATTTGCAGCAGCACCTTGAAGGTGTCGCGAATCTTCGCCGCCGAGAACTCGACAAAACTTTCCGCGCAATCGCCGCCCTGCAGCAGGAATGCACGGCCTTGAGTGACTTCCGAGAACTGGCGACGCAACTCACGGGCTTCCCCGGCAAATACCAGCGGCGGATAGCTGGCCAGCGTCTGTTCGACGTGCAGCAAATGCGCGGCATCGGGGTATTGAGGTTGCTGCTGAATGGGCAATGCCCGCCAGCTGTCGGGACTCCAGGGTTGGTTCATCGTGGACTCTAAGTCAGTGCAATCGGACGAGCATGTTAGCAGTTCGGTGTCGGGCTGCCAGCGCATGCAGGATGATCGGCGGCACAGGCCGGCTCAATGGGATATTGGCCCTGGGCCATAAAGAGCGTGACCGCGCGCCCCCGCTTGGCCGACAATCCGCGCTTTCCCGCTCAGGGTCGAGCGACTGTATCGAATGAGTGCGATCGCCAAGGCTGGACTTGAGCTCGCCGTTAGGAGAAGCAATGACTGAGGAGCGGGTAGAGCGGATTCTGGCCGAAGTACACGATGACTTCGGCATGATCCGCGTGCTTGAAGTGGATGATTACCGCTTCCTGGAATTCGGCGATGCCATCGAGCAAAGCTGCACCTTCACTGCTGATCCCAGCTGGCTGGAGTACGACTACACCCGCGCCATGCTGATCGGCGCGCTGTGCCATGAAGCGCCGGAAAGCGCGCTGTTTCTGGGGTTGGGGGCTGGAACCCTGACTCAGGCGTGCCTCAAGTTCCTGCCGCTGGAAGACGTCGAAGCCATCGAGTTGCGTCCCGAGGTGCCGCGGCTGGCGATTGAATTCATGGGTCTGGACGATGATCCGCGGCTGTTCATCCGTATCGGTGATGCTCTGGAACTGCTGGAAACGGCCGAGTCGGCGGACCTGATCTTTGTCGACCTGTACACCGACGTCGGTCCGGGCGTCGGGCATCTGGCCTGGAAATTTCTGGAGAACTGTCAGCAACGCCTGAATCCGGGCGGCTGGCTGATCATCAATCAATGGGCGGCCGATGATGGCAAACCTCTGGGTGCCGCGTTGCTGCGTGGCCTCTATCACCGGCATTACTGGGAACTGCCGGTAAAGGAAGGCAACGTGATTCTCTTCGTGCCGGCCGATCTGGAACAGACGCTTGATGTCGAGCCGCTGATCGAGCGTGCTGAAACGCTCGCACCGCGCCTTGGCTACTCGTTGCTGCAACTGATCAAGAACATTCGCCCGGCGACCTGATGATCGAGTCACGGCTGAGGCGTTCCTTGATTGAGGAAGTTGTGTAGGATGGTCCAGCGCTTTGAGTAGGAATGGATCCGAGCTGCCTGACTGAAAGGTGAACCGTTTAAGCATCGCCCCCAGCAATCCCGGGCTTTGGGCGAAATAGACCTTCGAGTGGATTTGCGCAAAGCCTGTGACACTTGGACATTCCACTGTTTTGCCCCGAAAAAAATCCTCACTTTTTCGCGCAATTCCGGTATAGTGCGCGCCGGCCTTTAACGGGGCCTCGTCCAGGTATTGCAATTCCCCGAAGCCAGCTTCGGCTGCTTGTTCGCTCAGCGGACTATCCTTGGCGATCCATTCATCAAACGTTTTCGCAAATCCCCGCCGACAAAGCAGCCAGGGTGACTTTAGGGTCGTACACGGCACGCGCAGCTTTGGAGCATGGGTCTTTGCGGATGCACTAGAGGCAGACCCATGACCCAGGAATTCGGCGGCTTCGCCGCTTTTGAACTTCATCCAAACATTCTTGCAGCCGTCATCGCGACTGGCTATGAAGAGCCTTCGGCTATTCAGCAGCAATCGATCCCTATCATCATGGCCGGTCACGACATGATCGGTCAGGCGCAAACCGGTACAGGTAAAACTGCCGCGTTCGCACTGCCTATCCTGCATCGCATCGATCCAGCCAAGCGCGAACCACAAGCGCTGATCCTGGCTCCGACCCGCGAGCTGGCCCTGCAAGTCGCCACCGCTTTCGAAACCTACGCCAAGCAAATGCCGGGCGTAACGGTTGTGGCTGTCTACGGCGGCGCGCCGATGGGTCCACAACTTAAAGCAATCCGTAACGGCGCACAGATCGTCGTCGCTACTCCGGGTCGCCTGTGTGATCACCTTCGCCGTGACGAAAAAGTCCTGGCGACCGTGAACCACCTGGTTCTCGACGAAGCGGACGAAATGCTCAAGCTGGGCTTCATGGACGACCTGGAAGTCATCTTCAAGGCCATGCCAGCTACCCGTCAGACCGTTTTGTTCTCGGCTACCCTGCCGCAGTCGATCCGTGCCATCGCCGAGCGCCATCTGCGCGATCCGAAGCACGTGAAGATCCAGACCAAGACCCAGACTGTTACCGCGATCGAACAGGCTCACCTGTTGGTTCACGCTGACCAGAAGACCTCGGCTGTATTGAGCCTGCTTGAAGTCGAAGACTTCGATGCCCTGATCATGTTCGTGCGCACCAAGCAAGCGACCCTGGACCTGGCAAGCGCCCTTGAAGCCAAAGGCTACAAGGCTGCTGCACTGAACGGCGACATCGCCCAGAACCAGCGTGAGCGCGTTATCGAATCCCTCAAGGATGGCCGTCTGGACATCGTTGTAGCGACCGACGTTGCTGCCCGTGGTCTCGACGTTCCGCGTATCACCCACGTATTCAACGTGGACATGCCTTACGATCCAGAGTCCTACGTTCACCGTATCGGCCGTACTGGCCGTGCCGGTCGCGAAGGTCGTGCATTGTTGCTGGTGACTCCGCGTGAGCGCCGCATGCTGCAAGTGATCGAGCGTGTAACCGGTCAGAAAGTTGCTGAAGTACGCCTTCCGGATGCCCAGGCCGTTCTCGATGCTCGCATCAAGAAATTGACCAACAGCCTGGCGCCACTGGTTGCTGACGCTGAATCGACCCACGGCGAATTGCTTGACCGCCTGACCGCCGATATCGGTTGCAGCCCGCGTGCTCTGGCCGCAGCCCTGCTGCGCAAGGCTACCAACGGTCAGGCTTTGACCCTGGCTGCCATCGAACGCGACCGTCCACTGGTGCCGAACAGCGCACCGCGTGAGCGTAGCGATCGTTCGACTTCGGGTGATCGTCCTGAGCGTAGTGGTGATCGTGAGCGTCGCGCTCCGGTTCCATTGGCCGAAGGCCGTGCTCGTTGCCGTACCGCGCTGGGTGCGCGTGATGGTATCGCTGCGAAAAACCTGTTGGGTGCAATCCTCAACGAAGGCGGCCTGGCCCGCGAAGCTATCGGTCGTATCCAGGTGCGTGACAGCTTCAGCCTGGTTGAGCTGCCGGAAGATGGCCTTGAGCGTCTGCTGACCAAACTCAAGGACACCCGCGTTGCAGGCAAGCAGTTGAAGCTGCGTCGCTATCGCGAAGACTGATCTGCTCTTGAGCTGATCGTCTGAACAAAAAAATCCCCGACTGGTTCGGGGATTTTTTTGTCTGGGATTTAGGCTTTGGTTTCGGGAAGGGTCCGATACATCTGACATAGATTCAGCGTCTAAAATAGTGCTTCGCAGCGTTTGCACTGGCGTCTTCGGGGACAAGTCCCCTCTTACCGGGTTGTGTTGATTCGGTAGGACCGGACTTGTCCGGGAAGGCGTCGGTCTGCCGAGAAAGATTTTCAGCGTTTGCACCGGCCTCTTCGGGGACAAGTTGGGTGGGAGCGAGCTTGCTCGCGAATAGGCACGACGCCTCGTCAACAAGTTGGCTCCTAGAGCGCGCGGTGGCTACTCACCCAAACCTGTAAATATCCATCCCCAACGCCCCCATCGTAAAACCCTGATGCGCCACGCTGAATTCACCGCCCGCGCCCCGCGCGAAGTACAGCGGCAGCAAGTGCTCATCGCTCGGATGACTGCGCACAGCATGCGGCGCCAGCGTGCGGTAGTCGTGCAGTGCGGCTTCGTTGTTGCTGGCCAGCTTGTCGATCATCCAGTCACGAAACTCCTTCGCCCAGGGTTCGACGCTTTCCGGGCCGGCATGCCAGTCCAGTTCGCGCAGATTGTGGGTGATGCTGCCGGAGCCTATGACCAATATGCCTTCATCGCGCAGGCTGGCCAACGCTCGGCCGACTTTGGTCTGCAGCGCCGGTCCCTGGCGGCTGGGCAGGGAAACCTGCACCACGGGAATGTCGGCCTGCGGATACATCAGGGACAGCGGCACCCAGACACCATGGTCGAACGGGCGTTTGCTGTCGATGCGTGCAGGAAGGCCGGCGGCACCGAGCAGGGCGGCGACTTGCAGGCTAAGCTCGGGAAGGCCGGGCGCGGGGTATTGCACGGCGAACAACGCGGCCGGGAAGCCGCCGAAGTCATGCCAGGTTTCCGGTTGTGGGTTGCCATTGACCAGCAGATCCTGGCTTTCCCAGTGCGCCGAGACAATCACGATGGCCCGTGGCTTTGGCATCCCGGCGGCCAGCCGAACAAGGGCCGGACCGCTGTCGCCGGGTTCCAGCGCGAGCATGGGCGAGCCGTGTGAGATAAATAAGCTGGGGAACATGTCGAGAGCCCTGAGCGATAAGATGCCTCATCTTCAAGCAGACATTGATCTAAATCTAATATAAGTTTTAGCGCGCTTTGATCGAATTTTCGGGAGGTTTCATGCAGGCTGACTTTTGGCATCAACGTTGGGCCAGTGATCAGATCGGCTTCCACCAGCAACAGACCAATCCATACCTTGAGCGCTTCTGGCCGCTATTGTCGGTGGCGCAGGGCGCAGGTGTCCTGGTGCCGCTTTGCGGTAAAAGCCTGGACCTTGGCTGGTTGGCGCAGCAAGGCTACAGCGTCAAAGGCATCGAGTTGTCGGAAAAGGCCATCGCAGATTTTTTCAGTGAACATCAATTGCAGCCCACGATTCGTCAGCAAGGAGCGTTCAAGGTCTACAGCGCTGGACCGGTGGAGTTGTGGTGCGGCGATTTTTTCGCACTGACGGCCGCCGATGTGGCGGATTGTCAGGCGCTCTACGATCGCGCGGCCTTGATCGCGTTGCCGCCCGCCATGCGAGAGCAATATGTCCAGCATCTCGGCGAGATATTGTCCGGGAGCTGCAAGGGGCTGCTGATTACCCTGGATTATGAGCAGTCGGAAGTCGAAGGCCCGCCGTTCTCGGTACCTGATGAAGAGGTGCAACGTCTGTTTGCGTCCGGCTGGCAGCTGGAAACCTTGCAGACCTGCGATGTGCTGGGGGAAAGCTGGAAGTTCGTTCAGCGCGGCGGTAGCCGGCTTGACGAGCGGGTTTATCGCCTGGCGCGGCGCTGACTCACCGCCAACCCACAAAAAAGGGCGACTCGCGTCGCCCTTCATTCAAGCTGTAACAGGTTCTATCAACCGCGACGACGCAGCGCCTCGATACGTTCTTCCAGCGGCGGGTGGCTCATGAACAAGCCAGCCAGGCCGTGTTTGAGGCCGCCATTGATACCGAAGGCCGTCAGGCTGTCCGGCATCTGCACCGGCACGCCCTGTTCGGAACGCAGACGCTGCAGGGCGCCGATCATGGCCGCAGTGCCCGCCAGACGTGCACCGGCTTCGTCAGCGCGGTATTCTCGTTTGCGCGAGAACCACATGACGATGGCGCTGGCGAGAAAACCCAGGACGATCTCGGCAAAGATCGTGGTCACGTAATACGCGATGCCCTGGCCGTTCTCGGTCTTGAAGATCACCTTGTCGACGAAGTTGCCGATGATGCGGGCGAAGAACATCACAAAGGTGTTCACCACGCCCTGCACCAGCGCCAGGGTAACCATGTCGCCGTTGGCAACGTGACCGATTTCGTGGGCCAGCACCGCTTTCACTTCATCGGGCGAAAAGCGTTCCAGCAAACCCTGGCTGACCGCAACCAGTGCGTCGTTCTTGTTCCAGCCCGTGGCGAAAGCGTTGGCTTCGTAGGCTGGGAAGATCCCGACTTCTGGCATTTTGATGCCAGCGTCGCGGGACAGTTGTTCGACGGTCTGCACCAGCCATTGCTCATGCCGGGTGCGTGGCTGGGTAATGATCTGGGTGCCAGTGCTCATCTTCGCCATCCACTTGGAGATGAACAGCGAGAACAACGAGCCGGCGAAACCAAATACAGCGCAGAAAACCAGCAGCTGACTGAGGTTCAGATCAACCCCATTGGCCGCCATGAACCCGTTGAAGCCAAACAGGCTCAGGGTGATGCTGGCTATCAGCACGACCGCCAGGTTAGTGGCCAAAAACAGCAAAATGCGCATCATGGTCTGGAAGTTCTCCTCGTGAAGAATATGTAACACGTTGCGGGGTATATAAGGTGATGCTTACGGCTATTCAACCCGGGGACTATTTCAAACTGTGTCGTTTTGTCGGGTTGCGTCGTAATTGCGTCAAGTCGCAAGGCTCCCGACCCAGAGCGGCGGGCACGGCAAGCTCATCGGCGAGCGGGGATTTAATTTCATGGTAGCTGCTGACAGGTTGCCCGCCCGCCGTATTGCGGCCGGTCGGGCGCGCAATAACGGGGGCGGCAGGCGCGGTTACTGGCGATAGGTCTTGAGGAAGTTACCGATACGCCCGATAGCCATGTCCAGTTCGTCGACGCGAGGCAGGGTTACCACACGGAAGTGATCCGGCCACGGCCAGTTGAACGCGGTGCCCTGGACCACCAGCAGTTTTTCCGACAGCAGGAGGTCCAGGACGAACTTCTCGTCGTTGTGGATCGGGCAGATTTTCGGGTCGATGCGTGGGAACGCATACAGCGCGCCCATTGGCTTGACGCAGCTGACGCCGGGAATGTCGTTGAGCAGTTCCCAGGTGCGGTTGCGCTGTTCCAGCAGGCGACCGGGCGGAAGTATCAGGTCATTGATGCTCTGGTAACCGCCAAGGGCCGTTTGAATGGCGTGCTGGCTCGGCACGTTGGCACACAGGCGCATGTTGGCCAGGATGTCGATGCCTTCGATGTAGCTCTGCGCGTTGTGCTTGGGACCGGAAATGGCGACCCAGCCGGAGCGGAAGCCGGCAACGCGATAGGATTTGGACAGACCGTTGAAGGTCAGGCACAGCAGGTCCGGGGCCAGGGACGCGGTGCAGATATGTACGGCGTCGTCGTAGAGGATCTTGTCGTAGATCTCGTCCGAGAACACCACCAGCTTGTGCTGGCGCGCCAGTTCCAGCATGCCCAGCAGGACTTCCTTGGAATACACCGCGCCAGTCGGGTTGTTCGGGTTGATGATCACCATGGCCTTGGTGTTCGGGGTGATCTTGGCCTTGATATCGGCCAGATCCGGCCACCAGTTGGCCTGCTCGTCGCACAGGTAATGCACCGGGTTGCCGCCCGCCAGGCTGACAGCCGCGGTCCACAACGGGTAATCGGGCGCCGGGATCAGCACTTCATCGCCGTTGTTGAGCAGAGCCTGCATCGACATCACGATCAACTCGGAGACGCCGTTGCCCAGGTAGATGTCCTCGATGCCGACGCCTTCGACCTGCTTCTGCTGGTAGTACTGCATCACCGCCTTGCGGGCGCTGAACAGGCCTTTGGAATCGCTGTAGCCTTGCGCGGTCGGCAGGTTGCGGATGACGTCCTGCAGGATTTCCTCCGGCGCTTCGAAACCAAATGGCGCAGGGTTGCCGATGTTCAGCTTGAGGATGCGATGGCCTTCCTCTTCCAGGCGTTTGGCGTGCTTGAGCACTGGCCCGCGAATGTCATAACAGACGTTGGCGAGCTTGTTCGATTTGCTGACCTGCATGGTGATTGTTCCCGAAAATGGACGAGCCGCGACTAGGTGATCACGTGGTTCGCCGGGTGTGACGCCGTGAAAAATGGGTTTGTATGCTTGAAACGCGGGTGACAGACTGGCGTCTAACGAAGGCGCAATCATACGTGCCACCTGATCTGTGGAGAAGATACAGATCAGGCTTTTTCAGTTGCGGAGGTGTACCCGTGGAAAAGTTGGACAAAACCCTCGAAGAGTGGCGAGCGATGCTCGATCCCGAGCAGTACAACGTTTGTCGCCTCAAAGCCACCGAACGGCCGTTTTCCGGCAAGTACAACAGCACCAAGACCGCAGGCGTCTACCATTGTGTGTGCTGTAACGAGCCGTTGTTCGATTCCGAGACCAAGTTCGATTCCGGCTGCGGCTGGCCGAGCTTCTACGCGCCTATCGAAGGCAGTGCAGTGGTTGAAGTGCGGGATGTCAGCCACGGCATGATTCGCACCGAAGTGGTCTGCTTCAAATGCGATGCGCACCTGGGGCATGTGTTTCCGGACGGCCCGCCGCCAACCGGGCTGCGTTACTGCATCAACTCGGTCTGCCTGGATCTGGTCCCGCGCGACTGATTGCCTGGCTGCACTGCCTTATAGGCGCTCATCACGACCGAGAATTGAAGTGCGCGCCAATCAGTTGCGCGCTAACTTCAATCCCTGTTTCTATTCTGGAGCCACCGTCATGAGCGAAAACCTGCTGAGCATCCCCTGCACGACGATCAAGGGCGAGCAGAAAACGCTTGCCGATTTCGCCGGCAAAGCAGTGCTGGTGGTCAATACGGCCAGTAAATGCGGCTTTACTCCGCAGTACAAAGGGCTGGAAAAAATTTGGCAGGATTACAAGGATCAGGGCCTGGTGGTGCTGGGCTTTCCGTGTAATCAGTTTGGCAAGCAGGAGCCGGGTAACGAATCAGCCATCAGTGATTTCTGCGAGCTGAATTTCGGCGTCACGTTCCCGCTGTTCAAGAAGATCGACGTGAATGGCAGCGACGCTCATCCATTGTTCGTCCAGCTCAAGAGGCAGGCACCAGGATTGCTGGGTTCCGAGCGTATCAAATGGAATTTCACCAAATTCCTGATCGGCAAGGACGGCAAGCTGGTCAAACGCTTTGCTCCGCTGACCAAGCCTGAAGATCTGACGGGCGAAATCGAAGCGCTGCTCAAGTAGCTCATCCGGTGTTATTGGCCGGTATCCATTGATCAAGCAGGCTGATCAGCTCGGCGCGGCGGAACGGCTTGGCCAGGTAATCACTCATGCCGGCAGCCCGGCAGCGCTCGCGCTCTTCGGGCATGGCGTTGGCCGTGAGGGCGATGATCGGCAGTTGCGGCCAGCGTCCGCTGCGGCGGATCTGGCGGCTCGCTTCGTAGCCGTCCATGACCGGCATGTTGCAGTCCATCAGCACTAGATCGAACGTGTGCAGTTCCAGTTGTTGCAGCGCTTCCGCGCCGTGGCTGCTGACGATGACCTCGCACCCCAGCTTGCTCAACATACCCTTGGCCACGAGCTGGTTGACCGGGTTGTCCTCCACCAACAGGATTCTCGCCGAGTGGCTGCCGCTCAAATCGATGGCCTGCAATAGATCGTCAGTTACCGAGTCGCCGTGCTGCATGACCCGGCGCAGCGTCTGATACAGCGCGTTGCGGGCCAGCGGGCGGGCCTGTTGCTGCAAGGGTGCCAGGGCGCTGACCTGTTCGCTGGGCATGAAGTTGCCGTAGGCGGTGACCAGTAGAATAGGGATGTGCGTCGCCGGCCGCAGGCCGAACAGGCATTCCGGGCAGTCAGTGATCAGCAGCGCAGGCGCGGCATCCAAACCTGCGCAGATAATCTTGTCGTCGATTCCCCAGCGTTGGTATTCGATGCCCCAGGCGGGGAGCAGGTTAGCCAGCAACTCCACCAGTCCGCTTCCCGCGGCACTGATCACCACGACGCGGCCACGCAGCGCCGGCGGGGTGATGGCTGCCAGATGAATGGGCAGCGGCAGGTCGGCACAGAACTGGCTGCCCAGGCCTGACTGCGAATGAATGCTCAAATGGCCGGACATGGCTTCGCAGAGATTATGCGTCAGCGCCAGGCCCAGGCCGGTGCCGCCGAACTGCCGGGTAATGGCGGCTTCGGCCTGGGTGAAGGGCTGGAATATTCTGGCCTGGGCCTCTTGGGCGATGCCGATTCCGGTGTCGCAGACTTCGATGCGCACCCGGTTTTCTCGGGTGTCCGCATCCTGGTAAGTGCTCAGGCGCACGTCTACCCGCCCGAATCGGGTGAATTTCAGAGCGTTGGAGAGCAAGTTGCTGACGATCTGCCGAACCCGGGTCGGATCGCCCATGACCATGGCCGGAAAATTCGGATCAATCAGGCAGGTCAGCTCGACACTGGGCGCGGCGTTTTGCGAAAGCAGGTTGGCGGTATCCTCGACCAGTACGCCCAGATCGAACGGGATGCGTTCCATCTCCAGGTGCCCGGCATTGAATTTGGACATGTCGAGGATGTCGTTGAGCAACTCGACCAGCACTTTGCCCGAGTCATGGGCGATGGACAGCTGTTGGCGCTGCTCGGCATTCAGCGGGCTGTCCAGCGACAGGGCGAGCATGCCGAGCAATCCGTTGAGCGGGGTGCGGATTTCGTGGCTCATGTTGGCCAGAAATGCCGAACGCGCATGGGCCATATCCAGGGCGGTGCTGCGGGCGATCTGCAATTCTTCGTTGGACTGACTCAGCCGTGCGTTACTGGCCTTGAGCTCGATAGTGCGCGCCGAAACGATGTCTTCCAGTTCATTCAGGTGCGCGGTGAGCCGGTCTTCGGCATCGCGGCGGCGGGCGAATTCATTGGCGACGTTTTCAAATTGCCGGTTGGCGGCCCGCACCAGCACGCCGATCTCGTCGTTTTCATGTTTGGGCGGGCAGAGCACTTTGTTCGGCGTCGGGCTGTTGGGCTCGCGATTGGTCAGCGAGCCAATCACCCGTATCAGCGGCTTGGTCAGCGTCATGTAGAACAGCAGCATCATGATGCCGGCCAGGGCGAGGCTGCGGACGAACCCGGTAATCAGGGTGATTTCGGCGCGCTGCAGGAAGTGACTGCCGAACGCGAAGGTGTCCACATTCAGGCGCAGGGTGCCGATGGGTTCGTTTGGCAGATGGGCCAGCGTCAACGCATCTTCGAACTGGCGGCTCTCGCCAAACAGAAAATCGCTGACCATGCGATAGGGGCTTTGGGCAAAAGGCCGCTCGACGCTGGACAGCACCATATTGTTGTTGTCGGTCAGCCTGGCGCTGACCACCGCAGGGGATCGCAGCAGGCCCAGGGTCAGTTCCTGAGCCAGTTCGGCGTCAATGTTGTAGGCAATGCGCGAAGCGGGGTTGTGACTGATTTCCAGCAACGAGCGAATTTCACGATCGATGGATGCATCTTCGCTGGCATAATCGAGGGTAATTTGTAACAGGCTCAGCAACGTCCCCAGAATGAAGCCGACCAGGACGGTGAGTCGGGCCTGCTTGTACGAGAGCCGGTTAGTAAACGCTATATCCATAGGGGGCACTGCCACATCTCGTGTCCATCGCGGGGCAAGCATAGCCGATCAGCCCTTGGCTTTATCAACAATCTAAGGAGATAACGTGGATTCTCGTTTGAATGCTTTTCTTGAGCGCGCCGACGCCGTTCTTGCACGCCTTGAGCCATTGTTGCCAGCACCTCGGGAGGCCGTTGACTGGAACAGGTCGCTGGCGGCGCGCTGGGTTCGGGAAGGGCGCAGTGGCTATCTGATGCCGTTGGAAGTCAGCCTCGACATGCGCCTGTCGGACCTGATAGGGGTTGACCTGCAACGCGAGCAACTGGGGCGCAACACCCGGCAGTTCATCGACGGCCTGCCCGCCAACCATGCGCTGCTCTGGGGTTCGCGCGGCACCGGCAAATCGTCGCTGATTCGTGCGCTGCTCGCCGAGTACGCCCAAGCCGGTCTGCGCCTGATCGAGATCGAGCGCGATCATCTCGGGGATTTGCCGCGTGTTGTCGAGCAGTTGCAAAAGCTGCCCCAGCGTTTCGTGCTGTTCTGCGATGACTTGTCCTTCGAGGCGGGTGAAAGCGATTACCGCGTGCTCAAGAGTGTGCTCGACGGCTCGCTGGAGCAGGCGCCGGACAACGTGCTGCTGTACGCCACGTCCAACCGCCGCCATCTGGTGCCGGAAAAAGAAAGCGACAACGCCAACTGGAAACATGTCGACGGCGAACTGCACCCCAGTGAAGCGGTGGAAGACAAGATCGCCTTGTCTGACCGCTTCGGCCTGTGGCTGTCGTTCTACCCGTTCACCCAGGAGCATTACCTGAATGTCGTCGAGCACTGGATCACCCAGCTGGCACAGGCTGCGAGCCTGAGCTGGCAGCGTGATGCGGAGCTGGACAAGCTGGCGATCCGCTGGGCAACCGGGCGCGGCAATCGCAATGGCCGTTGTGCCTATCAGTTCGCACGGTATTGGGTCGGCCTCAAACTGCTGGAGCAGCAACCATGATCGATCTACAAAACGCCGGCAGCGGCCTTGATGGCTATCGTCTGCTGGCCGCGCAGCTGGAATCACTGCTGGCCGACGAGCGCGACTTTATCGCCAACGCGGCGCAGTTTTCTGCGTTTCTTTATAGCCAGCTGGACGATTTGAACTGGGCGGGCTTTTACCTGAACCGTGACGAAGAGCTGGTGCTTGGCCCGTTCCAGGGGCAAATCGCCTGTGTGCGAATTCCGTTCGGGCGCGGCGTATGCGGCGCGGCGGCCCAGAGTCGGGAAACCCAGCGCGTGCAGGACGTGCACGAGTTTCCTGGGCACATCGCCTGCGACAGCGCCTCGAACAGTGAGTTGGTGGTGCCATTGATCAAGGAAGGGCGCCTGATTGGCGTTCTGGATCTGGACAGTCCGAGTGTCGGTCGTTTCTCGGAGCAGGATCAGCAAGGTATCGAGGCGTTGGCGCGGATATTTCTGATTGCTACTGACTGCTGATTTGGCTTTCATTATTCCGTAGGACCGGCTTTAGCCGGGAGGGCGTTCTCCCGGGTAAAGCCGGTCCTACGAAATCTTGCTGTCTTCTATCAGTCGTAGATAACCTTTTTCTTCCATTCCGATTCGACTTCGTCGGCTTTCAGGCCTTCGGTCAGGGCATTGTCGTCATCTTCGGTCGGCGCAATGTTGGTCAGGACCATGGAGTTGGCGCGAGCCAGTTGTTTTTCCATGGCCACCAGCGCGTTTTGATAGGTGACCGGATCGGGTTGGTTGCGCAGATACTGCACGCCGCGTTCGAACGCCAGGCGTGCCTGACCCGGTTGTTCCTGCGACAGAGCTGCCTGGCCAAGGTTATTGAAGAATTCAATGTGCAGCATGACCAGAATGTTGCGGATTTCGCGAATCCAGTGCTTGGCTTCGCTGGTCTGCAGGAAACCGTCATGTGCGGCGCGCGTGACCTGACCGTGCAGTGCTTCCAATAGAAAGCGCACGTCCTTGGCCTTGGCTTCGGTCTGGATCGGGCTTACCGGGTTGGTGACGACGATTGCTTCGCCCTGGGCAACCAATGCGTTGAGTTCGCCGATCCGGGTCTTGACCTGGTCGTTGCCTTTATCCAGCGCCTGCATGCGCTGCAGGACGTTGAGTTCCAGGCGTGTCATTAATAGCTTCAACGCCGGGGAGACCAGCTGACCTGGAAAAGTCTCTGATATCTCAGAGCAGCGACGCAGTCGATCACTCAACTCAACTTTCGCCCGGGCTTTGTCCAGCTTGGCGTTCTCGGCCACGTGGTTCAGGTAGCCAATCGCGATCAGGAGTGCGATGCCAGCTACTACCATCAGTGTAATCATGAGTGGTGTCACCGCGCGAACCTCTATTTCTTCAAGTAATTTGGGCCGAGTGTAGTGGCTAAGCACTATTGCGCATAGATGTACTGGTCGGACTTTATTTATTCATGGCGTCATTGCGATGGCGCGTTCCCAGGCGCGACATCTTCTAAAAGAACGGCGAAGTCATTGATTTAGATAAATTTTCAGAATGGGGTTGACGACTTATCAATCCATCCATAGAATGCGCGCCACTTACAGCGTAAAGCACACAGCGAAACGCAAATAAGTAGTGAATGTTGTACGTGTGTCCCCTTCGTCTAGTGGCCTAGGACACCGCCCTTTCACGGCGGTAACAGGGGTTCGAGTCCCCTAGGGGACGCCATTGCGGGAATAGCTCAGTTGGTAGAGCACGACCTTGCCAAGGTCGGGGTCGCGAGTTCGAGTCTCGTTTCCCGCTCCATTTTTAAGCAGTCTGGCCTTCGGGCGAGATTGAGTGAAGCCAGATCCAAGTCTTCGGATGCGGATTTGGGCACTGAAATACACACCATGTGTTTCAGTTAGCGTGTCCCCTTCGTCTAGTGGCCTAGGACACCGCCCTTTCACGGCGGTAACAGGGGTTCGAGTCCCCTAGGGGACGCCATTGCGGGAATAGCTCAGTTGGTAGAGCACGACCTTGCCAAGGTCGGGGTCGCGAGTTCGAGTCTCGTTTCCCGCTCCATATTTACGAAAACGCCGCTCAATAGAGCGGCGTTTTTGTCTGTGCGTTTTTTGGATCCGCAGGACCGGCTTTAGCCGGGAGCGCGGAAGGTCGGACGCCGCAGCTGCTGCGATGTACCGGCCTCTCCGGGCTAAAGCCAGTCCTGCGGGATAGGCGCAAGTTCAAATGGCTGTGTGATGACGATCAAGACGGTATCCACGCCTGGCGCACTTCAGTCAAGCTCAAGGCTCACATCCCGCATCAACAACCCAAATCGCAAATCCACCGCTTCCGGGATCGGCAGGTAAACCGTATGCCCGTCCCCAGGCGCTACGCCGATCCCTTCGCCCTGGGTGTTCTGCAAATACTCCAGATCGAAGTGGAAGTTGCCACGCGGCGTCATCAGTTCCAGGTTGTCGTCCAGATTGAAGCGATTCTTGACCTTCACTTCGGCCAGCCCGTTACGCCGTTCGCCGGTGAGTTCGCCGACAAACTGCTGCCGCTCTGATACCGAACTGCCGTTCTGGTAGTTCTGATACTCGTCGTGCACATGCCGCCGCAGGAAACCTTCGGTGTAGCCGCGCTGGGCCAGGGACTCCAGATCCGTCATCAGGCTACGGTCGAACGCGCGACCGGCCACCGCGTCGTCGATGGCGCGGCGGTAAACCTGAGTGGTCCGCGCACAATAGAAGTGGGATTTGGTCCGGCCTTCGATTTTCAGCGAGTGCACGCCCATTTGCGTCAGACGCTCCACGTGCTGCACAGCGCGCAAATCTTTGGAATTCATGATGTAAGTGCCGTGCTCGTCTTCAAACGCCGGCATCAGTTCACCCGGTCGATTGGATTCCTGTAGCAGAAACACCTGATCGGTCGGCGCGCCATCGCCCAGGGTCGGTTGGGGCTGGAAGGTCTGCACGATGTCGCCGAGCTGATTTTCCGTCGCCTGCTCCGCCGAATACTTCCAGCGACAGGCATTGGTGCAGCTGCCCTGATTGGCGTCGCGCTTGTTGATGTAGCCCGACAGCAGGCAGCGCCCCGAGTAAGCCATGCACAACGCGCCGTGGACGAACACTTCAAGCTCCATGGCGGGCACGTGCTGGCGGATTTCGGCGATTTCCTCCAGGGACAGCTCTCGGGACAGAATGATCCGGCTCAAGCCTTGCTGCTGCCAGAACTCGACACTGGCCCAATTCACCGTGTTGGCCTGCACCGACAAGTGGATCGGCATCTGCGGGAAATGGCGGCGCACCAGCATGATCAGGCCGGGATCGGACATGATCAGTGCGTCCGGGCCCATGGCTATCACCGGCTCCAGGTCCTTGAGAAAGGTCTTGAGCTTGGCGTTGTGCGGCGCAATGTTGACCACCACGTAGAAACGCTTGCCCTGAGCCTGGGCTTCGCTGATGCCGATGGCCAGATTGGCGTGATCGAATTCGTTATTACGCACGCGCAAGCTGTAGCGCGGCTGACCGGCGTAGACCGCATCGGCGCCGTAGGCGAAGGCATAGCGCATGTTTTTCAGGGTGCCGGCGGGGGCGAGCAGTTCGGGAGTAGGCAGAGGCATGGGAAAGCTCGGTGGCAAAACCGCCGAGGATAATCAGCTTGCCCGCAGGCTTCATTGATCTGCGTCTATGCGGGTTGAGCATCGGCGCCAGCCACGCTGCAAATCCCCCGGCAAACGCACTTATATATAGCCGCACGCCATGGATATGCACCAAGCAGAGGCGAGTCGAGCCATGCGCGCGGTGACAGCCGAGGTTCTGTTCGTACTGGCGATAACCGGTGGAATCCTGGCCGAAGACTTTAAACCTGCACCTGCCAGCGGGTGCATCGAGCACGGCAGATTAATTCAGAATGCAAGCTGGCACACATTCTGCTTATCACTCATCAGGTCCACCGCATACGCAGTCGAGTGGACAGCCCCGTCGGTCAACGAAGATCGAGCAGCCAGCAGGCCGTGGGCAAGATGGGTGAATCGGGCACAGAGGCCGGATCGACACCACAAATGAACAGGCAAAGGCGCCTGGAACCGCAAGGTTTCAGGCGTTTTTTTTTGCTTTTTTATCCGTGATTGGCTTTGGCTGGGTGCTATCTATGAACTCCAATATTGCTCCTTTGGACTCGCTGCAAACCTTGATCGTGATCGGTAACGGCATGGTTGGACATCATTGTGTCGAACAGTTGATCGCCGGTGGCGCCCTGAACCACTACCAACTGCATGTCTTCGGTGAAGAGCAGATGCGCGCCTATGACCGGGTGCATCTGTCCGAGTATTTCTCTGGACGGGATGCCGAGTCCCTGGCGCTCTCCGATATCTCGCTGTATCAGACGCCGGGCGTCACCCTGCATCTTGGCACCCAAGTCCTGGAGATCGATCGCGACGGCCAGCAGGTGATCACGGCGACTGGCAGTGTCCATTACGACAAGCTGGTCCTGGCCACCGGTTCCTATCCGTTCGTGCCGCCGATTGAAGGCGCACACGGCGATTCGCGCTTGGTCTACCGCACCCTGGAAGATCTGGACGCCATCCGCGCTGCAGCCACCAACGCGATACGCGGTGTGGTGGTCGGCGGCGGTTTGTTGGGTCTGGAAGCTGCCAATGCACTGAAAAGCCTGGGTCTGGAAGCCCATGTCGTGGAATTTGCGCCGCGCCTGATGCCGGTGCAGCTCGACGAGCAGGGCGGTGTCGCCCTCAAGGACCGGATCGAGAAGCTCGGCGTCGGCGTGCATTTGTCTCGCGGCACCCAGTCGATCACCGCTGGCGAGGAATATCGCTACCGGATGAACTTCGGCAACGATGAATTCCTCGAAACCGACCTGATCGTGTTCTCTGCCGGCATTCGTGCCCAGGATGCGCTGGCTCGCCAGTCCGGCCTGGAGATTGGCCCGCGCGGTGGTGTGGTCATCGACAGCCAGTGCCAGAGCAGCGATCCGCACATCTACGCCATTGGCGAATGCGCGGCGTGGAATGGCAGCATCTTCGGTCTGGTGGCGCCCGGTTACCAAATGGCCCGTGGTGTCGCCCAACTGCTGTGCGGCACCGAAGGCGAGCCGTTCATGGGCGCCGACATGTCCACCAAACTCAAGCTGCTCGGCGTGGACGTCGGCTCCATCGGCGATGCCCACGGCCATACGCCCGGTTCGCGCAGCTATCAATTCATCGACCAGACCACCGCCAGCTATCGACGCCTGGTGGTGGATGCCAGCGGCAAGCACGTCATCGGTGCCGTGCTGGTGGGCGACAACAGTTATTACGACACTCTGCTGCAATACATGCAGAACAATATCGTCCTGCCGAAAGAGCCGGCCAGCCTGATTTTGCCTTCCTCCGCAGGCGCGCCAACCCTGGGCCCGGCAGCGCTGCCTGAAACCGCGACCATCTGTTCCTGTCACAACGTCACCAAGGGCGCGATCTGCTCGGCCATCGACGGCGGCTGTACCGATCTGGGCGTGCTCAAGTCGCAGTGCAAGGCGGGCACGGGTTGCGGTGGTTGCGCGGCCTTGGTCAAGACGGTGTTTGAGCATGAACTGATCGCCCGTGGCGTCAGTGTCGACAAAAGCCTGTGCGAACACTTCGCTTACACCCGTCAGGAGCTTTACGCGCTGGTACGGGTCGAGGGAGTGCTGACCTTCGAAGAACTGCTCGCCAAGCATGGCCACGGCCATACCGGCTGCGACATCTGCAAGCCTGCGGTGGGTTCGATTCTCGCCTCCTGCTGGAACCAGCCGATCATGGACGCTTCCCTGGTGCCGTTGCAGGACACCAACGATACGTTCATGGCCAACATGCAGAAAAACGGTACTTATTCGGTCGTGCCCCGTATTGCCGGTGGGGAAATCACCGCCGACAAGCTGATCGCCATCGGTGTGGTCGCCAAGAAATACGATCTGTACACCAAGATCACCGGCGGCCAGCGGATCGACCTGTTCGGCGCCCAGCTGCATGAGTTGCCAGACATCTGGTCCGAGCTGATCGCCGCCGGTTTTGAAACCGGGCATGCGTACGGCAAGTCCACCCGCACAGTGAAATCCTGTGTCGGCAGCACCTGGTGCCGTTACGGCGTTCAGGACAGCGTGAAAATGGCCCTGGCCATCGAGGATCGCTACAAAGGCCTGCGTTCGCCGCACAAACTCAAGTTTGCGGTTTCCGGCTGCACCCGTGAGTGCGCCGAGGCGCAGAGCAAGGATGTCGGCGTGATCGCCACCGAGAAGGGCTGGAACCTGTACATCTCCGGCAACGGCGGCATGCGTCCGCGTCATGCGGAACTGTTCGCCACCGACCTGGACGATGAAACCCTGATCCGCTACATCGACCGTTTCCTGATGTTTTACATCCGCACTGCCGACAAGTTGCAGCGCACCTCGGTCTGGCGTGAAAGCCTGGAAGGCGGTCTGGATTACCTCAAGGACGTGATCATCCACGACAGCCTCGGTCTGGGCGCCGAGCTGGAAGCGCAGATGCAACTGGTGGTCGACCGCTACGAGTGCGAATGGGCCAACACCCTCAACAGCCCGGAAAAACTCAAGCGCTTCCGTACCTTCGTCAACGATAAACGCGGCGATCCGGACATCCATTTCGTCAAGGAACGCGGCCAGCGCCGCCCGGCAACAGCCGCCGAACTCAACCTGATCCCTGTTACCGAGGAGGCACTCTCATGAGCCAGTCAAATACCCACGAATGGCGCCCGGTGTGCAACAAGCAAGACCTGGTGCGTAACTCCGGGGTGGTGGTATGGCTGGACGGCGAGCAAGTCGCGCTGTTCTACCTGCCGGACGCCGAGGGCAAAACCCTCTACGCCGTGGATAATTGCGACCCGCAATCGGGGGTCAATGTCATTGGTCGCGGGCTGATCGGCAACATCAAGGGCGAGCTGGTGATTGCTTCGCCACTGTATAAGCAGCATTTCCGCCTGCACGACGGTGGCTGCCTGGAATACCCGGAACAACGCTTGCGGGTCTGGCCGGTGCGCTTGAGTGGGCAGAATGTCGAGATCGCGGTGGGTTGATGCGCGGTTAGAGACCGTTTGAGCACACGGACACTATGTGCAGCAAACATTGAACATTATGTAGGAGGGGACTTGTCCCCGAAGAGGTCAGCCGGGCCAATCTCGATCTGTCTGCCCCGGCTTTATTGCCTGCGCCCACGTCTTCCCGGACAAGTCAGTCGGTAGGAGGGGACTTGTCCCCGAAGAGGTCAGCCGGGCCAATCTCGATCCGTCTGCCCCGGCTTCATTGCCTGCGCCCACGTCTTCGCGGACAAGTCCGGTCCTACCAGATCTGTGCAGGGCCGGTAGGAGGGGACTTGTCCCCGAAGAGGCCAGCCGGGCCAATCTCGATCCGTCTGCCCCGGCTTCATTGCCTGCGCCCACGTCTTCGCGGACAAGTCCGGTCCCACAATGTATCCGTTCGGCTAGTCCGTGGCTTTAGCCCGCTGGGCAAACACCGCCTTGCCCACGCCAATCAAGGTCACGTCGTTCTGCGGCGTGTGAATGCGTGCGCAGAGTACGTTGCGCAGGTGGCGTTGCAGCGGATTGCTGCGTGACAGGCCGGGGTTGCCGGACGCTTCGATGGCCAGTTCCACCGCGCGGATCGCGTTGGTGGTGACCAGGTATTTGATCTGCGCGGCATGCGCTGCCGGGGTCAGGCCTTGAGCAGCGGAGTGCAGCAGGCTGTGATTGTTGAACAGCAAGGTGTCGATTTGCCCGACCACTTCCTGAAAACGCGGCAAAGTCGATAGCGCCGCGCCCAGATTGGACGGCTTGCGCTCTTCCAGCCATTGCACGAACCATTCCCGTGCCGAGCGGGCGACGCCGTCGTAGACCGATGACAGCAACACCGACATCCACAGCATGCCCGACGGGTCCAGCTCCGCCTGTGGTGCGCTCCACGGGCTGACGCTGACCGCATGTTCCAGCGGCACCAGTACGTCTTCGAAAATCACTTCATGGCTGCACGTGGCGCGCATGCCCAAGTGATCCCAGTCCTCGACGATGCGAATCCCCGGCGTGTCCTTGTGCACCAGCCAGGCACCCACCAGCGGATCGGCGTCATCGCTGCGCGCCCAGACATTGAACCAGGTCAAGCCGTGGCTGCCGGTGGAGTAAATCTTGCTGCCGCTGATCCGCCAGCCTTCAGCGGTGCGTCGCGCCGTGGTCGCAGGCAGGCCGCCACGGGCCGGGGTGCCGAGATCGGGTTCGACCCGCAGCGAGTTGATCAGCGCGCCTTCCTGCACGGCTTGTTGCGCGACGTGCACGCGCAGATGCTGAGGCCAGCTTTTGCTGTCCTGCAGGCGCGCGTGCTGAATGTATTGCATGACCAGAATCAGCGCGGTGGAAGGCTCGCCCTGGGCCACGGCGCTGATGGTCTGTTGCGCTTGCAGCAGATCGGCACCGCCGCCGCCCAGATCGGTGGGGACGGTCAGGCCCAGCAGTCCGTGCTCGTGCAACAGGCGGAAATTGGCGTGAGGGAATTCCCCGCTGGCGTCATAGCGCTCGGCTGATTCTGCCAGTAGCGCGGTGATGGCCGTCAGTCTGGCGGCGAACGCTTCGGCGGACTCGATACCAGCGGGACGCACGACAACGGGGCGAAGGGGGGATGCGGTCATCTATGTTTTCCTTGGTCTAAATCATCGTAGGAGCCAACTTGTTGGCGAGGCATTGCTCCTGCGTTTCAGGAATACTGCTTCGCGAACAAGTTCGCTCCCACAGAATCGGGCCTACGCCAACGCCGGCTGTTGCTGATCAACCGGCGCTTCCTGCTGCGCATTGCGATTGACCGGTACTTGCAGGCCGAAATGCTCGCGCAACGTCGAACCACTGTAGTCGCTGCGGAACAAACCTCGTTCCTGCAAAACCGGTACCACCAGTTCGGCAAAGTACTTCAAGCCATCGGGCAGCAGCGAATTGATGATGAAACCATCGGCCGCTTCTTGTTCAAACCAGTTCTGGATCGCGTCAGCCACCTGATTCGGGGTGCCGACGAACTCACGTCGTGGTCGGGAGAAGTGCAGCGCGACTTCACGCAGGGTCAAACCTTCATCTTTTGCCAGTTGCTTGATGCGGTCCGAACCGCCTTTCTGGCTGTTGGAGCCCAGATCGCCCAGCTCGGGGAAGGGTGCGTCCAGCGGGTATTGGCTGAAGTCGTGGTCGTTGAACGGGCGGCCCAGCGCGACGATGGCGTCTTCGATGCTCACCAGCTCCACAGCCTGCTGATAGCGGCTTTCCACTTCGGCGTCATCGCGACCGACGATAGGCCGGATGCCCGGCAATATCGACAAGTCCAGCGGGTCGCGACCAAAGCCGGCAGCGCGTTTCTTCAGGTCCCGATAGTAGGCCTGGCTTTCTTCCAGCGTCTCGGCGTGGACAAAGATTGCATCGGAATATTCTGCGGCGAAGTTACGACCGTCTTCGGAGGTGCCCGCCTGAAAAATCAGCGGCTGGCCCTGTTTGGAACGGGCAATGTTCAGCGGGCCCTTGACCGAAAAGAACTCGCCCTGGTGATTGAGCGCGTGCAGCTTGCCGGGGGTGAAAAACTCGCCGGTCTGCTTGTTGCGGGCAAAAGCGTCATCTTCCCAGGAATCCCACAGGCCTTTGACCACCGACACGTGCTCCTTGGCAATGCGATAACGCACTGCGTGGGGCGGATGTTCGGCTTTGCTGAAGTTATCAGCGGTGCCGCTGAGCCATGAGGTGACGACGTTCCAGCCGGCCCGGCCGCCACTGATGTGGTCCAGGGAAGAAATCTGCCGGGCGACCTGGAACGGTTCGGTGTAGCTGACCGTGACCGTCGCCACCAGGCCGATGTTTTCAGTGGTTGCCGCCAGCGCTGAAAGGATGGTCAGCGGCTCGAAACGGTTGAGGTAATGCGGGCTGGATTTTTCATGAATGTGCAGGCTGTCGGCGATGAACACGAAATCGAATTTCGCTGCTTCGGCCAGTTGCGCCTGCTGCTTGTAAAAGCCGAAATTGACGCTGGCATCGGCCTGTGCGTTCGGGTGGCGCCATTCGCCCCAGCCGTGACCAACGCCATGCACCATGGCGCCGAATTTCAATTGTCTTTGCTTGCTCATGAGCGTGCTCTCCGGAATCGAATTGAGTGAACAGAGTGGTTTGTGGTTACTGGGCGGCCGTCTTCACAACCTGAGCACGCGAAGCGTTGAAGCTTTTGTCGAAGCCTTTTGAGACGTCGATCTTTTTGCCGAGGATGCCTTCCTCCTGGTAGATGTCTGCCGTGGTTTGCAGGCCCTTGATGATCTTGTCGTCGATGTCCACCCGTTGCATCTTGGTGGCGCGAGCGATGGCCTGATGCACTTCGATCGGCAAACCGGTGGTCTTGGCCACGGCTGCGGCGTATTCGTCCGAATGGAGGTTGCTCCACAGGTAAGCGCGTTCCACCCGTGCCACGAAGTCGTCGAGCTGTACGCGTTTGTCGGCGATGGCCTTGCTGGTCGCCGCCAGGTACAGGTGATTGGTCAGCAGCTCGTTGCCGCTGATCAGCACGCGGTCCTGGCTCTGGGTGATGGCAACCGTGGTGTACGGATCCCAGGTCGCCCAGGCATCCGCGCCGCCGCTGGACAGCAGGATTCGCGATTCGCCGGGCAGCAGGTTAATGAAGGTCACGTCGCTGGTTTGCAGGCCCGCTTCACGCAGTGCCTTGATTGCCAGGAAGTGACCGATTGAGCCGCGTCCGGTGACAATGCGTTTGCCCTTGAGGTCGGCAACGGTCTTGATCGGCGAGTCCTTGGGCACCAACAGCGCCGTGGTGAAGCGTCCTTCAGCGTGGGTGATGCTCACCACTTTCAAGGGCGCGCCTGCGCCCAGGGCAAATACGTAGGGCGCGTCGCCCAGTGCGCCGATGTCTACGGCTCCGGCATTCAGTGCTTCACCCAGCGGCGCGGCGGAGGGGAATTCGGAAAACTTGATTTCGTAGGGCACGTCCTTGAGCTCGCCCGAGACTTGCAGCAAGGTCTTGATGGAGGATTTCTGATTGGCGACCAGCAAGGGTTGCAGGTCTGCGGCCTGAGCCTGTTGGCCCAGGGTCACGCTCAGCAGCGCGCCCAGCAGCAAGCTTTTCAGGTGCCGGCTTTTCGAGGGCAGTGCGGGTTTGCGGGCAAAGCTCATGGGTGTTTCTCCAGGCTAGAGGACAGTGCAGCGGGGACCTCCGCCTGGAGGGGTCGGTCCCGTTGGTGTGCAGCGGTCTTGGAAAATAGGTGGGTCAGATCACGTAAAAACCGTGGGTGCCGTCGCGGGCCAGTTGCGCCACCAGACCGTATTCCCAGTCCAGATACGCCTGCATGGCGGCGCGCGGTGCGTCGGTACCTTCGTACGGTCGGCGATAGCGGTCGATGCGCGGCGAGGCGAGCTGGCTTTCCCCGGTTTCCAGTGGCAGCCCGGCGGCAATCCAGCTGGCCGTGCCGTCCTTGAGCAGGAACACCGGTTTGCCGGTCAGTGCTTCGACCTCCGCCACAGCCAGCCGCGCCAGCTTGCTGCTGCCGCAGGTCAGGACGTAGCGCTCGGCGGCGGGGATTTTTTCCAGCGCCGACTTGAGCTGCGCGCGCAGCGTCCACCACGCGCCGGGAATGTGCTGCTTGACGTAGTTGGCGCTGGCGGTGAAATCCAGTACTGCAACGCCGCCATGCGCCTGCCATTCGACCAGGGTTTGCGGGCTGATTTCCTCGACCTGAGCTGGCGTCGGGATTGGTGCGTTCCAGTCGCCTTGCTCGCTGAAGTCAGCAGCGTGCAGGTCATCGACGACGAACACTTCCCAGCCCAGCTGTGCCAGCCATGAAGCCGACATATTGGCGCGTACACCGTCGTCGTCCACCAGCACCAGACGTGCGCCGCGTACGCTGGCGAAGTGATCGGTTTCCTGCACCAATTGCCCGCCCGGTGTCGAGCGCGCGCCTGGCAAATGCCCTTTGGCGAATTCTTCCGGGGTGCGTACGTCGAACAGATAAGTCGTACGCGTCGCGTCTGCTTGCCAGCTGTGCACGTTGGCACGGCTGGCGCGTTTTACCTGCGCCTTGTCGGCAACCCGGCGCGCATCGGCGCTGGCAATTTCGCGGGTTTCTTCGCTGACCGCGGCAAAGCGTCGGGCCTGGCCGTGATCCAGGGTTTGCCCGGCCAGCAGCCAGCCGATGGTGCCGTTGCGCAGGGCATTGATCTGATTGGGCAGACCGGCGTTGACCAACGACTGGGTGCCGATAATGCTGCGGGTGCGTCCGGCGCAGTTGACGATGATCCGCGTGTTCGGGTCCGGCGCCAGCTCCCGGGCGCGCAACACCAGTTCGGCACCGGGCACGCTGATCCCGCTGGGAATGCTCATGGTCTGGTATTCGTCATAACGGCGTGCGTCGAGGACGACCACGTCGGCCTTGGATTCGATCAGTTGCAGCACGTCTTCAGCAGCCAGCGACGGCGTATCCCGATGATGCTCCACCAGTTCGCCAAACGCCTTGCTCGGCACGTTGACGTCGATAAACAGCTCGCCGCCCGCATCGCGCCAGCCTTGCAGACCGCCTTCGAGCAATTTCACGTCGCTGTAGCCCAGCGCCTGCAAACGCTCAAGGGCGATTTGCGCCAAGCCTTCGCCATTGTCGTACAGCGTCACGGCGGTGTCGCGGCGAGGAATTCGGGAGAACACTTCCAGTTCGATTTTCGACAGTGGGATATTCGCCGCGAACAACGGATGGGCTTCGGCGAACGGCGCTTCTTCGCGTACGTCCACCAGCGCCAGTTCATTTTTATCCAGCAGTGCCTGGCGGATATCGGCAAAGGATCGGGTAGTTGGCTGGGTCATTGGCTTTGGCTCTCTTTAGACAGGTCCCAGATGTTGGGCAAAAAGGCGTTGGAATAGCCGGAAATAAACAGTTTTTCGGTACCGTCAGGCTGATACACCGCACGGCGTACCGCACCGATGTTGGCGCCATAGACGTGAATGCTGATCGATACCTGATCACTGTAGGCGTTGCTGACTTGATGAATGTCGTTGCTGAGCGGCGACAGCGCCTCGACGTGACCGGGCTCCAGGCGAATCGCCGGGCCTTCCTGTTCCAGGCGGCCACCTTCACTGCGGGCGAAGCCCTGGGAGAATTCCGCACCGCGCAGCATGCCGATCAAGCCCCAGACGCGGTGGTCATGAATCGGCGTACTTTGCCCCGGCCCCCAGACGAAGCTGACCACCGAGAAACGCTGCCGGGAGTCGGCATGCAGCAGGTACTGCTGATAGCGCTGCGGATCGGGAACGGCGTATTCATCGGGCAGCCAGTCGTCGTAACTGACCAGTTGGGACAGCAGCTTGCCGCCACGATGCAGCAGGTCGCCTTCGCGAGGATTGCTGTCAATCAGCTCGGCCAGCGCGCCAATAAAGGCTCTGAGTCTTTCCGGGTGTCGGGTCTGCGTCATATCGCATCCAGCGCTTGGTTAAGGCATGGATTAATATAAGCATAATGGCGATGTTTAATATGCTATTTTTTTATGATTAGGATATAACCAAAATGTTGGTTGGATGGGTATGATGCGCCTGGTTTTGTTGGAGCGAGGCCTCTGCCGCGAGGATCTATCCACCCAAGCAAATTCCAACTATGCTTTTCGCCTATCTCTTTCCCGTTTCTTTATGTGCAGTCCGAATGAAAATTGATGATATCGATGCTTTCGTGGCGGTGATTCGTTGCCAGTCGATCAGCCATGCAGCGCAATCGCTGGGTTTGACCCAGCCGGCGATTACTCGTCGGGTACAGAATTTCGAGCAGGCGTTGGGGGTCGAGTTATTCGATCGCAACACCAAGCCGCTCAAACCCACCCAAATGGGCACTCAGGTTTATCAGAAGTGCCTGGCGATCCTGCGGGAAATGGATTCCCTGCGCGAATTGGTCGCCAGTGATACGCCGCCCAGCGGCCTGTTGCGTCTTGGTGTGCCGCAGACCATTGGCGACGCGGTGTTGCTCGATGCGCTCAAATACATGCGCAATGAATTCCCCGACCTGCGCGCGCAGGTGGTAACCGGTTGGGGCAGTCATTTGGTCAACAAGATCGAGAATGGCGAGCTGGACGCCGCTGCGGCGTTGTTCCCGGCAGGCAAGATCTTCCCGGAGAACATTATTGGCGAGTCCATCGGCAAGATGGAACTGGTGGTGGTCTGTGCCAAATCAGCCTTGCCGAAGAAAGCCGTCAAGCTGGCGGACTGTTACGAGCAGGGTTGGGTGCTTAATCCCGATGGTTGCGGGTTCCGCGCCGGTTTGCAGCGTACGCTGACCGATCAGGGTCTGAGCCTGAAGGTCAATCTGGAAACCTTTGGCACTGAATTGCAACTGGGGCTGGTGGCCGATGGCATGGGCCTTGGCCTGGTGCCGCGTCCGTTGCTGGAGCGCAGTATCCATCGCGACCAACTGGCGGTGATGCCGGTCAAGGATTTCAAACCAGTGATGGACTTGTGGCTGATTTATCCACGTTTCCTGGGCAATTTGCAGGGTGCCGTGGCGTCGTTCGGCAGTCTGGTGGCGCAGTCGTTGAAACCGGTGAAAGACGCGGCGTGAGGCCGCTTCATTCGGCGCTATGACCGAATGAATGAATACGCATCCACGCCTGGCTTTGGCGGGATGCGCCAAACGCTGTCTCGATCAGTGTTTACTGCCCTGAGTCGGCATCGACAGAAGCTGTTTCTCACGATTCCAGTCAAACGGTTCTTCGTTCTGTTCAGCTTCGTAGCGGCGCTCTTCCAGCGATTGATACAGGGCGATTTCTTCGTCCGGCATGAAGTGCAGGCAATCACCGGCGAAAAACCACAGCAGGTCACGCGGCACCAGATGGGCGATTTGCGGATAGCGCTGGATCACTTGGCAGAGAATGTCCTGGCCCAGGTATTGGCTTTCGATCGGGTCCTGAGGCAGCAGCGTCATAAGTTCGTCGAAGCGCTCCATGAACAGCGCATGGCTTTCTTCGGGAACCTGCTCGGCCTCGCCCAGCGCGACCAGGATGCTGCGCAGATGTGCCAGCAGGTTCAGTTGGTGGTCGAGAGTGGCGTCGGCCATGGTTCAATCCTCAATAGCAAAAACGGGCGCGAGAGTATAAAGCTCTGCGCGCCCGCTGTGTGGTTGGCCTGACAAGATCTATCGATTAACGGATCTTGCCCTCGGCCAAGGTCAGCTCTTCCTTGGCAAAATCATCCACGTCGATCACCTTGCGACGTGCAGCTTCGGCGGCGCGCAGGTTCTCGGCCTCCAGCGGCTGCAACACCCCGGCATGCAGCGCCGCATCGATGATGTGCTCGCCGGCAGCCGGTTGCAGCTGACCGCCTTTTGCCGCGACGTGCAGCTTTTTGTGCAGCGGCGCAGCAGCGTTCAGCAAGTCGCTGGCGTGTTGCAGGGCGCCGACTGCATCATCGGGATCTTGCGGGCGATAGCAGCCAGCCAGCAATTCTTCCAGGGTTGGATCACCTTTGGCGCGGCCCAGAACAGCGGCGACTTCGGCATCCAGCGCGTCTGACGGCCCTTTGTGACGGCGGCCGAACGGGAAGGTCACCACGCGCAATACCGTGCCCAATACGCGACTCGGGAAGTTGGTCAGCAACTCGTCCAGCGCACGCTCCGACTCGCCGAGCGACTCTTCCATGGCCCAACGGAACAGCGGCTGCAAGTGTTGCGGGTAATCCAGGTCGTGATAACGCTTGAGCGCCGCTGAAGCCAGATACAAATGGCTCAACACATCGCCCAGGCGTGCCGACAGACGTTCCCGCCGTTTCAGCTCACCGCCCAGCAGCATCATGCTCAGATCCGCCAGCATGGCAAATGCCGCTGCCTGACGATTCAGCGCCCGGAAGTAACCCTGGCTCAAACTATCGCCCGGCGCGGCTTCGAATCGACCGAAGCCCAGGTTGAGAATAAAGGTGCTCGCTGCGTTGCTGACTGCGAAGCCGATGTGCTTGAGCAGCAGCGTGTCGAACTCGGCCAAAGCCTGATCGTGGTCTTCACGGCCGGCCAGGGCCATTTCCTTGAGGACGAACGGATGGCACCGAATCGCGCCCTGGCCGAAGATCATCAGGTTACGTGACAGGATATTTGCGCCTTCAACCGTGATGAAAATTGGCGCGCCTTGCCAGTTGCGGCCCAGATAGTTGTTCGGGCCCATGATGATGCCCTTGCCGCCATGCACGTCCATGGCGTGGGTGATGCATTCGCGGCCGCGTTCGGTCAGGTGATATTTGAGGATCGCCGACAGCACTGACGGTTTCTCGCCCAGATCCACCGCGTTGGCGGTGAGCATGCGCGCGCTGTCCATCAGCCACGCATTGCCGCCGATCCGCGCCAGGGATTCCTGAATACCCTCGAATGCCGACAGCGGCACGTTGAATTGCTCGCGAACCTGCGCGTATTGCCCGGTCACCAGACTGGTGAACTTGGCCGCGCCGGTGCCTACGGCAGGCAGCGAGATGGAACGGCCCACGGACAGGCAGTTCATCAGCATCATCCAGCCCTTGCCGAGCATTTCCTGGCCGCCGATCAGGTAGTCCAGCGGGATGAATACATCCTTGCCGGAGTTCGGGCCATTCATGAAGGCTGCGCCCAGTGGCAAGTGACGACGGCCGATTTCCACACCCGGCGTGTCCGTCGGGATCAACGCCAGGGTGATGCCGATGTCTTCCTCGTCGCCCAGCAAATGCTCGGGGTCAAAGGCCTTGAACGCCAGGCCCAGAAGGGTCGCGACCGGGCCGAGGGTGATGTAGCGTTTTTCCCAGTTCAGGCGCAGACCAATGACTTCTTCGCCTTGCCACTGGCCTTTGCAGATGATCCCGGTGTCGGGCATCGCACCGGCATCGGACCCAGCCAGCGGGCCGGTGAGGGCGAAACACGGAATATCATCGCCCCGCGCCAGACGCGGCAGGTAATGGTTGCGTTGCTCGTCGGTGCCGTAATGCAGCAGCAGTTCCGCCGGGCCCAGGGAGTTGGGGACCATGACCGTGGAAGCCAGGTCGCCACTGCGGGTCGCCAGTTTCATCGCCACTTGCGAGTGCGCGTAAGCCGAGAAGCCTTTGCCGCCGAACTCCTTGGGGATGATCAGGGCGAAGAAGCCGTGTTCCTTGATATGCGCCCAGGCGCGCGGCGGCAGGTCCATGGCCTGACCGATTTCCCAGTCAGTGACCATGGCGCACAGCTCTTCGGTCGGACCGTCGATGAACGCCTGTTCTTCCTCGGTCAGCTGGACCTTTGGATAGGCCAGCAGCTGATCCCAGTCCGGGCGACCGCTGAACAGCTCGCCGTCCCACCAGACGGTGCCTGCATCGATGGCATCGCGTTCGGTCTGGGACATCGGCGGCAGGGTTTTCTTGAACCAGGAGAACATCGGCGCAGTGAAGTGCTTGCGACGCAGGTCCGGCAGCATCAGCGGCAAGGCCACGGCCAGCAACAGGATCCAGAAAATCGCCAGCAACCAGCCCGGCGCATGGCTGAAAATCCCCATCGCCAGCACAAACACGGCAACCGCGCCCAAGGCGGGCATCGGTGCTACACGCCGGTGGGCCAGCCAGGCAATCCCGACAACCAGCGCAACAATCCACAACAACAGCATAAGTAATCCTCCGTGATGACAGCGGTAAGGAACCACTATCAATAGCCAGGTCCTGTTCCGTCAAGCGAACAGCACGGCGAGCATCGATAGTGACCCTTGGCGGGCGAGGGAGTTCGGTGTGTGATCGAGCGGGGTGGGAGCGAGCTTGCTCGCGAAAGCGATGTTCGAGGCGCAATAGATCATTCGAATGAACCGACGTCTTCGCGAGCAAGCTCGCTCCCACGAGCCGAGGCCAACCTGGCTTCTGTGCCTCGATAGTGCAGACGCCGCCAAACGCGCCCCACCACGGCACCGGAGGGAGGGAACCGCTGCGAAGCAGGGGCCGGACGTCAGCGCAGATGGTTTTCGTCTATTTTGCCGAAACAAAATGGACTCGACCGTCAGGGCGAAACCTGCTTACGCAGCGCTGAAAATGATGTTGGTGCCCTGCGATTCAACGTTCGAGGCACAATAAATCTTCGAATGAACTGTCGTCTTCGCGAGCAAGCTCGCTCCCACCGGGTAAACTGCTGCCACTTGTTGGAGTCTCGGTTTACAGAGGATTACCTATGTTGAAAATCTGGGGTAGAAAAAACTCGTCCAACGTGCGCAAGGCGCTGTGGATCGCTGAAGAACTCGGCCTGCAATACGAAGCAGTCGATGCCGGCGGTGCGTTCGGCCTGGTGGACGGTGAAGAATACCGGGCGAAAAACCCCAATGGCCGGGTGCCGATGATCGAGGATGGCGACTTCGTGCTCTGGGAGTCCAATGCCATCGTGCGCTACCTGGCGGCGCAATACGCCCCGGATTCGGCGCTGTTTCCAGCCAATCCTCAGGCGCGGGCAGCCGCCGACAAATGGATGGACTGGACCACCTCGACCCTGGCTGAACCGTTTCGGCATGTATTCTGGGGCGTGTTGCGTACTCCGGCGGAACAGCAGGACTGGGTGCAGATCAACGGCGCGATCAAGACCGTGCAAGGTTTGCTGGTCGTGGTGGACGAAGCGCTGGCGAGCCAGCCTTATCTGTCCGGTGACGAATTCGGCATGGGCGACATTCCTCTGGGCTGCTTTATCTATGCCTGGTTCGAAATGCCGATTGAACGTCCGGCGATGCATCATCTCCAAGCCTGGTACGAGCGTCTGAAAGCGCGTCCGGCTTATCGATCGGCAGTGATGACCGCGTTGACCTGATAAGTATTATCAATATATGTCGCTGTACTTGAATGGCTTAGCCAAGCACCATTGCCTGGCTATGCCGCACCTGTAACTGACTATTTCGCGGTTGCAATCAGCGGCATCCGCCCTCATCTATTCTTTCCTTTCCTTCATTGGTGCGTTTTCCGATATGAGTTCCGCTCTGTCCATCCGGCAGCTAACCAAAACCTACGGCAACGGTTTCCAGGCATTGAGTGGTATCGATCTGGATGTCGCCGAAGGTGACTTTTTCGCCTTGCTTGGCCCCAACGGTGCCGGCAAATCCACCACCATCGGCATCATCTCAACCCTGGTCAACAAGAGCAGCGGAACGGTGAATATCTTTGGTCATGACCTGGACCGCGAGCCTGCGGCGCTCAAGCGCTGCATCGGCGTGGTGCCCCAGGAATTCAACTTCAACCAGTTCGAGAAAGCCTTCGACATCGTCGTGACCCAGGCCGGCTATTACGGCATCCCGCTGAAGATCGCCAAGGAGCGCGCCGAGCGTTACCTGACGCAGCTGGGCTTGTGGGACAAGCGCGATGTGCCTTCGCGTTCGCTGTCTGGCGGAATGAAGCGGCGGCTGATGATTGCTCGTGCGTTGATTCATGAACCGCGTCTGCTGATCCTCGACGAACCGACGGCTGGCGTGGATATCGAGCTGCGTCGTTCGATGTGGGGTTTCCTCACCGAGCTGAACGAGCAGGGCACGACGATCATCCTCACCACGCACTATCTGGAAGAGGCCGAGCAGCTGTGTCGCAACATCGGCATTATCGACCACGGCGTGATTGTCGAGAACACCGGCATGAAGCAGTTGCTCAACAAAATGACCGTCGAAACCTTTCTGCTGGATCTCAAGGATGCGTATCAAAGCGCGCCACAGTTGATCGGTTATCCAGGCAGGCTGATCGACAGCCATACCCTGGAAGTCCAGGTCGACAAGAATATCGGCATCACTGCGCTGTTCGGCCAACTCGCCGCGCAAAACATTGAAGTGCTGAGCCTGCGCAATAAAACCAATCGCCTCGAGGAGCTGTTCGTGTCCCTGGTGGAAAAAAATCTGGCGAAGGTGGCGGTATGAGCAACGAAACCACCTCCGAGCTGCGCCCCAACCTGATTGCCCTGAACACCATCGTCTATCGCGAAGTGCGTCGTTTCATGCGCATCTGGCCGCAAACCCTGCTGCCGCCAGCGATCACTATGGTTCTTTACTTCGTGATCTTCGGCAACCTGATCGGCCGGCAGATCGGCGACATGGGCGGCTTCACGTACATGCAATACATCGTGCCGGGCCTGATCATGATGTCGGTGATCACCAACTCCTACGGCAACGTGGTGTCGAGCTTCTTCGGCGCCAAGTTCCAGCGTTCGGTCGAAGAGCTGATGGTTTCGCCGGTTTCGCCGCACACCATCCTTGTCGGTTATGTACTGGGCGGCGTGCTGCGTGGCCTGATGGTCGGCGTCATCGTGACCATGCTCTCGATGTTCTTCACCGATCTGCAAGTGCATCACTTGGGTATCACGGTGATCGTCGTGGTGCTGACGGCGACGATCTTCTCGCTGCTGGGCTTCATCAATGCCGTGTTCGCGCGCAACTTTGATGACATCTCGATCATCCCGACCTTCGTGCTGACACCGCTGACCTATCTGGGTGGCGTGTTCTACTCGATCAATCTGCTGCCGCCGTTCTGGCAGACCGTGTCCATGGCCAACCCGGTCCTGCACATGGTTAACGCCTTCCGCTTCGGCATCCTCGGCGTGTCCGACATTCGGATCAGCATCGCCCTGGCGTTCATGGTCGTCGCGACCATCGTCCTGTATGTGGGCTGCGCGCGATTGCTGGTCAGCGGGCGTGGGATGCGGCAGTAAACAACTGCCTGTGGGAGCGAGCTTGCTCGCGAAGCCTTTAGTTCATCCGGCGCATTTCTTGGGCCTGAGATACAGCTTTAGCAAGCAATCTCCCACAATGTTTCCCTCGTGGTTACCCCTCCAACCCCCCCCACCCCCCTCCAACGATGTACAATCCCCCGCGTTTTTTCTGTGGCTTGCTGACGTCTTCGCGCATCCAACACGTTCAAGGCTATCCGCCTTGTGCACTTCATTCCTCGGCGCCATAAGCGCTGCGGGTTCGATTCCGTCACAGACAAAAACAACCAGGTGACTATCCAATGAGTGAACACCTCTCGTCTTCCGGCGAGCTGAAACGTGGGCTGAAAAACCGCCACATCCAACTGATCGCCCTGGGTGGCGCCATCGGCACAGGCTTGTTCCTGGGTTCGGCAGGCGTGCTCAAGTCGGCGGGTCCGTCGATGATCCTCGGTTACGCCATCTGCGGCTTCATTGCCTTCATGATCATGCGCCAGCTCGGCGAAATGATCGTCGAAGAGCCGGTCGCAGGCTCCTTCAGCCATTTCGCGCACAAATACTGGGGCGGTTTTGCCGGGTTCCTGTCCGGCTGGAACTGCTGGATTCTGTACATTCTGGTGGGCATGTCCGAGCTGACAGCCGTGGGCAAGTACATCCATTACTGGTGGCCGGAAATCCCGAGCTGGGCGTCAGCGGCGGTGTTCTTCCTGATGATCAACGCGGTCAATCTGGCCAACGTCAAGGTCTTCGGTGAGGCGGAGTTCTGGTTCGCCATCATCAAGGTCGTGGCGATTCTGGGCATGATCGCCCTGGGCAGCTATCTGCTGGTCAGTGGGAATGGCGGGCCGCAGGCATCGGTCAGCAACCTGTGGGAACACGGCGGCTTCTTCCCCAACGGCGTGATGGGTCTGGTGATGGCTCTGGCGATCATCATGTTCTCCTTCGGCGGCCTGGAAATGCTCGGCTTCACCGCAGCCGAAGCTGATCAGCCACGCACCGTGATCCCCAAGGCGATCAACCAGGTGATCTACCGGATCCTGATTTTCTACATCGGCGCCTTGGTGGTGCTGCTCTCGCTGACCCCTTGGGACAGCCTGCTGGCCAGCCTCAATGCCTCGGGTGACGAGTACAGCGGCAGCCCGTTCGTGCAGGTGTTCTCGATGCTGGGCAGCGACACCGCCGCGCACATCCTCAACTTCGTGGTACTGACGGCGGCGTTGTCGGTCTACAACAGCGGCACTTACTGCAACAGCCGCATGCTGTTGGGCATGGCCGAGCAGGGCGATGCGCCGCGTTCCCTGGCACAGGTCGACAAGCGTGGCGTGCCGGTGCGGGCGATTTTCGTTTCGGCGCTGGTGACGTTTGTCGCGGTGCTGCTCAACTACCTGATTCCGCACAGTGCCCTTGAACTGCTGATGTCGCTGGTGGTGGCCACGCTGGTCATCAACTGGGCGATGATCAGCTATTCGCACCTCAAGTTTCGCCAGCACATGATCCGCACTCAGCAAGTGCCGCTGTTCAAGGCTTTGTGGTATCCATACGGCAACTACGTCTGCCTGGCGTTCGTGGTGTTTATTCTTGGCATTATGCTGATGATTCCGGGCATTCAGGTTTCGGTGTATGCGATTCCGGTCTGGCTGCTGCTGATGTGGGTGTGCTACCGCATCAAGAGCAAGCGCAGCGCGGCGGCTGCGTTGCATCACGCTGGCTGAGTTCGTCGGCTGTCAATAAACCCGGTCTGCAGTGCTCAAACGCTGCGCCCGGGTTTTTTATGGGGGCAACGGTTATCCTGACGACCCAAGATCGACTGTAGCCTTGACCCATGCTGGTGATTTCCAACAATGTGCATCTGCCGGATGCCGAAATCGAACTGACTGCGATTCGCGCCCAGGGTGCGGGCGGGCAGAACGTCAACAAGGTTTCCAGCGCGCTGCACTTGCGCTTCGACATCAACGCTTCGTCGCTGCCGCCGTTCTACAAGGAGCGGCTGCTGGCCCTGCGCGACAGCCGCATCACCAGCGATGGCGTGTTGATCATCAAGGCCCAGCAATATCGCACTCAGGAGCAGAATCGCGCCGACGCGTTGGAGCGTCTGGTCGAGCTGATCGTCAGCGCCACCAAAGTCGAAAAGAAACGCCGTCCGACCAAACCGACGCTGGGCTCGAAGAAGCGTCGGCTGGAGGGCAAGACCAAGCGCGGCTCGATCAAGGCCGGGCGCGGCAAGGTCGATTTTTGATCAGGCCCGCTGTTCGCGCATCGCTTTGGCTTGCTTGTACAGATAAACGCTCAGGCCCAGGCCGCTGAGCGAGGCGATGGCCGCAAACAGGAAGATCGACGAGAAACCGAAGCCTCCCGCGATGGCGCCCGCCACCGGGCCGGTAATCCCCAGCGACAGATCGATGAACAGCGAATAAGCCCCCACCGCTGCGCCACGGCTGGACGCCGGGACGAGGTTGACCGCTTCGACGCCCAAGGCCGGGAACACCAGAGAAAAGCCAAAGCCGGTCAGCGCCGCGCCCGCCAGTGCCAGTTCCGGCGACGGCGCCAGCCACAGCAACAGCAAGCCGAGGCTTTCTACTGAAAGGCAGGCAATCGCCACTCGAAAACCGCCCAGGCGATTGATCAAATTGCCAAACAGCAAGCGAGCCGCGATAAAGCAGCCGCCGAACAGGCTCAGGCACAGTACGGCGTTTGGCCAGCTGTGGCTGGCGTAATACAGAGTAATAAAGGTGGCGATGGTGCCGAAACCGATGGAACCCAGCGCCAGGCCCATACCGTGGGGCAAGACTCGACCCAGCACATGCAGGAACGGCAGGCGCTCGCCATGCACGATGGGCGCGGGCTCTTTCTTCCAGGCTAGCGTCAGGCCGAGGCCAGCCAGCAGAATGATGCTCACGCCCATGCTCCACAGGCCCAGTTCACCGACCATCAGCACACCCAGCGGCGCACCAATGGCCAGCGCGCCGTAGCTGGCGATGCCGTTCCAGGAAATCACCTTGGCGGTGTTCTTCGCCCCGACGCGGCCGATGCCCCAGCCAATCGACCCCGAACCCACCAGACTTTCCGCGCTGCCCAGCACCACTCGACCGATAAACAGGCAGACCAGACTTGCGACGGGCCAGCCCTGCAGCCAGCTCGACAACAGCATCAGTACGCCACTCAAGCCACAACCGGCCAGGCCGAACAGCACGGCTTTCTTGCTGCCCAGGTTATCGATGATGCGGCTGGAATACGGGCGACTCAGCAGGGTTGCCAGATACTGCACGCTGATGACCAACCCGGCTACGACAGCGCCGAACCCCAGATCGGTGTGGACATAGCCGGGCAGCACGGCCAGCGGTATGCCGATATTCAGGTAGCCGATGAAAGTGAATAAAACGATGGAAACGACCTGCAGCGTGACGGCCATAGGGCGTTGTGGAGAGTGGGTCTCTGGCATGAATAAGCGGTCCAGGTTACGGCGGAGAGGGCAAAAGCTTAGCAGGCTAATCAAGTGCGCCATGATAGCGGTGTATGGGGGTTTATCGGGAGGGGTGAAGCTGAATACTGATGAAAATGCTGGAACAGAGCCTTGTGGGAGCCAGCTTGCTGGCGAAGGCTATGGGTCGATGCTGGAGATAAGGGGGATGAGTTAGCTTTTTCGCGAGCAAGCTCGCTCCCACTCATCCGTCTGCAGTTACTCTTTGGCGGGGGCTACCAACTGCGTGGTCACCATTGCGGCCAAGGCTTTTTCCTGGCTGCCGAAGCGTTCGAGCAAGGCCTGTTTCTTTTCAGGGCTCAAGCGCGACCAGACGTTGATCATCTTCTCGGCGGTGCCGATCAAGGTGTTGGCATGGGTTTCGGTAAATTCGGTCATGGAGGGTGTCTACTTGTCTCGGCATTTTCAGGCGTATGGAAACTCAGCAAAACCGGTTTTCGATACGCCTGAAAAAAATCGCCTTCAGTCTTCGCTGGAGGCTGGCTGGCAGTCTTCAACCTGCGCGCTGCTGGCTTTCATCTCGACCACTTGACCGAGTTCCAGCTGCGCCAATGTTGACTGCTCGGGTTCACTCTGGCTCGGGGGGAAGTTTGGGATTTCATGCATCGTCGTCGCTCCTTCGCAAGATTTTTCTGGTTGCTGGACAGAACCGTGCTTCTAAAAAGCTTGGGCAGGATACATCACCGCAAATGACAAACAGACTTTTATCGATACCGTTGGTCATGTGCGGAAACAAAAAGCGGATTTTACTGTCTGGGAGCAACACAGAATTTGCGTGGGGCTTGTCGGGATCCGTAGGACTGGCTTTAGCCGGGAGAATGCCCTCCCGGCTAAAGCCGGTCCTACGTAATGACGCAGTAATTCGGAGCGCGCTTGTCGCTGGTCAATCCTTGCACACCGCCGCAATCGCCAGCGCCAGCTGATCCAGTCGTGCTGCATCGATGCCGGCGACGTTGGCGCGGCCGGCGTTGACCATGTACACGCTGTGCTCGTGACGCAGGCGCGCCACCTGATCGTTGTTCAGCCCGGTGTAGGAAAACATCCCGCGTTGAGTCGCGATGTGCGCGAAGCGTTCGCCCAGGCCCAGTGGCGTCAACGCCTCCACCAAGCCGCTGCGCAGTTGCGCGATGCGCTGGCGCATTTCCTCGACTTCATCGGCCCACAGGCTTTTCAGCTCTGGATTACCGAGGATTTCCGCGACTACCGCAGCGCCATGGTCCGGCGGGCTGGACCACAGGTTGCGGGCAATCGACGACAACTGGCTGCGCACGTCCTGGGATTTCTCCGCATCGCCAGCCACCACCAGCAAGGCGCCGGTGCGATCCCGGTACAAGCCGAAGTTTTTCGAGCAGGAACTGGTGATCAACAGCTCTGGCAGTTCGGCCGCCAGCAGCCGCACACCCCAGGCGTCCGCTTCCAGGCCATCGCCGAAGCCTTGATAGGCGAAGTCGATCAGCGGCAGCAGGTTACGGCTGCGCACGATTTCCAGCACCCGACGCCAGTCGTCATGAGACAGGTCAAAGCCCGTCGGGTTATGGCAGCACGCATGCAGCAGTACCACGTCGCCGGTTGGCACGCCGTTCAGCGTTTCCAGCATGGCCTCGACATTCAGGCGATTGTCGCTGCCCACGTAAGGGTAATGACTGACCTTCAGCCCGGCCTTGGCGAAGATGGTTTCGTGGATCGGCCAGGTCGGTGCGCTGAGCCAGATGCCGCGCCCCGGTAGGCATTCGGCGATGAAGTCACCGGCCAGGCGCAAGGCCCCGGTGCCGCCTGGCGTCTGAGTGGCACTCACGCGTTTTTCGGTGAGCAGCGGGGAGCCAGCGCCCAGCACCAGTTCGCTGATCAAGCGGCCGAAACGCGGTTCGCCGTGGCCGCCGATATAGGTCTTGGTCATTTGCGCATCGACCAGACGCTGCTCGGCCAGCTTCACCGCGCGGGGAATGGTGGTCAAACCCATTGCGTCCTTATACACGCCAACGCCAAGGTCGAACTTGTCGGGATTGGTGTCGGCGGCGTAGGCGTCAATCAGGCCCAGAATCGGATCGCCCGGTACTCGCTGGATATCGGTGAAATGCATTACTTGCGGCCCTCGGCGCCTTTGGCCACCTCGTCGGTGCGGGCAGCCATGATGAAATCGTTACGGTGCAGCCCTTTGATCGAATGGCTCCACCAGGTGACGGTCACTTTGCCCCATTCAGTCAACAGACCGGGGTGGTGACCTTCAGCTTCGGCAATTTCGCCGACCGCGTTGGTAAATGCCAGCGCAAATTTGAAATTCTTGAACAAGAAGACTTTTTCCAGCTGCATCACGCTGTCGCGAACCTCGATGTTCCAGTCCGGGATCTGCTTGATCAGCTCGGGCAATTCGGCATCGCTGACTTGTGGCGCGTCGGCGCGGCAGGCTTCGCAGTGGGCTTGGTTGAGGGTAGTCATGATGAATTCCTGTTCAGGCCGCGTAGGGCTTGGATGAAGAGTTTGATGAATGATTGGCCGGGTTTTTCGGCGCGAAGGTCGGCGCGTGAAGGCCCAGCTGCATGCCTTGATCGACCATGCCCATGATGTCTTCGTGGGCCAGATCGAATAGCCGCTTGAGGTCGGGCAGGACAAAGTACAGGGGCTGCAGGATGTCGATACGGTAGGGCGTGCGCATTGCGTCCAGCGGATCGAACGCCTTATGCACAGGCTCGGACGACAAGCTATACACCGCTTCTTTAGGCGATGAAAGGATGCCGCCGCCGTAGATCCGTCGACCTTTGGGTGTATCCACCAGGCCGAACTCGATGGTCATCCAGTACAGCCGCGCCAGATAGACGCGCTGCTCTTTGCTCGCGCTGAGTCCTAGCTTGCCGTAGGTATGAGTGAATTCCGCGAACCAGGGGTTGGTCAGCAGCGGGCAGTGGCCGAATATTTCGTGAAAGATATCTGGCTCTTGCAGGTAGTCCAGTTCCTCCTCGCTGCGTATGAACGTGGCGACGGGAAAGCGCTTGCTGGCCAATAACTCAAAAAAAGTCTGGAAAGGAATCAGCGCCGGAACGCGGGCCACTTGCCAGCCGGTCGTAGCCGCTAGCACTGCGTTGATTTCACTCAACTGTGGAATACGATCGTGGGGCAGCGCCAGCTGCTCGATGCCATCCAGGTATTCCTGGCAGGCGCGGCCTTCGATGACTTTCATCTGGCGGGTGATCAAGGTATTCCACACCGCGTGCTCGGCGGCCGGATATTCAATGAATCCGTTCTCATCGGGCTCGCGTGCCACATAACGCGTCTGGCTCATGCTGCTCTCCTGGGTTCTTTTTTTCGATTTGTGTCGAACGCCTGAGGCTATAGATACCTTTTTTCGGGGTTTTGGTAAGTGGATTGCCAGCACGGACGTCGCGTTTTTTGCTCTGCGTCGTAACGATTTCGTTACGTTCTTGGTTGGCTCTTGGGATTTGACGGCCGTATCAGGGAAAAATCCGTCTGTACTGTCACGTATTCTTGACGATAATATTCGCGACACGATAAAAATTTGTAGGGGCGCATTCCTCTGTGGGAGCGAACTTGTTCGCGAAGAAGCCGGTACAGGTGATAGAGATTCAGTGCTTGGTCAACAGCCTTCGCGAGCAAGCTCGCTCCCACCAGGTTCGCGCCTACAGCAGCCTTCTTGCATCACAGGATCAATCCGCCATGCGCATCAAAGTCCACTGTCTCAATCGCATCGGCATGACCCGCGATATCCTCGATCTGCTGGTCAACTACGGCGTCAACGTGGCCCGAGGTGAGGTGGGCGGCGAGCAGGGTGATGCGATCTATCTGTATTGCCCCAACCTGATCAACATGCAGTTCCAGGCGTTGCGCCCGAAATTCGAAGCGATCCCCGGCGTTTTTGGCGTAAAGCGCGTGGGACTTATGCCCAGTGAGCGTCGGCATATGGAGTTGAACGCGCTGTTGGGTGCCCTGGAGTTTCCGGTGATGTCCATCGACATGGGCGGCTCCATCGTTGCTGCCAATCGTGCCGCTGCGCAGTTGCTCGGGGTCAGGGTCGACGAAGTGCCAGGCATTCCGCTGTCGCGTTACGCCGAAGACTTCGATCTACCGGAACTGGTGCGCGCCAATAAGTCGCGAATCAATGGCCTGCGGGTCAAGGTGCGCGGCGACGTGTTCCTGGCCGATATCACGCCGTTGCAATCGCAGCATGACGACAGCGAGGCGATGGCCGGCGCGGTGTTGACCTTGCATCGCGCGGATCTGGTGGGCGAGCGCATCTATCAAGTGCGCAAGCAGGAATTGCGCGGCTTTGACAGCATCTTCCAGAGTTCCAGGGTCATGGCTGCCGTAGTGCGTGAAGCCCGACGCATGGCGCCGCTGGATGCGCCGTTGTTGATCGAGGGCGAAACCGGCACTGGCAAGGAACTGCTGGCTCGCGCCTGTCACCTGGCCAGCCCGCGCGGCCAGTCGCCGTTGATGGCAATGAATTGCGCGGGCTTGTCCGAATCCATGGCCGAGACGGAATTGTTCGGCTACGGGCCGGGCGCTTTCGAGGGGGCGCGAGTCGAAGGCAAGCTGGGGCTGCTGGAGTTGACGGCGGGTGGCACGTTGTTTCTCGATGGCGTCGGCGAACTGAGTGCGCGGATGCAGGCCAAACTGTTGCGATTCCTCCAGGACGGCTGCTTTCGTCGGGTGGGCAGCGATGAGGAGGTTTATCTGGATGTGCGGGTGATCTGCTCGACCCAGAGCGATCTGTCCGAGCTGTGCGCCAGAGGTGAGTTTCGCCAGGACCTTTACCACCGCCTCAACGTGCTGACGCTGCATATCCCGCCGTTGCGCGAATGTCTGGATGGCTTGGGCCCGTTGGTTGATCACTTTCTCGATCAGGCCAGTCGGCAGATAGGCTGCGCGCTGCCGCGAATCGTCCCGGCTTCGATGGCGCGCCTGACCCATTACCACTGGCCGGGCAATATCCGTCAGTTGGAGAACGTGTTGTTTCAGGCGGTTTCATTATGTGAAGGTGGCACGGTCAAGGCTGAACATATCCGATTGCCAGAATATGGCGTGCGGGAGCCGTTGCGTGAGTTTTCCCTGGAAGGCGGGCTGGACGAGATAGTTGGGCGGTTTGAAAAGGCTGTATTGCAACGCCTGTATCCGGAGTATTCCAGCAGCCGACAATTAGGTAAGCGGCTCGGCGTTTCTCACACCACTATCGCCAACAAGTTGCGCGACTATGGATTGAATGCGGAGAAGAAATAAGTTTGAACTAAAACTTGAATCGTTGCGGAGGATTAAGCGTTCAAGAACTTTATATGTATAAATAAAGTTTAATGTTCGATGCCAGAGATGCGTGGATTGCAATAGGTACAGAAACGAGGCCGCGTCTCCAGGGATTGCTCCGGGAGACGCTGGCATCAAGCGTGTGCGCGATGGATCAACCGTTGCTGCAACCGTTGCCCATCACCTGATAAGCCATGACGTGCTGTTTGCCTTGCGAATCCAGGTAGGTCATGCGCATCGGCACTACCGCGCAGATGTTTGGAATGTCGCTGACGGAAACCACTTTGGCGATGTCCGGGTGGCTGCCATAGGTGTATTGCTCGGCGCGGGCTTGTTGTGCAGCAACTTTTGCACCTGACTCTTCAGCCATTGCAACTGCGCTGAAACCACAAAGGGCCAGAACCAGCAGTGAAGCTTTCATTGCGTATTACCTTCTTCAGTTCGAAAGGGGTCACATAACCCTTGTGAGATTATGTGTGAATCGAGTGTGGGTATCGTTGATTAACAAGCCGTGTGGGGGCTGTCAGTTGTTAATCGGTTTGCCGTGTTGGCGAGATTGATTCTATGCCTCTGTGCCCCCTTCATATAGAAAGGGTTTTGATAAACACTGTTGAGCAAATCCGTAATAATCCGTTTCACTGCTGCCCAAACCCTGGCGTCGCTCGTTCTTTAGTCTTGCTTCGTTTGGCGTATTGCGCCGTGATACGCGGCTCTCAGGCCGATTGTGGTGTAGGGTTGCATAGCGGTAAGACCATCGTCGAATGGTCCCGGGACCGACAGCCGGTTACAACGGACACATAAAACAACAACTATCCACCGAGGTAACCAAGATGAGTGCAGCTTCCCTGTACCCCGTCCGCCCAGAAGTTGCAGCGACAACGCTGACCGATGAGGCGACCTACAAGGCCATGTATCAGCAGTCAGTGGTCAATCCCGATGGCTTCTGGCGTGAGCAGGCCAAGCGCCTCGACTGGATCAAGCCTTTCACCTCGGTCAAGCAGACCTCTTTTGACGATCACCGGGTCGATATCAAATGGTTCGCTGACGGCACGCTGAACGTTGCCTACAACTGCCTGGATCGTCACCTGGAAGAACGCGGCGACTCCATCGCCATCATCTGGGAAGGCGACGATCCTTCCGAGAGCCGCAACATCACTTATCGCGAACTGCATACCGAAGTCTGCAAATTCGCCAACGCCCTGCGCGGCCAGGATGTGCATCGCGGCGACGTGGTGACTATCTATATGCCGATGATCCCCGAGGCTGTGGTCGCCATGCTGGCGTGCGCCCGGATCGGAGCCATTCACTCTGTGGTATTCGGCGGCTTTTCGCCTGAAGCGCTGGCCGGACGCATCATTGATTGCCAGTCCAAAGTGGTGATCACCGCCGACGAAGGCCTGCGTGGCGGCAAGAGAACTGCCATGAAAGCCAACGTCGACCGTGCGTTGACCAACCCTGAAACCGCCAGTGTGCAGAAAGTCATTGTCTGCAAACGCACGGGTGGCGACATCGAATGGAACCGCCATCGCGACATCTGGTACCACTCGTTGCTGGAAGTGGCATCGGCCACCTGTGCACCGAAAGAAATGGGCGCCGAAGAGTCGTTGTTCATCCTTTATACCTCCGGTTCCACGGGCAAACCCAAAGGCGTGCTGCACACCACCGCTGGCTATCTGGTTTACGCCGCGCTGACTCACGAGCGGGTGTTCGACTACCGTCCGGGCGAAGTCTATTGGTGCACCGCTGACGTGGGCTGGGTGACCGGTCACAGCTACATCGTCTACGGCCCGCTGGCCAACGGCGCAACCACGCTGCTGTTCGAAGGTGTACCGAACTACCCGGACATCACCCGCGTGTCGAAAATCGTCGACAAGCACAAGGTCAACATCCTCTACACCGCCCCGACCGCCATTCGCGCCATGATGGCCGAAGGCACCAAGGCCGTGGACGGCGCTGACGGTTCGAGCCTGCGCCTGTTGGGTTCGGTGGGTGAGCCGATCAACCCGGAAGCGTGGAACTGGTACTACAACACCGTCGGCAAGAAGAACTGCCCGATTGTCGATACCTGGTGGCAGACCGAAACCGGCGGCATCCTGATCAGTCCGCTGCCAGGCGCTACTGCCCTGAAGCCGGGCTCGGCGACGCGTCCGTTCTTCGGAGTGATTCCGGCCCTGGTGGATAACCTGGGTAACCTGATCGAAGGCGCGGCCGAAGGCAATCTGGTCATCCTCGATTCCTGGCCAGGCCAGTCGCGCACGCTGTACGGCGATCACGACCGTTTCGTCGACACCTACTTCAAGACTTTCCGTGGCATGTATTTCACCGGTGACGGTGCGCGTCGTGACGAAGACGGCTACTACTGGATCACCGGTCGCGTGGACGACGTGCTCAACGTGTCCGGCCACCGCATGGGTACCGCTGAAATCGAAAGCGCGATGGTTGCCCACCCGAAAGTTGCCGAAGCTGCCGTGGTCGGCGTGCCTCACGATTTGAAAGGGCAGGGCATCTACGTTTACGTCACGCTCAATGGCGGCGAAGTTCCGGATGAAGCGCTGCGTCTTGAGTTGCGTAACTGGGTGCGCAAGGAAATCGGTCCGATTGCTTCACCGGATGTCATTCAGTGGGCGCCGGGTCTGCCGAAAACCCGCTCCGGGAAAATCATGCGCCGCATCCTGCGCAAGATTGCCACCGGCGAATACGATACCTTGGGTGATATCTCTACCCTGGCTGATCCGAGTGTTGTGCAGCACTTGATCGAAACGCACAAGACCATGACCGCCGCCTGATAAAGGCAGCCCAAAAACCCCGCCCGGCGAAAGCCTGGCGGGTTTTTTTTGTGTGCCCGGTTATTGCACTGCACGATCCCCGTGGGAGCGAGCTTGCTCGCGAAGGGCCGGTGCATGCGGCATAGATTCAGCGCCTGAGATACTGTTTCGCCAACAAGTTGTCGCCTTGTGTGTTGCCAGTGCGCATTGATCAGACACTACTTATTCTGGTGCCGCGCTTCGAATCGGGTTGCGCCAACAGCATTTGCGGTGCGGCTTATTGAGGTTTCGCCCTGACGGTCGAGTCCTTTTGTTTCGGCAAAGGACGAAACCATGTGCGCTAACGTCCGGCCCGACCGCCGCACGCAAAAGCGAACATCAAAAGCCGCGCTGGCCACCGCCTGTTGGAGGCTTGCCCGCGAATCAGACGCCTCGGTGGGCCAGACTTACGCATTAGAGTTCTTCTCAGGCGAGCCTCGCGCTCCCACCACCAGATATATATCCACATGTTACCCACGAACCGCTGGATGTAACCCGACGCCCATTTGTGGGGCGATGCACCTCATTTTTTGTAGGAAATGGGTGCGTTATCGTCCATAAAATAAACCCGATCAACGCTGCGCTTGCCGTATTACAAGGCTTTGCCAATAATGGGCGCGTATTTTGCTGCATAGATCGGTTAGTCTTCTTTTCGCATTGCATAATCTGCAATAGCTGTCAATGAGCCCGGTCTGTTTTTTCGGTGCTTCTGTAACTAGTTGTCGCATTGAAGAAATATCGACTTCGAGCGTGTCGTTAAAATGCCGATCACTCGCCCAAGGTTTGCGGGCCGGATTCCGGCCTCGCCTGGCAGGCGTCATAGTCTTCAATCATCTCTCCGCATTTTGGGCTCTAGCTCACTCTGCCATTTGTCGTGTTTACCGACGGAGTCCTAAGAATGAAAAAGCTCATGCTTCTTGGTGCACTGGCGCTGTCTGTGCTGGCGCAGCCAACGTTTGCTGACGAAAAACCGCTGAAAATCGGCATTGAAGCTGCTTACCCTCCCTTTGCCTCCAAGGCTCCGGATGGCAGCATCGTTGGTTTCGACTACGACATCGGCAACGCCCTGTGTGCCGAGATGAAGGTCAAGTGTACTTGGGTCGAGCAGGAATTCGACGGCCTGATCCCAGCGCTCAAAGTGCGCAAGATCGACGCGATCCTGTCTTCAATGTCCATCACTGAAGACCGCAAGAAGTCCGTGGATTTCACCGGTCGCTACTACAGCACTCAGGCGCGCCTGGTGATGAAGGACGGCACCACGATCAGCGACAGCCTTGCTGAACTCAAGGGCAAGAAAATCGGCGTGCAGCGCGGTTCGATCCATGACCGTTTCGCCAAGGAAAAACTCGAGCCGCTGGGCGCCGAGATCAAATCCTACGCTTCGCAGAACGAAATCTACCTGGACATCCAGGCCGGTCGTCTTGATGGCACCGTAGCTGACGCAACCCTGCTGCAAGACGGCTTCCTGAAAACCGACGCAGGCAAGGGCTACGCTTTCGTTGGCCCGGCGTTCACTGACGCTGCGTACTTTGGCGACGGTATCGGTATTGCCGTGCGTAAAGGCGACAAGGCCAATCTGGACAAGATCAACGCTGCCATCACTGCAATTCGCGCCAATGGCGAGTACAAGAAAATCCAGGACAAGTACTTCGATTTCGACGTTTACGGCAAGTAATTCGTCCGAAGCTACCCCTTGAAATGGCGCAAGCAACGGTCGTTCTTGCGCCATTTTCATACCCATCCGTGAGGACCGCACATCATGTTGAAAGGCTACGGGGCTGTCATCCTCGAAGGTGCATGGCTGACGCTGCAACTGGCCTTGTCGTCGATGGCGCTGGCCATTGTTCTCGGCTTGATTGGCGTGGCGCTGCGTCTGTCGCCGGTGCGACAACTTGCAGTGTTGGGTGATCTGTACTCCACGGTAATCCGCGGGATTCCCGATCTGGTGCTGATTCTGCTGATTTTCTACGGCGGTCAAAGTGTGCTCAACGCCGTCGCGCCGATGGTCGGCTATGACGACTACATCGAGCTCAGCCCATTGGCTGCGGGGATCGGCACGCTGGGTTTCATCTTCGGCGCCTACCTCTCGGAAACCTTTCGCGGTGCCTTCATGGCGATTCCCAAAGGTCAGTCCGAAGCCGGCATGGCGTACGGGATGAGCCGCTTCAACGTATTTTTCCGAATATTGGTGCCGCAGATGATTCGCCTGGCGATTCCGGGCTTCACCAATAACTGGCTGGTGCTGACCAAGGCCACCGCGCTGATTTCCGTGGTCGGCTTGCAGGACATGATGTTCAAGGCCAAACAGGCGGCCGACGCGACCCGCGAGCCGTTTACCTTTTTCCTCGCCGTGGCCGCGATGTATCTGGTGATCACCAGTGTTTCGCTGCTGATTCTGCGCTTCATCGAAAAACGCTACTCGGTAGGCGTAAGGGCGGCTGACCTATGAGCTTCGACTACACCGTGGTCTGGGATAGCCTGCCGATGTATTTCAGCGGCATGCTGATCACCCTGAAATTGCTGGCGATTTCCCTGTTTTTCGGCCTGCTGACTGCCTTGCCGCTGGGTTTGATGCGCGTCTCGAAAAACCGCTGGGTCAACATGCCGGCATGGCTGTTCACCTACGTGATTCGCGGCACACCGATGCTCGTGCAGCTGTTTCTCATCTATTACGGACTGGCGCAATTTGCGGTGGTGCGGGAGAGCTTTCTCTGGCCGCTGCTATCCAGCGCGACCTTCTGCGCGTGCCTGGCCTTCGCGGTCAATACCAGCGCCTATACCGCCGAGATCATTGCCGGCAGCCTGAAAGCCACGCCCGCCGGTGAAATCGAAGCCGCTCGCGCCATGGGCATGTCCAAGGCCAAGCTGTATCGACGAATTCTGCTGCCCTCGGCCCTGCGTCGTGCGCTGCCGCAATACAGCAATGAAGTGATCATGATGCTGCAGACCACCAGTCTGGCGTCCATTGTCACGCTGCTCGACATTACCGGCGCGGCCCGCTCGGTCAACGCCCAGTATTATTTGCCTTTCGAGGCGTTCATTACCGCAGGCGTGTTCTACCTGTGCCTGACATTCATTCTGGTGCGACTGTTCAAGCTGGCTGAACGCCGCTGGCTGGGCTACCTCGCGCCCCGGAAGGCCTGACATGCAAAGAACCGATCATGTATTGCCGTGGAGCACTCTCGGCACCGAACGCCAGCTGAGCGTGTTTCGTTTTGGCAGCGGCGAGCGCAAGGCCTACATTCAGGCCAGTCTGCACGCCGACGAACTGCCGGGTATGCGCAGCGCCTGGGAGCTGAAAAAGCGTCTGCTGGAACTGGAAGAGCAGGGCGCGCTGAAGGGTGTCATTGAGCTTGTGCCGGTGGCCAATCCAATCGGCCTCGGGCAACTGCTGCAAGGCGCCCATCAAGGACGTTTCGAATTCGGCAGCGGCAAGAATTTCAACCGTGACTTCGCCGAATTGAGCGAGCCGGTGGCCGAGTTGCTTGAAGGCCAGTTGGGCGACGACCCGCACAGCAATGTGCAGTTGATCCGCCAGGCCATGGCCACTGCGCTGGAAAACCTGCCTGCGGCGCAGAGCGAATTGCACGGTTTGCAGCGCTTGTTGCTCAGTCATGCCTGCACCGCCGATGTGGTGCTCGATCTGCATTGCGACGCTGACGCCGCGCTTCACCTCTATGCCTTGCCGCAGCATTGGCCGCAATGGCGTTCGCTGACGGCGCATCTGGACGTTCGGGTGGCGTTGCTGGCCGAAGATTCAGGCGGCAGTTCGTTCGATGAGGCCTGCTCGTTGCCTTGGTTGCGTCTGTCGCGGATTTTTCCGGACGCGCAGATTCCCCTGGCGTGTCTGGCGACCACCATCGAATTGGGCGGTCAGGCGGATACTGGCAAGCCGCAAGCCGAGGCCCATGCCGCAGGCATCCTCGCGTTTCTCGCCGAGCAAGGCTTTATCAGCGGCGACTGGCCACAACCGGCCCATGAAGCCTGCGAAGGCATGCCGTTCGAAGGCACCGAATTGTTGTTTGCGCCGCATCCCGGCGTGGTGACGTTCCTGCGTTCGGCCGGTGACTGGGTTGACGTCGGTGATCCTCTGTTCGAAGTCATCGATCCGCTGTCCGACCAGGTCAGCACCGTCTGCACCAATACTGCTGGCGTGTTGTTCGCCATCGAGCGGCTGCGTTACGCACAACCGGGTTTCTGGCTGGCCAAAGTGGCGGGGCGCACGGCGCGCCGTCATGGCCGTCTGCTCAACGACTGACTGTTTTGTGAGAACCGAAAGCATGAACAAACTGGAAGTCCAGGATCTGCACAAACGCTATGGCAGCCACGAGGTGCTCAAGGGTGTATCCCTGACCGCCAAGGCCGGGGATGTGATCAGCATCATCGGCTCCAGTGGTTCTGGCAAAAGCACCTTCTTGCGCTGCATCAACCTGCTGGAGCAGCCCCACGCCGGCAAAATCCTGCTCAACAACGAAGAGCTGAAGCTGGTCGCCAACAAAGACGGCAGCCTCAAGGCCGCGGACCCGAAACAGCTGCAACGCATGCGCTCGCGGTTATCCATGGTGTTTCAGCATTTCAATCTGTGGTCGCACATGACCGCGATGGAAAACATCATTGAAGCGCCGATCCATGTGCTGGGCCTTTCGAAGAAAGAAGCACTGGAAAAAGCCGAGCATTATCTGGCCAAGGTCGGCGTCGCGCATCGCAAGCACGCTTATCCGGGGCATATGTCCGGCGGCGAACAGCAGCGGGTGGCGATCGCCCGGGCGCTGGCGATGGAGCCGGAAGTCATGCTCTTCGATGAGCCCACTTCAGCCCTCGATCCAGAGCTGGTTGGCGATGTGCTCAAGGTCATGCAGGCCCTGGCGCTGGAAGGCCGGACGATGGTGGTGGTGACGCACGAAATGGGCTTTGCCCGGGAAGTTTCCAATCAACTGATCTTCCTGCACAAAGGCATGGTCGAGGAGTGCGGCGATCCACGGGAAGTGCTGGTCAATCCGCAATCCGAGCGCCTGCAGCAATTTCTGTCCGGTAGCCTCAAGTAACGAATGGCGTCGTTTTCTCGATGCCTTTAACAACAGAACCGGTCATGCTGCGCGCCAGACTGACCGTTCAAGATTCAAAGTGAGCCGTTTTCCGTGCTCTAACCTTGCAGGCTGTTCACTCAGTTTGTTCAACAGCGATACGTTCCGGACTGCACGCCATGACTGCCCATCGAATCGGTTTTCTCATCTGGCCCAGCACCAAAGCCTTGACTCTGGCGCTGGCCGAGGAAGCCTTGCGTGTGGCGCAGCGCGTCCATCCCGAAGTGCTCTATGAGTTGACCTTCCTGCAAGCGGAAGCGCCGACCGAAGGCGCCTGGCAATTGCCCGGCGAACCCTGGGTCGGTCGCCTCGACGGACTGCAAAAGCTGTTTCTGCTGGCAGACGAGCCGCCGGCGCCGATGCCCCAGGCACTGAGCAGTGCGGTCAAGCAACTGGTGCGTTCCGGTTGTGTCATCGGCGGCTTGTCGGCGGGGGTTTATCCGCTGGCGCAATTGGGTTTGCTGGATGGATATCGCGCTGCCGTGCACTGGCGCTGGCAGGATGATTTCAGCGAGCGGTTTCCTAAAGTCATCGCCACCAGCCACTTGTTCGACTGGGATCGAGATCGCCTGACAGCTTGCGGCGGCATGTCGGTGCTTGATCTGCTGCTGGCGGTATTGGCTCGTGATCATGGTGCGGAGCTGGCCGGTGCGGTTTCCGAAGAACTGGTCGTCGAGCGGATTCGTGAAGGCGGCGAGCGCCAGCGCATCCCGTTGCAGAATCGTCTGGGTTCCAGCCACCCCAAGCTGACCCAGGCTGTGCTGCTGATGGAAGCCAATATCGAAGAGCCGCTGACCACAGATGAAATCGCCCAGCACGTATGCGTCTCCCGCCGCCAGCTGGAGCGCATTTTCAAGCAGTATCTGAATCGGGTTCCGAGCCAGTACTACCTGGAGCTGCGCCTCAACAAGGCTCGACAGATGCTGATGCAGACCAGCAAGTCGATCATCCAGATCGGCCTGTCCTGCGGTTTCTCCTCCGGTCCGCATTTCTCCAGCGCGTATCGCAACTTCTTCGGCGCCACGCCCCGGGAAGACCGCAACCAGCGCCGCAGCAGCAGCCCGTTCGAATTGTCCTCGGTGCCTGCCGAGCGCGGGTAAGGCGTAAGCTTGTTGGAGCGAGGCTTGCCCGCGAAGAACGATGATGCGTTCTTCCTGACCACCGCGGCGATTGGTTCGCGGGCAAGCCACGCTCCAACAGATCCCCGTAGAAATCAAAGCATCTGTATCTGCAATTCCATTGGGTCAACGTTTAAACTGCGCCTTTGCGAACCTATATGTCGCATTGCCGAAAGCCACCGAAATTCTCGGTTTTGTGCTGTAACAAGTTGTCGCCTGGCGACAAGGCCGAATGGAAATCAGTCCTTACAATCCCCCCATCGCTCGCCAGTTTCAGGCAGGCGTTCCTCTTCAGGAGACTCCGATGTCCGTTGAGCAAGCTGCGGTGAACCGCGCCGACTTTGACCAGGTAATGGTCCCCAATTACGCTCCAGCCGGCTTTATTCCCGTGCGCGGCGCGGGTTCCCGCGTCTGGGACCAATCGGGCCGTGAGCTGGTCGATTTCTCCGGCGGGATCGCCGTCAACGTATTGGGCCACTGCCATCCGGCGCTGGTCGGTGCCTTGACCGAGCAGGGCAATCAGCTTTGGCACGTTTCCAACGTCTTCACCAACGAGCCGGCGCTGCGCCTGGCGAAGAAGCTGGTAGACGCCACCTTCGCCGAGCGCGTGTTCTTCTGTAACTCCGGTGCCGAAGCCAACGAAGCCGCCTTCAAGCTGGCGCGTCGGGTTTCCCACGATTTGTATGGCCCGGAAAAGTACGAAATCGTTGCCGCCCTCAACAGCTTCCACGGTCGTACGCTGTTCACGGTCAGTGTCGGTGGTCAGCCCAAGTATTCCGACGGTTTTGGTCCAAAGATCACTGGCATCAGCCATATCCCGTACAACGACCTGGATGCATTGAAAGCTGCCGTTACCGACAAAACCTGCGCAGTGGTTCTGGAGCCGATCCAGGGTGAAGGCGGCGTGATGCCGGCTGACCTGGAATTCCTGCAAGGCGCCCGTCAGCTGTGCGACGAGCACAATGCGCTGCTGGTTTTCGACGAAGTGCAGAGCGGCATGGGCCGTAGCGGCCATCTGTTCGCCTACATGCATTACGGCGTGATCCCGGACATTCTTTCCAGCGCCAAGAGCCTCGGCGGCGGTTTCCCGATGGCGGCCATGCTGACCACGGAAAAACTCGCCAAGCACCTCTCGGTCGGCGTCCACGGCACGACTTATGGTGGCAACCCGCTGGCCTGCGCGGTCGGCAATGCGGTAATGGACGTTGTCCATACTCAGGAAGTACGCGACGGCGTCAAAGCCAGGCACGAGAAATTCAAGGCGCGTCTTGAGCAGATCGGCGAGAAATACGGCGTGTTCAGCCAAGTGCGCGGCCTGGGTCTGCTGATCGGTTGCGTATTGACCGACGCGTGGAAGGGCAAGGCCAAGGATTTCTTCAATGCCGCCGAGCATGAAGGCGTCATGGTGCTGCAGGCCGGTCCCGATGTGATGCGTTTCGCGCCAAGCCTGGTGATTGAAGATGCCGACATCGACGAAGGGCTGGACCGCTTCGAGCGTGCCGTCGCCAAACTGACGCAAGCCTGATAACGGCTGCAGTAGCGCAACACTCCCCGACGTTCGCCCCTTGAGCGGGCGTCGGGCATTTTTCTGGTGCCGTGTGGACTGCAATTCACAGGGCGCTTTTTTTCTGTGCCGGAAGTGTCCGGCCGTTTTTTCTGGTAAGGAGTGGCACCATGCTCGTGATGCGCCCCGCGCAAATGGCTGATCTGGCGGAGGTTCAACGCCTCGCCGCCGACAGCCCGATCGGTGTCACGTCCCTGCCCGACGATGCTGGCCGTCTCAGCGACAAGATCAGCGCTTCAGAAGCGTCGTTCTCCGCCGAAGTCAGTTTCAACGGTGAAGAAAGTTACTTCTTCGTCCTCGAAGACAGCGAAACCGGGCGTCTGGTCGGCTGCTCGGGCATTGTCGCCTCGGCGGGCTATTCCGAACCCTTCTACAGCTTTCGCAACGAGACCTTCGTTCACGCTTCCCGCGAACTGAAGATCCACAACAAGATTCACGTGCTTTCCCAATGCCATGACCTTACCGGCAACAGCTTGCTGACCAGCTTCTACGTGGTTCCGGAACTGGTGGGCAGCGCATGGTCGGAGCTTAATTCCCGTGGCCGGCTGTTGTTCGTCGCCAGCCATCCGGAGCGTTTTGCCGATTCGGTGGTGACCGAGATCGTCGGCTACAGCGATGAAAACGGTGACTCGCCTTTCTGGGACGCCATCGGCCGTAACTTTTTCGACCTGAACTACGCCGCCGCCGAGCGTCTTTGTGGCCTGAAAAGCCGGACCTTCCTCGCCGAGCTGATGCCGCATTATCCGATCTACGTGCCGCTGTTGCCGGACGCCGCCCAGGAAGCCATGGGTCAGGTGCATCCACGGGCGCAAATCACCTTCGACATCCTGATGCGTGAAGGCTTCGAGACCGATCATTACATCGATATCTTCGACGGCGGGCCCACCCTGCATGCACGAGTCTCGGGGATTCGCTCCATTGCCCAGAGCCGACTGGTTCCAGTCAAGGTCGATCAGAACAAGTCCACTGACGCGGGCACTGGCGGCCGGCTGTATCTGGTGGCAAACGGCCTGTTGCAGGATTACCGCGCCGTCTTGCTGGAACTGGACTGGGCGCCCGGAAAACCGGTGTTGTTGAGTCTGGAAGCCGCCGAAGCCCTGGGCGTCGGTGAAGGCGCCAGCGTGCGCATCGTGGCGGTCTGAGACAGCCGATTGATTCTGGATTGCAGGTTTAGCGAGTTTCGCGGGCTCCTTCGGGGAATCCGCGCTGAGGAGATAGCATGATCGTTCGTCCCGTAAGCAGCAGTGACCTGCCGGCGCTGATCGAGTTGGCGCGCAGCACAGGCGCCGGCCTGACGACCTTGCCCGCCAATGAAGAACGCCTGGCGCATCGGGTCGGCTGGGCGGAAAAAACCTTCCGTGGCGAAGCCGAACGCGGTGATGCCGATTACCTGTTCGTGCTCGAAGACGACGACGGGCGGGTCGTGGGCATTTCGGCGATTGCCGGTGCGGTCGGCCTGCGTGAGCCCTGGTACAACTATCGGGTCGGCCTGACGGTCAGCGCTTCCCAGGAACTGAATATTTATCGGGAAATCCCGACCTTGTTCCTGGCCAATGACCTCACCGGCAACTCCGAACTCTGTTCGCTGTTTTTGCGCGCTGATTCGCGTACCGGCCTCAATGGCCGCTTGCTGGCCAAGGCCCGCATGCTGTTCATCGCCGAATTCCCGCAGCTGTTTGGCAAGAAGATCATTGCCGAGATGCGGGGCATGTCTGACGAAGAAGGTCACTCGCCTTTCTGGGAGAGTCTGGGTCGGCACTTCTTCAAGATGGAATTCAGCCAGGCCGATTACCTGACCGGCGTGGGCAACAAGGCGTTCATCGCCGAACTGATGCCCAAGTTCCCGCTGTACACCTGCTTCCTCTCTGAAGACGCGCGCAACATTATTGGCCGCGTACACGCCGATACCGAACCGGCGCTGGCCATGCTCAAGAGCGAAGGCTTCAGCTATCAGGGTTACGTCGATATCTTCGATGCCGGTCCGGCCATTGAGTGCGAGACCGCGAAAATCCGCGCCGTGCACGACAGTCAGGCGCTGGTGCTGGCGATTGGCACTCCGGGTGATGACGCGACGCCATTTCTTATCCACAACCGCAAACGTGAAGGCTGTCGTATCACCGCCGCTGCAGCGCGTCTGGCTGCTGGCACATTGGTGGTCGACCCGATGACGGCGAAGCGCCTGCGCCTCAGTGCCGGGGATCAAGTCCGCGCCGTGCCGTTGTCCGCAGCCCGGGAGGCAATCTGATGAGCACACTGTATATCGCTGGCGCCTGGCAGCCAGGGCAGGGCGAAGCATTCGAATCTCTCAATCCGGTGACGCAGCAGGTGTTGTGGTCCGGGCAAGGTGCGTCGGCCGCGCAGGTGGACGTCGCGGTGCGCGCAGCACGTCAGGCCTTTCCGGCCTGGGCCAGCCGTTCGCTGGACGAGCGCATCAGCGTGCTGGAAGCGTTCGCCGCCAGCCTGAAAAACAACGCCGACGCCTTGGCCCAGTGCATTGGCGAAGAAACCGGCAAGCCGCTTTGGGAATCCGCGACCGAAGTGACCAGCATGGTCAACAAGATCGCGATTTCCGTGCAGAGCTACCGTGAGCGGACCGGCGAGAAGAGCGGCCCGTTGGGCGACGCCACTGCCGTGTTGCGCCACAAACCCCACGGCGTGGTCGCCGTATTCGGACCTTACAATTTCCCAGGGCACCTGCCCAACGGCCATATCGTTCCGGCCTTGCTGGCGGGCAACAGCGTGCTGTTCAAACCCAGCGAGCTGACCCCGAAAGTCGCCGAGTTGACCGTCAAATGCTGGATCGAAGCCGGTTTGCCTGCGGGCGTGCTGAATCTGCTACAAGGCGGCCGTGAAACCGGTATTGCGCTGGCAGCCAATTCCGGCATCGACGGTTTGTTCTTCACCGGCTCCAGCCGCACCGGCAACGCACTGCATCAACAATTTGCCGGGCGCCCGGACAAGATTCTGGCCCTGGAAATGGGTGGCAATAACCCGCTGGTGGTAGATCAGGTCGCCGATGTCGAAGCGGCGGTGTACACCGTTATCCAGTCGGCATTCATTTCGGCCGGCCAGCGCTGCACCTGCGCCCGTCGCCTGCTGGTGCCGCAAGGCAAGTGGGGCGATGCCTTCATCGAGCGCCTGGTTGACGTCACGCGCACGATTGAAGTCGGCGCCTTCGACCAACAGCCCGCGCCGTTCATGGGTTCGGTAATTTCCCTGCACGCCGCCCAGGCATTGCTGGCCGCGCAGGAGCAACTGCTGGCCAATGGCGCTGTTGCCTTGCTGGAAATGACTCAGCCGCAGAGTTCGGCAGCCTTGCTGACACCGGGGATTCTTGAAGTCACCGAGGTCAGTGATCGTCTTGACGAGGAGTTGTTCGGGCCATTGCTGCAAGTCAGCCGCTACGCGGATTTCGACGCGGCCATCGCCGAAGCCAACGACACCCAATACGGTCTGGCCGCAGGTTTATTGTCCGATTCGGAAACCCGTTACCAGCAGTTCTGGCTGCAAAGCCGGGCTGGCATCGTCAACTGGAACAAACAATTGACCGGCGCAGCGAGCAGCGCGCCGTTTGGCGGCGTCGGCGCCTCGGGTAATCATCGTGCCAGCGCCTATTACGCGGCCGATTATTGCGCCTATCCGGTGGCCTCGCTGGAAAGCAGCAGCCTGACCTTGCCTGCAACCCTGACGCCGGGCGTGCGGCTTTCCTGATGTACCGACCTGACGCCTATAAAAAAAGATCCACGGAGCCGTGCCGATGAAATCCTGTGAAGTCAATTTTGACGGCCTTGTCGGGCCGACCCACAACTACGGTGGACTGTCCTACGGCAACGTCGCCTCCCAGAGCAACAGCCAGCAGTCCTCGAACCCGCGTGAAGCGGCGTTGCAGGGCCTGGCGAAAATGAAAGCGCTGATGGAGATGGGCTTTACCCAAGGTGTACTGGCCCCGCAGGAACGCCCTGATGTTGGTGGCCTGCGCAAGCTGGGTTTCAGCGGCAGCGATGCGCAAGTGATCGAGCAGGCCGCGAAGCAGGCCATGCCCTTGCTGGTTGCCAGCTGCTCCGCATCGAGCATGTGGGTCGCCAATGCCGCAACGGTCAGCCCGAGCGCCGACACGGCCGATGGCCGCGTGCATTTCACGGCCGCCAACCTCAACTGCAAATATCACCGCAGCATCGAACACCCCACGACGAGCCGCGTACTTGGGGCGATGTTCGCCAATCAGCAACACTTTGCCCATCACGCAGCGCTGCCTGCGGTTGCGCAATTTGGCGACGAAGGTGCGGCCAACCACACCCGTCTGTGCCGCGATTATGGCGAAGCCGGGGTCGAGTTCTTTGTGTTCGGCCGCAGCGCGTTCGACACCCGTTATCCCGCACCGCAGAAATACCCGGCCCGACAAACGCTGGAAGCCTCGCAAGCCGTGGCGCGTCTGCATGGTTTGAGCGACAGCGGAGTCGTCTATGGCCAGCAGAATCCATCGGTCATCGATCAGGGTGTGTTCCATAACGATGTGATCGCAGTCGGCAATGGCGAAGTGCTGTTCTATCACGAGGATGCGTTCATCCACACCGAGAGCATGCTCGCCGAGTTGCAGGAAAAGCTCGCTGCGTGCGGTGGCCAGCTGCGCGCGATTTGCGTGCCCCGCGCCGAAGTGACGGTCGAGGATGCAGTGCGCTCCTATCTATTTAACAGCCAGCTTCTCTCCCGCGCCGACGGCTCGATGCTGCTGATCGTGCCGGAAGAGTGTCGCGGCAACGAGCGTGTCTGGCGTTATCTGCAAGGCCTGATCGCCGGTGCGAACCCGGTGGCAGAGGTGAAAGTCTTCGATCTCAAGCAAAGTATGCAGAACGGCGGCGGCCCGGCATGCCTGCGTTTGCGCGTCGCGCTTAACGAAACCGAGCTGGCGGCGGTCAATCCAGGGGTTATCATGACGGCGCCGTTGTACGCCACGCTGACGGAGTGGGTCGATAAGCATTATCGCGATCGCATGCGCGAAACCGATCTGGCTGATCCGCAACTGTTGCTTGAATGCCGCGCGGCACTGGATGAATTGACCCAGATCCTTAAACTGGGCTCGGTCTATCCTTTCCAACGTGTTTGATCCCGAGGCGCGTCTGATGCAAGGCATCGGGCGCCGGTTTTTTCCTCTCTATAAGAGATTTCGATTATGAGCGACACCCTGCAGTTGATCCTTGAAGACACCGATGGCACCCAGCTGGAAACTTCCTGCACCCGCGTCGCTGTCATGTGGCAGGGCAAGGAATTGTGGATCCAGCACGATGGCCGCGGCCAGTTGCTGATCGGCGTTGACGTCGAGGAAGGCGATGCCGAATACGCCAACCTGTTGCTGCGTCCATTGGCCACCAATCTGGTCAGCCTGCAACTGGAAATGGAGCCGGCTGAGGTTGGCGACGACGAAGAACACGTCCACGGTCCGGACTGCAATCACGATCACTAAGGAACACCGCCAATGCTCGCCCTCGGCAAACTGCTTGAACTGACCCTGGCTGGACGTGAACCAGCGGAAAAGACTCAAACGACTGTCGGCGGCGTGCGCTTGCGCTGGCTGAGCGAAGGGGCGCTGGAAGTTCGTCCGCCGCAGGATCTGGATAACGGCACTGACCTGTTGTTATCCGCCGGTATCCACGGCAATGAAACCGCGCCCATCGAGCTGCTGGACGAACTGATCCACAGCATTGCGCGCAATGAGCTCAAGCCGCGCGCACGAATTCTTTTTCTGTTTGGCAATCCCGAAGCGATTCGTCGCGGCGAGCGTTACGTCGAACAGGACGTCAACCGGTTGTTCAACGGCCGTCACGAACTCAGTGGTGGGCCGGAAGCGCTGCGTGCCTGTGAGCTGGAGCGTTTGGCCGATACCTTTTTCAGCCTGCCGGACCGCTATCGCCTGCATTACGACCTGCACACCGCGATTCGTGGCTCGAAGATCGAGCAATTCGCGTTGTACCCGTGGAAAGAAGGTCGCCAGCATTCCCGTCGTGAACTGGCGCGGCTGCGCGCAGCGGGCATGGAAGCGGTGCTGTTGCAGAACAAGCCGTCCATCGTGTTCAGCTCGTATACCTACGACAAGCTGGGTGCCGAGTCTTTCACGCTGGAACTGGGCAAAGCCCGGCCATTCGGTCAGAACCAGCAGGTCAATATCAGGCCTTTGCACGCAAGGCTGGTGCGGATCATCGATGGCAGCGAAACCGTGGACGAAGAAAGTCTGGAGGGTTTGCAGCTGTTCAGCGTGGCGCGGGAAATCATCAAGCACAGCGATGCGTTCCGGCTGCATTTGCCGGTCGACGTGGAAAACTTTTCCGAACTGGATAAAGGCTACGTGCTGGCCGAAGATCTGGCCGATTCACGCTGGATCGTCGAGGAGGAGGGCGCCCGCATCATTTTCCCCAATCCCAAGGTCAAGAACGGCCTGCGTGCGGGGATATTGATCGTGCCAACGACGGCTGATGGGTTGGTTTGAACGTAGCAATCTCTGCGTCGCGTGACTAACACCACTCCCGTTGGAGCGAGCGGGCGGCGTTCCGACTTGCCCGCGAATCGGCCGTAGGAGCGACTCGAGTCGCGAAGGCTTCAATTGCCCTCCCGGCTAAAGCCGGTCCTACAGCAAGCCTCGCCTACAGAATTTCGCTGTTTAGCCTGCTGCCTTCTGCAAGGTCAGAGCGCGACGCAGGTCGCGCAGCTTGTTCAGCGTATCAGCGCAGGTTTGTGCTGCTTCCTTGCCTTTCACGACGAAATGATTGAAGAAGAAATTCTGGTGCTCATCGCCAGCGTGGAAGTTGTGCGGTGTCAGCACCACCGAGAAAACGGGAACCTGGGTCTCCAACTGTACTTGCATCAAGGCGCTGATGACTGATTGAGCAACGAACTCATGACGATACAGGCCGCCATCCACTACCAGGCCCGCCGCGACAATGCCCGCGTAACGACCGCTATTGGCCAGCAACTTGGCGTGCAAGGGAATCTCAAACGCACCGCCGACTTCGAAGAAATCGATGTCGGCTTCGGTGTAGCCATGAGTGGCCATTTCAGCGACAAAGCCAATTCGGCTCTGATCGACAATATCTTTGTGCCAGCAGGCCTGGATAAACGCGATACGTTCGTTCGAATGGTTTTTGCTTTTGCTGTCGATTGCGGTGGGTTGCATGTGTTCTGTCTCCTGTTTGTGAAAAAAACAGGGCGCTTTGGATCGAAAGGGATTCAAGGGGTACGAACACACTTCGCCAGAACGATTGAGTTCATGGCATTGCTGTACGGACGGTCCTTTGCTGCCAATCCCGTTCTCTCTTCATCCGGACTATGACCGTCGGCCCCGGAATCCAACCGGGTCTGCTGACCTTGCACCGCTTTGGCAGTGCAAGCGCTCGCGGGCTAAACGCATTGCGCGTCATTACCGCCGGTGGGGAATCGCACCCCGCCCTGAGAACGTTTTGCCGACAGCAATAGTTTGTCGGCGGGGAGTTTTTATCACAGATCTGCGGATTGTGCATAAACGCTTTAGTCGGGTAGTCCTGCGTTTTTCTTATAACGAATTGATACATTGGCCCTGCGCCGCCTTGATTATCTCGCTCGATGGCCTTAGTAATACCTTGTTTCAAACCCCGAATTCGTTCCCAAGGAGCTTTACGTGACGGTCATCGATCTGCGCAGCGACACAGTTACTCAGCCAACCACCGGCATGCTGGCCGCCATGGCGCAAGCACCGTTGGGTGACGATGTGTATGGCGAAGATCCGAGCGTCAACACGCTGGAAGCGCGGCTTGCCGAAGAGCTGGGCTTTGCCGCAGCGCTGTTTGTGCCCTCCGGCACCATGAGCAATCTGCTGGGATTGATGGCGCATTGCGAGCGCGGCGATGAATACATCGTGGGCCAGCAAGCTCACACCTATAAGTACGAAGGCGGCGGTGCAGCGGTGCTGGGTTCCATTCAGCCTCAGCCGCTTGAGGTACAGGCCGATGGCTCGCTGGATCTGGGCCAAGTGCTGGCGACCATCAAACCGGATGATTTTCACTTCGCCCGCACGCGTTTGCTGGCATTGGAAAACACCATGCAAGGCAAGGTGTTGTCGCTGGCTTATCTGGCAGCCGCGCGCAAGCTGGCGCAGGAACAAGGACTTGCGCTGCATCTCGATGGCGCGCGTCTTTACAATGCAGCCGTCAAGCTGGGCGTAGGTGCGCAGGAAATCACCCAGCATTTCGATTCGGTTTCAGTGTGTCTGTCCAAAGGCCTCGGCGCGCCCGTCGGCTCGGTGCTGTGCGGCTCGCGGGAATTGATCGGCAAGGCGCGCCGCCTGCGCAAGATGGTCGGTGGCGGCATGCGTCAGGCCGGAATGCTCGCGGCGGCGGGGATGTATGCGCTGGATAATCAGGTCGAGCGTCTGGCGGATGACCATGCCAATGCCGAGTTGCTGGCCCAGGGCCTGGCTGATCTTGGTTATCAGGTGGAGCCGGTGCAGACCAATATGGTTTATGTGCAGATTGATAATCGGTCCGAGTCGCTGAAGACGTTCTGCGCCGAGCATGGCATCCGGCTGAGCGCCGCACCGCGCCTGCGTATGGTCACGCACCTGAATGTTTCCCGTAGCCAGATCGAACAAGTCATCGCCACGTTCGCCGAGTTTGCTCGTACTTGAGGTGCCGATAGTCCAGTAGCTTGTTTCTATCGAACAAACACGCTGTACCGACGACGCAACGCCTATATAATGCGGCCCTTTGCCGTCGCTACGTCAATTGACGTTTTGCACTTGCCTCTGGCCGCAGTCTCCGTGGAAGAACCTATGAAAAGCGCAGAAATCCGTGAAGCCTTCCTGGGCTTCTTCGAAGAGCAGGGCCACACCCGTGTTGCCTCCAGCTCTTTGATCCCGGGCAATGACCCAACCCTGCTGTTCACTAACGCGGGTATGAACCAGTTCAAGGATTGCTTCCTGGGCCAGGAAAAACGGGCCTATACCCGTGCAGTAAGCAGCCAGAAGTGCGTGCGCGCCGGTGGTAAGCACAATGACCTGGACAACGTCGGTTATACCGCGCGTCACCACACTTTTTTCGAAATGCTCGGCAACTTCAGTTTTGGCGATTATTTCAAGCGTGACGCGATCACCTACGCCTGGACGTTCCTGACCTCGGACAAATGGCTGAACCTGCCCAAGGAAAAACTCTGGGTCACGGTCTATGCCACCGATGATGAAGCCTACGATATCTGGACCAAGGAAATCGGCGTGCCTGCCGAGCGCATGGTCCGTATCGGCGACAACAAAGGCGCGCCATACGCTTCGGACAACTTCTGGACCATGGGCGATACCGGCCCGTGCGGCCCATGCACCGAGATTTTCTTTGACCACGGCGCCGACATCTGGGGCGGCCCACCAGGCTCGCCGGAAGAAGACGGCGACCGTTACATCGAAATCTGGAACAACGTGTTCATGCAGTTCAACCGCACCGCCGATGGCGTGTTGCACCCGTTGCCAGCGCCGTCGGTGGATACCGGCATGGGCCTGGAACGAGTCAGCGCCGTTTTGCAGCACGTGAACTCGAACTACGAGATCGACCTGTTCCAGAGCCTGCTGAGCGCTGCGGCCAAGGCCATCGGCTGCACCAATGACAACCAGGCTTCGCTGAAAGTCGTGGCTGACCACATTCGTTCCTGCAGTTTCCTGATCGCCGATGGCGTGCTGCCGTCCAGCGAAGGTCGCGGCTACGTGCTGCGTCGCATCATTCGTCGCGCCTGCCGTCACGGCAACAAGCTTGGCGCCAAGGGCAGCTTCTTCTATCAGATCGTTGCCGCGCTGGTTGCCGAGATGGGCACTGCCTTCCCGGAACTGACCCAGCAGCAAGCGCACATTGAACGTGTGCTCAAGGCGGAAGAAGAGCAATTCGCCAAGACCCTTGAGCAGGGCCTGAAAATCCTCGAACAGGATCTGACTGAGCTGAAAGGCACAGTGGTTCCCGGTGACGTGGTGTTCAAGCTCTACGACACCTACGGTTTTCCGATGGACCTGACCGGCGACATCGCTCGCGAACGCAACCTGACCCTCGACGAGGAAGGCTTCGAGCGCGAGATGGATGCCCAGCGCGTGCGCGCCCGTTCGGCCAGTTCGTTCGGCATGGACTACAACAGCCTGGTCAAGGTTGACGTGGCGACCAACTTCATCGGCTACAAAGCCACCCGCAGTGATGCCAACGTTGTTGCTCTTTATAAGGACGGCAAGGCGGTTGAACAGTTGGGCGAAGGTGAAGAGGGCGTTGTGATCCTCGATACCACGCCTTTCTATGCCGAGTCCGGCGGTCAGATCGGCGATTGCGGTTTCATTCAGGCGGGCGACGTGCGTTTCGATGTGCGTGACACCACCAAGACCGGTGGTGCGTTCCTGCATCACGGCGTCGTGGCGGCTGGCAGCCTGAAGGTTGGCGTTGCAGTGAATGCCGAAGTGGAGGCCGACGTTCGTCATGCCACTTCGCTGAACCACTCGGCGACGCACTTGCTGCACGCCGCATTGCGTCAGGTGCTGGGCGAGCATGTGACCCAGAAGGGTTCCCTGGTCAACAGTCAGCGTCTGCGTTTCGACTTCAGTCACTTTGAAGCAATCAAGCCGGAGCAATTGAAAGCCCTGGAAGAAATCGTCAACGAGCAGGTGCGCAAGAACACCGCTGTCGAGACGATTGAAACCGATATCGAGACCGCCAGGCAGAAAGGCGCCATGGCGCTGTTTGGCGAGAAGTACGGCGATAGCGTGCGGGTCCTGAGCATGGGCGGCGATTTCTCCGTCGAGCTGTGCGGTGGCATTCACGCCGACCGCACCGGCGACATTGCTGTATTCAAGATCATCAGCGAAGGCGGCGTTGCTGCCGGCATACGGCGTATCGAAGCGGTGACCGGCGCTGCGGCCCTGGCCTACCTTAATTCGGCCGAAGATCAACTCAAGGAAGCTGCGACCCTGATCAAGGGCAATCGTGACAACCTGCTGGACAAGCTCGCGGCTGTGCTCGAGCGCAATCGTCTGCTGGAAAAACAGCTGGAACAATTGCAGGCCAAGGCGGCCAGCGCTGCGGGTGACGATCTGTCGTCTGCCGCACTGGATGTCAAAGGTGTGAAAGTACTGGCCGTGCGCCTGGACGGTCAGGATGGCAAGGCGCTGCTGGCGCTTGTCGATCAGTTGAAGAACAAGCTCGGCCGCGCAGTGATCCTGCTCGGCGGGGTTCATGAAGATAAGGTCG